>OZ220742.1:0-745000 GCA_965116955.1 Thermoanaerobaculia bacterium | reverse complement strand
AGGTTTCCTGAGGAAGGCCAATCCGCTCAGGGTTAGTCGGCCCCTAAGGCGAGGCTGAAAAGCGTAGTCGATGGGAAACAGGTCAACATTCCTGTACCGTTCCGCTCTCGATATGACGATGGGGTGACGCAGAAGGATAGACGAGCCTACGATTGGAAGTGTAGGTTGAAGCGTGTAGGCGGGAGCCGTAGGAAAATCCGTGGCTCCATAACGCTGAGACGTGATCCCGAGGGCCTCGGCCCGCAAAGTCGTTGATTCCATGCTGCCAGGAAAAACCCCTAAGCAGAGTGCGGGGCGACCGTACCGCAAACGGACACACGTAGACGGGGAGAGAATCCCAAGGCGCTTGAGTGATCCCCTGTGAAGGAACTCGGCAAATTGACACCGTAACTTCGGGAGAAGGTGTGCCGTCGATGGTGATGAGGCTTGCCCTCTGAGCTGCCGGCGGTCGCAGTGAAATGGCCCAGGCGACTGTTTACTAAAAACACAGGACTCTGCTAAGTCGAACACGACGTATAGGGTCTGACGCCTGCCCGGTGCCGGAAGGTTAAGAGGAAGTGTTAGCGGACCTTCGGGTGCGCGAAGCTCTGAATTGAAGCCCCGGTAAACGGCGGCCGTAACTATAACGGTCCTAAGGTAGCGAAATTCCTTGTCGGGTAAGTTCCGACCTGCACGAATGGCGTAACGATCTGGGCACTGTCTCCACAGGGGGCTCAGCGAATCTGTAGTACCGGTGAAGATGCCGGTTACCCGCATGAAGACGGAAAGACCCTGTGAACCTTTACTGCACCTTGGCAGTGATCCCTGATGCGTTATGTGTAGGATAGGTGGGAGGCTTTGAAGCCGGGACGCTAGTCTCGGTGGAGCCACTGGTGAAATACCACCCCTAGCGTATTGGAGATCTAACCTGGGCCCGTTAACCGGGTCGGGGACACTGTCAGGCGGGTAGTTTGACTGGGGCGGTCGCCTCCTAAAGAGTAACGGAGGCGCTCGAAGGTTCCCTCAGGCTGATTGGAAACCAGCCGCAGAGCGCAAAGGCAGAAGGGAGCTTGACTGCGAGACCTACAAGTCGAGCAGGTACGAAAGTAGGACTTAGTGATCCGGTGGTTCCGTATGGAAGGGCCATCGCTCAACGGATAAAAGGTACTCCGGGGATAACAGGCTTATCGCCGCCAAGAGTTCATATCGACGCGGCGGTTTGGCACCTCGATGTCGGCTCATCACATCCTGGGGCTGAAGCAGGTCCCAAGGGTTCGGCTGTTCGCCGATTAAAGTGGTACGTGAGCTGGGTTTAGAACGTCGCGAGACAGTTCGGTCCCTATCTCATGTGGGCGTAGGATACTTGAGAGGAGCTGTCCCTAGTACGAGAGGACCGGGACGGACGAACCTCTGGTGCACCAGTTGTCGCGCCAGCGGCACAGCTGGGTAGCTATGTTCGGTTCGGATAACCGCTGAAAGCATCTAAGCGGGAAGCCAGCCTCGAGATGAGGTATCCCTGAAGACCCCTGGCAGATTACCAGGTTGATAGGCGGGGCGTGTAAGCGCTGCGAGGCGTTTAGCTAACCCGTACTAATCGGTCGTTCGGCTTGACCATTTTCGAGATTGCTGCACTCGGGACTTGGACGCTTAGGTTTGGTCGGGGCGTGTAGCCACGGCCGCAGAGAGCCCTTTGAGGATTCGATTCGGTTGACGGCGTCACCGGCAGGTGGCGTTCGCGCGGTCCGGCGATTTCCGGTGACTGTAGCGCGGGGGAAACACCCGTTCCCATTCCGAACACGGCAGTTAAGCCCCGCAGCGCCGATGGTACTGCACTGGCGACGGTGTGGGAGAGTAGGTCGTCGCCGGGATCTTCTTAGGCCCTCGGTGGGTTCGTCCCGCCGGGGGCCTTTTTCTTGCGTGGCGGCAGCCGGTCGCTACGGGTAGTAGCCGCTCATGGTCTTGACCTCGGTACCGGGTCTGCGGACCTCGACGTCGATTCGACGGAACCCGTCGTCGGTTCGGGTGTTCATGGACTGGTAGGCGAGCATGTACTGGGAGCGAAGCTCGCGCTGGACGTTGGCGTAGATCTCGTCCAGGAGCTCCGGGTCGCGAACGAAGTAGCTCTGTCCACCGGTCTGTGCACTGAGCCGGTCCAGCCTTCGCCTCGCACCGGCCTCGTCGATTCCGAGGCCGATCGCGTAGACGGTGACGCCGGCTCGGCGGGCGTACTCGAGGGTCTCTTCGAAGGAGAAGCGGGAGACTTCATCTTTGCCGTCTGAGAGCAGCAGGATCGCACGCTGCCCGCTGACGCCTGCAAGGTGATAGAGGCTGAAGATCAGGCTGTCGTAGAGGGCGGTCTGCCCTTCGGCGGTCAGACCGGCGAGTCCGCTACCCAACTCTCGCAGGTCGTTGGTCAAGCGGACGGCCAGTCGGGGAAACCGGTTGAAGGTGATGACCGCGGCCCGGTCTCGGGGCGTCACGGCCTGCTCGAAGAACCTCAGCGCCGCGCGGCGAGTGATGTCGAGTGAGGAACGCATGGACGCGGAGTTGTCGATCAGGACGCCCACGTGGATGGGGAGGTCGACGACTCGCTCGAAGCGGCTCACGCGCTGCTCCTGGCCGTCCTCGACGACCTTGAAGTCGTCAAGCTCCAGGTCCTCCAGGGGCCGGCCGCGACGGTCCGTGGCGGAGACGAACAGCTCGACGAACTGCACCTCGATGCGCTCGATGTCCCCGGGTGAGTTGATGAAGACGAGATCCTCCGCCGTGTTGCCATCGCGAAGATGCGCGACGGCACGCACATACGACACGCCGCCGGACAGGGGAAGCTGAATCGGCTGGACGAACGGCTCCTGGTAGAGCGTCGAGGACAACTTCTCGTTCAGGTAGAACTCGAGCCGATCCAGCGTCGTTTCTTCCGGCACCTCGACCTCGGCCCGCGCGCGAAGGCTCGAGACGTAGCTCGCGCCGCGCTGAGGCTCGATCAGCCGGACGGTGAAGTTGTGGTCGCCGGCGTTCATCGCAAGCTCGTCCCAGGCCAGTACCTCTCCGTTCTCGGCGAGGCCTTCGACCCGCAGGGTTCGGGGCCGTGGGAAGTCGCCGAGGTCGAGCTCGACACTGTAGGGCGGATGCGCTTTTTGGAGCACCGCTGTCTCGTCGAGCAGAAACGAGACGGCCGACACTCCTTCGCCCTCGACAACGGCGTCGAAGCGAACGAGGCCGGAGAGGATCTCGCCCGCGGGTTTCAGCAGTCGGATGTCGACGGCCTCGGAACCCACGCTTCGTGCGGCCTCGGCCAGCAACCGCTCGCCCTCAGGCGCGTTCCCGGGCAGCGGCGCCAGGTCGGAGAGCCTGGGCACGCTGACGTCCTGCTCGCCGCGGAAGAACCGCCCCCCGTTGATGTCCTCGATCCGCAGGACCAGCCGGTACTCGCCCGGCCGCAGGTAGCGCTGAAAGGGCAGGAGCAGGGGACCTCGTGTCGCGCCTCGTTCACCTTCGGTGGCGGGGAAGCCGAACTTGTAGCGGAACGACTCGAACAGCTCCCGCTCCCTGATGACCTCGCCAACAAGGACGAAGTCACGCGACCTGTAGCCGGCGAACTCGCCGACGGCGATGGCCGCCGGATCGACACGGACCCGTCCCTCGACCACGGTACGGCTCTGAAAACGGCCGAGGAAGTCGTAGTCGATGTCGGCCGCAAAGAGGTCCGCGCCGGGCGGAAGGTCGGTGCTGGCCGCCGCGAAGGCGGCCACCCACTCCTCGTTGCGGGGTCTGGGCTTCGCGAGTACGCGCGCCAGTTGGCTGCCGTACTCGGATCCCAGGCTGCGCATCTGGTCGATGACGTCCTCCAGCAGATGGCCGTTGATGCATGCCTTCGCCCCTTCGACCACTCCCCGGATGTCACCCCGGCCCGGTGCCCAGACCCGCGCTTCCCCTAGGCCTCTCGGGCGAACGAAGAGCAGCAGGAAGTTGAACCGGACCCGGTCGCTTCCCTGGTACGTCCAGACCTCGGCCGGTATGCGCGTCGTGGTGCATCGCACCTGGATGATGCGACTCGGCTCGCCGTGAATCAGGAGAACCTGGGAGCGCGCGTCGGTCAGTCCCCCATAGTTGCTGCGTGCATAGGCTGCCCGCTCCTCCCAGCGCTCGCGCATTTCGTTGCGCCCGGTCTTGGGCACGGGGTCGCGGACCTGCCAGAACTTCCGAATGAACGCCTCCCGCTGGTAGTCCCGCGTGAGACGGAGGAAGAGATCGCGTTCCTCAGCCATCATGATGACGGAGACCTCGGCGAGGAATTCTGCGTGGCGTTTGCTCAGCCGGTCGGCTGCCGTGACGGAGCCCGCCAGGCCGGAGAGGCCGAGCAGCATCGCCACCGCAGCAGGACCGGCCCGGCGCGAAGGCCATGCTGCCGCGGATCGGCTCACGGTCCCGGAGCGTACCAGTCAGGACGGCGACGAAACCGGGAGCGGAGGCGAGCGCAGTCGGCGGCCGGTTGCTATACTCGCGAGCCCTGTTTACTGGACAGGCGCCGACCGTCGGCGCCGTACTTCGTTGTCGATTCCCAGCATCGCGGAGGGATCCCCGCCCATGTCGAAGAAGCTCGTTTCCGGTCGTTCAGCGTCCCGTTTCATCCTGGTCCTGGCGATGGCCCTTTGCGTGGCGCCCATTGCCGCGCAGTTGCCGCCCGACGCAGTCGACCTGGCAAAGGTGAAGATCCCGGAGGCTCTCAAGTCGACAGACCTCTGTCCGGTCAAGTTCGTGCCGTCGGCGGCCGAAGGCGAAACCTGGACTCATGGCGGTGTCGCGTACCGGGGCAGCGAGCCCGGCGTTGCCGCGACCTTCGCGGGTGATCCCGACACGTTTGCCGCCCAGGCTGCCGAGGAGCGCTACGTAGAGAACTTCATGCTCGCGATGAGCACGATCTGGTGCCCGATCACCGACGAGGTGACGCCCGGCGGCCGGAAGCAGGTCGACGGCCTGGGCTACACCTGGGAAAGCTGCTGTTCCTTCTGCGATGAGGAGATGGCGCCTGAGAACTTCGACGAGGCGCTCGAGCGTCTTCGTGAGCGGGCCGTCGAGTCGTTCGAGTTGACGGGCGGCATCTACACCGAGGGTGCGAGCAGCCCGGTCGAAGGTGCGATCAGAGACGACATCTAGGGTCCGTTGCCCCGGATAACGCGTGTCTACACGCGGACCGGCGATGATGGAACGACCGGCCTGGGCGTTCGCGTCCGGGTTCGCAAGGACGATGCCCGCGTCGAAGCCTACGGCGCGGTCGACGAACTGAACTCGGCGCTGGGTGTCGCGGTCGCCGCCGGAACCTCGGCGCCGGTCGCCGACAGTCTCCGTCGGGTGCAGCAGGAACTGTTCCACCTCGGTTCGGATCTGTGCGTTCCGCCGGACGACGAGGCTCCTGCTGTGCCGCGCATCGAGCAGCGCCACATCGAGGCCCTGGAGAAGACGATCGACCGCCTGCAGGAAGAACTCGAGCCGCTCGCGAACTTTGTACTGCCCGGCGGCTCCGCCGCGGCTGCCGCGTTGCACCTGGCCAGGACCATCTGCCGCCGGGCAGAGCGGCGGCTGGTGACGCTCGCGGCCGCCGAGCCGGTCGGCGCGCCGGCCCTGACCTACGTCAACCGGCTATCCGACGCGCTCTTCGTCATGGCTCGCTACGAGAATCTGGTTAGCGGCGAGCCGGACGTGCTCTGGGACTCGAGGGCGTAGCGCCGCCAGGAGAGGGCGTCCTTGCCGTGCCGTAGGATGGACGCTGAATGCGCCTGCCAATCCGTCTTCTCGACGTGGCGGTCATCGGCCTCGTATTCCCGGTGGCCTCCGTCCTTGGCTTTCTGGCCGGCCAGACGGTCGGAGAGTGGTTCGACGCGCCGAAGACCGGGGCGATGATCGGCTTTCTGTTCGGCGTTGCAGCGGGCTTCTACAACGCGTACCAGACGATCCGGCGCGTGAGCGCGGACGAAGAGGAAGATGGCTTCGGCGGCTCGTGAAGTAGCGCGTCTGCTCGGCTTCCGGGGCCCCGCCGGCCAGTACGACCGGTTGGCCGCGATGTCCAAGCGGGTTCTTCGCTGGTCGCTGCTGCTGACGGCCCTGGGAGGTGCGGCGGCGCTGGCCTGGAGCCCGGGCGCCGCGATTGCCTTGACAGCCGCAGGGCTCGTCAGTAGTTTCAGCTTCCGCGGCCTCGAGATGCAGGTCCGCGCGTTGGAGCCGAACGTCGACGGGCGTGCTGGCGCCAGGAACACTCTGTTCACCGTTCTCCGCTATTCGTTGTTGAGCGCTTTCATCGTCGCGGCCCTGCTTGTGGGGTCAAGGGAGTTCATCGCGCTAATCCTGGGATTCTCGGTCGTGCCTCTGGCACTGGTGGCCTCGGAACTGGCACATCGTGTCGGTTCGCCTCGCTAGCCTGAGGATCAGTCCGGTTTCGACCCGTACGCCGACCGACTCCGCGTAGCTGACCACACGCCCGACTCCTCCGTTCGAGCGACGGTCACCATCCCTCCACGTCCGAAGTCCCCCAACTGTCATGGCTGCCGGCGAAACCTCCATCCTCTACGAGCCCGTGAACGCGGTCTGGAGAGCCGGCGTGGGTCTGGCGGGAGCCGAGGAGAGCCTGCCCCACGAAGTGCCGGATCACGTTGTCATGGCGCTGTTCGTCTTCGGTGTCGTGACGACGCTGGGGGTCGTCGTGTCGAACGGGCTGAATCGGGACGATCCCGGCAAGGTGCAGCAGATCGTCGAGATTGTCCTCAACTGGATGCGAAACCTCCTCGAGGAGACGATCGGCGAGGGCGGCTCGCGACATCTGCCCCTGATCGCCTCGTTCGCCTTCTTCATCTTCATCAGCAACCTGTCGGGGTCCATCTTCTTCCTGCTGCCTCCGACCCAGAACGTCAACGTCACGTTCGCCCTATCCATCACGGCATGGGTGCTGTACCACCTGTTCGGCCTGCGCCGGAACGGCCTGCGTTACTTCGCGCACTTCGTTGGCCCGGTCCTCTGGCTTGCCCCGCTGTTCATCCCGCTCGAGATCATCAGTCACGCAGCTCGCGTGCTCTCGCTCGGCATGCGGCTGTTCGGGAACGTCTTCGGCGAACACCTCGCCGCGGCCGCCATCTTCAGTCTGGTTCCCCTTGCGCTGCCGTTGCCGATCATGGCGCTCGGCCTCCTGGCCGCGACGCTGCAGACCTTCATCTTCATCATGTTGACCACCGTTTACATCGCCGAGGCAGAAGCGTCGGCACACTGAAAGGGACTCTCAGGAAATGAAGAAGTCAAAGCTCGTCCTTCTCGTGGCCCTGCTGCTCACCCTGTTTGCCGCTCCGGCCTTGGCTCAGGACGGTGCAGAAGGCGACGGCGGCGGCGCCAATCTCGGCCTGCTGGGTGCCGCCGTGGGCATCGGTATCGCCGCGGCCGGCGGCGCGATCGGTCAGGGCCGCGCGACCGGCGAGGCCTGTGCGGGATTGGCCCGGAATCCGGGCGCCGGCGGCCGTATCCAGATCATGCTGCTGATCGGTCTGGCGTTCATGGAGTCCGTCGTCATCTACGCCCTGGTCATTGCGCTCCGCGGCGCCGGTTTCGTCTAGGAGTACCCGCAGCCGCCAGGCTGCGCTGTCGGCGCAGGGAGAACTGGGCGCACTGGTCTTCTGACCCGCTGCCGCCGAAGGCGTGTGACCCCGGGTCTTCTGACCCGGGGAAGAGCCCGCGCCGCGAAGCGGCTCCGATTGGCGGCCCAGTCCGAGGGAGGCCATCTGGCCGGCTTGTACGTCCCTTGTGGCGTGCACCGGCCATATTGGCGTTTTGCGGAGCCTTTGCGCAGGCGCCGGCACCCGGCCCACGCTGGTGGTGTCGGGCCGGAAACGGCGCATTGACAGGGAGATGACGGTTCAGCCGGCGCGACGGTGGGACTTGGCACCGAATGTGCTGACCCCTTCCACACAAGGCGTCGCGGCCCATTGCCGCGACGGGGGAGGCAAACCACATGAGCGCCATAGCCGATCACAGCGGCGGCTGGAACTTCGAGGCCGAGGTGCTGCCCTTCATGGACAGTCTCTACAGCACGGCCTATCGGATGTCCCGCAACCGTCAGGACGCCGAGGATCTCCTGCAGGAGACGTACCTGCGGGCGTACAAGTACTACGACAAGTTCCAGGAAGGGACGAACTTCAAGGCCTGGTTGTTCAAGATCCTCAAGAACACCTTCATCAACCGCTACCGGAAGCGCCAGCGCCAGCCGCTCAAGAACTCCTTCGACGAGATCGAGGACTCCTTCGAGTCGAAGCTCCTCGAGTCGCCGCTGACCGCGCGCGGCGCGACGCCGGAAGAGGAGCTGATGGTGGATGCGCTCGATCAGGATGTTCAGAAGGCGCTCGAGGCGCTGCCCGAGGACTACCGGACGGCGGTCGAACTGGCCGACCTCCAGGGACTGTCCTACCGGGAGATCGCGGATCAGCTCGAGATTCCCCTGGGCACCGTGATGAGCCGGCTCTACCGGGGCAGGCGCAAGCTGGAGGCCGTTCTCCTGCAGTACGCCCGCGAGCACGGCTACATCCGCTCCCGTGCGCCCAGGAAGATGAGGTCGAGGCAGCAGGACGCGGCCTGACGTGGCAGAATAGAACTTTCCGGGTTCGCCCGGCCGGTTGCTAACTCGTGCGTACTGAACAACTTGCGCGTTGGGCCGCAGGTCTCCTGGGTGTCGCTGTCGCGATGTTCCTCGGCTGGCTTGCCGTCCGTCCCGCGCCTTCGCTCATCGAGGTGGGCGCCGCGGCGTCAGTGAGCGCGGTCGAGGACGATCCGGCCCTGGCGCTGGACCCGGAGGCACTGGATCGGGTGCCCTTTCCGCTGGAGCATGAGATTCGGAGAGGCGACACCCTCGACGGGGTCCTGCGACGAGCCGGCGTTCCGGAGGCGGAACTCCATCAGGCAAGCACGGCGGTCAGCGAGGTGCTGGACCCCCGCAAGCTGCGCGCCCGCGACTCCTTCTACTCGATGGTCCACCGCGACGACGGACTCGTCGGCATTCGACTGCCGCGTCGGGGCCAGGGCGTCGTCCTGGCCGACCGGAACCACGGCGTCTGGACGAGTCGCTACCGTCCCTATCGACGTAGCCACGTCCGGCGCCTGGTCCGCGGCGACCTGCACGGGGCTCTGGAGAGCTCGATTCGCCGGGCCGGCGGGCCTGCGAATCTGGCTGAGAGCATGGCGAGGGTGCTGCAGTGGGACCTCGACTTCAACCGGGACCTGCGGGTCGGCGACCGCTTCGAGATCCTGTTCGACGAGCTCCTGCTGGACGGCCAGCTCCAGGGCGTGGACCGGATCCACGCGCTCCGCTACCGGAACCGGGACCGTTGGCTCGAGGCCTACCGTTTCCCGGACGGGGCGCCGGAAGACCGTGGTTCGAACCGCTACTACGACGCCGACGGTCAGCCGCTGCAGCGGCAGTTCCTTCGTTCGCCTCTGCCGTACTCGAGAGTCACGTCCCGGTTCTCGCTGAGCCGGTTCCATCCGATCCTGAAGCGTCGCCTGCCCCACTACGGCGTGGACTACGGCGCGCCGGTCGGAACCCCGGTGCGGGCGACCGCGGACGGCACGGTCGTCTCGGCGGGCGTACGCGGAGGGGGCGGGCGGACGGTCCGGTTGCGCCACGCCAATGGCTACCTGACGGCCTATCTGCATCTTTCGGGCTACGCGCAGGGCGTTCGCGCGGGAGCGCGCGTGAACCAGGGCCAGGTCATCGGGTACGTCGGCTCCAGCGGTCTCTCGACCGGACCGCATCTGGACTATCGAGTGCAGAGCAACGGACGCTGGATCAACCCGGCGACCCTGGTGAGCGAACCCGTACCGCCGCTCGCCGACGCCTTGCTTCCGGCGTTCTTTGAACGCCGGGACGCCTTCCGCCACGCACTCCGCGGTGGGTCCGACCGCGCCCTGCGCGCGGGGCCGTAGCTGCGCGGCCGCGTTGCGCGCCGGCGCGTGGCAGCGAAGTGCCCGGCGAAGCACCCGCCTGCCGGAGCCAGGGAAGGGGCTCCCAGCGGCCGCTCGCGCTTTCTTGGTGCATGGGGGTTCGGCGCTCGCTTCGGTCGGCTGCGCTGCGGTGGGTCGTCGGTGAAGGTGACGATCTCGGGAGACGCTTGCCTCCAGCCCGCTGGGCGCCCCTTCCCTGGCTCCGGCAGGCTTGAAGTCGTCGCTGGCCAGTTTGGCCCCTGCAGACTGCGGCGCCGCGCAGGGGAACGGGCCCGTCTGTCGGTGCGCGGGTCCGTAGCCGGGGGTCTTCTGACCCCCGGTGAACGTGCGCCGAAGGCGGCCGGAAGACGCGCCGGCCGTCAGGCCGGCACCGCTTCGACGCGTCACCGCGGCGCGAGCCGGGGCGCCGTCAGGACGTGCGACGTCGTGAGCCGGCTCGCCTACTCGAGCGAGCGGGCGCGATCGCGAAGCATCGAGTAGGCCTCGGAACGCGAGAGGCTAGTGCCGATCTGGAGCGTGTGGGAACTGCTCCAGGCCTCGTCGGTCCCCGTCTCGACGTAGGTCAGCGTGTTCGCGTTCTCCCAGACGACGATCGCACCGGTGCCGTTGGGCGAAACCAGGATCGTCGGCTCTCCCTCGCCGATCGTGGGTGCGATCCGCTCCGACCTGACCTGCAGGCGGGCTAGGTGCTGCACGTAGCCATCGCCGAGTTCCTGCGCGGCGGCAAGGAGGACATGGGTTTCCCCAGCCTCGGCTCGCTCCAGGAGTTCACCAGCTTGGGCCCGGGCCCCGAAGACAACAATGTGAACTCGCGCCGCACTGGAGACGCTCGTTAGTCCGCCCTCAGCGCAAAGGTCGGCAGCGCGAGTGGTTAGTACGTCCTTGACATCCTGGGCCAGCGGACTGAGGACGCGGCTGCGGATCCGGCGCCCGAAGACGACGATGTGAACTCTCGCCGCCTCAGCGATGCTCGTGAGCGCGTCAGAGCCTCCGCTATCGATGCGTGCGCAGAGATTCGATCCGTCAAGGTGGTCGGACAGGCTGTCGGCGAGTTCGGCGAGTTCGGTTGCGGGAGTGGAGAGCTCCAACTGGACGAGCGCCCCGGTGTCGCTGTCGGCGAAGCCGACGATGACCGCGTTGGACTCCGCACCGGCATCGATGGTCGGCGCGCTCCGCAGGGCCTCTGGCACTTCGGCACTGAACGGGTCGGCCGCCAGCGCGTCCGAAACGTAATCGTTCAGGCGATGCACACGACGCCACGTCGAGGCGAGTTCCCCATCGATTAGCACGACAGGTGCGTACATGGCCCTCTCGCCGTCCGTCGTGCTCTCCGACCAGACCACATGAAGGACAGTCCGGGTGCTCGGCCCGCCGTCGCTTCCTCCCGCCAGTTCAAAGCGATCATGGGTGACGGCGAGGCGCGGGGCCGACTTCTCGCTGTAGATGTTCCCGGAAACCTCAATCGTCTCGGACCACTCACTACCGTCGAAGGACGCCAGATTGATCCGGGTCAGTGTCGAGGTATTGCTGCTCGACCAGACCACATACAGCTTCTCGGTGGAGGCATCGAAGAACAGGGACGGCGTACGATCACTGTCATTTGATTCGCTGCCGGGAACGAGGTGGCTTTCGACCGTGCCCGATCCGCGCCGAGCTTGCAGCCGCAACACCTCTGCGTCGACCGACGTTTCGCTGCCGCCAGGGAACAGGTCGCCATAGGTTCCGACAGCGATGTGGTAGACGTCGCCCCCCTTCCCTAGTAGCGGGGCGCTGCCAGCGGCGTGAACGGCACTGCCACTCAGCAGGAGCGCCAGCGTCGCGACAATCGCTTTGTAGCCCGGTCGGGCCTCATTCAGGAGCTTGGAGAGCATGGCCTTCATCACACCCTCAGATTCACGACTTGGCGCAGATCGACCGACATCAACACGTCGGTAAGGCCGGCTTGATCGGGATAGAAGCGCTGGCCGAGTTCGCCAAAGCACTTCCGCGCCGCTTCTGTCTCCCCTTCGAGCAGCGCTACATGGCCGAGCAGGTAGAGCGAGTTCTTGATCGTCGCCGAATCACCGTACTGTTTGGCCAGCTTGAGGGCGCGCAGACCGTGCCGTCTGGCGCATGCTGGCCGTTTCAGTTCAAGGTGAGCGAAGCACAGGTCAAGATGCGGGAGCATGCTGTACTGGACCGCGCCTTCGCGACGGAACGTGCGGATACTCCGATAGATCAGCCGAAGGCCCTCTCGCATCCGGGCTCTGCCTAGACCTCTCGCGCGGGTCGCACCGACTAGTAGACAATAGCCCAGATTCGTCTCGGCGCCCGCCAGCCACATAGGAGGCGAGTTTTCCGATTGCCGGAGGGCGGTCCGGTACTCGGCGGCTGCTTCAGCTTCCCGACCTTCGGCCACGAGGAGGTTACCCAGGAGATTGTGGGAAAGCCCCGTCAGCCCTTGGCGCTGTGCATGCGCAGAGTGATGGTGGGACAGTCGTGCATAGAACAGCGCCTTCTTCGTATGTCCCTCCAACTCATGGACGCGGGCCAGCGTGTAGGAGGCCAGCCAACGGTTGTCGTCGTTGCTGCTGGCGAGAAGAACCCGCCGAAGTTCCGGCATGACTTCGGCACCGTTGCCGAGTTCCGTCTCGGCAGCGCCCCATCCGCAAAGGGCCTCGTCGGCTCCGTCGGTATCTCCGGTGGCACTGGCGATCTTCACGGCTCGGCCGTAGAGGTCAGCGGCCTGCCGGTAGGAGCCGCTGTTCCCCAACTTCCGAGCGCGATCCCTCAGCGTCTCGAAGTCCTCGGCCGCGTCCACCACGCACGTCTCCGGCTCGGGCGCGGGAACGCTCTCCGGGACAAACGCCGGCTCAGGCGACGAGTGGAAGGGAACAACTGTCGCGGTCACTAGACGGTCGATTCTACACGAAGGAGCATGGAGTCGAGGCTCCGGTAAACACGGAACATCGCGGACCCGTTCTCTGCCCGGCCGCTTCCCTCGACACCCGCGCGCCCGGGGCGCTCCGGTAAACGGCAACGACGCCCGTCAATCCTACACGTCCAGCCCGACCTGGCGCATCAGATCGAGGGCGTTGCTGCGGGTGACGGTGCCCTCGCGAAGGCGGTAGTCGAAGTGGATCCCGCCGTCCTCCAGCCGGTCCTGGAAGTGGACGTTGCGGAGCCGGGACGAGGTCGTGTCCTCGGCGATGCTGGCCAGGGCCAGGTCGTGGGTGGTCACCAGCCCGATCGCGCCGCGGTCGAGCAGACCGCGAATCAGGGCTTCGGCGCCCGCTCTCCGGTCGTGGGAGTTCGTGCCGTGGAGGATCTCGTCGAGGAGGAACAGCACGGGCATGGGCTCGGCGGTCAGGTCGAGCACGGACTTGAGCTTGGTGATCTCGGCATAGAACCTGGACTGGCCCTCGGCGAGGGAGTCGTGGAGCTGGATCGAGGAGCCGATGGCGAGCGGCGTCAGCCGCAGGGATCGCGCCCGCACCGGCCCGCCGGCCAGCGCCAGCGCCACGTTCGTGCCGACGGTCCTGAGCAGGGTGCTCTTGCCGGACATGTTCGAGCCGCTGACGATGAACGCCTGAGGCGTCTGCCCCGCCTCGGCATCCGAGGAATCGGTCGCCAGGACGACGTCGTTCCGCACGCACGACGGCTCAGGCAGCAGGGGATGTCCCAGGGCGTTTCCCACGAGCACGGCACGGCCGTCCTTGCCCGGCGCGACGACCGTCGGGAAGATGTCCTCGGGGTGTTCGAACGCGTGGGACGCGAGACTGGCCAGGGCTTCGACTTCAGCGACCGCGCGCAGCCACGGGCCTACCCTGTCGCCGTACCGGCGACGCCATGAGTCGATCGCCCAGGCGACCTGGGGCGTCCACAGCAGCAGCAGTCCGAAGGGGACGAAGAGCGCGTTGCGCATCGAATCGAGCAGGTCGACGAGGCGCCGCAGCCGGCCGGCGCTGGTGGAGGCTGTCGTTCCGTCCTCGTCCCTGAGCTCGGCCGCAAGCTCGACCAGGAGAGGACTCTCGAAACGCTCGCGCTCGACGAGGTCGAGCAGGACGGCGAGCAGGTTCAGGTCCCTGCTGGCGCGGGCGACGCCGGCGACGGCGGCCTTCAGGCGCCGCCGGACGGTGAGACTCCAGAGGATCTCCAGTACCGCCGCGGCCAGGAAGGGCGACGGTCCCCAGTTCCACAGCAGCCAACCCGCCAGGGTGAGCACATTGACGGCGGCGGCCAGCGTCAGCAACGTCCTCACCAGCACGCTGCCCCGGCTGCCGCCTGGCAGGGCGCTGGGAGGGTCCGGCCTGGCCCAGGCCGCCAGCGTCGCCTGATCGAGTTCGCTGCGCGCGGCGACTCCTCGAACGGCGAGGCGCTCGCGGAAGCCGATCCGGGGCGCCAGCTCCTTCACGGCGTCCTGCCGCCTTCGCACCACGTCCGGCGACGCCGGCGCAAGCAGCCAGGCTGCCAGGAGTTCGTCGCCGCCGCGGGTGCGTGAGCGGCTCAGCATCTGGAACAGGGAGTCGGAGCCGAACACGTCGAGGTCTCCCGCGTAGACGTGCCCCGCGTGCTCGGCGGCCTGGCGTGAACCACCGTGGCCGCCCTGTCGCCAGTCGCCGTCCAGCCGGGCGAGCGCCTGGCGGTAGAAGCTCCGGCTCCGTTCCAGCCGCGTCACGCGCCGCACGATCCGCTCGTGAACGACGATCAGCGCCAGGAAGAGCAACCCAGGCAGGGCGGCCACGGGCAGGGGAAGCAGCTTCTCCTGAATCGACAGCCAGGCCAGGACCGCCAGGAGCAGTACGGCGGCCAGCCGCGACCAGGAGACCGTCCGCTCGAGTCGCCGCGCTCGCTGCAGTTCCCCGTCGCGCTGCGCCGCGCGGCCTTCGCAGATCGAACGCGGGTCGGTCACGGTGCAGCCGGCGCTCAGGTCAGCGCCGGATAGACGATCGACTTGAGTTGACCCCGGAAGTTGAAGGTGCCCGACATCCAGAACTGGACCATGAAGATGACGATCAGGTCCTCCTTCGGGTCGATCCAGAAGGCCGTGCTCGCCGCGCCGCCCCAGCCGTACTCGCCGACCGAGCCGATCGCCTGGGCGACCGCGAGGTCGAGGGTGACCGAGACGCCGAGACCGAAGCCCACCCCCTCGTACGTCGTCTCGCTGAAGGAGCCGACCGCCAGGTCGGTCAGGTCGCTGCCGCTCGGGAGGTGGTTCATCGTCATGAGTTCCACCGTCTTGCGGCCGAGGATGCGCGTGTCGTCCAGCGTGCCGCCGCCCAGCATCATCTGGCAGAAGCGGTAGTAGTCGTGCATCGTCGATACGAGTCCGCCGCCACCCGAGAAGAAGCTGATGTCGCCGGTGTAGTGGCTGGTCAGGGGATCGTCGAGCAGGACCAGCTTCTTGTTCCGGTCGCGCCGGTAGTTGGCGGCGAAGCGGTCGACCTCGGCGGCGGGCACCGTGAAGCCGGTGTCGACCATGCCCAGGGGCCCGGTGATGTGCTCCTGCAGGTACTCGTCGAATGGCTGGCCGGAGAAGACCTCGACCAGGTAGGCGAGCACGTCGGTGGCAACGGAGTAGTTCCAGGCGTCGCCGGGCGAGAACTCGAGCGGCAGCTCCGCGAGCTGCTCGATCATCTGCCGCAGGCTGCCGCCGTCCGGGGGTCCGCCGACGCCGAGTTCGCGGTACGCGGCATCGACGTTCGTCCGCTCCATGAAGCCGTAGGTCAGCCCCGACTGGTGCGTGAACAGATCGCGGATCGTCATCGGGCGATCGACCGGCCGGGTGAGGAAGTTCGGGTGGTTCCCGCTCTCGAAGACCCTGAGATCGCGCCACTCGGGGATGAACTTCTGCACCGGGTCGTCGAGCTGGAAGTGCCCCTGTTCGTAGAGCTGCAGCAGGGCGACCGAGGTGATCGGCTTGGTCATCGAGTAGATGCGGAAGATGGTGTCGGGGCGCATGGGGCGGCCGCGCTCGCGGTCCATCAGGCCCTGGGCCGAGAGGTAAGCCGGTCTGCCGCCCCGGGCGACCAGCGTCAGGCAACCGGCGATCTTCTCCGGTTCCAGGTAGCGGCGCCGCAGATGATCGTCGATGCGAGCCAACTGCTCGGCGTTCAGGCCGACCTCCTCGGGTCGCGCGAGGTCGAGCTCGGGTGGTGCTGAAACCAGGACGGGTCGGGCCGGCATGGAGGATCCTCCGATGGGCTGGTCGGTCGACTACTTACGGCGCGGCGATCTTTGCAGATGGCGAAACGGTGTGGCGCATACAATCGCGCAGCCGTGGCCCAAGCCCAACTCAAGGAGCCCCTGGCCTCGACCTGTCTCGAGGTCAACGGTGTCACGCTCTCGTTCGGCGGCGTACACGCCCTGGACGATGTCGCCCTGGACGTGCGCCACGGCGAGGTGTTCGCCATCATCGGTCCGAACGGCGCCGGCAAGACGTCCCTGCTCAACTCGATCAGCGGTCTCTACCGGCCGCAGCAGGGCTCGATCACCTACACGCCGACGCCGGAGGCGGCGCCGGTTTCGCTCGTCGGCCGCGCGCCCCACAAGGTGGCCCAGGTCGGCATCGCCCGGTCGTTCCAGAACATCGAACTCTTCCGCGGCATGACGGTGCTCGAGAACCTGATGCTGGGCCGGCACATCCACATGCGGGGCAACGTGCTGAGTTGTGGCGTCTACTGGGGTCCGCAGCGCCGAGAGGAGATCCGGCATCGGGCTGCGGTGGAGGACGTGATCGACTTCCTGGAGATCGAGAACCTGCGCCATCAGGCGGTCGGCACCCTCGCCTACGGCTTGCAGAAGAGGGTGGAACTCGCCCGCGCGCTGGCGCTCGATCCGAAGCTCCTGCTGCTCGACGAACCGATGGCGGGGATGAACGTCGAGGAGAAGGAGGACATGGCCCGGTTCGTTCTCGACGTGAACGAGGAGTGGGGCGTGACGACCGTCCTGATCGAGCACGACATGGGGGTCGTCATGGACCTCTCGGACCGGGTGGCGGTGCTCGACTTCGGCAGATCGATCGCCTGCGGCACGCCGGACGAGGTGCGCGCCGATCCCGCCGTGATTCAGGCGTATCTGGGAGACGCCGAATGAGCGGGCTGCTGGACCTGCCGCCAGACGCGGACACGATGCCCAAGCTGCTGCTCCGGAATGCCCGCGAGCGCGGCGGCGAAGCGGCGCTCAGGGAGAAGGAGTTCGGGATCTGGCAGAGCTTCACCTGGGCGCAGTACGCCGAGCGGGTCAGGAACTTTGCCCGCGGCCTGGTCGAACTTGGACTCCAGCGGGACGACATCGTGGCGGTGCTGGGGGACAACCGGCCCGAGTGGCTGATTGCCCAGCTCGCGTCCCAGGCGGTCGGCGCCCGCTCCCTGGGCGTCTACCAGGACTCGGTGGCGAGCGAAGTGCAGTACCTGGTCGAGTTCGCGGGCGCCCGCTTCGTCATTGCCGAGGACCAGGAGCAGGTCGACAAGCTGCTCGAGGTCTGGGACGAGTTGAGCGGCGGCGGGGAAGGGGACGGCCGGGGAATTACGAACGTCATCTACTACGACCCCCGCGGACTCGGTGCCTACCCGCACGACTTCCTGCTCGACTTCTCCGAGGTGGAGAAGATCGGGCAGTCGGCCACGAGCAGCACGGCGGAGGACTTCGATCGCTGGGTCGACGCCACGACGGCCGATGACGTGGCCCTGCTCTCGACCACCTCCGGGACCACCGGCAAGCCGAAGCTGGCGATGCTCTCGCACCGCAACCTGCTGACCATGGCGCACAGCTTCCAGAGCATCGACCCGATGCAGAGCGACGACGAGTTCGTCTCCTTCCTGCCTCTGGCGTGGATCGGCGAGCAGATGATCGGCGCGGCCTGCGGCATGCTGGTCGGCTTCACCCTGAACTTCCCGGAAGAGCCGGAGACGGTGCAGCACGACATCCGCGAGATCGGTCCGCACATGATGTTCTCGCCGCCCCGCATCTGGGAGAACATGGTGTCCGATGTCCAGGTACGGATCGAGGATTCCTCCTGGCTCAAGCGCAAGGTCTACAACTGGGCGCTGGCCGTCGGTTACCGAGCGGCCGACACACGGCTGGCGGAGGGCGGTTTACCCAGGTGGCTGGCGATGCAGAATTGGATCGCCAACGCCGTCTGCTTCTTCTGGTTGCGCGACAAGCTCGGCGTGCGGCGAATCCGGCGCGCCTATACGGGCGGCGCGGCCCTCGGGCCCGACATCTTCCGCTTCTTCCACGCCATCGGCGTCAACCTGAAGCAGATCTACGGCCAGACCGAGGTGTCCGGGATCTCGGTGGCGCACCGCGACGACGACATCAAGTTCCAGACGGTCGGCACGGCGGTGCCCGGAGCGGAGATCAGGATCGGCGAAGGCGGCGAGATCCTGACCAGAAGTTCGTCCGTCTTTCTCGGGTACTACAACAACGAGGAGGCCACGGAAGAGGCGCTGCGCGACGGCTGGCTCTACTCCGGCGACGCCGGCTACATGGACGACGACGGGCACCTGATCGTCATCGATCGCAAGAAGGACGTGATGGAGCTGCACGACGGCACCCAGTTCTCGCCGCAGTTCATCGAGAACAAGCTGAAGTTCAGCCCCTACATCAAGGAGGCGGTCGTCTTCGGCGGCGGCGACTACGCGTTCGTCACCTCGCTGATCACGATCGACTTCGCCAACGCGGGGAAGTGGGCCGAACGCCGCCAGATCCCCTACACCACGTTCACCGACCTCGCCCAGAAGCCGGAGATCTACGAACTGGTGCTGGAACACACGGCCGGCATCAACGGCGATCTGCCGGAGTCGGCCCGCATCCAGCGCCTGCTGCTGCTGCACAAGGAACTCGACGCGGATGACGAGGAACTGACCCGTACCCGGAAGGTGCGGCGCCGCTTCATCGCCGATCGTTACCGCCTGCTCGTCAATGCGCTCTACGGCGGCGACGAGGCGGTCGAGATCGAGAACGAGATCACCTACCAGGACGGCACGACCGCGGTCCTGCAGACCCGGCTGCGAATCGCCCAGCCTGTGACCACCTGAGGACGGGATGATGGGTTCCGACGTCTTCCTTCAACTCACCGTTTCCGGCCTCTCGAACGGCATGGTCTACGCCCTGGTGGCGGTCGGCTTCGTCGTCATCTTCAAGGCGAGCGACGTGATCAACTTCGCGCAGGGCGAGTTCCTGCTCTTCGGCGCCTACCTGGCCTTCGCCTTCATTGCCCAGTTCGGATTGCCCTGGAGTCTGGGCGTGCTGGCGACGCTGCTCACCGCGGCCATGATCGGCCTGATCGTGGAGCGTCTCGTTCTCCGGCCACTGATCGGCGAGCCCGTGATCTCGATGATCATGGTCACGATCGGTCTCTCGAGCCTGCTGCGAGCGGTGGTGAACGGCATCTGGGGGGTGCGGCCCAAGGCCTTCCCCAACTTCATCCCCTCAGGAGAAGTCGAGTTCCTGGGCGCGATCGTCGGTATCGACCGTTTACTCGTGATCGCGATCGCGGCGATCCTGCTGACGGTGCTGACGCTGTTCTTCCGTCACACCCGGGACGGCATCGCGATGCGCGCCATCGCCGACGACCAGCAGGCGGCGCTGTCGATGGGCATCAGCATCAAGCGGGTCCTCGCGGTGGCCTGGGCGATGGCGGCGATCACCGCGGCGGTCGCCGGCATCATGCTGGCGAACACGGTCGGCGTCAGCCACGACATCATCTTCATCGGACTCCGCGTGTTCCCCGTGGTCATCCTCGGCGGTCTCGACTCGGTGCCCGGCGCGATCGTCGGCGGCGGTGTCATCGGGCTGCTGGAGTCGTACACGGCGGGCTACACGACGTCCGGGCTGGAACTCATCGTTCCGTACATCGTGCTGATCCTGGTCCTGATGGTGCGCCCCTACGGTCTGTTCGGCAAGGAGATCATCGAACGCGTCTAGCGCCACGCGCGAGGCCGCCTCCGACTCTGACCACCATGGAATCCGGGATCTTCTTCAGCGACTACCGCTCGGACATGGCGCTGCGGCGCATGCCCCTGCAGAAGGTGCGCACGGGCCTGCTCCTGGTCGGCCTCCTGGTGTTCCCGTTCCTGGCCACACCGTACTGGCTCAATCTGGCCAACCAGATCGCGATCGCCACGATCGGCGCGATCGGACTCAACATCCTGGTCGGCTACACCGGCCAGATCTCCCTCGGCCAGGGCGCCTTCATGGCGGTTGGCGCCTATGGCTCGGGCCTCCTGACGGTCCGGCTCGACGTTCCCTTCTACCTGAGCATTCCAGCCGCGGCCGCGATCACCGCCGTTGCCGGCCTCGTGGTCGGCCTGCCTTCCCTGCGGCTCAAGGGCCTCTACCTGGCCGTCGCCACGCTGGCGGCGCAGCAGATCGTTGAGTTCGTGGTCACGCACTGGGACGGCCTCACCGGCGGAACGGAGGCGCTCGTCGTGCCGGCGCCCGAGCTGTTCGGCGCCCGGATGAACACGGACGGCCGGTTCTACTGGATCCTGGTCGTCGTCGCGCTCGCGGTCGCGCTCTTTGCCGCGAACCTGTTCCGCTCGCGGGTGGGGCGCGCCTGGGTGGCGATCCGGGACCAGGACATCGCGGCTTCGGCGATCGGCGTCAACGTGTTCGGCTACAAACTGCTCGCGTTCGCCACGTCGTCCTTCCTGGTCGGCCTCTCCGGCGCACTGCTCGCCCACTACCGGTCGATCGTCACCTGGGAGCGGTTCACGATCGAAGTCTCGATCTCCTACCTTGCGATGATCATCATCGGCGGACTGGGGACGATTTCGGGTTCATTCTTCGGCGCGTCGCTCATCGTTCTCCTGCCGGCCATGATCAACACCCTGGGGCGCTCGCTGCAGGACGCGGCGCCCTGGGCGGCCACGGTCCTGCCGTACGTGCAGCAGGGCGTCTTCGGACTCGTGATCATCCTGTTCCTGGTGCTCGAACCGGAAGGGCTGGCCAAACTCTGGCGCAACGTGAAGGACTACTTCCGCGTCTGGCCGTTCTCGTACTAGGCACCTTTGCGCCGGTATGATTCGTTGCTTACGGACCGGCTATTCCGGGGCGGTCATGCCCCTTCAGGAGACCACAACATGAACCGTCTCGTTTGCCTTGCCGCTGTAGCCCTGTTGCTCCTCGCCGCCTGCGGAGGCGGCGACCCGGTCTCGGAAGCGGATGCGCCGATCACCATCGGTGCGATCTTCGACCTGACCGGCGCGACCTCGGACGTGGGCACCCTGTACGCCGAGGCGATCCGCGACTACTACGACCGGCTGAACGATCTCGGCGGCATCGCCGGCCGCGAGGTCGACCTGCTGTGGAACGACTACGGCTACGACGTGGCGAAGGCCGAGCAGCTCTACTCCGAATACGTCCAGGCCGGAGCGGTCATGTTCATGGGCTGGGGCACCGGCGACACCGAAGCCCTGCGCGGCCGGATCGCGGCCGACCGCATTCCCTTCGTCTCGGCCTCGTTCTCTCACGTGCTGGGAGATCCGTCCGAGGCCCCCTTCAACTTCCTCGTCGGCACGACCTACAGCGACCAGCTCTTCATTCTGCTCGACTACCTGATCGAAGAGGCGGAAGCCTCGGGAAGTGAGATGCCGAACGTCGCGCTGATGCACCACCCGAGTCCGTTCGGTCTCTCGCCGTGGCGCCAGGGAGGCGAGGACTACGCGAAGGAGCGCGGCATCGAGATGTCGCCGCACGAGATGGCGCGGGGCAACACGGACTTCAGCGCCACGCTGACCCGGATCGCCGAGTCCGGCGCCAACACGGTCGTGTTCCAGAACACGTCGGGACCGGTTTCCATTGCCGTCAAGAACGCGCGGGACCTGGGCCTGGACCTGCGCTTCGCCTGCCTGAACTACTGCAGCAACGAGGTGCTGCTGGATCTGGCGGGCGACGCCGCGGAAGGTGTTCTGGCTTCGATCATCTACTCGCCGCCGGGCGAGGGGATCGACGGCCTGAACGAAGCGGCCGAGTACCTCGCGTCCAAGGGCGGGTCGATCGACGAGGAGGGTTTGCTCTACGGCCAGGGCTGGGCGGTCGCCAGCCTGGTGACCGAGGCGATCGAACGCGCGGCCGCGGCGGGCGAGGTGACCGGCGATTCCATCTTCGCGGCGTTCGAGACCTTCGACGGCTGGGACACCGGCGGCGTGACCGCGCCGGTCACCTTCACGTCCACCGACCATCGCGGCATCAAGGGCATGAGGATCTTCGAGATCAGGGAAGGGAAGTTCCAGCCCTTGACCGAGATGCGGATGGCCTCCAGCCTGGGAGCGGCCGAGTAGGGCAGGCCCGAACGCCATGCTGTCCCTGAACAACGTCGAGGTCATCTACAACGACGTCATCCTGGTGCTCAAGGGGCTCTCGCTCAAGGTGGAGCAGGGTCAGATCGCGGCGCTGCTGGGCACGAACGGAGCCGGCAAGTCGACCACCCTCAAGGCCATCTCGGGACTGCTCCATCCCGAGGACGGCGAGGTCACGGACGGCAACGTCGAGTTCGAGGGTGCCCAGATCGACAAGCTGCCCGCCGAGGACATCGTGCGCCGGGGCATCTTCCAGGTCATGGAGGGGCGCCGGGTCTTCGAGCATCTGACGCCACAGGAGAACCTCCTGGCCGGCGCCTACACGGCCCGGGACAAGGGCGGCACGGACGAAGCGCTGGAACGGGTGTACGGCTACTTCCCGCGTCTCAAGGAGCGGGGCAACTCGATGGCCGGGTTCCTCTCCGGCGGCGAGCAGCAGATGCTCGCGATCGGCCGGGCGCTGATGGCGCGGCCGAAGCTGATGCTGCTCGACGAACCGTCCCTGGGCCTGGCGCCGCTGCTCGTCCAGGAGATCTTCGAGATCATCCAGCGCATCAACCGGGAAGAGGGCACGACGATCCTGCTGGTTGAGCAGAACGCCACCCGCGCGCTGGAGATCGCCCACTACGGCTACATCATGGAGGGTGGCCGGGTCGTCCTCGAAGGGACCCCGGCGGAACTCCAGGACAACGCCGACGTCAAGGAGTTCTATCTCGGACTGACCCAGGTCGGCCAGCGCAAGAGCTATCGCGACGTCAAGCACTACCGGCGCCGCAAGCGCTGGCTGTCCTAAACACTGGGTGCGCCGGCCTTCTGGCCGGCAAGTGACGTGGGTCTTCTGACCCACGTGACGGCAGGGCCGCGAAGCGGCGAGAACGGGTCGCTAGCGGTCAAGCCGGTTTGCCGTGGCCTCCCCCTCGATCGCCTCCTCGATCTCCCGCAGCCTCTCGCGGAGCTCCCGGCGGGCGTCGGCGGCGAAGGGGTTCTCGCGGGCGATGGTCAGGAACAGGTCGTCGGAGTCGTCGCGGAGGTTCTCCTCGATCTTCATCATGTGCCGGTAAGCGACCGTGCCGAGGGCCGGGTCCGGGACGTGAATCTCCCTGAGCGCCTTGGCCATCCAGTGGGTGAGACCCTGGATGTAGGCCATCTCCGAGTCGTGCTCTTCGGCTGACATCTCGATCACCTGGAGTTCCAGGTCCGACTCCAGAAAGGTTCTCACCGCCTCGACCCGTTCGCTGTCGACCGGGCGCCCGGGGAGGCAGAGCACGACCTTCAGACCGCGAATCCCGTCGCGACCGCTCTGCGGACCGAACATCGGATGGGTGCCGATGAACTGGACCTCGCGGGGCAGGCGCTGCTCGAGGATCCGGAGCGGCTTCACCTTGACCGAGGCGACGTCGACGACCAGCGCGCCCGGTGCCAGGCGCGGGGCCAGGTCGACCATCAGCCCGTCGAGGTCCTGGACCGGGACCGCCGGGATCACGATGTCGCAACCGGCGCAGCCGTCGAGATCCGTCCAGCGCGCGCCCAGCGCGGCGGCTTTGGCGCTCAGGTCGCGGCGATCCCAGACCTGCACGTCGAAGCGCTTGCCGAGATGCCGGACCAGAAAGCGGCCGAAACTGCCGAGACCGACGATTCCGATCGTCCTTGCCCAGCAACCCTGCACCCGGCGATCCTATTCGTTGCCGGTTCCCCTACAATCGCGGCCTGCGGGAGGAGGGACCAGGATGAGAAGACCAACCGGCGCCGTTCTCGGCGCCGTCGTGGCCGCGGCCGTGAGCTATGGTTCACCGCCCGTGACCGTCGCCCAGGAGGACCGCGCCAGCCGGGAGCACGTACTCGGCCTGCTCCGGGAGGTGCCGCTGATCGACGGGCACAACGACGTGCCGTGGCAGTACCGGACGCGGGTTTCGAACCACCTCGACGAGATCGACTTCCGGGACACCACGGCGCTCGATCCGCCGATGCACACCGACCTGCGGCGTCTGCGGCAGGGAGGCGTGGGCGCCCAGTTCTGGTCCGTCTACATCCCGACGTCCTACAGCGGAGCCGGCGCGGCCCGGGTCGTGTTCGAGCAGGTCGACCTGACCAGGCGGCTGATCGAGCGGTATCCGGACGACCTGGAGCTCGCCCTCAGCGCGGACGACATCGAGCGCGTCCACGGCGCGGGCAGGATCGCGTCCCTGCTCGGCGCCGAGGGCGGACACTCGATCGAGTCATCCCTCGGCGTCCTTCGGCAGCTCTACGAGGTCGGCGTTCGCTACATGACGCTGACCCACGGGAGCAACGTCGCCTGGGCGGACTCAGCGACCGACGAGCCGGCCCACGGCGGGCTGACGGCGTTCGGCCGGCGGGTGATCCGCGAGATGAACCGGCTCGGCATGCTGGTCGACCTCTCCCACGTTTCGCCGCAGACGATGCACCATGCGCTGGACGAGTCCGAAGCGCCGGTCATCTTCTCCCACTCCTCGGCGTACGGGGTCACCGCCAGCCCGCGCAACGTCCCCGACGATGTCCTGCGCCGGCTGGCCGAAAACGGCGGCGTGGTCATGGTCACCTTCGTGCCGTCCTTCGTCAACGAGAAGGTGCGGGAGTCCTTCCAGCGCGTGGATGCGGAACGCCGTCGACTGATGACCGCGGGCACGACCGCGGAGGAGGTCCGCAGGCGTTTTTTGATGGCCTGGCGAAACGAGAACCCGGTCGCCCAGGCATCCCTCAGCGACGTGGCCGACCACATCGACCACGTCCGCGGTCTGATCGGTACGGCGCACCTGGGGATCGGCTCCGACTACGACGGCATCCCGACCGTGCCGGTCGGCCTCGAGGACGCCTCGACGTTCCCCGATCTCTTCGTGGAACTGGTTCGGCGGGGCTACAGCGACGACGAACTGAAGGACATCGCGGGCCGCAGTTTCCTGCGCGCCATGCGCGCCGCGGAGGCCACGGCCCGGCGCCTGCAGGCCGAGGAGCCGCCGGCCGACGACCTGATCGAGGAACTGGACGGCGAGAATGGCTGATCAGGCGACCTCGCCGGTGGCGGCGCGGCATGCCTCGACCGTCCTCCTGTTGCGGGACAGCGACCGCGGGGTGGAGGTGTTCATGGAACGCCGCCACATCCAGTCCGACTTCGTCGGGGGCGCCTACGTCTTCCCCGGTGGCCGGGTCGACCCCGAAGACCGGGTCGACGAAGCGCTATGCCACGGTCTCACCGACCGCGAGGCCAGCGACCGGCTCGCGCTCGAAGAGGGCGGTCTGACCTTCTACGTCGCCGCGATCCGCGAGTGCTTCGAGGAGGCCGGCGTGCTGCTGGCCTACGACCGTGACGGACGGATCCTCGACTTCTCGGACCGGGCGGTCGAGCAGCACTTCGAACGTCTGCGAGCCGAGCTGAACGCCGGCGAACGGTCCCTGCTCGACATCGCCGCCGCCGAGGGGCTGACCCTAGCCACGGACCGGATCAGCTACTGGGCGCACTGGATCACCCCCGAGGGACAGCCGAGGCGCTACGACACCCGCTTCTTCGTCACGCGGGCGCCGCGCAACCAGACCGCCGCCCACGACGACCACGAACTGACGAGTTCCGCCTGGGTCACCGCCTTGGAAGCGCTCGAGCACGGGCGCCGCAAGGAGTGGATGATCATCTTTCCCACCATCCGCAACCTGCAGAAGCTGGCCCAGTTCGAGTCCGCGGACGCCGCCATCGCCGCCGTCGACGCCCAGGCGGAGTTCCCCGTCATGCAGCCCCGCGTGCTGATGGGCCGGACGCCGGACGAACCGGCGCGAGCCGTGCTGCCCGGCGACGAGGGCTACGAGGAAGCTGCAATGCGCCCCTCCGCGGCGAACGTCAAGGACTGGCAGCGGGCCTTCAGCCGCTAGGAGGCGCCCGACAGTGAACACCCTCCTCAAGGGGACGCCGGTGCGGCTGTCCGAACGCGTGCTGCGCGTCACCCAGGACAACCCGGGCATGTTCACCGGTCCGGGCACAAACACCTACGTCATCGGCGGCGCCGGCGACCCGGCCTTCGTGCTCGACCCCGGGGAAGAAGACGACGCCCACTTCGAGGCCATCCTGCGTGCCGTCGGCGGCCGTGAGGTCGCCGCCGTCCTGATCAGCCACACGCACCGGGACCACTGGCCCCTGGCGCCGCGCGTCGCCGAGCACGCCGGCGCCGAGATCCGCGCCTTCAGCGAACAGCCGCCATTCACTGCCGGCCCGCGCCTGGAGGACGGTTTCCGGCTTTCGGCTGGCGGTACGACCCTGGTCGCCCTCCACACCCCGGGCCACGCCAGCGACCACCTCTGCTTCCTGCTGGAGGAAGAGCGAGCCGTCTTCACCGCCGACCTGGTGATGGGCTGGTCGACCTCGATCATCGCCCCGCCAGACGGCAACCTGAACCAGTACATGGCCTCCCTCGAACGGCTCCTCGAACTCGGCCAGGGCCCCGGCATCGAGGTGCTCCACCCCGGCCACGGCGAGTCGATCAAGCCGCCTCTCGACCGCATCCGCGAGATCCACCATCACCGCCAGCAACGCACCGACCAGGCCCTCGAAGCCATCGCCGCCGGCGTCGCCACCATCCCCGAAATGGTCGAACGCATCTACACCGACGTCGACCCCAAGCTCCACGGCCCTGCCGCCTTCTCGCTACGGGCGCACCTGGATGCACTGGTCGAAGAAGGCAAGGTTGTCGAAAGCGCACAGGGGCGGTACGAGCCCAACGTGACGAGTCGGGCAAAGTAGTCGGGCCGAACGTCCTCCGTACTTACGCCCTCAACGCGCCTGGCCCAAGGTCGCCGGCCTGCGGCCGGCGGCAGTCGGTCCGTCCAGCCGAGGCGGCAGCAACCACCGCCGCCGCCGCGCTGCGGCAGCGCGTCAGCGCCGCCAGGGCGCCCGGACCGGTCGGCCGGCCTGGTACGCGGCCAGCCGTTCCCGGGCGTCCGGGAGCGCTTCGCTCGCCCCGGCGCGTTCCAGGTTTTCGATGAGCCGTTGCTGCCAGGCGGCGGCCTGTTCGAAGTCGCCGGTCGCGGCGTAGGCGAGGGCGACGACGGCGCCGTGGGCCGGAGTCTGGGCGCGCTGGAACAGGTCGGTGGCCAGGTTCAGGGCCATCGTTCCGTCCCGCACGGAGTCGTCTTCGGAGGCGGCCAGGACTTCGGTGAGGAGCAGGGCGAAGAAGCCGCTGCCACCCTGATCGGGAAGTTCGAGGGTCTGTTCCAGCATCAGACGGACCCGGGCATCCTCGCCGGCGAGCAGCAACGCGGTGACCTCGGCGGCGCGGGCCGTCGTGTCCTCGGGGTCGAGTTCGAGCGCGCGACGGGCGGCCAGGGCCGCCTCGGTGAACATGCCGAGCCGGCCCAGCGCCGTACCCAGGTTCAGGTAGGCCTCCTTTGACGTGGGGTTGCCTACGATCGCCCGCTGGTAGTGGGGAATCGCCTCTTCGTAGCGCTCCTGCTGGGTGCGAATGTTGCCGAGTTCGAAGTGGGCCTGACTCAACAGGGGCGGCTCGGCCCCCGCTTCGACCAGTTGCTCGAAGCGCCGGGCGGCCGAGGCCGGCCGGCCGAGTTCCTGCTCGATTCGCCCGAGCAGCAGCACGATTTCGCGATCGAAACCGAAGTCCGCCAGTAGGGACTCGAACTCGCGGAGTGCGAGTTCCCGGCGGCCGCCCAGCCTGTAGTTGCCTGCCCGGTGGAATCGGAGATTGCGATCGTCCGGGGCCAGCTCCAGCGCGCGGGTCAGAGCTTCCGCGGCTTCCAGGTGGTCGTCTGTCTCGCCGAGACTCCTTGCCAGCTCCACCCAGGCCGGCCCGAACGAGGGTTCGATCTCGACCGCGCGCCGGAGCCGCTCGGCCGCGGCCTGGTAGCGCCCCTCGTTGTTGTAGAGCAGCCCGGTCTGGAACAGGAGTCCGACATCGTTCGGGCTCAGGTTCAGGGCCTCCTGGTACCACATGGCGGCTTCGGCCCGCCGGCCCATGCCCTCCAGCGCCGCCGCCAGCGACCTCTTGGCCGCGGCGCTCTCGGGATAGTCGCGGACCGCCTCCCGGAACCGCTCCTCGGCGGTCTCGAACGCGTTTGCTGCCAGCGCGACGCGCCCGAGCAGCAACTGGGCCCCGATGCCGGTCGCCGACTCCTTGATCTCCGCGGTGATCGGGTCGGCGAACGCTACCGGGGCTTCACCCCGGAGCTCCATCGCGGCGCGCATCGCCGCGTCGTCGCCGAGCGCGCGGTGGGCGAGGGCGATGTGGTAGTGGAGCGAGTCGGCTCGCGGCTGCTCCCTCAACGCCGTCTGGAAGTGCCGGAGCGCGGTTGTCGGGTCGTCCGTCTCGAAGGCGATGCGGCCAAGGCCGAAGTGAGCCGCGGCCGCGGATCCGGGCAGTGCAAGCGCGCGCTGGTAGTGGCCGCGAGCCTCTTCATACCGTCCCAGTTCGAGGTGCACACGGCCGAGGCGGATCGCGGTCGCGGGGTCGTCCGGTCGGAGCGTCCTGGCCAGCTCGTAGGCTTCGACCGCTTCCTCCAGCTCGCCCAGGTGCTCCGCGGCGCTGCCGAGGAGATAGCGCCAGCGGAAGTTCCGGGGCTGCAGCTCCGCGGCGTTGCTGAGGCAGGCTCTCGCGGCCGGCAGGAGGTCGTAGACGAGGTAGAGCTGGCCGGCGTCGCCGAACAGGAGCCCCAACTGCTCGGCTGCGGCGGCGGTCGGCGTCCCCCTGGCGAGCGCCTCCTCGAGCAGCCCGCGCTGCTGGTCGATCTGGTCGCGCACGGCCTCGTCGACCCCTCGCAGGTCGACTTCGGGCACGGGGATCAGCCTGGGCACTACGGCATCCTGCGCGTGAACGCCGGCGGCTGCGAGAGGCGCCAGGAGCGCGATGATGAGGTTGGCGCCGCGGAGGCGGCGGGGCTTGGTCATTGGGGGTCTTCTTCCTGTTCGTCGCGCTCTTCACCGGTGCCGCGAACCAGGGGAGTGTAGGCCCTGGGCGGGGGAGCGGGCCACTGCTCGATCGTCCCGTCCGTCCACTGGACCTCGATGCGGTCGACCTTGCGGCCGCCCGTTGGCACCGCGACCCGGGGATCTCCCCAGGAGGCGTAGCTCCCGCCGCCCCCGGCAAGCCGGACCAGCGGCGGCGCTCCCGTTCGGTGCACGCGCACGGTGACACCGGACACCGGCCGGTGTCCGCGGCTTGCGTCCAGCAGGGGCGCCACGCCGAACCAGTCGGCGTCCGTGTCGGCACGGTTGAGCAGTAGCCGGGCCGGGCCGTTGTTGTTCGTGATGACCAGGTCCGTGTCGCCGTCGTTGTCCACGTCGCCGGCGGCCAGACCGCGACTGACGAACGGAGTCTCGGCATCGAGCAGCCCGGTGGGTGCCGGTTCGAAACGGCGCCCGCCGCCGCCACCGGCCACGTTCAGGAAGGCCTGATTCGGTTGATCGAGGGGAAACGGATCGTCCTCCGTGCGTGGTCTTCCGGCGGCGAACGTGACGGCGCCGTTGACCGCCGCGAGGTCGAGCCAGCCGTCGTTGTCGAGGTCGACGAAGGAAGTGCCGAAGGCGGTCGCGTCCCAGCTCGGCCGGCCGAGGGCGGTCGCGTTCGTGCGGTCCCGGAACTGCGCCGCCCCCGGTTCCGAGTCGTTGCGGTAGAGCGTGTTCGTCTCGCGGTGAAAGTGGGTCAGGAACAGGTCGAGGTCGCCGTCCCCGTCGTAGTCGCCGGCCGCGACGCCCATGCTCGCCTCGGCCTCGCCGTCAGCGTTGAGAGCCGCGCCGCTGATCAGCCCGTCCTCGACCAGTCGGCCGTTGCCGCCGCCCCGCCAGAGGTGATTCGGCATCAGGTCGTTGGCGACGTAGAAGTCGAGCATCCGGTCGCCATCGAGGTCGGCCGCGAGGATGCCCAGCCCGTTACCGGGTCGCGCCGCGGTCAGACCGGCGGCGACCGTCGTGTCCTCGAACCGTCCGGAGCCGTCGTTCACCAGCAAGCCGTCGGGCGCCGGTTGATAGGCGCTCGGCAGACAGTAGTCGACCTCTCCCCGCTCGGTCAGGCAGGTTTTGTGCGTGGCCAGGGAGAAGTTCAGGTAGTTCACGATGAACAGGTCGAGGTCGAGGTCGCCGTCGTAGTCGGCTGCCGCCGCGGTGACGCTCCAGCGGGGATCGCCCGTGCCGCTCGCCTCGGTCCGGTCGCTGAAGGTCCCGTCGCCCTCGTTGCGCCAGAGCTGGTTGGCGCCCAGATTCAGGACGTAGAGGTCCACCCAGCCGTCGTTGTCCAGATCTGCCGCGACGACTCCCATGCCGTAGCCGGTGGCCGCGATGCCGCTCTCCTCGGTGACGTCGACGAAGCGGACCGTGGCGCCGTCGTCGCGTGATTCCAGGTCGTTGCGGTACAGGCGGTCCCGGGGTGGCCAGTCGCCCTTCCACGGTGTGGTCGCGGAAGTCCGGTCTCCCTCGTTGCCGAGGAAGTTGCCCTGGACCAGATAGAGGTCGAGATCGCCGTCGTTGTCGTAGTCGAAGAGTGCCGCGCCGGCGCCGACCACTTCCGGGTAGTAGAGCTGTCCGCTCATGCCGTTCCAGTGCTCGAAGTCGAGACCGGCGCTCCTGGTGGCATCGGTGAAGAGGACTTCGCTCGCTCCAGCCTGCGCGGGACCGGACAGGACCGCTGACGCTACCGAAACGGCGATGCCGGCGACGCGCTGTCTCATCCGTCGCCGCCGAGGCGGAAGGGGGGCGCCTCGACGCGCTCGAGAACCTCCGCGCGCTCGGAGACCCGGTACACCGCCCGTGGGTCAACGTCCTCGAAGACCTGGGCCGTGCCGCTTCCTGCCCACCTCACGTGGACCTCGTCGATCCGCGTGGCGTCTCCGAGCCCCACTTCGAGCTGCATGCTGTTGCCGCCGAAGGAGCCGCCCGAACCGACCAGACGATGGATCGTCCGTTTGCCGCCGGCCCCGTCGACGGCCAGGGCGACCCGTGAACCGACGCCAAACAGGTTGGCGCCCGAAGCGGAAGGACCGGCGCCGGCGAAGCGGAGGGTGATCCAGGCGTTGTCACTGCCGGGATTCTCGAACAGGGCGTTGCCGAAGGTGTCGGTGGGGTAGAAGCCGCCGAGCTGGTGGAGAAGGTCCATGTCTCCGTCGCCGTCCAGGTCGCCGAAGGCAACGCCGTGACCCTTCTGCAGGTGGCCGAAGCCGCCGGCGAACGTGACCTCCCGGAAGCGGCGGCCGTCGTAGCGGTACATGACGTTCGGCATCAGGCTGGCGAGGTCGGGTTCGCCGGTACCGAGGTAGAAATCGAGCCAGCCGTCATTGTCCAGATCGCCGTAGTTCGCGCCCATCGGCAGAGCGGGCCGGCGGATCCCCAGTTCCCGGGAGACCTCGGTCATCCGCAGCCTGCCGCCGCAGCCGGGCTCCGGCCCGCACTCGTTGCGGTAGAGCAGGGGTTGGCCGACGCCGGGATCCGAGCCCATGTAGGAGGCGACGACTTCGGTCGCCTGGTCGCGATAGTCGCCGACGAAGAGGTCGAGGTCGCCGTCGTTGTCGTAGTCGAAGAACCACGTCGCGAAACTCTCCCGCTCCGGCTCGGTGACCCCCACCCGAATCGCATCGTCCTGGAAGACGCCCGCCGTGTTCACGTAGAGGCGGTTGGCGCCGAAGTTGGATACGTAGAGATCGAGGTCGCCGTCGTTGTCGACATCGCCCCAGGCGACGCCCTTGGCGTAGCGAAGGTTGCTGACCCCGGCTTCGACCGCTACGTCCTCGAACGTTCCGTTGCCCAGGTTGCGGAACAACTGCGAGGGGTACTCGTGGGCTTCACTCGCCTCGTTGCCGACGTAGAGGTCGAGGTCTCCGTCGCCATCGTAGTCGCCCCAGGCGGCCGCCTGGGTCGGGTACGCGGGCACGGCCAGTCCGGCGGCCTCGGTGGCGTCGACGAAGCGAGCGGCCTCGCCGCCCAGTTCGTTGCGCAGCAGCGAGTTGCGGATGCGCCCCTCCTCCAGCAGCCAGGCGCCGCGCAGAACGAACAGATCGAGGCTGCCGTCGTTGTCGTAGTCGGCGTGAATCAGGTTCAGGCCGCCGAGTTGACGCTCGAGTCCCCAGGCTTCGCTGACATCCTCGAAGCCGCCGCTGCCGTCGCCTCGGAATGCCTGGAGCGGACCGCACGGGTCCCAGGTTGAAGTGATCAGGTCGAGAATGCCGTCGCCGTCGAAGTCGTCCACGATCGCGCCGCCCGCAAGATCGAGCGCATCGACTCCGAGTTCCGGTCCAAGGTTGCGCCAGCGCTGGCCCGGGAACGAAGCGGAGGTGAAGGTGCTTTCGCTGATGCGGAACTCGGGGGGCACTCCGTCCGGAAAGTCCCCGGTCAACCGTCGCGCGACGTTGAGCAGCCACCTGGCCCGGTGCCGCCATGGGCCGGTCGGGCGGCCCTCCTCCAGCATGTCGAGGAACAGGTCGCCCGCCGCGCGGGCGTGTTCGGGACGGCTATGAACCGCGGCGGAAGTCAGCGGGAGGATGCAACTGTCGGCCGAGCGGCCCGTGTCGCCATGATGAACACAGTTCAGATCCTCGGCTCGCTGGAGGTGGGCCAATGCCAGGTTCCACTCGGGGATCGTGGGTCGCACGTCACGTGTCGCGGCCAGGGCCGTGGTAGCGGCCGACAGGTGCGAGATCGCCCCCGCCGTATCGCCGAGCCGGAGCAGTTCGCCTCCGAGTTGCGCCTCGATCTCGGGGCTGTTCGGGTTGGAGGACAGGCTGGCTCGAAGCTCGTCCGCGAGACTCGTGCCGAAGTAGGCGTTGGAGCCGTCCCGTAGCCGTTTGCAGGATTCCGCGAAATCGTCGGGAGGCGCAGCCGCCAGGGGAGCTGCGAGCAGGACCAGGCTGGCGAGCCCGCGGGCTGGCATGGCGGGAGACTACTACGCCCTCGCGTTCCTCCTGCCGCGGGAGGGTTTACGGCGCTGGGGGTTTCGGGGTTTCCGTCGGCGAGTCGTCGGTCCTGGCTGCCGACGAGTCGGCGTCTTCCGAGGCAGGGTCCGGATCGGCAGTGTCACTCGCCGGTGGAGGCGTCGGCGGCACCGTTTGCGCCGCCTTCGCGCCGAAGCGAGACGTACCGAAGGCGGTCATGCACGCGGCGCCGAGGCCGATCGTCCACGCCAGGTAGCAGATCACGAGGCCGGGGAAGCCGAACATGAAGCGGAAGAACCAGGGCAGGCCGAGGAAGCCGAGCAGGTCGGCCACGAGGGCCAGGGCCTGGATCGTGAGCACGCCGAGAGCGAGAGCGCCGAAGCTGCCGGCCGCGACGCCGCTGGCGCCCTTGAAACGGGTCCGGAACCAGTCGCCGGCTGCGGCGGCCGCGCCGGTGTACCCCAGCACGAGGGCGAGCGTCACGGCAACCAGGGCCGCCGGCCACAGGAGGATGGCAAACGGAATGCCGATCACGGTCACCGCGAGCAGAATGCTGGCGACGATCAGGGCCGGAAGGATGAGCAGTTCGATGCCGAAACCGACCACGAGCATGATCAGCGGATCCGACACCGCTGCGGACCTGACCCGGTTCACGCTCTTGGGCGCCACGAGCAGCACCAGGCCGCCGAGCACGATGAGCAGGCCGGTGAAGATGATCGCCCGGACGAACTCGAACACCTTGCCCACCCGGAAGAAGGGCGGTCTTTCGCCGACATTGGGAAACCAGTCGCCGCGCCAGCCGTTGAACCAGTCGCCATCCCAGTCCCACTCGAAGTCGCCCCAATCGACCTCGGATACCTCTCCTAGCACCGTCGCGCCTTCTTCGCGGCTGACCCTGCCTCCGACGGTGACGATGTCTCCCAGTACCTCCGCGTCCGGACCGAGCTCGACGTCTCCGCCAATGGCGACCACCTCACCGGTCACGCGGCCGTCGATCTTCGCTTCTCCGCCGATCGCCACGGCGTCTCCACGGACTTCGCCGTCGACCTTGATGCCGCCGCCGATCGAGGTGATGTCGTCTGCCACTTCGTCGCGACCGACCCGCACCGTGCTGCCGAAGGCCACCTTGTTGTCGAGGTCGACGCGCACCACCGGCCCACTCTCGTCATCGTCTTCGGCATCGGCCAGGTCGCGCTCGAGATCCTCGATGCGCTCCATGGCGTCTTCGACCGCGCCCTGCGCGCGTTCGCCGGCTTCCTCGAGGGCTTCGTCAAGCTGCTCGCGGACCTCTTCGATCGCCTCGGCGGCTTCTTCGCGCGCTTCCTGGGCATCCGACTCCTGCTGAGGCTGGCCGAAGGCCGCACCCGTGCAGCACAGTCCGAAGGCGAGGAGCAGCGCGCCCGCCCTGAAACCCCGACCCCGGGGCCGATGGACGGGGGCCCGCGACAACCGGTGAAGGAGATGGACTCCCGTCAGACAGAGAAGCGTGACCAGGGTAATCGCAATCGTCGCCGCCGGAGTGTTGAGGATCAGGTCGAGGGCTTCCCCGACGCGGACCGCCCCGTTCAGGAAGGCCACGCTCTCCGCGAGCACGGCCGCCGCCTGGGTGAGTAGCCAGACCGCGGCGAACAGCGAGGTCTGCAGGCCATCGAGCAGCCCCAGCCACGACGAGGGGACCAGCCAGGCCGTACCCGTGAGCAGGAAGGCCGCGGCCGCCGCCGAGACGACCAGCGGCAGCCGAGCCCAGTGGGGAATCTGGAAAGGCAGGATCGGCGAGGGGGCCGGCGTCGTGGCCGGTCGGCCGCTCGCGGCCACCTGCCGCATGATGCGTTCCGTGAGTCCCGCCGGAGCGGCGGGATCTTCCAGCGACTGGAACAGGGTCCGGAGGTCGATTCGGTTCCGCATCTTCATTCCTCGCGGCGTGTGCGATTGTATGACGGCGACTCGGGCACGACGTTCCGCATGCCCTTCGCCCTACGGTTCCCGGGTCCCCGTGGTTTCAGACTACGCCATCCTTGCGCAGGCGCTCTTCGATCTCGCGGCGCGCCCTGCGCAGATTCGTCTTCACGGTTCCAAGCGGCATGCCGGTCGCCTCCGCGATGTCCCGGTAGGGGAGTTCTTCCCGGAACCGGAGCAGCACGACGAGCCGATACTCCGGCCGGAGAGCGGCCACCGCCGCTTCGAGAGCGGACGACAGCTCACGCCGCTTGACCAGTGTGTCCGGGGACTCCGAACGCTCGTCCTCGATGCGGTCCAGGATGGACGAATGGTCCGGGTCGCTGGTCTCGATCGGCGTCGTGGGGAGCTTCTTCCGGCGAAGCTGGTCGATCGCCGCGTTGCTCGCGATCTTGAACAGCCAGCTTGCGAAACGCCGCCTCGGGTCGTAGCGGGCGAGCGCCAGCCAGGCCTTGACGAAGACCTCCTGGGTGACGTCCTCGGCGATGCCGCGGTCGCGGACCATGCGCAGGATCAGGCTGAAGACGGGTCGCTGGTAGCGCTCGACCAGCGTTCGGAAGGCGAGCTCCGAACCCTTGATTGCCTCCGCCACCAGGGCGGCTTCGTCCTGTGGTCCGTGGGGCATCGGTTCAGTGTGGCATGAGGGGTGGTTGCCCGTATCATTGCCGCGGTGCACTTCGATCCGGACACGACGAACTACGCAGGACTGACGGACGCGGTTCGCGCGGTGCGCATTGCCAGCCGGGTCACCCGACGTCTGCAGGCCGCACTTGGGGGCGCCTTCCTGACCAAGGACGACCGCTCGCCGGTGACGGTCGCGGACTACGCCGCGCAAGCCCTGGTCAGCCTTGTGCTGCCATCGGAGGACGCCATCGTCGGCGAGGAGACGTCGCCGGACCTCGTCACCTCCGAGGGGCGGGAGGTCATGGCCAGGGTGACGGATGCGGTCAGGTCCGAGCTTCCCGGCCTCGCCGCGAACCAGGTTGGCGAAGCGATCGATCGCTGTTCGAGCGCCGGCGGCGCGGCCGGCAGGTTCTGGGTCCTCGATCCGATCGACGGTACGAAGGGGTTCCTGCGCGGCGACCAGTACGCGATCGCACTCGGCCTGATGGAGGACGGAGAGGTCGTGGGGGGTGTGCTCGGCTGCCCGAATCTCCCGTCCGCGGACGGTCACGGCTGCCTGTTCGCCGCCGCTCGCGGACGGGGCTCCTGGGAGCTGCCGCTGGACGAGGAAGGGCCTGCGCCCCGCCGGATCGGCGTGTCCTCGGTTGCCGAGTCGACGGACGCCGTGTTCTGTGAGTCGGCGGTGTCCATGCATTCGGATCGGGGCGGGCACGCCGGGATAGCCGAGCGGCTCGGTGTGACGGCGGCTCCAGTCAGAATGGACAGCCAGTGCAAGTACGGGGCGATAGCGCGGGGCGACGCTTCGATCTATCTCCGCCTTCCCTCTTCCGCCACCTATCGCGAGAAGATCTGGGATCACGCCGCGGGGTTGATCGTCGTGACGGAAGCCGGCGGCACCGTGACGGACGCCTTCGGTCGGGAGCTCGACTTCAGCCTGGGGCGGACTCTGGAAACCAATCGCGGCGTCGTGGCCACCAACGGTTTGCTGCACCGCCAGGTCCTGGCAGCGGCGGCGGCCGTCCTGCCGGAAGCTCCGGCTGCCTAGCAACCGATGGAGACCCTCCTCGTTACCGGCGGCGCCGGTTTCATCGGCAGCAACTTCGCGGCCGCCGCGCTCGCCGACGCCCGCGGTGCGGACCGGCGGGTGGTCGTGTTCGACAAGCTGACCTACGCGGGCAGCCTGAGCAACCTGGAGCGGGTGGCCGACGACCTCCGCTACTCCTTTGTGCTCGGGGACATCGCGGACCGTGAAGCGGTGCGAAAGGCGTTCGCCCAACACCGGCCGTCGGCTGTCCTGAACTTCGCGGCCGAAAGCCACGTGGACCGCTCGATCGACGGCCCCGGAACCTTCGTGCGGACGAATGTTCTCGGTACCTTCGAACTCCTCGAGGCGGCCCGACTGGATCTCGGGCGCCGGCCGGAACGGGAGCGGGCGGAGTTCCGGTTCATTCACGTCTCGACCGACGAGGTGTTCGGAAGCCTGGGCGAAGCCGGGCGGTTCCGCGAGGACACGGCCTACGACCCCAGCTCGCCCTACTCGGCCTCCAAGGCGGCGGCGGATCATCTCGCGCGCGCCTGGTGCCGTACCTACGGCTTGCCGGCGATCGTGACCAATTGCTCGAACAACTACGGTCCCTACCAGTTTCCCGAGAAACTGATCCCGGTCATGATCCTGAACGCCGCGGCCGGACTGCCGCTTCCGGTGTACGGCGAGGGTGCGAACGTCCGCGACTGGCTTCACGTGGACGACCACTGCGAGGGGCTGCTCGGCGCGCTCCGGCTGGGCGAGCCGGGCCAGAGCTACAACTTCGGCGGCGACGCGGAGAGAACGAACCTCGAAGTCGTCGAGGCGGTCTGCTCGGCGGTCGAGGCGGAGTTCCCGGCCGCGGAGAACCCCGCGCTGGCGACGAAGGGAGTGGGGAGCTACGGCGAACTCGTGACCTTTGTGGAAGACCGGCCGGGCCATGATCTGCGCTATGCGGTTGACGCCACGAAGGCGCGGCGAGAGCTGGATTGGGCGCCGCGGCGCGACCTGGAAACGGGTCTCCGCGAGACGGTGCGCTGGTACCTGGACCACCTGGACTGGTGCGACGCCGTCGCTTCCGGCGGCGAACGGCGCCGGCTGGGCGTTCAGCAGCGTTTGACGGCGGCGACGTGAGTCCGCTTCGAGGAATCCTGCTGGCGGGCGGGGCCGGCACCCGGCTTCATCCGGTGACGCGCGCGGTCAGCAAGCAGTTGCTGCCGGTCTACGACCAGCCGATGATCCACTACCCGCTCTCCAGCCTGATGGTCGCGGGCGTCCGGGAAGTCCTGATCATCACCACGCCGCACGACCAGCCCGCGTTCCGGCGCCTGCTCGGTGACGGCCGGGATCTGGGCATCGAGCTTTCGTACGCCGTCCAGGAAGCCCCCGAGGGAATCGCCCAGGCGTTCCTGATCGGAGCCGAGCATCTGCGGGGCGCCCGGGCTGCGCTGGCATTGGGAGACAACATCTTCCACGGCCACGGACTGGCGGACGTCCTGCAGCGGGCGGCGGCGCGCCACCTGTCGTCGCCCGGCGCGACGATCTTCGGCTACCGGGTCCGGGATCCGGAGCGCTACGGCGTCGTCACCTTCGACGCGGGCCGGCGGGTGATCGGCCTCGAGGAGAAGCCGTCGGCGCCCAAATCGCCGTACGCGGTGCCTGGTCTCTACTTCTATGACGACCGGGTCGTGGAGTTCGCGCGAACGCTTCGTCCGTCGGCGCGCGGCGAGCTGGAGATCACGGACCTGAACCGGATCTACCTGGACGAGGGGGCGCTGCGGGTCGAACTGCTTGGCCGCGGAATCGCCTGGCTCGACACGGGGACTCACGAGGCACTGCTGCAGGCGAGCAACTTCATTCAGGCCCTCGAGGAGCGCCAGGGTCTGAAGGTGGCCTGCCTGGAAGAGGTCGCCTACCGGATGGGCTACATCGACGCCGACCAGTTGCGGCGGCTGGCGGCAAGGACCAACGACGCGTACGGGCGCTACCTCAGCCTGGTCCTGGAGGAACGGCGATGAGCGCCCCGCCCGGGGTCCGCGCTACCGGGCTGCCCAGTGTTCTGATCGTCGAACCGGTCGTTCATCGTGACGGCCGCGGTTTCTTTCTGGAGAGCTACAACGCTGCGAGGTTCGCGGAGGGCGGCGTAGACCGACCCTGGGTCCAGGACAACCACTCCCGATCGAACCGGGACACCGTCCGGGGGCTCCACCTTCAATGCCGCCGGCAGCAGACCAAGCTCGTTCGCGTCACTCGCGGCGAGGTGTTCGACGTAGCCGTCGACGTGCGGCGCGGTTCGCCGTCGTTCCTGGAGTGGACCGGCTGCCTCCTCTCGGAGGACAACTTTCGGCAGCTCTTCATCCCGCGCGGATTCGCCCACGGCTTCTGCGTGGTCAGCGAGACCGCCGAGGTCCAGTACAAGTGCGACGAGTACTACGACGGCGAGGACGAGCTCGCGATCGCCTGGAACGATCCGCAGATCGGCATCGACTGGCCCATCGAAGAACCGCTGCTTTCCGACCGGGATCGCGTCGCGCCGACGATCGCGGGATGTTTCGAGCAGTTGCCGACGTTCTCCTGGTGAGATGAAGTCGGGGACCGCAGGGGAGGAGGATCTGGGCGCGGCCGACCGCGAGCAGCTCGAGGCGCACGGGATGGACGTCGAAGAGGCGCGGCGACAGCTCGCGATTCTGCGGGACCCACCGCCGAAGGCGGAGCTGATCCGGCCGGCCGTGCCGGGTGACGGCATCGACGCGCTGCCCGCTGGGCCGGAGGCGGACCTGCTCGCCGAAAAGGGGCGTTCGGTGGCGCGGTCCGGGGGCATGATCCGGTTCGTGCCGGCGTCGGGCGCGGCGTCCCGGCTCTTCGCGGAACTCAAGGCGGCTGGCGCCGGCGGCGAGTCGAACGATCCCGTACTCCGTCGCTTCGAGAACGCGCGGCGCCATCTACCCTTCGACGGCGACGCGGCGGACGTTCTGGATCGGTACGGCGAGACGCCGAAGGCCCTGATCCCGTTCCACCGGTATCCCGATGGCGAAGTGCGCACGGCGCTCGAGGAGCACCTCGTCGAGGCCGCCGCCGTCCTCGGCGGAGGTGGATCGGCGGCGCTCCACTTCTCGGTCGCCTCGCGACACCGCCCGGCGTTCGAGGCGTTGCTCGACGAGCGGTTGCCGGCGCTCGAGCGGCGCTGCGGGTGCCGTTTCGAGGTCACGCTCTCCCACCAGTCGCCGGCCACCGACAGCATCTCCCTCGACGAGCGGAACCGACCGTTCCGATTGACGGACGACCCGGCGGCGTCCCTGCTGGTGCGGCCCGGCGGACATGGCGCGCTCCTTCGCAATCTCCAGCAGTTGGCCGACCAGGGCTTTGAACTCATCGCGCTCAAGAACATCGACAACATGCAGCCGGAACCGTTCCAGGGCCCGGCGGTCAGGGCCCTCCGGGTACTGGCCGGCATGGCGCGGGAGCTGGCGCGGCGTTCCGACCGGCCTTCCCGGGTTTGCGGCGTCGTGCCGACCCTTGGCACGGCCGGTGGCGGTCCGTTCTGGGTGCGGGACGCGTCGGGCGAGGTCCGGCTGCAGATCGTCGAGACGTCGCAGATCGATCTGGACGACGCGGAACAGTCGGCCATCCTCGGCAGGTCCACTCACTTCAACCCGGTGTTCATGGTGTGCGCGGTCCTCAAGCCCGGCGGCGAGCCGTACCGCCTCGAGAAGTACGTCGATCCGGCCGCCAGCTTCCTCGTCCACAAGAGCCACGGCGGCAGACCGCTCTTCTCGCTGGAACGTCCCGGTCTGTGGAACGGCTCGATGGCCGGGTGGAACACGCGGTTCGTCGACCTACCCGGCGAGGTGTACACGCCGGTCAAGACGGTGTTCGATCTCGCCGGTGTGGAGCACCGTTGCGGTGGAGACGGTCGATGAACGAAGCTCCCGGAACCGTCGGCGCGGGGATCACGAAGACGGGCTTCGCCATCCGTGCCGCCGCCGTCGTCCTTCTGATCGCCGCACTGCTGCTGTTCGGCGGCCGCGTGGCGGGGTACCTGCCGGAGTTCAGCGCCTGGGTGGATGGTCTCGGCGTGTGGGGACCGATCGTGTTCGTTCTGGGCTACACCGTGGCGACCGTCGCCTTCGTTCCCGGTTCGCTGCTGACCCTCGCCGGCGGCGCGATCTTCGGACTCGCCGAAGGCACCGCGCTCGTGTTCGTCGGCGCCACGCTGGGGGCGACCGCGGCCTTTCTGGCGTCCCGGTACCTGGTCCGCGGGGCGATCGAGAAGCGGGTCGCCGCGGAGCCCCGCTTTGCGGCGATCGACCGGGCGGTGGGCCGCGAGGGATTCAAAATCGTCCTTCTGCTCCGTCTCACGCCGATCGTTCCCTTCGTCCTGCTGAACTACGCCCTGGGACTGACCAGGGTGAGTCTGGGGGACTACGTCCGCGCCTTCATCGGCATGTTCCCGGCCACCTTGCTCTACGTCTACTACGGCAAGGTGATCGGCGACGTGGCCGAGATCGCGGCAGGCACCGGCGACGAGCGAGATTGGGGAACCTATGTCGTCACGGGCGTCGGGCTGCTTGCCACGGTCGCGGTGATTGCGCTCGTCACCCGCGTCGCCAGGCGCGCGCTGAGGGAGGAGGTCGGCGAGTGAGCAGACCGGAGATCCTGGCGGAGGACCGGCACGACCGGGAACTGACCGCTCAGGTGGCGCCGGCGGACTGGACGAATCCTGAACCGTCGGACCGCTACCATCTGGTGGTGATCGGGGCCGGCACCGCCGGCCTGGTGACGGCGATCGTGGCGGCGGGTCTGGGCGCCCGGGTGGCGCTGATCGAGCGCCGACTGATGGGCGGCGACTGCCTGAACTTCGGTTGCGTGCCGTCCAAGGGCGTGATCGCGGCCGCCAGGCGATGGAATGCCGGTCGCGCCGATCCCCTGTTCGGAGCGCCCGGTTCCGAACGGTCTGGCGATTTCGGCGCGGCGATGGAGCGGATGCGCCGTGTCCGCGCGGCGATCAGCCGGGACGACAGCGCCGAGCGGTTCCGGGACGCCGGCGTCGACGTCTACCTGGGCGAGGGACGCTTCGTCTCCGATCGCTCGGTCGCCGTGACCGGCTCCGCCGGGAAGAGGGAACTGCGCTTCCGGCGGGCCCTGATCGCGACCGGCGCCCGCCCCCAGGCACCGCCGATACCGGGCCTGGAGCGCTGCGACTACCTGACCAACGAGACCGTCTTCGCCCTGACCGAGCGGCCTGAGCGGCTGGCCGTCGTCGGCGCCGGCCCGATCGGTTGCGAGCTGTCCCAGGCCTTCGCCCGGCTCGGCAGCCGGGTGACGACGTTCGACGTGCTGCCCGGCGTCCTGCCGCGCGAGGACCCGGACGCCGCGGCCCTGGTCGAACGGGCGCTGCGGCGCGACGGCGTCGACCTGGCGCTCGGCGCCACGATCGAGGAGGCCAGGCCGGAGTCCGGGGCGATCCGGCTGGTCCACGTCGACGGCGAAGGCGAACGTCGCGAGACGGTGTGCGACGAACTCCTCGTCGCCGTGGGCAGGACGCCGAACGTCGAGGGCCTGGGCCTTTCGGAGGTCGGCGTCCGGTCCGACGCGAGTGGCGTCCAGGTCGATGCGAAGCTGCGGACGACGAATCGCCGCATCTTCGCGGCCGGCGACGTGACGCCCGCGCCCAACTTCACCCACCTCGCCGACGCCCACGCCGGCGTCGTGATCCAGAACGCGCTGTTCTTCCCCAGCGCGCGGGCCGACCGGCTGGTCGTGCCGCGCTGCACCTACACGTCGCCCGAGGTGGCGCACGTCGGTCTGGACCGCGCCGAGGCGGAGGAGCGGGGCATCGCCGTCGACGTGATCGACGTGCCGCTCGGCGAGAACCACCGCGCCATGCTCGACGGCGAGGACGAGGGACTCCTGCGGGTCCTGCTCCAGCGAGGCAAGGACCGGGTGCTCGGCGCCACCGTGGTCGCCGCCGGCGCCGGCGATCTGATCGCGCCGCTCTCGCTGGCCGTCACTCATCGGCTTGGCCTTTCCCGGTTCACCTCGACCATCCTGCCGTATCCGACACGGGCCGAGGTGTTGAAGAAGGCGGCAAACCAGTGGCGCACGACCCGCTTCACTCCGCTGGCCCAGCGGATCTTCGCGCGCTGGTTTCGCCTGACCGGCTGAACCCGGCTAGAGGTGACGCCTCCGCCGCCGCCGGCGTCTCCGCCTCGGTCGCGGCCGGGCGGCGGGCGCGGGCTTGCCGGACGGCGCGGCCGCGGCGTGCCGCCGCCACGCCTCCAATGCTCCGGCGCCGCTGCCGGTGGCGGCCGAGAGGAGGGTGAAGAGTTCGAGGGCGGGGCCGAACGCTTCGCGCCGGACGAGGCTCTGCACGGTTCTCGAATTCCGGGGCTCTTCGCACAGCCTCTGGAAGGTCTCGAGCGCCTTCTTCATCCTGCTGCGACGCGCGGCGGAGAGGGCAAAACGCTCGCCGAAGTCGGCCACCACATCGTCCACGAGCTGCTGGAGACGGCGGCGATGGACCTTCGCGCCGCCCGCTTCCAGGCGATCCCTGCCGACCACGACACGCGGCAGCAGCAGGGACGAGAGCAGCACCGCGGGCGGTACTTCCGGGCCGGCCCGCACCCGTTTGTCGAGCAGGCGGGCGAGGTTCGAGAAGCTGCTCGTCGCGCTCGACGGCCCGGAGACTTCGTCGACCTCGGGAAGGACGACCGGCAGCAGCCCGGATCGTCCCATCCAGTCGAAGGCCGCGGCAGTGCGCCCACTCGAGAGCAGTTGGAGCAACTCCTCGATCAGGCGGTGTGGGGAAGCCTTCGCCATGTCGCGGCGATGCTCGAAGGCGGCGCCGAGCGTCTCTTCCTCGATCTCGAAGTCCAGGCGGGCGGCGAACTCGCAGGCGCGCAGCATGCGCACCGGATCCTCCCGGTAGCGCACGTTCGGATCGCCGATCACTCGAAGAGAGCGTTGCTCCAGGTCCCTTATGCCGCCGACGTAGTCGACGACGGCACGGTCCGAGGCGCGATAGAGCAGGGCGTTGACGGTGAAGTCGCGGCGGAACGCGTCCTGCCTCGGGGTGCCGTAGGTGTTGTCGCTGGTCACGAGGAGTTCGCCGGGGGACCGGCGCTGGTCGTCCGGGTCCGGCGCGCCGCGGAAGGTGGACACCTCGACCACCTCGCCCGCGAACAGGACGTGGACGAGACGGAAGCGCCGGCCGATGATCCGCGAGTTTCTGAACAGCCGGCGCACTTCCTCGGGCCGTGCGTCGGTGACGACGTCGTAGTCCTTCGGCTTCCGGCCGAGCATCAGGTCGCGTACGCTGCCGCCCACCAGGCAGCCGTTCCTGCCGCTCTGACGGAGCCGGCGCAGGACCTTCTGCGCGCCGCTGGAGAGCTGGCGTGAGGAGATGGGATGCTCGGAGCGCGGCAGAACGGTGGCCGGGGCCGGCGCTTCCATCGGGTCAGGGTATCAACGGCGGGTTCCACGGGCGCTGCTAGGCTCCGCGCCCGTGGGCGCGCTCGACGGATTGCGGGTTCTCGACCTGTCGCGGCTGGCCCCCGGCCCCTACTGCTCCATGCTGCTCGCCGATATGGGAGCGGACGTGCTGCGGGTCGACAACGCGGTCGGCGGGCCGGTGCGCTCGGGCGACATGGTGTCGCGCAACAAGCGGAGTATCGCCCTGAACCTGAAGACGGCGGCCGGCCAGCGGGTCCTTCACCAGTTGGCGGCGAAAGCCGACGTCTTTCTGGAAGGCAATCGGCCAGGGGTCTGCGCACGGCTCGGCTGCGACTACGCAACGCTGTCGGCGCTCAACCCGCGCCTGGTCTACTGTTCACTGACCGGCTACGGGCAGTCGGGCCCGATGGCGCAGGCTGCGGGGCACGACGTGAACTACATCGCGCTCGCCGGCGTGCTGTCCCAGATCGGGAACGGGAGCGACCCGCCGTTGCCGCCTCTCAACCTGGTCGCCGACTTCGGCGGCGGTGGACTGATGGCGGCCTTCGGCATCCTCTGTGCCCTGTTCGAGCGGGAGCGGTCCGGCCGCGGTCAGTACATCGACGCCGCGATGGTCGATGGCGCCGCTTCGCTGATGGCGGTTCACTTCGGGCAGAAAGGGGCGCGCTCGACTCCGGGCGTCGGACTGCTCGGCGGCGGTGCCGCCTTCTACCGCTGCTACGAGTGCAAGTGCGGCGGCTACGTCTCCGTGGGCGCCATCGAGCCGCAGTTCTTCGCGGCGCTTTGCGAAGGGACCGGGGTCGACGTGGTGGATCAGCAGATGGACACGGAACGCTGGCCGGAACACATCGAGGCCTTTCGGCGCGCTTTCCTGACGCGTACGCGGGACGAGTGGGCGGAGGTGTTCAGCGAACTCGATGCCTGCGTGTCGCCGGTGCTCGACCTGGACGAGGCGCCCCGGCACGCTCACAACGCCGAGCGTGGCACCTTCCCGATCGGACCTGACGGCGAGATCCACATCGCGCCCGCGCCGCGCCTGGAGCGTACGCCGGGAACGCTGCGCCGGCGCGAACCGCGGATGGGGGAGCACACGGAGGAGGTTCTCGCGGAACTCGGCCTGAACGCGTCTGACATCCTCGAACTGGAACGGAAGGGGGCGGTCCTCAAGGCATGAGCAGCGACAAGGTACATACCGGCCCTCCGGCGGACGGCACCGGCCGGGTCTTTGAAGACTTCGCCGTCGGCCAGGTGTTCCAGCACGCGCTGGGTCGCACCGTTACCGAGGGCGACAACGTCTGGCTGACGATGATCACCCTGAACCCGAACCCGATCCACTTCGACCGGGAGTACGCGGGCCAGACGGAGTGGGGCCGGCCCCTGGTCAATTCCTGCTTCACCCTGTCCCTGGTGACGGCCCTGACCGTGGCCGACCTGTCCCAGAACGCGGTGAACCTGGGCTGGGACAAGGTCCGGCTACCCAACCCGGTGTTCGAGGGCGACACCCTCTACGCGCAGAGCGAGGTGCTCTCCGTGCGCGAGTCGAAGTCGCGCCCCCACCAGGGGATCGTTGGTTTCCGGACCGTCGGCTACAACCAGGACGGCAAGCCCGTGATCACGTTCGACCGGACGATCCTGGTGTACCGCCGGGGCCACGTGCCGGCGAAGCCGACCCGCCCGGAACTTCGCGCCTAGCTGCTAGCGGTCCGCCAGCGGCTTGTAGTCGCGGGCCTGCGCGCCCGTGTAGACCTGCCGGGGCCGGTTGATGCGGTTCTCCGGGTCGCCGCGCATCTCCTTCCAGTGGGCGAGCCAGCCCGGCAGCCGGCCGAGCGCGAACATGACGGTGAACATGTTCGTCGGCAGGCCCATCGCCCGGTAGATGATGCCGCTGTAGAAGTCGACGTTCGGGTAGAGCTTGCGGTCGACGAAGAACTCGTCCCGGAGAGCGACCTCTTCCAGGCTCCTGGCGATCGCCAGCAGCGGATCGTTGACGCCGAGCTGTTCCAGGACCTGGTCCGCGGCGCCCTTCAGGATGCTGGCCCGCGGGTCGAAGTTCTTGTAGACGCGGTGGCCGAAGCCCATCAGGCGGAAGGGATCGTCCCGGTCCTTGGCGCGGTCGACGAACTTGCTGAAGTCGTCGCCGCTGTCGCGGATCGCCTCCAGCATCTCGATCACCTGCTGGTTCGCTCCGCCGTGGAGCGGCCCGGACAGGGCGTCGATGCCGGCCGAGATCGCGGCGAACAGGCTGGCGCCGGAACTGCCGACCATGCGGACCGTCGATGTGGAGCAGTTCTGCTCGTGGTCGGCGTGCAGGATGAGCAGCATGTTCAGGGCCCGGGACAGAACCGGCGGTGGTGCGTAGTCTTCGCACGGGACGGAGAACATCATGTTCAGGAAGTTCTCCGCGTAGCCCAGGTCGTTCTGCGGGTAGACGAAGGGCTGCCCGATCGACTTCTTGTAGGAGAACGCGACGATCGTCGGCAGCTTGGCGATCAGCCGAACGACGTGCAGGTCGACGTCCTCGTCTTCGGAGTAGAAGGTGGCGAGCGACGAGATCATCGAGGACAGGATCGCCATCGGATGCGCCGTCGGCGGATACGCCTCGAAGAACTTCTTCATGTCTTCGTGGATCAGCGTGTGCCGTCGCAGCTTGGTGCGGAAGTCCTCCAGCTCGGCCTGATCGGGCAGTTCGCCGTAGATCAGCAGGTAGCAGACCTCGACGAAGGACGCCTCCTCCGCGAGCTGCTCGATCGGGTAGCCGCGGTAGCGCAGGATCCCCTGCTCGCCGTCGATGAAGGTGATCGCGCTGCGGCAGGAACCGGTGTTTCCGTAGCCGGGGTCTAGCGTTATGGCACCGGTCAGGCTCCGGAGCGCGTGGCTTTGGATCGCCACTTCGCCCTCGGAGCCGACGATAACGGGGAATTCGTACTCCTGGTCCTCGTAGGTCAGCTTGGCCGCTTTCATCTTGACTGTCTCACCCCTTCTTCTTCCCCCCAGAGTTCTGCCCTTTCCGGCATCCGAATCGTCCTGGGCCGCATTCGGCGCGGAGTGTAGCAGTCCCCGAAGCGCTCGTTGGAGGCGGCGCGGTCCGATTCAGACGCCGCGTTCTTCGCCGCTCCAGAGGGTCTTGTGAAGCTGCAGCGAAACCCTCGCCGGCAGCCGGTCCTCGAGCACCCACGAGGCGAGTTCGGCCGGCTCCAGGGCGTCCCAGACGGGCGAGAGGTGGATGGTGCACAGGCGATCGATGCCGTGCTCCCGGATGGCGTTTCGCGCCCACTCGTAGTCGCCGCGATCCTGCACGACGAGCTTCACCTCGTCCGTGCTGCGCAGGTGCTGCAGGTTGTGCCAGTGGTTGTTCGCGGCCTCGCCGCTGGCCGGGCACTTCAGATCGACGATGCGCCTCACGCGCGGATCGACGCCGGAGATGTCGAGTCCGCCGCCGGTTTCGAGCAGGACCTCGAGACCGCGGTCGCACAACCCGCTCATCAGGGTATGCACTCCCGGCTGGAGCAGCGGCTCGCCGCCGGTGACTTCGGCCAGCGGACAATCGAAGGAGAGCACCCGTTCGATGACGTCGTCGACCCGCATCCAGGCGCCCTCGTAGAAGCTGTACTCGGTGTCGCACCAGGTGCAGCGCATCTGGCAGCCGGTGAGTCGGACGAGTACGCAGGGGCGGCCCGCGAAGGTCGACTCCCCCTGGATCGAGTAGAAGATCTCGTTGATCCGGAGACGCTCGCCGGCCGGCAGCGCGGCGATCGGATCCAGGACGCGTCGATCAGGCGTCGTCGTCAAGGAGCTGTCGCAGCACGTACTGGAGGATGCCCGCGTGCCGGTAGTACTCCGCCTCCTGGGGCGTGTCCAGGCGGACGCGCGCGCGGAAGACGATCTCGCCGTCATCGCCCGTGGCGCGCACGCGCACGGTCAGGCCGGGTTCGAAGTCGGCGGCGAGCCCGGCGGCAAGCCCTTCGATGGCGTACTCCTCGCGGCCCGTGAGCCCCAATTCGGCGGGGCCTTCGCCGTCCAGGAACTCGAGCGGCGCGATCCCCATCCCGACCAGGTTGCTGCGGTGGATCCGTTCGTAGCTCCTGGCGATGACCGCTTCCACGCCGAGCAGCCGGGGCCCCTTGGCGGCCCAGTCACGCGACGAACCCGTGCCGTACTCGAGGCCGGCCAGGACGATCTGGGGTACGCCGCGTTCCCGGTAGGCCATCGCCGCGTCGTAGATCGACATCTGCTCGCCTTCCGGCAGGAGCACGGTGTAACCGCCCTCGACTCCCGGCACCAGGTGATTGCGCAGGCGAACGTTCGCGAACGTGCCCCGCATCATGACCTCGTGGTTGCCGCGGCGGGCGCCGTACGAGTTGAACTGAGCGCGTTCGACTCCCAGACCGCGCAGGTAGACGGCGGCCGGACTGTCGGGACCGATCGCGCCGGCGGGCGAGATGTGGTCCGTGGTCACCGTGTCGCCGAGCAGCGCCAGCACGCGAGCGCCGGCGATGTCCCGGACGGGTTCCGGCTGGCGCGGCATGTCGACGAAGAACGGAGGCTGCTTCACGTAGGTCGAATCGGCCTGCCAGTCGAACGTCTGTCCGGCTGGAACGTCGAGCGCCTGCCAGGCTTCACTGCCGGCGAAGACGTCGGAGTACTGCCGCGTGAACATCTCGGGCCGCAGCGAACTCTCGAGCGCGGCCTGGATGTCGTTCTGGGCGGGCCAGATGTCACGGAGATACACCGGGCCGTTCGGGCCGTCGGCGAGGGGTTCGCGGTACAGGTCGATGGCGATGCGGCCGGCGAGCGCGTAGGCCACGACCAGGGGCGGTGAGGCAAGGTAGTTGGCGCGCACCTCGCTCGAGATCCGGCCCTCGAAGTTGCGGTTCCCGGAGAGGACGGAAACGGCGACCAGCTCGCCTTCGGCGATCGCGGCCGAGGTCGCGGCCGGCAGCGGTCCGCTGTTGCCGATACAGGTCGTGCAGCCGTAGCCGACGGTGTGGAAGCCGAGCTCCTCCAGGTAGGCGGTCAGGCCGGCCTCGGCCAGGTAGTCGGTGACGACCTTGGATCCGGGCGCCAGACTCGTCTTGACCCACGGCCGGGTCCGCAGGCCGGCTTCGACGGCCTGCTTCGCCAGCAGTCCTGCCGCCAACATGACGGACGGGTTCGACGTATTCGTGCAGCTCGTGATGGCGGCGATGACCACGGAACCGTCCGTGATCCCGGCCGGTTCACCCGCGTCGCCGGCGTCGTCGGCTGCCGGGGCGTCATCGGCCGCGTCGTTGCCGTCGAGTACCGGCAGGCCGCTGCCACGGGTCGACAATTGGGGCAACTGCCCGAGGAAGGAGTCCTTGACCTCGGACAGGGCAACCCGGTCCTGGGGCCTTCGCGGGCCGGCCAGCGAAGGCTCGACCGTGGCCAGGTCGAGTTCCAGGGTGTCGCTGTATTCGGCCTCCGGCGTGTCGCGGCCGTGGAAGAGCCCCTGTTCGCGGCAGTACGCCTCGACCAGTGCCACCTGCGCTTCGCTGCGTCCGGTGAAGCGGAGGTAGTCGATGGCGGCGCGGTCGATCGGGAAGATGCCGCACGTGGCGCCGTACTCGGGCGCCATGTTCGCGATCGTCGCGCGGTCGGCCAGTCTGAGCTCGGCGAGCCCGGGGCCGAAGAACTCGACGAACTTGCCGACGACTCCGTGGCTGCGCAGCATCTCCGTGACCCGCAGCACGAGGTCGGTAGCGGTGGTGCCCTCCGGCAGGGCGCCGACGAGGCGGAAGCCGACGACCTGCGGCACCAGCATGGCGATCGGTTGACCGAGCATGGCGGCTTCCGCCTCGATGCCGCCGACGCCCCAGCCCAGGACGCCCAGGCCGTTGATCATCGTGGTGTGGGAGTCGGTGCCCACCAGGGTGTCGGGATAGGCGAAGGGCGGCTCGGCGTGACCGTTCCGCGAGGTCATGACGCCGCGCGCCAGGTACTCGAGGTTGACCTGGTGAACGATGCCGGTTGCCGGAGGCACGACGCGGAAGTTCTCGAAGGCGGTCTGGCCCCAGCGGAGGAAGAGATAGCGCTCCTCGTTGCGCTCGAACTCGCGTTCGGCGTTGATCAAAAGCGCGGCGGCGGAGCCGTACTCGTCGACTTGCACGGAGTGATCGATCACCAGTTCGGCCGGCTGCAGCGGATTGATGCGGGCGGCATCGCTGCCCATGGCCGCCATTGCATCGCGCATCGCGGCCAGGTCGGCCACCGCGGGGACGCCGGTGAAGTCCTGAAGCAGCACGCGTCCGGGCATGAAGGCGATCTCGACGTTCGGTTCGGCCCGGGGTTCCCAGCGAGCCACGGCTTCGATGTCGGCGGCCGGGACGACGCGTCCGTCCTCCCTCCGGAGCAGGTTCTCGAGCAGGATCTTCAGGGCGTACGGCAGGCGCTCTACCGGCAGGCCCGCGTCTCCCAGGGTCGGCAGGTGCGCGATCCGGAAGGGCCGGCCCGCGGCGGTCATCGTTCTTGTCGCGCCGAAGCTGTTCGTCATGTCCCCAAGATAACCCAAAGCGCCGCGGTCGTCAGTCGGCCGTGACATCCGGCCGCATGTAGAGTCGCGCTCATGTCGGGGGTGGACGACTTCGAGACGCCGACTCTGCTGGTCGCCATGCCCCAGGTTCTCGATCCGTTCTTCTTTCGGGCGGTCGTGCTGCTCGCGGCCCACGAGGAGGGCGGCGAGGGGGGCAGCCTGGGCTTCGTCGTCAACCGGCCGAGCCAGCTCAAGGTTGACGAGGTTCTGCGTGAACTCGACATCGAGTGGTCCGGCAGCTCGGACGTCGTGGCCTTCGTCGGCGGTCCGGTGCAGCCTGAGGTCGGCACGGTGCTGCTGTCTCTCGACGGCTTGACCGGCCTGGAACGGGACGGCATCACGGAGATCGCCCCGGGTGTCGGAGCCACGCAGAACATCCTGGCGCTGCGTACGCTCGCCCGTAGCGCGCCGGACCGGATGCGGCTGCTCCTGGGCCACGCGGGCTGGGCGCCGGGTCAGTTGATGCAGGAGGTCGGCCGCAGCGACTGGCTGACGGCGCCGGTCGAGGAGTCGATCGTGTTCTCCGACGAGCCGGTAGACGCCTGGTCGGGCGCGCTGGCCTCACTGGGGATCGATCCGGCGTCGTTGCCGAGTTGGACCGCCGGCGACGGCGATTCCAACTGATCCGCTAGGTGCCGGTGGATCCGAAGCCGCCGTCGTTGCGGCTGCCCTCCGTCGGCCGCCTGCCGAGATCCTCGTCCTCCTGGAACGTGATCTCCGGAACGGCGGCGACCACCATCTGGGCCAGCCGCTCGCCGCGTTCGATGTCCACGGGCTCGTCGCCCAGGTTGGCCAGCAGCAGCTTGACCTCGCCTCGATAGTCGCTGTCGATCGTGCCGGGGGCGTTCAGGACCGTCAGGCCCTGGCGGAACGCGAGTCCGCTGCGGGGCCGGATCTGCGCTTCGTAGCCCGGCGGCAGGCCGAGGATGAGACCGGTCGGGATCAACCTGCGCGCGCCGGGGGCGATCCGGACCGGCTCGGAGGTGGCGGCGCGCAGGTCGTAGCCGGCGCTGCCGGCCGAGGCCCGCTCCGGCAGGCCGGCGGCATGCGGCAGCAGGCGGATCCTGACGGCGACAGCGGCTTCCGGGCTCAACGGGCCTCTCGGCCGGGCGCCGTGCCGTCCTGGACCTTGGGACCGTCGAGCACTCCGGGCGGGAACGGCTTGCCGATCCACTCGCTGGTCAGCCGCGGCGGCGGCCGGCCGTCGCCGGCGTTGCCCGGCCTGAGTTGGATGAGTTCGCTGGTGAAGTACCAGTCGCCGAAGTCCTGCTGGCCGTTGAAGACGCGCTTCGAGGGACCGGGCGTGGCGCTGTAGACCCCCAGGATCGGCCCGACGACGGGGCCTTCACCCTCTTCCTCGTTCGGCGGAGGCACGGCCGTCATCGAGCCGCCGCCAGCCGCCGCGACGGCCGCCGCGTTGGTCTCTTGCTGGCCGCCAGCCTGGTTGCGGCGCCCGCCGGCGTTACTCGTTCCCCCCTGCATCAGGAGACCCCAGCGACCGTCCTCGGCCATCGGATTGGGCCACAACTGGCGAATCGCCCGCGGTTGTATCTCGACGAGTTCCTCGAGCGCCGTCGGCAGGCGTCCCTGGCGCACGCGGAAGATGCGGATCGCTTCGGCGTACTGCAGACCACGGAAGATGAGTTCCGCCTCCTTCTCTCGCTGCGCCCAGTTGCTCCAGTAGGGCAGCGCGGCCGCGACCGCGATGTTCATCACGGTGATCAGGATGGCCAGTGCCACCAGGTTGTAGCCGGCCTCGGCTGAGTCGTCCAGGCGCCGCTCGCCGCGGCGCCTGCGGTCACCAGTCGGCATAAGCCTCCCCGGTCAGCGAGTTCTCCTCCGAACCGGAGTGGACGTCCTCGACTCCCGGATCTCCGAATGGCGACAGGTCGGTCTCGGCCCACGGGTCCTCGTCGGCGGATGAAGGGAACTCGGCCAACACCTCTACCCAGGTTTCGGTGCTGCGCGTAATCGGGTCGGGCGGAATGGCCCGCAGGTACTCCTCCTCCACGAGGGCCTGGAGGCTCGGCGGATAGTGGCCCTTGTCGGCGTAGTGCTGTTCGATCGCGTCGCGCATGACACGGAGGTTCTGCTTGAGTGCCGCCTCCTGCGCCCGCCGGGGCGCGTTCTTGAGCAACGGCACGGCGACGGCGGCCAGGATGCCGATGATCGCCATGACGATGATGAGTTCCAGCAGCGACATGCCAGCCTGGGGTTTCGGGCGCTGGGCCCGGATGCGTTCGTTCATTTCACCACTCCCGGTAGGGGACCCGGTTCAGGCCGACTCCGTCGCTCAGGGAGTGGACGTCGTAGACGTTCTCGCCCCCCCAGGACCGGTCGTCGGGGTCGTCCTGGTAGCTCAGAAGGCCCCATTCCGCCTCGCCGGTCATCGGGTCGACGGGAATGCGGCGGAGGAAACGGATCTCGCCCTCGACCTGGCCGATGAGCTGGATCGGCTGCACCAGGTTCTCCAGTTCACCCGGATAGCCGTCGGTGCCGATCTCGATCGGGATGAGCCCCACGTCGCTGTAGCGCTTGTGCTCGTCGATCGCGTTGCGCATCTGGCGCAGGTGGGAGCGCAGTTCGGCCTCCTTGATTCGCTTGTTCGTGTAGGTCGCGGTCGGCAGGGCGACGGCAGCCAGCACCAGCATCACGGCGCACACCGTGACCAGCTCGACCAGCGTGTAGCCGGCCCGCCGCCAGGCGCCGGCGGTCTTCATGCGACCGTCTCCGGCCGCTCACGATCCGGACTGTCGCCGTCCCGGATCTCGATCTCGAGCGGCTCAACGATGGGCGAGGCAATCAGCTCGAGAGCCGGTCCTTTGGGTCTGGCCTGTTCGACGGCGATCGTCGCCGTGCCGGGACCTGTGGCCCGCACCTCGAGCGCCAGCAGACGTCCCCTGCCGGCTACGCCCGGCCGATCGCCCAGCCGGCTCAGACCCACGACGACCGTGCCCGGGGTCGAGTCGTCGGTCATCAGCGTGATCTCCTCCTCGCCGCCCAGGAAAGACCCCGGTCGCACGGCCGTGACCTCGATCAGCGACGGGTCGAAGCGCAGCCGCAACGGCAGGTGGGAAAGGGGTGCAATGGACCGGACGTCGAGCCGCACCTCGAAGCTGTCGCCGACGCTCGCCCGCAGCGCTTCGGGGGCGAAGGTCAACTCGATTCCGGCGGTGGAGCGGACGGCCTGTTCCTGGAACGCCGCCGGCACGATGATCCGCGGGGAATCGGAGACCGGCCGGGAATCGAGCAGGCTCGCGTTGCGCGGCGGATTGCCGGGCGGTGGTACGAGTTCGACTCCGAGGGGCGGTCCATCGTCTTCCTCGCCTGGTGACTGTCCGCCCTCCGGCGACGCGTCCCGCAGGCCCGGCGGCAACCGGTCCTCGAGTTCGTCGCGGGCGTCGCCCTCCGCGTCCGGTTCGTCGAAGGGTCCGTCGACGCCGGAGTCGACCCGGGGGCTCGAGCCGCGATAGACGACGTTGCTCTCCGTGCCGACCCAGATGGGCGCCAGATCTTCCTCCCGAATGTCCGCGCGCCGGATGATGTGGGGGGTCAGGGTCAGCACGATGTCGGTGCGTTCGTTGTCGGTCGAGCGCCGGGAGAAGAGGCGCCCCAGCACGGGGATCTCGGACAGCCCGGGGATGCCGCTCTGGCTGTTCGTCTCGGACGTGCGGATCAGGCCGGCCAGGAAGTTCGTCTCGCCGTCGCGCAACCGGATGCTGGTGTTGATGTTGCGGCTGCCGATGATCGGCTGGGCTTCCGTGTAGCCGCTGATGTTGCTGACCTCGATGCTGAGATCGAGCGACACCTCTTCGTTGTGATGCACCCGCGGCGTGATGTCGACCTCGATGCCGACGTTCTGGTACTGGTAGGAGGTGATCGGCACGATGTTGCTGCCCGCCGTGTTCGCCGTGTTGAAGCTGGTGACCGGGATCGGCACCCGGTCGCCGATCGAGAAGGACGCCTCTTCGCCTTCCGTGATCCGCACCTGCGGTTTGGCCAGGGTCTGGGCGTCGGTCGCGTTCTTCACGAAGTCGAACAGGAAGCCGGGCACGGTCAGCACCCAGTTGTTCTGATTCAGGGACTCCACGTCCGACATCCTGAGCGGAACCTCCTCGCCGCCGATGTCGAGGCGGATGCCGAGACTGGTCGCGTCCAGCCGGAGGCCGAGTTGCTGCAGCTTGTTCGTGTTGATCTGCAGCAGTTCGACGTCGACGACGACCTCGGCCTTCGCCTTGTCGTTCTGCTCGATCAGCCGTTCCGCGATCTTGACCTTCTCCACGCTGTCCATCATGGCGATCGCGTTCAGCCGTTCGTTGGTCGCGATGAACCTCGTGTTCAGCAGGCTGCGCAGGATGGTCATCACGTCACTCACGTCCGAGTTCGAGAGAAAGAAGGTCTGGATGATTCGATCCTCGAACCGCTGCCGGTTCTGCTGCGTGTCCTGGAGGATCATGATCGTCTGTTCGTCGAGCACCCGGTAGAAGTGGCCGAGGCTGTGCATCAGGATCTCGAGACCCTCGATCGCCGTCACGTCGCGCAGCTCGATGCCCTCGGGCCCGACCGGCGCGTCGCGCAGCCTGGTGTCGAAGACGATGTTGATCCCGAAGGCCTGCCCGATCGCCCGGTAGACCTCCATGAACGTCGCGTTCGGGAAGTCGAAGCTGACCGGCTCATCGGATAGTGGACTGAGCGTCGGCGGCATCGGCTCGGCGGCCCGGGCGTCGTCCTTCATCTGCGAGATGGTCCGGGGCTGGAGGCCGCTGGTCTCGATCTTCGTGCGGAGCTTCTCGAGTTCGGTCAGGGCGTACTGGTTGGTCGGATCGAGCTGCACGGCTCGCTGCATCTCGAGCATTGCGTCCCGATCGCGGCCGGCCTCCTGCAGCTTCCTGCCCTCCTCGAAGTGGGCGTGAGCGGCCTGGGTCCTGGCTCGCAGCAGGCCGGCCCGGTAGCGGAGATCCGCCGGGTCCTGTGTGACCAGTTCCATGTAGCGCAGAACGGCGGTATCCCAGTCGCCCGTGAGCTCGGCGTGCTGCGCCTCCCGGAAGCCCCGGTAGCCACTGCAGGACGCGAGGATCACGAGCAGCGCCAGTCCCAGCGAGAGAGCGTGCCGCCGTCGTCGATTGTGTTCTTTCATGTGGTTCAGATCCTTAGCTGCCGCTCGGACGGCCGCCGATGGCGAGCCGCACCGGCTGTTCGTCCGGGAAACCCACGAAGAGCAGATCGACCGACTCGTAGCCGATGTTCTGCACTTCGAACTTGTCCTTGACGAGGTCGCCCTCGAGTGCGTTGAAGATGGACTTGTCCGCGTCGACGAAGACCGCGATCGGATTGTCGCTGCGTCCGAAAGACCCGATGTAGAAGACGTCGACCGGCGGTGGCTTGGGTCCGAGCGGTTCCGGTGCAGGCGTGTCCCGAATGGCAGGTGGCGCCGGCGTCTCCGCGATGGCGGGTTGCAACGGCTCGGGGGGCGGAGGCGCCGCGGGCTCGCCGGTTTCCTCCGGCGCGGGCCGGGTTCCGAAGGACCAGGGATCCCGCGTCGGGCGGCTGGGCGGTGGCGGCTGGTCGAGGGTGTAAGGAGCGAGCTCGACGACGTCGATCGTGGCCGAACGCAGGTCGGCCGCGGTCGTGCGGGTGAAGCCGGTGCCGCCCCCGAACGACGGCAGGTATCTCCACGCGGCGACCACCACGACGATGCCGAGCAGGCCCAGCAGCAGCGGGTTCGGGCGGTTGGAGCTGGTCCGGGCCGCGCTCATGCGCCTGTCTCCTGCCGGGCAGTCCTGGACTCGTCGCCGGAGAACAGGGTCGAAAGGCGGAGATCGATGCGCAGGTTCGGCGTGGCCTCGCTCAGGCTGATCGACTCGAGGGCCACGAAGGTGTCCGTGACCTCGAGCAGGTTGACCAGCCCCCGCAACTGGCTGTAGTTCCCCTCGACCGTGAACACGATCGACTTCTCGACCAGACCGTATTGCTCCAGGGTCGCTTCCGGGTAGGAGATCGAGCCGGGACGGAGGCCCGAGCGGTCGGCCAGTTCCTTGACCTCTCCGATCAGGTCGGTCAACCGTTCACGCTCGGTCGCGAAGCCCTCCCGGTACAGGGTTCGCACCTGACTGCGGGTCGCCTCGACCGTCGTGACCTGGTCCTCTCGGCGAGCCACTTCCTGGGTGGCGCGTGTGCGAAGGTTCTGGACCTGGGCGATCTCGTCCTCGAGCGCCTGGAATCGCCCGGCGTAGACGCCGCGGTAGGTGGACAGCAGGGCCGCGTTGAGGACGCACAGGCCCGCGCCGACCCAGAACCAGATGCGCAGGCGCCATACGCGCCGGCGCCGGCTCATGGCAGAGCCTCCGCGGGCGCCGTGGCGCCGGTCGCCGGGGTTTCCGCGGCGGCGCCGCTGTTGCCGGGCGAACCTCCCGGCAGGTAGACCACTGCGATCGTGAAGTCCAGCGGGCCGGCGTCCTGCCGGCTTTCGTGGAGCAGCTTGGGATCGTCGAAGGCAGGATGCTCGAACAGGGCGTCGATCAAACCGTGGAGCCCTTCGTCGTCCTGGGCTTCGCCCGTCATGTCCAGGGCCACCCGGGAGCGGTCGCCGGTTCCGAGTTCCGCGCGCCGGCGCCGGTTCCGGTCGCCGCGCTCCGGCGCCAGGCTGCGCAGGCGTGTGTTCCACGGCAGCACCTGCTCGATGTCGTTGAAGAGTTGCCCCCAGGGGAAGCGCCGGTCCGCGATCCGCTCGTTCAGGAAGGCGACTTCACGGTTCTGCGCCTCCAGGTCGAGACGCGCCAGCTCAGCGCTCAACCGGTCGAGTTCCGTCTGGTCTCCGGCGAGTTGCTCCCGGAGCCCGGCAAGTTCGGCGCGCGCGTCGGCGGAGCCGGTGAGGTATCCCCAGTACAGCACGGCGTTCAGGGTCAGCAGGGCGAGGCCGAGCGCCCACAGCAGGGCGGTCAGCCGGCGCCAGGGACGGCGGTTGACGAACGGTCGGGCGGCGAGGTTCAGGAACCTGCTCACGTTCTCACCGCGAGCGAGGCGCCCAGCATCGGCAGGGCGCGGTCGAGTTCGAGTTCGCCGGCCTCGGATCCGCTGCCGGCGGTCGTGTTCCCGTCGAGAACCTGAGCCTGCAAGCCCAGGGCTTCTTCCAGCCGCTCGCGCCAGGTTTCCCGAGAGGTCTCGGCGGCCAGCATCAGGACGCGCTCGGGCAGCCCGGCCCCGGCGCCGAACAGGCCGCGCTCCTCGATGAAGCCCCTGGTCAGCCGCAATTCACGCACGGCCATCCGGGAAACGACCGCGGGAGGAAGGGTCGGGTCGAAGTTCTTGTAGCGGTAGAGGGCGGGGCCGTCCTCCGTGTGCGCCAGGAGGGAGTACCCGTCGCGGTGGGCGAGCAGAAGAAGGAAGGCGCCGGTCTCGTCGTGCACCTGCCGGATGCCGTTCACCGCGCCGAGGCTGGCGTTCGTCACCATGCCGATGTGAACTCCGGCACGGCGGAACGAATCCTCGATCTGGGCCAGGACACGCTCGACGCCGAAGGCGAGCAGAAAGCGCGCGGACTCGCCGGCGCCGGCGCCGTTGCCGGTGCGGGCGCCGCGCACGCGCAGCTCCTCCACCCGGAAGGGCACCTGCTTGCGCAACTTGAATCGGAGAGCCTCCTCGCGGTGCTGCGGGTTCCGGGGCACGTCCTCGAGTTCAGCGAACGTCAGCCGCAGCCAGCGGTCGGGAAGGACGAGGGCGGCGGCCGTGACCGGAGCCCCGGTGGCCGTATCGGCCGCCTGCTGGAGCTCGGCGACGATGTCGTGGAACTGGGCCGGCTCTCGCAACGGTCCGCCCAGCGTTCCCTCCTGGAAGGTGTCGGCGGGCAGCTCGCGCCGCCGGACCGCCTGCAGCTCGGGCGTGGGCCCGCTCTGGCGTACGAAGTGCGCCAGGACGAGCTCGCGCTCGTCGAGCAGGAACACCGACGCCGGTCCTCGAGGGTCGTCGAGGCCGGCCAGGCGTTCAATCCACGAAGGTAACCTTATTGATCTCACGGAGAGTGGTCACTCCTTCACGGACTTTCTCCAGCGCGCTCTGGCGCAGGAAACGCATTCCCTCCTCGCCGGCGGCGCGCCGGATCTCCGAGGCCGGACGACGGTCGAGGATCAGTTCGCGGATCGGGTCGGACAGATCGAGCAACTCCGACACCGCCATCCTTCCGAAGAAGCCGGTGCCGTTGCACTCCATGCAACCCCGGCCCTCGAAGAGCTCCCAGCCGGCGATGTCGTCCCACGCGAGACCGCTCTCTTCGAGCAGGGTGTCGGTGGCCCGCACCGGCTCCCGACAATGGCTGCAGATGCGGCGGACCAGCCGCTGGGCCAGCACGCAGTTCAAGGCCGCCACGAAGTTGTAGAGGTCGACGTTCATGTTCAGGAACCGGCCGAGGACATCGACCACGTTGTTCGCGTGGACGGTCGTGAACACGAGGTGGCCGGTCAGCGCGGACTGGATGGCGATCTGCGCCGTCTCCTCGTCCCGGATCTCACCGACCATGATCTTGTCCGGGTCGTGGCGGAGGATGGAGCGGAGGCCGCGGGCGAACGTCAGCCCCTTCTTCTCGTTGACCGGAATCTGGGTGATTCCGTCGAGCTGGTACTCGACCGGATCCTCGATCGTGATGATCTTGTCCTCGCTGGACTGGATCTCGGACAGGCAGGCGTAGAGCGTGGTCGTCTTGCCGGAGCCGGTCGGACCGGTGACCAGGACCATGCCGTACGGCTCACGGATGAACTTGCGCAGCTTCGCGATCGTCTCGCCGTCGAGGCCGAGGACGTCGAGCCGCAGGTTCCTGAACTCCTGGTTCATCGACTCCTTGTCCAGGATGCGGATGACGCAGTCCTCGCCGTGGACAGACGGCATGACGGATACGCGGAAGTCGATCGTGCGACCGCTGACCCGGACCTTGAAGCGGCCGTCCTGGGGGATCCGCTTCTCGGCAATGTCGAGTTCGGACATGACCTTGATCCGGCTGACGATGGTCTGGTGGTGGCGCTTGTCGATCGGCTCCATCGCCTGGTACAGGACGCCGTCGATTCGGTACTTGATGACGACTTCCTGCTCGCGGGTCTCGATGTGGACGTCCGAAGCCCGGCGCTGAATCGCATTGAACAGCGTCGAGTCGACGAGCTTGATGATCGGGCTCTGGTCGGCCGAGATCCGGTCGATCGAGAGCACCTCGCCGCTGTCCTCGTCTTCCTGGACGAGCTGGATCTTGAAGTCCTCGGTCGCCTCGTCGAGGACCCGTTGCGCGCTCTCCGACTTCTGCAGGAGATCCTCGATCTCGGACCGCACGCCGATGCGGGCCTCGAGGGGTTGTCCGAGTTGCAGTTCCAGTTCATCCACGCGGACCACGTCGGTCGGATCGGCCATGACGACCGCCAGGCGACCCTCCAACTGGCGTTCCGGAATGAAGCTGTAGCGGAGCATCAGGTCGAACGGGATGTGCCGGAAGAGGTCGTTGTCGATGCGGAAGTTCTCGAGGTCCGCGACCTCGAGTCCGAACTGGGCCGCCAGCCGGGCCGCCTCCGCTCGTTCCCGGCCGAGCCGATCCTCCGTATCGCCCGCCGCCCGCAGGTTCTCGAGGTCCGACACGCCTTCGGCGATCAGGCGACGGTTGCGCGCGGCGGCGCTCTCTTCGTGGACGACCATCAGCCTTGCACCTGTCCGAGTACGCTGAAGAGCGGCAGATACATCGAGAGCACGAGCAGCGCGATGGTGCAGCCCATGACGACCAGCATCACGGGCTCCACGAGCGAGAGGAGCCGCTCCGTTCGGGTCTCGACGTCCTCGTCGAGGAAGTCGGAAACGCTGTTCACCATCTCGTCCAGCGCTCCGGTCGCCTCACCGACCTTGACCATGTCGATCGCCAGATCGGTGAACACTTCCGACTCCTCGAGCGCCACGTGGAAGGCCTCGCCCTCACGGATACGCGGTCCGAGCGCCACCGCCCGCTGGTGCAGGAACCGGTTGGTAACCGCCGACGTCGCGGTTTCGAGCGCCGCGGCCAGTGGCAGGCCGCCATGCAGCAGCGTGGCCAGGGAGCGGCAGAACTCGGAGAGCGCGAAGCGGTGAAGAATCGGTCCGATGATGGGCAACCGCAGTTTCAGGCGGTCGACCAGGGCGCCGATCCGGCCGCTTCTGCCGACTCTCCAGGTCGCCCAGGTTGCCACCGCCGCCGCGGCGATGAGCACCAGGGTGGTCGGACTGCGCAGCACCTGGGACACGCCGAGGAGGAGTTGCGTGATCCAGGGCAGGTCGAGATCGAGCGCAACGTAGAACTCTTCGAAGCGGGGCATGACGAAGAACATCATCACCGCCACGATGACGACGGACAGGCAGATCAGGAGCGCCGGGTAGAAGAACGCGCTGACCACGCGCTTGCGGGAGCTCGTGACGAGCTTGAGCTGGCGGACGTACCGGCGGATGACCCGTTCCAGGCCGCCGCTCTGCTCGCCCGCCTTGAGCATCGAGCTGTAGATCGGCGGGAAGGAGTTGCCCGCCGCGGCGAAGGCCTCGGAAAGCTCCTCGCCACTCTCGACGCGGTCCCGGATCTCGCCCAGCGCCTCCTTGAAGGCGGCGTGACGCTGCCGCTCGCACAACAGGTCCAGGCACTGGAGCAGGGGCAGTCCCGCGCTGAGCAGACCCGCCAACTGCTGGTTGAAGATCAGGAAGTCCTGTCCCGGGATCGCCTTGCGGCCGCCCTCGGCCGCGGTCGAATCCGCGCCAAGGAGCGCCCCGAAGATGTGCTGAAGGCCGCGGCGCCTGATCTCGAAGATGTACAACCCGCGGCGCTCGATCTCTCGCCGCGCGGTGCGCAGATCCGGCGCCTCGTGGATCTGCTCCACGATGCGACCGTCGGCGGTGCCAAGCCGGCAGACGAACTGCATGATCCGATCCGCTCCTAGTCACCGGCGCCCAGGCCGTCTTCACGGGGAGACCGGACGGTCACGGCGACCACCAGGCCACTGGCGTCGGATCCGGGGTAGGGGAGCGCCAGGACCAGCGGCTTTCCGACCCACACGTTCAGGTGGCCGTTGAAGACACGCTCGTCGAGGACGGCGCTGCGGCTCCGCTCGATCTCGACCCCGTACAGCTTGAGCCGGCGGTCGAGCAGCACGGTGCCGACCCGGAAACCGAGCCGGAACTCGGTGCCGATTTCGTAGCGGACGTTCTCGCCCTCCGTCGCTTCGAACTGGCCCTCGCCGAGCAGCCGGTAGCTCGTGAAGGCCAGCCAGTTGCCCAGCTCGTCGGTGAGCTGCGCCGGCAGCTCGGAACGCGGGTCGCCGCTGCCGCGACGCGACGCCTCGAGGATGAAGATCTCGAACTCGATCTGCCGGCGGGGGTGGTCGAAGTCGCGCAGCAGGGCGAGCAGGTGCTCGAGCACGCTGCTCCGGTCCCTCAGCACCAGCGTGTTGGTCGCCCTCTGCAGTTCGATCGTTCCCTGGGCCGACATCTCGTTCTGCATCCACTCGAGGGCGTCGTCGGCCCGCTGATGCTGGAGCGTGAAGGCGTGGCGGATCTGGGTCTCGGCCTCCTGCTGCGCGTTACCGGGTTGCGCTCTACCGGGCTGGGCGAAGGCCGGTTGCAGTGCCCCGGCGGTAGCCAGGAGGATCAGGGCGGCCAGGGCCCGCCGGAGGGCTCCAACGGCGCTCACGGCGCCACCACCAGGACCACGTCGAAACCGGAGCCGTCGCCGTTGCCGGGAAGCTGGTAGACCTGCATCGGTTCGTTGCCGAGCGGCTCGACCAGCGGCGCCATCGCGATGTGGTCAGGCAGCATGGGCGGGTGACCCGCGATCTCGTCCGCGGGCGGCGCGGTCTCCGGCCACAGCAGGAAACTGAGGCCGAGCGCCGCGGCCGCGGCGCCGGCGGCCAGTACCGAAGCCACGGGCAGGCGCCGGCGGGCGCTCCGCGCCTCGTTCAGCCGCCTCTCGGTCGCCCGTCCGTCGAGCTCGAGCCGTACGCGCTGGCGGATCGCGTCAATGTCGCTCGCACTGACCTCGTCGGCGCTGGCGGCAGGGCCGCTGAACAGGAGCAGCGGATCGGCATCGAGCGATGCCGCGCGGCAGCGTTCGCAGTCCTCGCGGTGACGGAGAGCGTCTTCCCAGGCGGCGTCCATCTTCGCGTCGCCGACCTCCGAACTCCGTTCGGCCCGCTCGCGTTCGCGCAGGAGGGCAGCCCAGTCGGGGCAGAGAGAGGTCATGGCCGCTCCTTTCTCCCGGCACGGGTCCCGGCTCTTTGCGCGTACTCGGGGTATCGCTTGAGCAACTCCTCGCGGAGCAGCTTGCGGCTGTTGAACAGGTGGTTGCGGACGGTCGAGGGACGAATGCCGAGGATGCCGGCGATCTCCTTGCCGGCCAACCCCTCCATCTCCCGCAGCACGAACACGGCGCGCTGCTTCTCGCTCAGAGTGGATGCGAGCTCGTGGAAGACGGACCGGACCTCACTGGCGGAGAGCGCATCGAGTTGCCGCGCGGAGACCTCGCCCCGTTGGTGCTCGTGGTGCACCTGGAAACTCTGCAGCGAGCGGAGGCGGGAGGAGCGGGACCGCAGGTGGTCGATCGCGAGGTTGGAGACGATTCGGTAGATCCAGGTGTTCGGGCTGTAGCGGCGGTCGAAACGATGCCGCGAGTTCCAGACCCGCAGGAACGCGATCTGGACGATGTCGCGTGCGTCTTCCCGGTCGCCCACGAGCCGGGTGGCCAGCCGAACCAACTGGGGCGTCTTGCGGCGCATCAACTCGTCGAGCGCGAGATCGTCGTCGCCGCGAAGGCCCTCCAGGAGTTCGGCGTCGGACGCGTCGCCCCACGCCACCTGACGCTGATGGCGGGAGTACGCGATCGTCAGACCGCTCCGGGGAGGATCTTCGCGTGGTGGTTCCATGCGGATGGCTTGCGCGGATCTCATGCCTCGCTGTTGATACGGAGGCCCGGGGCAAAGCGTCCAAGAGGCCGCGCTTCGGGAGACGGGGGTCCTCCGCCAGCAGGCGGCGGAATTATACTCGTGCGTCAATACGGGGCTTCGGCAGTCTGACGACTTCACTGCGCGTTGCACCGGAAACGGTCGGGCGCCCGGCCGTCACCTTATGTGGTTCCTCTACCAGCTCGCGATGGCGGCAGGGTTGGGCGTGGCGGCTCCGGTGCTGCTCGCCCGGCGCGGCCGGCACTACCTGCCGACGCTGCCTGCCCGGCTGGGACGCTTGCCGGAAGCCCGGGGGACCAGGCCGCTCTGGCTGCACGCGGCGTCGGTGGGCGAGGCCGGCGTCGCGGCGACTCTGGCGCGGGCCCTGCCGCCGGACGTCGACCTGGTGGTGACGACGGTGACGCCCACCGGTCAGGACGCGGCAAGGAAGCTCTTCGAGCCACTGACCGCGGGCGGCAGGAGCGTGGTCGTCACCTACCTGCCGTTCGACCTGGGGTTGCTGGTCGGGCGTTTCCTGGACCGCTACGCGCCACGCGCTCTGGTCCTGTTCGAGAGCGAACTCTGGCCCCTGCTGCTGCGGGACTGCCGCCGCCGGTCGATTCCCGTGGCGGTGCTCAACGCCCGCATCAGCGATCGCAGCTACGGGCGGATGAAGCGGGCCGGCCGTCTCTACCGGCGGCTCCTGCTCGACCCGCTGGGTCGGCTGGGCGCCCAGAGTCCGCAGGACGAGGAGCGTCTGCTGAGCCTGGGCGCGCTGCCGGCGCGCACCTCGCTGACCGGCAACCTGAAGTTCGACACGCCGGAACCGGTCCCGGCGGCCGGCCTGGAGCAGGCCCTGCGGGACCTCGCGGGGAATCGGCCGATCCTGGTCGCGGGTTCGACGATGCCCGGCGAAGAGCCGATCGTCCTCGACGGGTTCGAACGACTGGACCGCGAGGCGCTGCTGGTTCTGGCTCCCCGTCATCCGGAACGCTTCGACGAGGTCTGGCGAGAGGTGGAGGAACGGTCGTTTCCGGGGGTTCGACGGAGCCGCATGCCCGGTACTCGCGCGCATGAGTCGGCGTCGGCCGCACCGCCCGGGATCGTCCTGCTCGACTCCCTGGGCGAGCTGGCCTCGATCTACCGGCTGGCGGCGGCCGCGTTCATCGGCGGCACGCTCGTGCCGACCGGCGGCCACAACCCGATCGAGGCGGCGCGGTTCGGCGTGCCCGTGATCGTCGGCCCGTCGATGGAGAACTTCCGCCGCATCGCGCGCGACCTCGAGGCCGCGGACGGCGTGACTCTGGCGGCTGACGGCCAGGCGTTGACCGAAGCGTGGCGGCGCCTTCTGGACCGGCCCGAGGAAGCGGCCGCGCAGGGCAGGCGCGGTCTGGCGATCGTCGACCGGAACCGGGGCGCGGTGGAGCGCTCGGTCGAGCTCTTGAGCGAACTGGTGGACCTGGATTGAGCGCGGCCCGCAGTCCCTGGCAGCGGTTCTACGAGTGGGCGCACCATCGCCGCCGCCGTTCCTGGTCGGCGCGCGCTGCGAGCCTGGGCCGTAGGACGGTCAGCATCGGCAACCTGCACTGGGGCGGCAGCGGCAAGACGCCGACGGTGATCGCCGTGGCGCGCGGCCTGGCCGATCAGGGCCTGAAGGTCGCCGTCCTGTCGCGGGGCTACCGCCGCAGGGGCCGGGAACCCCGGGTCGTGAGTCTCGGTGACGGGCCGCTCGTCCCGGTGGAACAGGCCGGCGACGAGCCGGTGATGCTCGCCGAGCAGGTGCCGAGAATTGTGGTGGCGGTCGGCGCCGACCGCAGCGCGGCCGCCGCCCTGGCTCTCGAGCGGACGCCGGACATCGACGTCTTTCTGCTGGACGACGGTTTCTCCCATCTTCGGGTACGCCGCGATGTGGAGATCCTGACCTTCCCGGCCACCGATCCGTTCGCCGGCGGCCTCCTGCTGCCGGGCGGCCGGCTGCGCGAGCCTCTGAGCATGGTGAGCCTCGCCGACGCCGCGGTGCTCACCGGTCTCGAAGCCGGCGCCGAACCGCCGGCCGAGTTCGAGGCGACCCTGCGCCGGCACGGCTTCGCCGGCCGGGTGTTCGCGTCGACGCTCCGGTCCGAGCTCGTGGGCGGCCCGTCACCGGAGCGACCGCTGCTCGTCACCGGCGTTGCCCGCCCGGAGCGCGTCGCCCGCACCGCGGCGGCCGCCGGCCTGGAATGCGTGGACCACCTCCGCTTTCCCGACCACCACGGCTATCCGCAGCGTTCCCTCCGCGCGATCGAAGCTGCGTGCTCCCGCCACCACTGCGACGCCGTCGCCACGACCTCCAAGGACGCGGTCAAGCTCCGCGGCCGTCTGCCGGCGGGCACGGCACCGCTTCTGGAACTCAGGATCGAGGCGCGGCTCAAGCCGGAGTTTCTGCCCTGGCTCTCCGGCCGACTGGGGCGCTAGCTGGTTTGCAGGCCTTGCCTCAGGCGAACGACCGGCCCCCGATCACGGCCCAGATGATCCACAGGATCGCGATCGGGCAGACGAAGCGCAGCAGCACGTCGCGCCAGATGAAATACCACCGGCTCACGTCGCCGTGGCCGTCGGCCAGCGCGTCGCGGGACTTGCTGCGGCTGAGGAACCAGCCGACGAAGATTGCCAGCGTCAGGCCGCCGAGGGGCAGGATCCAGTTCGAGACGGTGTAGTCCATCGTGTCGAAGAAACCGGCGGTCCGCTCGCCCAGGGGCGCCCAGGAAGAGAAACCCGTGACGGCGCCCAGGGAGAGGGCCGAGGGGATCCCGAAGAGAAAGACCGCGCCCCCCGAGAGCAGGCTGGCCTTTCGCCGGCTCAGGCCTCGGCGGTCGATCAGGTAGGCGGCCACGACTTCGAGCAGCGAGATGGTCGAGGTCAGCGCCGCGAAGCCGACCAGCAGGTAGAACAGTGGCGCCAGGACGACGCCCAGCGGCATTTCGTAGAACATCTGCGGCAGGGTCGTGAACAGGATCGTCGCGCTCTTGCCGAACGTCCCGGCGCGTTCCGCGCCGTCAACGCTGAAGATGATGGAGAACATGACGATGCACGCCATCAACGCCACCAGGGTGTCGAGCAGGGTGATCGCTGCGGCGCTCCTCGGGATCGACTGCCTCGATCTCATGTAGGAGCCGTAGGTGATCATCGCGCCCATGCCGACGGAGAGCGTGAAGAAAGCGTGGCCTACCGCCTCCAGCAGGCCATCGGCGGTGACTGGGCCGACATGGAACAGGAAGCGGACCGCCTCGCCGAAGCCCGGGCTCCAGAACGAGTTGACGACGAGCAGGATGAGGATGCCACCGAGCACCGGCATCAGCGTCTTGGCCACCCGTTCGATGCCGCCCTGCACGCCAAGGGCGACGACGCCGACCGTCACGGCCATGAACAGGGCGTGGAAGCCGATCTGGAGCGGCCCGTTGCCGAGGAAGGCGCCGAACGAGTCGCCGAGGGTCTGTCCGCCGGTGTCGAAGCCGCGAAACGACCAGCTCAGGCACTGGCCGAAGTAGTACACCGTCCAGCCGGCGATCAGGGCGTAGTACGACAGGAGGACGAAGCTGCCGAGCGTTCCCAGGGCGCCCACCGCGCCCCAGGCCCGGCCTCCGACCGCCCCCTTGGCGGCTTCCATGAACGCGCCGACGGGGCTTTGCCGGGTACTGCGTCCGATGATCAGCTCGCCCATCATGATCGGCAGGCCGATCAGCGCGATCGCGACCAGGTAGACGAGAACGAAGGAGCCGCCGTCGTTGGCATACGTGATGTACGGGAACTTCCAGATGTTGCCGAGGCCGATCGCCGAGCCGACGGCGGCGAAGATGAATCCGAGTTGACCGAACCTGCCGCGTCCGCCGGAGCCGTTTGCCACGTCTGTTCTCCTGGTGGGTTCCTGGATGGTGGCCGGAGAAGCGCCGCGTCGCCGGCCGGCGTCTGCCTATGAGCTTGCGCCGAAGAACGTAGCCGAGCGAGGGCTACGGCGCAAGCTCATGGCGAGGTGGGGGCTGGGGCCAAACACGGAGCTGCGACGGGTTTGGCGGCGGTAGCGGAGTCGAGGCGGCGACCTGCCTCAGCGGCCCGAGGCAGGCGCTGCGACCGGGCTGAACGGCGTCTCCGGGCCGACCACCCGGGTCAGCCACTCGGCGCGGTAGGCGTCGAGTTCCTGCGATCGAGGATAGGCCTCGCCCGGCGCGAACGGGTAGCCGGACATCGCCTGGAAGGGCAGCGGCAGGTTGCTGTCCGCCTTCCAGGTGTTGCGGTCGGCGTCCTTGTCCCAGCCGAAGCTCTCCAGGAACACGGTGCGGACATGGCCGGGCGCAGGCGGTGGCAGATCGCGGGCGTCGAAGAGGACCCGGATCTCGTCGCCCGGTCCGAGCACGACCTGGCGGTCGTCGACGTCGACGAGAAGCTCGCGGACGTCGCCGAAGCGGGTGTAGCGGCCGGGGAAGGGCAGCCAGGGCGACTCGGTGCCGGTGCGCTGGTAGTCGAACAGGTGCGGACCGTTGGGTGCGGGCCGGGTCGGCGCCGAGAACCCGCGGTAGGAGAGATCGGCGCTCGCCGCGTCGAGACGCGCCTGGACGACGACGGCGTCGCCGTCGGTGCCGGCCAGGTCGGTGCTCCAGGCGACGCGGTCCCAATGCAGCCAGCGGGTGGTCACGATCCGGAGCTTGCGGGCCCCCGCCGGCAGCGGCGGCGTATCGACGACCATTGTCTTCGTCTTGCCGGGCGGGAAGCCCATCGGATCGAGCAGGGTCCGCCAGCCTTCCGGGGTTTCGACTTCGAGCCGGGTCATCACCATCTCCAGGTCGCCGTGCTCCACCGCCTGGGCGATGGCGAGGTTCAGGCTGGCGTCGGCGGGGAACACCCAGCCGTCCAGCCACAGCCGGACCGGCTTCCCCGGCGCCTCGCCGAGGTCGAAGGTGAACGTCCAGGGTTCGGCTGCGTGGCCCTGGAAGCGCGAGCGGGCGTAGCCGTCGGCGTAGACCTCGTCGCGAGCGCGGACCCGGTCCGTCACGTCGCGGCCGCGGCCGTCCATGGCGTGCACGACGGGGCGGACGGCGGCGCTCGAGACGACGTCGTCGGGCGGCCTGCCGATGTGCCCCCGGCCCGGGACGATACGGAGGTTGCTCGCGACCTCCACGTCTTCGCGGTGGTCGACCACCCAGAGCCGCACCTGGTCGATGTAGGCGGCCTCCCACAGTTCTTCCGTGATCCGCAGGTCGTAGAAGCCGTCCCGGGGCCGGGCGCCATCAACGCGCACCAGTTCGTCCGGGTCGTAGCCGTTCCACACGCCGTCGGCGAGCGGCATGCCGAGCGGAGCGCCCCACAGCAAGTCGGTGACGAAGCTGACCTTCTCGCCGTCCCAGGCGTACAGGAAGGGACAACTGCCCTTGAGCACCTGTTCCTCGACGATCGTCATGTTCTCGCCCGGCTCGAGCCGGTTCTGCGGCACGCCGTTGGCCCAGACGACGCGGATCAGGTCGGGCCGCCTGCGGTTGCCGAGTCCGATATGGGTGATCGGTCGGTCGACCTCGAAGTACTGGTACGCGCGCTCCGACTTGACCTCGATCGTCGTGCCGCGTCCGAAGACGTTGTTCTTCTGGTTCCCCAGGTCGAGGCCGACCAGCCGGACCCGCAGCCAGTTGTTCTCGGAGCCGTCCAGGTTCTCGATCCGGTAGAGCCCGGTGGCGCCGGCCGCCACCAGGTCCTGGTCGCCGTCGCCGTCCAGGTCGTCGGCGCGCACGGCGGTGAACCCGGCGTCGCGAGGCAGTCCGGTGACCCGGGCGAGGCGGAACTCGAGCGCCTGGGAGCCCGAGTTCGAGGTCTGGGTCAGCACCCGGAGTTGGCCGCCGGCGACGAAGGCGATGTCGCGTCGGCCGTCGTTGTCCGCATCGAGCAGCGCCAGATCCGTCGCGCCGGCCGGCAGGGCGATCGACGCGGAAGTCAGCGGAAAGGAGGCCACCGCTCCGTCCCCGTCCCGGCGCAGGATGTAGGTCGCCTCGCCGGCGAGGATGAACTCGGGAACGCCGTCAGCGTCGAGGTCCCCGGTGCGGACGACCCGCACCGGGGATCCGGTGACGAGCCCCTCGGTTGCGGGTTCCTCGCCGCGCAGCCTGCCCAGGAGCGTGCCGAGGAGACCGCGGCTCGGCGCCGGCGGGACGCGTTCCGCGAACCGTCCCTGGCGCAGGTTGTCGAGCCAGAGGACTCCCTCGTCGTGAGCGAGCAGCAGGTCGGTGTCGCCGTCGCGGTCGGCGTCGGTGGCCTGGAGGTGGTGGTAGCGGCGTGTCTCGATTTCGGGCAGCGCCCTGGGTCCCAGGGCCTCGAGGGGACCCTCGAAGGTGCCTTCGCCGGACACGTTTCGCAGCAGCTCGGGCGGGCCGCCTGCCGGCGCGACGGCCAGGTCGAGATCGCCGTCGCTGTCGAAGTCGATCAGGTCGGCGGCGTCCGCGTCGAACCGCTGTGCCAGGAAACGGTCGCTCGTGTCGGCGAACCGGGGTGTATCGGCCGAGGCATCGACCTGCCAGACGGCCAGGGGATCGCCGACGGCGACCAGGTCGAGGCGCCGGTCATTGTCGGCGTCTCCGACGACCAGCAGCCGCGCGTCCGTTGCCGGGGAGTCGCCAGGCGCCGCGAGGCCGGTGGCCGCTCGCCGCAGCTCCAGCCTTGACGATGGCGAGTCCGCGCCGTCCCCGGCGGCCGCCCAGGCGATGTCGGGCTGGTCGTCGCCGTCCAGGTCCGCAACCTCGAGCGCTCGCCCGTTGGCGGGCGCGTTGTCGATGCGGGTGGCCCGGAAACGGACCGGGAGGGCCGGTCCGAAGTCCTCGATCGGCGACTCGTCCACGAAGCGCTCGACGGGAATGCCCTGGATGTTCGTGTAGACCTCGGCCAGGCTGCTTGTCCAGGCGGCGGTCCCCTTCATCACGTTCGTGACTCTCCGGGCGAGGCTGCGGGCTCGATCCAGCTCGTCCGCCTCCAGCGCGTCGAGCACTTCCTCGAGCACCTGTTCGGCCGCGGGCTGGGCCTGCCAGATCAGCTCCCGCACACGGAGGTAGTCGTCGCTCGCGCGGCCGCGGTCGCCATCGTCGAGGGCGGCCTCTCCGGAGAGCAGCAGGATGACCAGGTTGTCGGGCCGCAGGCGCCGGAGCCGGTCGACGGCCGTCCGCCGGTCGGCTTCGGCCTCTGGTCCGCTGATGATGTCCGTGTGCCGGAACAGCGCGTACTGCGTTTCGGGGTCGTCGGGCGCGCCGCGGGCGGCGCGGCGGTAGTCCACCAGCGCCTCGTCGTGGCGGCTCGTCCACTGCAGGATGTCGGCGCGGATCAGCAGCAGGTCGGCCCTGTCGCCGTCCAGTTCCAGAGCGTGGTCGATGGCGGCGAGCGCCGCGTCCTTCCGGTCCTGCCGCAGCAGCGCGACGGCCAGGTTGGCGTGACCGAGGGGCTCGTCGGGCACAAGGTCGATGAGTTCCCGGTAAGTGCTCTCGGCGTCGACCTCGCGCTCGTTCTCGAGTTGCGCGTAACCGAAGCCATGCAGCCGCACCTGTTCCTCGGTCGGCTGCGCGGGCGCCGCGGCCGGGGCGAGAGCGACGAGGAGCAGAAGGGCGGGGAGGTTTCGAAGCATGACTTGCGGCGGCCGTTCGCTGTAGCCAACGCAATCCTACGGCGCGAGGCTCTAGAGTAGTCGCCGCCGTGACCGCGAAGCGTCTCTACCTGATCGACGGCTACTCGACGATCTTCCGCGCCTTCTACGCGATCCGCGGGCTCTCCACGTCGACGGGAGAGCCGACGAACGCGATCTACGGCTTCATCAACATGCTGCGCAAGTTGCTGCGTGAGGAGGAGCCGCCACTGCTCGGCATCGCCCTCGATGTCGGTCGGGCAACGATCCGCACCGAGGCGTACGCCGAGTACAAGGCGAACCGCGCTCCGATGCCGGAGGATCTGAAGGCGCAGATGCCCGCGATCCGGCGGGCGATCGAGGCGTTCCGCATCCCGATCCTGGAGCTCGAGCGCTACGAGGCGGACGATGTCATCGGCACGCTCGGACGCAAGGCGCAGGACGCGGGCTACGAGGTCACGATCGTCAGCGCGGACAAGGATCTGTTCCAGCTCGTCGGCGAGCGCGTCTCGCTGCTCCACACCGGCCGGGAGAAGACCTACGATCCGGCGCTGGTCGAGCAGGACTTCGGGGTGCCGCCGGAGCAGGTGGTCGACGTGCTCGCCCTGGTCGGGGACAAGGTGGACAACGTGCCGGGCGTTCCCGGAATCGGCCAGAAGGGCGCGCAGACCCTGATAACGGAGTACGGCAACCTCCAGGCGCTGCTGGAAGCCGCGTCCGAACTCAAGCGCAAGGCCTACCGCGAGGGGCTGCAGGAGCACGCCGATCAGGCCCTGCTGTCCAGGGAGCTGGTCACGATCCACACCGACCTCGAGGTTCCGTTCGAGCCCGAGGCCCTGAAGATGGAGTCCCCGGACTACGAGGCGCTGGCCGACCTGTGCCGCGAGTTCGAGTTCTGGAGCCTGCTGAAGGAGCTCGAGAGCGAGGGCGGCGGTCCGGAGATCGAGCCCGCCGTCGTCGTGGACTCCGTCGAGGCTTTCGAGGCGGCGGCCGGGGAGATGGGATCGCGGATCGCTGTCGGCGTCGTCTTCCGGCGCGGCGGCGAACCGGTGGGGCTGTCGTTCGCGCCGGTCGGAGTGGCCGCGGACGGAGACGAGGACGGGGCGGTCGGTCGCGCGTGCTTCGCCGACTTCCGGACCGCGGGCCTGCGCGAGGCGGCGGCGGCGAGGCTGCGGGCGTGGCTTGCCGACCCGGGCCTGGAACTCGTCGGCCACGACCTGAAGGAGGTTGTCCGGCTCTGCCCGCACCGGGAGGGTCGGCCGGCGGTGGCTGCCCGCCTGGTCGACACGATGTTGATGGCCTACCTCGTCCACTCCGCCGTGCGCAGTTTCGGACTGGCGACCGTCGCGCTCGACCGTCTCTTTTACCAGGCGACGCCGCCGGCGGACGCGGGCCTCGGTGAACCAAGCGGACAGGCGGAGGCGCTGGGCGACGACGCCGGGCTGCGGGTCTACGCCGCCGAGCAGGCGGTGCTGCCGGCGTTGATCCTCCAGGCGCTCGCGTCGCAGTGGAGCGAGTCGCCGGGGGCGCGCAAGGTCTACGACCAGGTCGAGGCGCCGCTGCTGCCGGTGCTGGCGGCGATGGAGGAAGAGGGCATCGAACTCGACACGGGCGTGCTCGCCGAGATGTCGCAGCGACTGGAGCGGGACGCCGGCGTCCTGGCGGAGGAGATCTTCGAGCTTGCCGGCGAGAGCTTCAACATTCTCTCGCCGCAGCAGCTCGGCGTCGTCCTGTTCGAGCACCTGGGCCTGCCGGCGCCCGGCCGCACGCGCAAGACGAAGAAGTACAAGACCGGCGCCGACGTGCTGGAACAGCTTGCCCGGCAGGGCCACGAGGCGCCGGCCAAGGTGCTGCAGTACCGGGAGCTGACCAAGCTCAAGTCGACCTATGTCGACGCGCTACCGCACCTCGTGGCGGCGGACGGGCGCCTCCACACCCGCTACCACCAGGCGGTGGCGGCGACTGGCCGCCTGTCCTCGCACGACCCGAACCTCCAGAACATCCCGATCCGCACCGACATCGGCCGCCAGGTGCGCCGCGCCTTCCGCGCCCGCGACGGCTACCGGCTCCTCGTCGCGGACTACAGCCAGATCGAGCTGCGGGTGCTCGCGCACATCTCGGGCGACGAGGCGCTGGTCGACATCTTCCAGCACGGTGGCGACATCCACCGCTCGACCGCGGCCACCGTGTTCGGCGTGGCCCCGGCCCTGGTGACCGACGAGCAGCGCCGGGCCTCCAAGACGATCAACTTCGGGATCATCTACGGCATGTCCGCGTTCGGCCTCGCCCGGTCCCTGGGCATCGCCCGCGGCGAGGCGCAGGCCTTCATCGACGCCTACTTCGAGCGTTTCCCCGGTGTGCGCGCCTACACCGAGCGGACGCTGGCACAGGCCGAGGAGGAACTGCGCGTCGAGACGCTCTACGGCCGCGTCCGCTACCTGCCGGACATCAAGAGCCGCAACCGCGCGGTGCGCGAGAACACGCGGCGGATGGCCGTCAACGCCCGCATCCAGGGCACGGCCGCGGATCTGCTGAAGCTGGCGATGATCGCCGTCGACCGCCGGCTGCGGGCGGAACTCGGGGCCGCGCGGCTGCTCCTGACGGTCCACGACGAACTCGTGCTCGAGGCGCCCGCCGCGGACATGAACGCGCTCACGTCCCTCGTCCGCGAAGAGATGGAGGGCGTCGCCGAACTCAGCGTGCCCCTCGTCGTCGACGTCGGCACGGGCCCCGACTGGTACGAAGCCAAGGCATAGGCTGGGTGCGCGGGTCAGAAGACCCGCGCACCGACACCCACCGGCGCCTATGCCGCCCGCGGCATCAGCCCTGCAGCGCCGGAATCACCCGCTCCCCGTACGCCGCCAGCGTCCCTTCCTTGTCGTCGTGCATCAGGTAGACGGCGAAGTGGTCGACGCCCAGAGCCTGCAGTTCCCGGAGCTTGGCGATGTGGTCTTCGGCCGTGCCGAGCACGCAGAGCCGGTCGACGATGCCGTCCGGCACGAACTCCGTGTCCGGGTTGCCGCTGCGACCGTGGTGGGAGTAGTCGTACCCCTGCCGCTGGCGAATGTACTCGGCGAGCGCGTGCGGCACCTTCGAGTCGTCCTCGCCGTAGCGCATGACGAGGTCGTGGATGTGGTTGCCGACCATGCCGCCGAACCAGCGCAACTGGTCCCGCTGGTGCGCCAGGTCGTCGCCGACGTAGGCCGGGGCGACCACGCAGACGGTGATGGCATCCGGGTCGCGGCCCGCGTCCTCGGCGGCGTCGCGCACCGCCTGCAGCGTCCACTCCAGGATCTTCGGGTCCGCCAGTTGCAGCACGAAGCCGTCGGCGTGACGGCCGACGGTGTCCAGCGCCTTCGGGCCGTAGGCCGCGAACCACACCGGCAGCTCGGCGCCGCCCTCCTCGCGCCAGGGGATTCGCACCGTGGTGCCGCCGAGGTCCGCCTCGCGGCCCGCGAACAGCGCCCGGATGACGTCCATCGCGTTCACCGAGGCCGCAAGCGACTCGGGACGACGGCCGATGTAGCGCAGCGCCGAGTCTCCCCGTCCCATCGCGCAGAGCGTGCGTCCCGGGTACATGGAGTCCAGGGTGGCGAACAGCGAACCCAGGACCGTGATGTCCCTCGTGCCCGGGTTCGTCACCATCGGTCCGACACCCATCCGCTCCGTTCTCGCCAGGATCTGCGAGAAGATGACGAACGGCTCCGGCCACAGGACGTGGGAGTCGAAGAGCCAGCACTGGTCGAAGCCCCGGTCTTCGGCCATGACCGCGAGGTCGACGACGCGGGAGATCGGAGGGTCCGGCTGGAGGACGACGCCGAAGGACATCTGGTCGGTGCTCGTCACGGTCTTTCTCCTTTCCCGGGCAGGTCGGGCAGGTTAGCAGCGAGCGTGGCCTAACCCCGTGGCCGCAGGACCCGCCGCCGATCCCCTTCCCGCCGCGTCAGGCGCTGCCGGTCCATGTGCTCGAGCAGTGGAATCGCCCACTTGCGGGTCAGGCCGAAGCGGTCCTTGAAGTCGGCGACGGTGAAGGTCTCCCAGCCGGTGGCGAGAAGGTCGGTCTGGAACTGCTCCAGGGCGGAGGCGGCGAGGAGCAGTCCGTTCGGAAGCCGGACGAGCTTGTCGCGGTCGACGAGGTAGCGGAGCACGCCGTCGAAGACCTGGGGCTTGGCGCCCAGGTTGCGGCAGAGCTCCTCGGGAGAGCCCGGAGTGAGTCCCTGCCGCTCGAAGCCCTCGACGAGGTCCCGGGCGAGCTTGGACTCGGCGCCGGTCAGTTCGCTGGTGCGGCCTGGGAGAGTCACGAGTTCGCCCTCGACGACGACGCTCGAGTCCTTGCCGCCGCGGCTCGCCCAGTCCAGGTAGGCGGAGGCCAGATCGGCGGCGCGGGCGCCCAGCAGCCGGCGGACCAGTTCGGCCTTCGGCATGCCTCGGGACAGGCGGTCGGCGGCGAAGTGCGCTTCCACGAGGCGGCGAGCGCGGCGGGTCACGCGCCGGACGGCGGCAGCGGTGACGAAGCGTCCGGAGCCTGCCTGCAGCAACAGTCCATCCCGCGCGGCGGCGCTCAGCACGTCCTCGGCATCGCCGGGGACGACGCCCAGGCGCAGGGCGAGCTCGGCCACAGTCAGACCGGCCTCGCGGCCGTCGGCGGTCCATTGCACGGCGGCGACCTGGCGGTCGCCGGCGCTGAGCGCGTCGATCGCCGGTCCGAGGGCTCTGCCTCGAGGACGTCTCCAGGCCGGGTCGAGCACCTCGCCGCCGCCCAGCGTCGTCTGGGGCGAGGGCCTGCGGATGACGAAGCGGTCGCCGCGGACCGTCACCAGCGGCTCGTCGAGCCGGATCTCGGCCACCGCCTCCTCGCCGGGCGCCAGGCGCCCGGTTTCGAGCGGCCGCAGCTTGCCCATCCGCTGCGCGGCGTTGACGTGAAGCCGCACCGGACTGCTGCCTTCGAGCGGCTCGGGCGCCGTGGAGAGCAGTCGGCAGCGCACGAGCAGGGAAGTCGTCGCGCGATAGAGGCCGGGGGCCGTCAGCTCGTGGCCGCGGGCGACCTGCTCGAGGCCTACGCCGACAAGCTGGAGCGACGTACGCTCGCCGGCTTCGGCCTGCTGGCGGCTTTCGCCGTGGATCTCGATGCTGCGCACCCGGGCACGGCCGCCGTCCGGCAGGACGTCCAGCTCGTCGCCGACGTTCACGATGCCACGGGCGAGGGTACCGGTGACCAGCACGCCGAGCCCGCGCAGGTGGAAGGCGCGGTCGATCGGCAGGCGGGCGGGCAGGGAGCGATGGCGGTCGATCGGAGCCGCCGACCTGGCAAGCTCCACCAGGGCCGCGCGGAGTCGTTCAAGGCCCTCGCCGGTCTGGGCCGACACCGGCAGGATCGGCGCGCCGGCGAACGGGGTTGCGGCGAGCGCCTCCTCGAGCTCCAGCTCGGCAAGCTCGACCAGGTCGGAAGACACCAGATCCGTCTTCGAGAGCACCGCCAGGCCGGCCGGGATTCTGAGCAGCGAGCAGATCGCGAGGTGCTCCAGCGTCTGCGGCATGACTCCCTCGTCGGCAGCCACGACCAGCACCATCATCTGGATGCCGCCCAGCCCGGCGAGCGCGTTGTGGACGAAGCGCTCGTGGCCGGGCACGTCGACGAAACCGATCTGCCAGCCGTCCTCGACCATCGACGCGAAGCCGAGGTCGATCGTGATGCCGCGCTGCTTCTCCTCGTCCCAGCGGTCGCAGTCGATTCCGGTCAGGGCCTGGACCAGCCGGGTCTTGCCGTGGTCGACGTGGCCGGCGGTGCCGACGACGAACCGGTTGGCGGCTACTTCGCTCACGAACCGCGTTCGGGATCGATGCCGTAGGCGCGGAGCTTGCGGTACAGGTGGCGGCGGTCGATTCCGAGGTCCCGGGCGGTCTGGGAGACGTTGCCGCCGGCGGCGCCGAGCCGGCGCTCGATGTACAGCCGCTCGAAGGTCTCGCGGGCCTCCTTGAGCGAGGCGTAGTCGCTTTCGACCGGAACGGTCGCGTCCGTGCCGCGAACCCGCGGCGGCAGGTCCGCTTCCGTGACCACGTCGCCCGGCGCCATGATCATCAGTCTTTCGCTCAGGTTGCGGAGTTCCCGTACGTTCCCCGGCCACGCGTAGGAGACCAGCCGCTCGAGCGCTTGAGTGTCAACCGTCTTGGGACGGCGGCCGGCCTCGGCTGCGAAGCGCTGGAGGAAGTGGTCGATCAGGGCCGGGATGTCCTCGCGCCGCTCGCGAAGGGCCGGTACGTGGAGCGGAATGACGGCGAGCCGGAAGTAGAGGTCCTCGCGGAACCGGCCGGCGGGGAGTTCACCCTCTTCCAGGTTCTTGTTCGTCGCCGCCAGCACCCGCACGTCGACCTCGATCGGGTCGGATCCTCCGACCCGCTCGAAGCGCTGCTCCTCGAGCACGCGCAGCACCTTGGCCTGGGTGTTCAGCGACATGTCGGCGATCTCGTCCAGGAACAGGGTGCCTCCGTCGGCCTGTTCGAAACGTCCGCGGCGGTTCTCGGAGGCTCCGGTGAAGGCGCCCTTGATGTGACCGAAGAGCTCGCTCTCGATCAGCTCCTCCGGGATCGCGGCACAGTTCACTTCGACGAAGGCGCGGCTTCTGCGCCGCGAGAGGCCGTGGACGCGCCTGGCGACGAGTTCCTTGCCCGTCCCGTTCTCGCCGGTGATCAGGATCCGGCTTTCGGCGCGCGCCGCGAGCCTCAGCTCGTCCTTCAACTGCCGCATCGGCGGCGAGTCGCCGATGAGCTGCCGCTCCGGATCGAGCCGGTCCGAGAGTTCCCGCACCTGGCGTTCGAGCCGGTTCCGCTCCAGTGCGTTCTCGACCGACACGACGACCCGGTTGAGCGCCAGCGGCTTCTCCAGGAAGTCGTGGGCGCCGATTCGCATCGCCTTGACCGCCGTGTCGATGTTGCCGTGGCCGGAGATGACGATCACCGGCGTGTGGAAGTCGTCCTCCCGGAGTTCCTCCAGGATCTCCAGGCCGTCGCGGTCGGGCAGCCAGACGTCGAGCAGGACGAGATCGAACTCGTCGCTCGCCATCAGCGCCTGGCCGCTCACCGCGTCCCCCGCGGCGGTCACCGAGTGACCTTCGTCCTCGAGGATGCCCCGCAGCGTCTGGCGGATGCCGGCCTCGTCGTCGACGATCAGAATGCGTGCCTTGCTCATCTTCGGGCGGTTGGCACGGAGCTACCGCGGCAGCTCGGACTGGGGCAGTTCAATGGTGAAGGTCGTGCCGTGAGGCTCGTTGTCCTCGACCCGGATCGAGCCGTTGTGATCACTCACGATGCGCTGGACGATGGCGAGGCCCAGCCCCGAACCCCGTCCCTTGGTCGAAAAGTACGGCAGGAAGAGCTTCTCGCGGGCCCCCTTCGGCACGCCGCTGCCGGTGTCCCGGACGGAGAGACCGAAAACCCCGTTGCTGCGGCTGGCCCGCACCGTCACCTGACCGGGCGGGCTGGTGGCGGCGATGGCATTGTCCAGCAGGTTGACCAGGGCGGAGCGCATCTGGTCGGCGTCGAGCTTGGCATGGAGACCCTCCTCGCCGGCCTCGATGCGCGCCTCGACCTCGACTCCGGGTTTCAGCTCGCGGTAGAGGTCGACCGTTTCGCTGATCAGCTTCGCTATGTCGACATCGCGGGGCTGGGGGCGGCGCATGCGGGCGTAGCGTGCGAACTGGTCCACGAGGTTCTGCATGTTGCCCACCTCGCGGACGACGATCTGCGCGCCCTCTTCGACCGCGGCGCCGAGGCTGGCGTCGTTCCCTTGCGCCTTGCGCAGCAGTCGCTCCGCGGCGAGCTTGATCGGAGTCAGCGGGTTCTTGATCTCGTGCGCGATCCGGCGGGCGGCCTCCGTCCAGGTGGCGGCCTTCTGGGCATCGAGGAGTGCCGTCAGGTCCTCGATCACGAGGACGTGGCCGAGAAGCTCGAAGCCGCCGCTGCCGTCCGGGGCGCGCAGCGGACTGGTCTTGACCTCGAGCGTCTTCCAGTCGTCCCTGCCGCCGAGGCTGACTTCGCGGCGAGCCGGGGTCGCCCGCGAGCGGCGCGGGCCGGTCGCCCTCCGGACGGTCGAATCCGGCAGGTCGGCGAACACGGCTTCGACGCCCTTGTCGGGCAGCAGTTCGCTCAGGGCTTCGGGCGGCGCGCCGGCTAGCGAAACGTGCGGCGGAAGCCCCAGCATCTCCATCGCGGCGCGGTTGCAGGTCAGGATGCGGCCGTCGCGGTCGAGCGAGAGGACGCCGGCCGGGCCGCTCTCGAGCACCGCTTCGATGCGGGCGCGCTCGGCGTCCAGGCGGCGGTTCGTCGCCACCAGGTCGCGGTTCGATTCCTGCAGCGCGTCGGTCATCCGGTTGAAGGAGTCGACCAGAACCTGGACCTCGTCGTCGGCGGCCGCCTCGACCCGGTGTTCCAGGTCGCCGCCGGCAATGCGGCGGGTGCCGTCCGCCAGCGCTTCGATCGGTCCGGTGACCCGGCCGGCGAGGTAGAGACCGACCCAGCACGAGACGAGCAGGATGCACAGGGTCACGGTCAGGAACAGGAGCCAGTACGCCGCCCGGATCTCATCGCGTTGGGCGTGCAGTTGCCGCCGGGACTGGTAGGCGGCGATCAGGGTCTCCGTGTTGCCGGAGAGTTCGGCATCGAGCAACCTGCCGGCGACGGCCACCGTCGCCTCGGTGTCGCCTTCCCGCGCCGCCGCGGCCAGGATCAGTCGCTCCTCGCTGCCCGCCACTTCGCCGATGGCGCGGGCGGCGCCGGTGCGGACCGCTTCGAGCAGCATGCCGCGGGTCGGCTCAGGTACTTCGGAGAGGGCTTGCGGTTTGACTCTGGCCTGCAGGAAGGTGGTGTCCCGGTAGACCGCGAGGTAGTCGAGGTCGGCCTCGGACAGGGCGTCGCCGAGCGCCCCCAGCAGTCTGCCGCGGCCGCGCGGGCTGTCCAGGTCCAGGCTTTCGGTGTCCGCGAGAAAGCGCTCGGCGTCGCGCAGCAACTGGTCCTGCTGGGTCGAGGTCAGGGCCTGGGAGACCTGGTTCGCCGGCTCCAGCAGATCGTCGATGTCGGTCCGGAACATGCGGTCGATCGAGCCCTGGAGCAGTTCCGTGGCGTAGGCGAACAGGACGAGTCCGGGAATCAGCGAGAGACCGATGTAGGTCAGGATCAGCTTGGTGCGGAACTTGGCGCCCAGACGCTGGCGCCGGCGCTCGATCCACAGCTTGGTCAGGTTGCGGACGAGCACGAAGACGACGATCAGGATCAGCACCACGTTCAGATTGCGCAGCGCGAACAGCAGGATGCTGTTGTTCAGCACCGTGGGGTCGATCTCGCGGCCACGCTGGAGTGCGTAGTAGCCGGCCGTCGGCACCGCCAGCGAGAGAACCAGGAGCCAGACCAGGAAGCGGTTGGTCTTGATGAGTTCCCGCAGGGGTGGGCGGGACACGGTCAGACGCGGGGTCACTCGGCCTCTCCGCTGCCGATCCGGCGCTGCGCGGGGCGGAAGGGCGTGGTCTGGGCCCAGGCGGTGTGGACGCGGTCCGGTATCAGGCCGAGTCGGGTTCGGGTCCCCACTTCGGCGCGCACTCGCAGCACCAGCCGCCCAGGCGGTTCGCCGGCCAGCTCGACCGACGGCAGCTGCTCAAAGGTCGTCAGCGCTCGCTCGAGCTCCTCCTGCGAGGTCACGACGCGGCTGGCGTAGAGCTCGCCGTCTCGCCTGAAGTTGACCTGATACTCCCGGGTGAGGGCGTTGTACATCGCCACGACCTGCAGCCGGGTGGCGACGACGGCCTTGTCGAACCAGCGGCGGCGGATCCGCCGGACCTGGATGTCGTACGTGAAGCCGGTCGGCAGTCCGCTCTCGATCTTCTCCCAGGTGCGTTCGTCGAGCGCCCGGTCCAGCCGGAAGCTGACCAGCAGCACCGGACCTTCGCGCACGGCGGAGAGGCCGGCGATGGCGGCCCTGGCGGACCGCGCGGAAGCCTCTCGCGGCGGCTGGGCCGCGAGGGCGTCGCCGCCCAGAACGCTCGACAGGCTGAGCGCGCAGATCAGCCGTCCCGCCCGCGGGACTCCCATGGCGCGACACTAGCAGTCCGCGCCGTGCCGGTGCCCCGCGGATGGGCTGAGGCGGCTACGGGGGCGGGCCGGCGAAACCCGGCAGCCAGGTCGCCGGCCGATCCGCCTCGAGGGGGCGATCCGCTGGCGGAGGCAGTTCGTCGCCCCGCATCCAGGTCCAGTACCGAGGGTTGGCGACGAGTTCGCCGAGCAACTCGTAGTGGAGTTGATGCCCGCCGCGCAGCACCTCGAAGTGGCCCCAGATCGGCGCTCCGAGCAGGGTGAAGTCGCCCACCGCGTCGAGCGCCTTGTGACGAACCGGCTCGTCCGCGAAGCGGAGGTCCGTGTTCACCGCGCCGTGTTCGTCGAACACGATGCAGTTGTCGACCGATCCGCCCAGGCCCAGGCCGGCGCGCTGCATCTGTTCGACGTCCATCTGCCGGCAGAAGGTTCGCGCCGGCGCCAGGCCGCGCTCGAAGCTGCGTGTGTCGACATCGATCTGCAGCCGCTGGCGTCCCACGGCGCAGCCTTCGAAGTCGATCGTGTAGTCCAGGCGCAGGCCGGGGTAGGGCGATGCGCGCAGCCACTTGTCGCCGCGGTCGATCTCGATCACCGAAGTGATCGCGAGGATCTGCCGGTTGGCGTTCTGGGGTCTGACCCCCGCCGCCTGCAGCAGCAGCAGGTAGGGCATCGCCGAGCCATCGAGGATCGGCACCTCGGGGCCGTCCATCTCGACGACCAGGTTGTCGATGCCGAGAATGTAGACGGCGGCGAGGAGGTGCTCGACGGTCGAGACGGTGACGTCGTCGCGACCGAGCGTCGTGGCGAGTTCCAGGGAGCTGACGCTCCTGAGGTCGGCAGGGACCTCCACGTTGCCGGCATCCGTGCGGCGGAAGCAGATGCCCGCGCCGGGTGGCGCCGGCAGGATGCGCAGATTCGTCTCCCTGCCGGTGTGGATGCCTACGCCGGAGATCGCCGTCGGACGTCGGATCGTCTGCTGGCGGAACAGGCGGTCACGCGTGTCGTTGGCCCGTCGATGGGGACTCCGGCCCGTTCCGTTGGCGCGCTTTGCCATCGAGCAAGTGTCTCAGCACGGATCGTGCCAGCGTGACGATCACGTTCGTTCTCTTGCAAGTTCCTTGTTTTTCATTGATTTAGGACCGCCCCCAGAGTCGGCCGGCGACCGGGAGTGTGGCGTCTTTGCCACATCTCTGTGGCGCTTCGGCCGCATTGCAACCGCCTCAGCCACGGTGTCCGCCGAGTAGACTCCACCGGGAAGATGCACCGAACGCCGGAAACGAACAGGAATGGCCAGGCGCAGCAAACAGAAGCAGCGGTCGCTCGCGGGCGGGAACGCCCTGGCGGTCAATCGAAAGGCTCGGCGGGAGTATCGCGTCCTGGAGCGGTTGGAGGCCGGCATCGAGCTCCTGGGCACTGAGGTCAAGTCGATCAGGGGCGGCAAGATCCAGTTGCGCGACAGCTACGTGGGCTTTCGTGACCACGAGGCCTGGTTGCTGGAGGCTCACATCTCAGCGTACAGCCACGGGAACCGGGAGAACCACGATCTCGAGCGGCCGAGGCGGCTGCTCCTGAATCGGCGTGAGATCGACCGCCTGTTCGGGCGTACCAGGGACCGGGGCCTGACGGTGGTGCCGCTGTCCGTCTACCTGAAGGGGAACCGGATCAAGGTCGAGCTGGCTTTGGCCGAAGGCAGGAAGTTGCACGACAAGCGGGAGCGGGAACGGGAGCGGACCCTCGACCGGGAGGCCGGCGAGGTGTTCCGCGGCCGGCGGCGAATGCGCGCGGACGCATCAGAGGAAACGGGGTGAGTGGGAAGAAGATCGTCGTTCGCGGCGCCCGCGAACACAACCTGAAGAACCTGACCGTCGAGATTCCGCGCGACCGGCTGGTCGTCGTCACCGGCGTTTCGGGCTCAGGCAAGTCCTCCCTCGCCTTCGACACGCTGTTCGCCGAGGGGCAGCGTCGCTACGTCGAGTCCCTGTCGGCCTACGCCCGCCAGTTTCTGCACCAGGTCGAGAAGCCGGACGTCGACTCGATCGAGGGACTGTCGCCCGCGATTTCGATCGAGCAGAAGTCGGTGTCCCGCAACCCGCGGTCGACGGTAGGGACCGTGACGGAGATCCAGGACTACCTGCGGCTGCTCTACGCTTCGGTGGGCGTGCCGCATTGCCCCGAGTGCGGCAAGGTGATCCGGCCGCAGACCGTGCAGCAGATGGTCGACCGGGTGGCCGGGATGCCGGAGGGCACCCGGCTGCTGCTGCTGGCGCCGTACGTCCGGGGCAAGAAGGGCGAGTACCGCCGCCAGCTCGAGCAGATGGTCCGCGAGGGCTTTCTGCGGGCGCGGATCGACGGCGAACTCTGCGAGCTCTCCGGCGACCTGCCCGCTCTCGACAAGAACAGGAAGCACGACATCGAGATCGTGATCGACCGGCTCGTCGTGCGGCCGGGCATCGAGCAGCGGCTCGCCGCGTCGTTCGAGACGGCCCTCGAGGTCGGGCGCGGCCTGCTCGTCGTCGCGCCCCAGGGCTTGGCCGAGGAGACGATGTCCCAGCACTATGCCTGCGCCGACTGCGGCTCCAGCCTGGCCGAGATCTCGCCGCGCCTGTTCTCGTTCAACAGCCCCTACGGCGCCTGCCCCGAGTGCGGCGGCCTGGGTTCCTCGATGGCGGTCGACGAGCAGCGGATCCTGGACGATCCCCGGCGCTCGATCCAGTCCGGCGTGCTCAGACCCTTCCCGACGAGTTCGTCGTCGTGGCGGCTCAGGATGCTCCGGACGGTCGCCGCGGATCTCGGCTTCGATCTCTCGACGCCCTGGTGCGAGTTGTCGGAGGAGGCGCGGCAGGTCGTGCTCTACGGCTCGGGCAGCCGCGAGATCGCCTTCGAGATCAAGGGTCGGCGGTCGTCCTACCAGTGGCGCGGGCGCTACGAGGGCGTCGTGCCGATGCTCACTCGCCGGCACGCGGACACGGAGTCGCCTGGCGTTCGCGCGGAGATCGAGAAGTACATGTCGGTGCGCACCTGCGGCTCGTGCTCGGGTCGCCGGCTTCGGCCCGAGGCGCTGGCGGTTACGGTCGGCGACCGTTCGATCGACGATCTGACCTCGATGCCGATCGGAGACCTCCGGCGGGTGGTCGGGACGTTGGGACTGAGCACGAAGGAACGGCAGATCGCCGGCAAGATCCTGCAGGAAGTGGAAGACCGGCTGACGTTCCTCGATGACGTTGGTCTCGGCTACCTGCACCTGGACCGGGCCTCGGGAACGCTCTCGGGAGGCGAGAGCCAGCGCATCCGGCTCGCGACCCAGATCGGGAGCAAGCTCCAGGGCGTGCTCTACGTACTGGACGAACCCTCGATCGGCCTGCACCAGCGCGACAACGCGAAGCTGCTCCGGACGCTCAAGGGCATGCGCGACCTCGGCAACTCCGTGCTCCTGGTCGAGCACGACGAGGAGACGATCCGCGAGGCCGACTGGATCGTCGATCTGGGTCCGAGGGCGGGTGAGCACGGCGGCGAGGTGGTCGCCGAAGGATCGCTCGAGAAAGTGGAGAAGGCGAAGGGGTCCTTGACCGCCGCCTACCTGCGGGGCGAAGCGGAGGTGCCGGTGCCGGCGGCTCGGCGGCCGGGGAACGGCGCCTGGCTGGGTATCCGGGGCGCGCGCCAGAACAACCTGGCCGAACTCGACGTGGACGTGCCGCTCGGTTGCTTCGTCCTGGTCACCGGGGTCTCCGGTTCGGGCAAGAGCAGCCTGGTCAACGAGGTGTTGTACAAGGCTCTGGCCCGCCACTTCTACCGCGCGGTCGATCCGGCCGGCGATCATGATCGCATCGAGGGGCTCGAGCATCTCGACAAGGTGATCGCCATCGATCAGAGTCCGATCGGCCGCACGCCCCGCTCCAATCCGGCGACCTACACCAACGTGTTCACGCCGATCCGCACCCTGATGGCGAAGACGGCCGAGGCACGTGCTCGCGGCTACAAGCCCGGCAGGTTCAGCTTCAACGTCAAGGGCGGCCGCTGCGAAGCCTGCGCCGGCGACGGCCAGAACAAGATCGAGATGCACTTCCTGCCCGACGTCTACGTGACCTGCGACATCTGCGGCGGTCTCCGCTACGACCGCGAGACCCTGCAGGTTCGGTACAAGGGCAAGAACATCGCCGACATCCTGGCCATGAGCGTCGAGACCGCGTGCGAGTTCTTCGCCAACGTACCGGCCATCGACCGCATCCTCTCGACGCTGGACGAGGTGGGGCTCGGCTACATCCGCCTCGGGCAGCCCGCGACCACGCTGTCGGGCGGCGAGGCGCAGCGGGTCAAGCTGGCCACCGAGCTGTCCAAACGGGCCACGGGACGGAGTCTCTACCTGCTGGACGAGCCGACGACGGGTCTCCACTTCGACGACGTGCGGCGCCTGGTCGGCCTTCTGCAGCGCCTGGTGGACCGGGGCAACACCGTGCTGGTCGTCGAGCACAACCTCGACGTGATCAAGAACGCGGACTGGATCATCGACCTCGGCCCGGAAGGCGGCGTCGGCGGCGGCAGGCTGGTGGTGGCCGGTACGCCCGAAGACGTGGCGGCCTCGCGGGAGAGTCACACCGGGGCGTTCCTGAGCAAGGCGCTGGCGGCCCCGACGCAGTCGAACGCCACCCAGGTGCGAAGGGCGAGCTGAGGAGCTGAGCGTGGCCGCCCGCAGACCCTCCCCTTCCCGGAAGGCGTCCACCGACCTTGCGGGACGCCGGCAGCGGCTGCAGCTCGAGACGCTCTACGACCTGGTCGTGGCGCTGCATTCCCACGAATCGGAGCAGGGCCTGCTGGACGACCTCCTGCAGCGCCTCTGTACCATCGTCGACCCGGCGGCGGCCGCGGCCGTCACCCGCGACCGCTTCGGCGTCGCGCGGTCGGCGTCGACGGTCGGCTTTGGGAGCACTTCCCCGGCTGCCGACACGCTGCTGGCGGGTCCCTTGTGGGGCGATCTCCTGGCACGCGACGACGTCCTGGCGCGGAGCGGCGGTTCGCTGGCGGGCCGCGAGTTCCGGTTCCTGCTGGCGGCGCCGCTCAAGTCTCGGGACGCCGTGCTGGGCTTCGTCGCGGTGCTCGACAAGGAGGTCCGCGGTCAGGGCGAACCGGGCTTCAGCGACGGCGACCGGAGGTTCCTCCGTTCGGTCGCCGCGCTCGCCGGAGTGGCCCTCGACGGCCTGCGCCAGGTGGAGCGGCTGGTCGTCTCGCGGGAACGGTTGGCGGAGGAGAACAAGCTGCTCAAGGAGCGCCTGGACGACGTGGCGGAGGTCGGCGGCAGGCGGATCGTGGCCCATGCGCCGGCGATGCGTCGCATCCTGGAAGTGATCGACCGGGTCGCGCCGCGAAGCGTTGGCGTCCTGCTGCGGGGGGAGAGCGGCACGGGCAAGGAACTCATGGCTGCTTTTCTGCACGAGCGGTCCGAGCGGACCGGCCCGCTGGTCGCGGTGAACTGCGCCGCGCTTCCCGAGAGCCTGCTGGAGAGCGAGCTGTTCGGCATCGAGGGCGGCGTGGCCACCGGTGTGAGGGCGCGCCTCGGTCGCTTCGAGCTGGCGGAGGGGGGCACCCTGTTCCTCGACGAGGTGGCCGACCTCGACGTCGCGCTGCAGGTCAAGCTGCTACGTGCGCTTCAGGAGCGCGAGATCGTGCGGGTCGGGGGCTTGCGGCCATTTCCCGTCGACGCCCGGGTCGTCGCCGCGACGCACCAGCCGCTGGAGCGACTGGTCGAGGAGGGCCGCTTCCGCGAGGATCTGTACTACCGCCTGAAGGGAGTCAGTGTGGAACTGCCGCCGCTCCGGGAGCGGCGGCGGGACATCCCGCACCTGATCCGCCACTTCGCCGAACGCTTCTGCGCCCGGGAGTCGATCGAGCTGCCGCAGTTCGACCGGACGGCGCTGAACTTCCTGCTGGCCCACGATTATCCCGGCAATGTGCGGGAACTGCAGAACATCGTGGAGGGCGCGGTTTCCCTGGCCGACGGCGTCGTCGACGTGGCCCTGATCCAGTCGCTGATGGGCGGCGCGGTCGGCCTTCAGAGCCCGGAGCCGCTCGACCTCGAGACGGTCAAGCGCCGCCACGTACGCCGGGTCATCGGGATGACGGGGGGCAACAAGAGTGCCGCCGCCAAGCTCCTTGGCGTCAACAGGCGCACCCTGACACGCGGGGGATTCTGACCGGTACGGGTCATAATGGCCCACCGTAGGACATATTGTCCCTAGTGCTTGCTGGCCGGGCGCAACGTCTCACCAGGGGCCGTCCGAAGCTCGGCAACCTGAGCTAGCCGGGACAAATTGCCTCGATCAACCTTCCCGGCGCGGCGATGTTGCTCGACGCGCAAACCCGCATGAAAGCTGGTTCTTCGGTCGAACCCCCCGGCAACTCCCCGGCTGGCAAGGGACTTGCTCCCTACCAAGGGTCACCAACGGGGGAGGTCGACATGATGGTAGGGTCGCCGTTCAGTTTTTTGGACCGTGGGGGCGCCGCCGCTCCGGTTTCGTGGGTGGGGAGTTTTTCCGCCGGTGTGTTCTGGTCCGCGGTGGTGGTCGCCAGCTTCCTGTGGTTTCTGCTGAACGACCGGATCCAACCCGTGGTGATCTACTGTCTCAAGCTCTTCCTGGTCGCCTGACGCCCTTTGCTGCAGGGGCGCCGGTCGCTTCTCCCCGATGTCTGAGCTCGGAGTTCTTGAAGAAACCCACCTGACCTTCAGGCTCGCGCCTGAAATGGAGCTGGAAGTGCGGGCCTGCGCCTGCGAGATGGCGAAGTCCATCCGGATGAGCACCGACAAGGTCGAGGAAGTGGGGATGGCCGTCGTCGAGGCGTGCATCAACGCGATCGAACACAGCCGGGCTGCTGACGGTCAGCTTCATCTCGGGCTCGCCGTGCTCGGTTCGGCGGAGGCCGAGGAACCGCGGATGCTGCGGATCACGATTCAGGATCAGGGAATCGGTTTCGATCGTTCGAAGCTGGTGCCTCCGCGGATCGAGGACAACCTCAGGTCGATCCGGAAGCGTGGCTGGGGGTTGAAGATCATCGAAGGGCTGATGGACGAGGTGAACGTGCTCTCGGGCGAGGGCGGCACCTCCGTCGTGATGATGAAGGTACTCTGACGCTCTGGTGAGCGAGGAAGTCTGGTTGGGTCCATGAACGAGGGTCTGAAGTTGAACGTGGAGCGCCGCGACGGTCTGGCGGTGATCTACACGGATGGTTACATCAACAACCAGGGCGGCGAGGAGATAGCGGAAGCGGCGTACGGCCTGGTCGAGGAGGGCTTCGGGACGCTGCTGCTGAACCTCGCCGGAACGAAGATCGTCAACTCGATCGGCATCTCCATCCTGATCGAGATCATCGAGAAGATGATCGAAGTGGAGGGCCGGCTGTCTTTCTGCAACCTGACGCCGACGATCGAGAAGACCTTCCACATCATGGGCCTGGCGCAGTACTCCAGCATCTTTCCCGACGAACAGGCGGCGGTGACCGAGCTTCAGGCCGGAGCTTCGTGACTTCGCCGGCCGCCGGTGCTGCTCAGGCGTCGGAGTCGACCTCGGCGGCTGGAACAGGTCTCGGAGCCGAACTGTGGCGGCTGGCGACGGCCGCCGGGACCGCGGAGTGGGAGAGCGGCGCGGCGCAGACCCGGCTCGTCAGACACTGGTGCCGGAGCCAGGGCCTGGCCGGCGCCCAGATCTACCATCGCGACGGCGGTCCGGTGGCGTCGTGGGGCGTGCTCGGCGCCCGCGAACGGAGCCTGGAACACGGCCTGATCCTCTACTACGCCGTAGCGGCCGATGGGGCCGGGGATGACGACGCCGGAAGCGGACAGGAGAGCACGCCGGAGGAGCACGACCTCGCCGGCGTGCTGGCCATCGGCCTGAGGCTGCGGGAACTGGCAGACGAACTGAAGGACCGGAAGTTCCAGGACAACTACAACGTCGTCACGTTGCAGGCGGTCTATGACGTGGGGCTGGCGATCGCCTCGACCCTGAACCTGGACGAACTGACCGAGGAGATCCTGCTGCGGGCGGTGTCCCTCCTCGACGCCCGGCGCGGCGCCTTCTATCTGTTGGACGAAGAGGGCCGCCTCGCGCTTGCCGGCACGATCGGCGGCGGTGCCCGCGAAGCGATCGAAGCGCCGCCGGCCGGTTTCGATGAAGCCGGGGTCAAGGCGGCCGCGGCGGGTGTGATGCCCGACGCCGAACATTCGCTCGCGGTCCCCATCGAGGGCGACGGGGGCAGCGGGAGCGTCGGCCTGCTGGTGGTCGCCGACAAGGAGAGCCGGACCGGAGTCGGTCCGTTCGCCACGTCCGACCATCGGGCTCTCTCGCTGTTCGCCAACCAGGCCGCGATCGCGCTGACCAACGCGAAGCTCCACCGGCAGGCGCTCGAGAAGGAGCGCCTGGAGCGGGAAGTGGAGCTCGCGGCCGAGATCCAGCGCAACATCCTGCCCGCCGAAATGCCGAGCGCGGGCTGCTTCGAGACGGTTGGCTGGAGCCGGCCCTCACGCCAGGTCGGCGGCGACTACTACGGTTCGCTCCGCTTTGCCGGATCGCGCCGCGGACTGGTGGTTGCCGACGTCACCGGCAAGGGCATGCCGGCCGCGCTCCTCGTCTCCACTCTGGACTCGGCGCTGCGGCTGCTCGTCGACGACTGCAGACTGAGCGGAGAGGCCGCCGGGGCTGAGCTCTCGCCGGAGCTCTTCGACCGGCTGAACAAGCACATCGTCGAGAGCAGCGCCAGCAATCGCTTCATCACCCTGATCCTCACCGAGATCGATCCGCGAAACCGCGCCGTCCGCTACCTCAACGCGGGGCACAACCCCGGACTCCTGGTGCGCGGGAACGGCGAAGTGACGCCGCTCCCAGCCAGCGGACTGCCGCTGGGCCTGCTTCCGACCGCGAGCTACCGGGTCGAGCCCCTCGAGATGGGTCCGGGCGACCTCCTCTGCCTGTACAGCGACGGGATCACGGAGTGCGAGTCCCCGGACGGCGAGGAGTACGGCCAGGAACGGCTGGAGGACTTCCTCCGCTCGCGCCGTGAGCGGCCGCTGTCCGAGATCGTGGACGCCATCGATGCCGACGTGCGTCGCTTCGGCGCCGGTCTGCCCCAGGGCGACGATCAGACCGTCGTCCTGATTCGTTGCGGCTAGGCGGCCGTCAGTCCGTCGACGTCGGCCACCGCCAGGGCCGGCGCGGACGTGCCGCCCAGGAAACCGTCGCGCGAGGGACGGCAGAAGGAGGTGGCGCCGATGGCGAGCAGGTTGGAGAACACACGCAGCAGGCTGTCCTCCCAGACGAGATCGATCACCGGTCCGGCGAGCCGGCCGTCCCGCAGGCGGCGCACACCGCGGGCCCGTGCCCGCACCCGCATGCGTGCGTGGTCGAAGCACTCGACCTCGTCCAGCCTGCTGACCCAGACGCCGCCGTCCGCGCTGCGGAACAGGTCCTGCTCGCTGTGTTCGCCGGGTCGCAGGAACATGTTGAGCGGGTAGGCCTCCTCGCCGCCCGTGCAGTGGCAGGTCGGCGAGAGCCCCACGCGGGCAGCGGTCGCGGTGTCCAGCACCGGTGTTCGCGGTACTCCCGCGGACACCAGTTCGACCGGGGTCTTCGAGACGCCCTCCAGATCGAAGGGAAACGGGAGGCCGCTCCCGAGGCAGGCGTCGTCGGCGAGGTTCAGGCGGTGGTCGAAGACCTGTACGCCGGTGTGCTGAAGCAGAAAGGACTCTCTCTCGAGGATGGATCGTGACGAGAACGCGTGGAGGTTCAGTAGTTCCACCAGCTCGATGGTCGCTTCGGGGGCCAGGAGCACGGGCGCACCGCTGGGCGGCGCTTCCGCCGCGCCTTCAGGCGCTCTGCGCTCTCGGGCCGTCTCGACCAGTCGGTCCAACCGCAGGCCTTCGAGCGAGCGGGCGGCGTGGCGGGCGAAGCCCGCGCCGGCATCGACGCCGCTTCGCACCTCGACCATGACCGCACTGGCGCGTTCGCCGCGCGCGAGCTCCCGGCTGTTGGCGATCGCGACCTGCCCGACGGTCCACTCGATGATCGCCGCCTCGTCGTCCTCCAGCGCTTCCTGCAGCAACCGCCGCGCCGCCTTGGCATGCAGGCGTTCGAGGTCCGGATCGCAGATGGCGGCCGGGGAGGATCCGGGCTCGTCGCCCGCGGGCAGCGGGGGAAGCGACTCGGGGAGCGCCGCCCGGGCGGCCGCAAGAGCGTGACGCACCGCACTGTCGAGTTCGCCTGTCCGTGCGCCTCCCGTGCGGTGGAGCCCCGGGCGTCGCCCCTCCCGCACCCTCAAGTTGACCTGGCGGGAGCGCCGCCGGTAGCTGTCCAGGTCGGGAACACGGTAGCCGGTGCGGCCTCGCCTGCTCTCCAGCCAGAGGATCTCCGTTTCGTCCGCCGGTGACCGGTCCACCACGGCGGCGAGTTCCTCGCGCACCCGGTCCAGCGAGCGCAGCCTGGGTTCGGCCTCGGACCGTCCGGTCCGGCGGCTCCCGGGTTGGCGGTTCGGCGTGTCCGGTCTCGAGGGGCGACGATCCGGCACGGTGTTTGCCTATCATAGGGGATCGTGCAGGATTCCAGGCAGCCTCCCGTTGCGCTTGCCGGCGTCGTGTGCGCGTTGGCGGCGGTCGGCGTCGTGGCGCAGCCGTCCGGCCAGAACGATCCGTTCGCGGCGCAGCGCACGGCGATGGTCGAAGAGCAGATCAGGGGTCGGGGAATCGAGGAACCGAGACTGCTGAACGCGCTCAGAACGGTGCCCCGGCACGAGTTCGTGCCGGACTCCCTGCGTGACGACGCCTACGGTGACGAACCCGTCCAGATCGGATCCGGTCAGACCGTCTCCCAGCCTTACCTGGTCGCGTTGATGGCGGACCTGCTCGAACTCGATGGCGACGAGAAGCTGCTCGAGATCGGCACCGGCTCCGGGTACACGACGGCGGTGCTGGCGCGTCTGGCTCGACGCGTCTACTCGATCGAGATCATCGACGATCTGGCGGAGAGGGCCCAGGGCGTTCTGGACGACCTGGGCTACGGGAACGTCGAGGTTCGGGTGGGCGACGGCTACCGCGGGTGGCCGGAAGAAGCGCCTTTCGACGGCATCCTGGTCGCCGCCGCGCCCGAGGAAGTGCCGCCGCCGCTGATCGACCAACTCAAGGTGAACGGCATCCTGGTTGCGCCGGTCGGCGGACCCCTGCAGGACCTGGTGGTCATCCGCAAGACCCCGGAGGGACTCGAACGCCGCCAGGTCGACGTCGTCCGGTTCGTGCCCATGGTGGGGCGCGCGCAGGAAGACCCGGAAGGCGAGAACCCGAACTTCGACTGAACCCGGACTTCCAGGAAGTGGTGGAGCAGAAGGGACTTGAACCCTCGACCCCCACGTTGCGAACGTGGTGCTCTCCCAGCTGAGCTACTGCCCCACGATGGGTCTCCCCGGGCTCCCCGGGGGCGACGGATTGTAGCAGCGTTGGGTGTATGATCGAGACATGAGCAACGCCAAGAAGAACAAGGAAGGCGACGAGGCTGCCGGCAGCAACGTGGCGTCGATGGATCTGGCTCGGGAGGCGGTCGCCGAAGGGGTGGAAAAGGCCCGCTCGGCCGTCAGTCACGGCGTCGACGCGGCGCGTGAGCGGATGCGGGATTCGCCTCTGTCGGAACGGGTCAAGAAGGCTTCGTCCCGGGCCGGCGAAGCGGCCAAGGGAGGCTACGGCGCCGCCAAGGAGAAGCTCGGTCACGGCTACGAACGGGCGCGCAAGGATCTGGATCAACTGGTCGGCGACGTGAACGTGTATGTCCGTGACAATCCCGGGCGGGCAGTGCTGATCGCTGCCGCCGCGGGCTTCGTCCTGGGATTCCTGCTGCGTCGTGACCGCCGATCCTGACCAGCCGGCGATCGAAGACCGGATCGTCGGCAGCTTGACGCCCGGTCTCGACTGGGTGGCGCTGGTGCGCGCGTATCCGCTCGCCTCCGTGGCAGTGGCGGCTTCGCTTGGTTTCCTGATCGGACGCGCCCGGGGACGAGAGATCCTCGGCATTCTTGGTGACCTCGCCGGCGAGCGGGTCGACGAGAGCGTACGCAGCGTCCTGATCCGCTAGCGGCTCATCCCGCCGGGGCCTTCCTTCGCTGCGCCGTCTCCTCCACCTCTCCGACATCCACTTCGGATCGCCGCACTACCGGCCGGCGGCCGCGGGCGTGGAGGCGCTGGTCGCCGAGAGGCGGCCCGACCTGGTCGTCGTGTCGGGAGACCTGACCCAGCGGGCGAGGCCGGACCAGTTCCGTCAGGCGCGGCGTTTCCTGCTGGGTCTGGGCCTGCCCTTTCTCGCCGTTCCGGGCAACCACGACGTGCCGATGTACCGGGTGTGGGAGCGTCTGCTCGACCGCTACGGCGCCTACCGCCGCCACTTCAGCTCCGACCTGGAGCCCAGCTTCCGGGATGCGGACCTGGAGGTCGTCGGATTCAACACGGCGTTCAACCTGACGATCGAGGACGGGCGCTTCACGCCGCGCCAACTGGCCGCGGTGGGGGAGCGCTTCCATCGTGACGGCTCGACCGAAGGCGGTGCGCCGAGGGTGCGGATCGCCGTCGTCCACCACCCGCTGGCGGCCCTGCCCGAGCTGATGGGTTGGCGTACGGCGCGCCGGAGCGCCGACGCTCTGAGGGCGTTCGCGGCAGCGGGCGTCGATCTGGTCCTGGCCGGGCACGTCCATGTAGCCGCGCTGGGCCTGGCGCCGGACTGCGGGAGGAGGCTGTGGCTGGTGCATAGCGGCACCTCCACTTCGAGGCGCGGCCGGGGCAGGGAGCGAGGCCGGAACACCTGCAACCTGATCACCCTGGACAGGGGGTCCCAGGAAACCGGGTGCCCGCGCCGGTCGGCGACAGTCGAGCAGATGCTCTGGTCGGAGCGGAACGAGCGCTTCGAGACGGAAGCGGTTCACGACTGCGCGCTGGCATGACCACGCTCGATCTGCGGGCGTTCGACCGCGTGGCGGGCCGGGCCGAGACGCTGGCCAACGGTCTGCGCGTCGTCCTCCTGCCGCAGAACGGGGCCGAGTCGGTCGTCGTCGCTCTCTGCTACCGCGCCGGCAGCCGGGACGAGGAGCCGGGCGAGGCTGGTCTGGCGCACTTCCTGGAGCACATGATGTTCAAGGGCTCGGGCGCCTACGAGCCGGGCGCGATCGACCGTCTGACACAGGGTCTCGGCGGCACGAACAACGCGTTCACTTCGCACGACGCGACGCTGTATCACTTTCAGTTCGAGCGCGGATCGTGGCAGGAGGCCCTCCGGATCGAGTCCGATCGGATGCGGGGCCTGAGCCTTCTGCCCGCGGAAGTGGAGCTGGAGCGCGAGGTGATCCTGGAGGAGATCCGCATGGTCGAGGACGATCCCTGGGACGCCCTGGAGCAGGCGGTCGCCGGGCGCGTCTTCGGCGATCATCCCTACGGGCGATCCGTTCTCGGCACCAGGGAGAGCCTGCGCGCGTTGGATGCCGGGGCGCTCCGCTCGTTTCATCGCCGGCACTATCGTCCTGGTCACGCGGTTCTGGTCTGCGCTGGCGGCTTGCCCGCGGACGCGATGGCGAGGATTGATGCGACGCTGGGAAGCGTGGAGACAGGCCCGGACACCAGGGACGCCGGCCGGAGGCCGGACCGGTGCACCCAGTCTTTCCGGGTGGAGTTGCGCCGGGGCGAGACGCCGAGACTGCTCGTCGCCCATCCGGCGCCGGCGCCTGACGATCCGGAGTACGTCCATCTCCGTCTGGCGCTCGCCGTCCTCTGCAGTGGACGATCGAGTCGCGTCCAGCGCGACCTCGTCGAGGAGGATCCGCTGGCGCTCTGGGCCTCGGCGGCGGTGACCGGGCACCGGCTGGGAGGCATGGCGACCCTGTCGGCCGAGGCGGCGCCCGGGGTCCCTCCGGAACGCCTGGAGGAGGAGCTGTCCGTGCGGGTCGAGGGTCTCGCGAGTCGTCCGCCTTCCGCCCGAGAGCTGGAGCGGGCGAAGCGGATCCTGTTCGCTGACTGGGTCTTCCTGCACGAACCGATCGCCGAACGCGCGATGACGGCCGCGCTCGAGCAGGCCCTGTTCCGGCCGGGCTTCAGCCGCGACTCCTTCCGGGCGCTGGCGGATGCGACCGCGTCCGACGTCGCCTGCACCTGCGCGGCCTGGCTGTCGGCGGAGACGCGCGTCGTTGGCTGGTCCCTTCCGCCTGGGCGCCGGGACCATGACGACTGATCGCGAGCCGTCGCGTCTCGACCTGTGGTCGGGCCGGCTTCGCATTGCCGCGTTGCGTGTTCCCGGCTCCGACGTCGTGGCCGCCCGCGCGTGGCTGCGGGGCGGCGCCCGCACGGAACCGTCTCCGGGTCTCTCGCTGCTCACGGGCCGGATGCTGGTCGAGGGCACGGAACGGCGCACCTGGCGGGAGATCGCCGAACAGGCCGAAGCTCGGGGCATCGCGATCGATGGGTCGGCCACCGCCGAGATCCACGGGTTGGCCGTCGATGCGCTGGCGGACGACGCCGGCCTCGCGCTGGACTGGTTGGCCGAGTTCCTGCTCTCGCCGGGATTCGCTCCGGATCGCTTCGAGCTTCTGCGCGACCAGACGTTGGGAGAACTGCTGAGTCTGGCGGACCGGCCGGAGGTCGTCACGGGCTGGGCATTCCGCGACCAGCTCTACCACCCGCACCCGCTGGCCGCGCCGGGTCATGGCACGCCGGAGTCACTCAACGGGCTGTCGCCGGAGGACTGCCGGCGGTTCCATCGGGAGGCCCTGGCGCGGGGCGGCGTCATCGCGGTAGCCGGCGCCGTCGACGAGCGGGAGGTGCTGGCCCGGCTCGAACGCCTGTTCGGTCCCGCCGGGGACGCGGGCCGGCACCCCGCGGCGTGTTCGGGGCCATCGGTGCCGGAAGGCCGGCCCGAACGCCGGATCGAGATCGGCACGGCTTCGCGCGAGCAGGCCCACGTCTACGCGGGGCACTTCACGGTGAACCGCACGCACCCCGACCTGCCCGAGCTGCGGGCGCTCGGGATCCTGCTCGGCTCGGATGGACTCGCCGGCCTGATCCCGAACCGCGTTCGCGAGCAGGAGGGCCTCGCCTACGCGACGGGCGTGGACCTGCTGGCGGGTGCCGGCACCGATCCGGGCGCCCTCTCGGTCTATCTCGGCACGCACCCCGATCACGTCGAGCGCGGCCTCGAACTCGTCCGCGACTCGCTGCGGCAGGTCATCGAGGAGCCGCCAGGCGCTGAGGCTCTCGAGGAATGCAGGACCGGCCTGTTCGGCCGCGAGCCCTTCGCCACCGAAACCGCGGGGCGCTGGGCCGCGCTCCTGGTGGACTCCCTGCTTTACGGCCTGCCCGGCTATCGCCGGAGCTTCCGGCTCGAACGGATCGAGCGGCTCACTCCTCAGGGCGTTTTCGAGGCCGCTCGACGGCACCTCGATCCGGGTCGCCTGCGGGTCACCGTCGGGCTGCCCGGCAACTCACACGTAGCGTCCCGCGGCGCAAGCTCCTAGAATCCGGCCACGGCTGATTGCCGTCGGGCGGCTTTCTGGGATTAGGGGTAGGCGAGCTTGGGCAAGGTGCAACGGACGGTCCTGTATGAGCGTCACGTCGAGTCGGGAGCCCGTTTCGGGCCCTTCGCCGGCTTCGAGATGCCGATCCAGTACGAGGGAGTGCTGGCGGAGCACCGAGCCGTGCGGGAGCGCGCCGGGATGTTCGACGTCTCGCACATGGGAGAGATTCGGGTGCGTGGGCCGCGGGCGTTGGCTCTCCTCCAGCGGCTGACGCCGAACGACGTTGGCGCGCTGGCGGCGTTCCGCGCCCAGTACAGCGCGCTCCTGACCGAGCGGGGTACCTTCATCGACGACCTGCTCGTCTACTGCTTCGACCCGGAGGACTACCTCCTCGTGGTCAACGCCGCGTCGAGGGGGCGTGACCTGGAACTGCTCGAGACGGCGGCGGAGGACGGTGGTGTCCGGGTGGAGGATCAGAGCGACGAGACCGCCCTGATCGCCGTGCAGGGACCGCGGGCGGCGAAGATCGTGGCGGACGTCGTTGGTGCCGAAGCCGCGGCGCTCCGGTACTACTCGTTTCTCCACCAGGAGGAGGAAGAACGGATGGTGTCGCGGACCGGCTACACCGGCGAGGACGGCTTCGAGATCTACACACCCCCCGAGCGAGCGGAGGACCTGTGGGCGGCGTTCCTGGAGCGTGGCCGCGACGTTGGCCTGATGCCGGCGGGTCTGGGCGCCAGAGACACGCTGCGGCTCGAGGCCGGGATGATGCTCTGTGGCCAGGACATCGGCGAGGAGACGACGCCGCTCGAGGCCGGGCTGTCCTGGATCGTCAAGTGGAAGAAGGGCGACTTCGTCGGCCGGGACGCCCTGGCCCGCCAGCGCGAAAGCGGCTGCCGCCACCGGCTGGTCGGCTTCGAGGTCGAGGGCCGCGGCATCGCCCGGCACGGACATCGCCTGACCGTCCGGAATGCCCCCGACTGTGCCGGTCCGGTGACCAGCGGCGCCTTCGCGCCCACGCTGGGACGGGCGATCGGCATTGCCCGGCTGGACTGCGGCGGCGGCGAGCCGCCCGCGCCCGGCAGCGCGGCTTCGGTTACCGTTCGCGGCCGGGAGATCGACTGCCGTATCGTCAAACTACCCTTTTACCGGCGCCCCAGGCAGGACGCCTGAGGCAATACGAGGTTCCGATGATTCCCGACGACCGCCTCTACACGGCGCAGCACGAGTGGCTCAAGGTCGAGGACGGTGAGGCCGTGCTCGGCATCACGGACTTCGCCCAGCAGGAACTGGGCGACGTCGTGTTCGTCGAACTGCCGGCAACAGGCCAGGAGTTCGCGGCCGGATCGGAAATCGGCGCGATCGAGTCGGTCAAGGCCGTGGCCGAGATCTACAGTCCGGTCGCGGGCACGGTCGAGTCGGTGAATGACGGTCTCGAGGACGCGCCCGAGCTGGTCAACGAGGATCCCTACGGCGAGGGTTGGCTGGTGCGCCTGCGGCTCGGCGAGGAAGATCCGCCGGACGATCTGATGACGGCCGCCGCGTACGAGGCGCAGTTGGCGGGCTGATCCGGACGCGCGGCGATGAAGGGCCTGGAGACCGTCATCCTGTCGTCGAGCCTGGCGGCGTGGTCGGTCGGCATCCTGGCCCAGATCGGCATTCTGCGGTGGAACCTGACATTCGAGCTGGAGCTCTACCCGCTCTACATCCTGGCCGCGTTTGCCGGCTGGTTCTTTGGCAACGTGTACGTCCACCGCTCGGGCCGCGAGCGCCGCTTCGCGGGCCGGGCTCTGGACGAGGTCATCCTCCAGGTGGCTCGCACCCGGCTCCTGTTCGTGCTCTACCTGTTCGGGCCGCCCGGCTGGCTGTACCTCGTACGCTCCATGGCCCGGCGGGAACAGCTCGAGGAGATGCCGCTGGTGCCGATCCTCACTTTCGGGGTGTACGCGGCCCTGTTCGCGGTGCCCGTTCTGCTGCGGGGCACCGCCGCGCCGCGCCGGAAACTGGAACTCGGCCGGCGTGACGACTGAGATGCTTCTCAGGAAGCTCGAGGACGACCTCAGGAGCCGCGGCCCGGTGCTGGTCGCCTTTTCGGGCGGCGTCGATTCGGGGCTCGTAGCCGCCCTGGCCCAACGCGCCCTGGGCGCCCGGGCGGTGGCGGTGACGGCGGCGGCCGAAACCCTCGCCGGCGTTGAGCTGGACCATGCCCGCCGGCTGGCGGCCGAGATCGGCATCCGCCACGAGGTCGTTACCTACAGCGAGCTCGACGAACCGGAGTTCCGGGCCAACCCGAGCCACCGTTGCTACGTGTGTCAGGGAATGCGCATGGACCGCATGCTGGAGCTGGCGAGATCCGGGCGTTTCGCCACGGTCTGCGACGGCACGAACGCCTCGGACCCGGGCCCGAACCGCCCCGGTCTGCTGGCGGTGCGCGAGCGAGGCGTCTACAGTCCGCTGCTGGAGCACGGCGTGACCAAGTCGGATGCCCGCCGGCTGGCGCGGGCGCTCGGCCTCACGGTCTGGGACCGGCCGGCGAATGCCTGCCTGTCTTCGCGGATACCTCACGGCCAGCTCGTCACGTTGCCCAAGCTCCGCCGCATCGAGGACGCCGAAGCGGAACTCCAGAGCCGGGGCTTTCGCGTCCTCAGGGTGCGTCACGACGGCGACTCGGCGCGCGTCGAGGTGGGGAAGGGCGAGCTGCCGGCTGCGGAGAGGCAGTGGAGCGAGATCGAGGCGCGTCTGCTCGAGCTCGGTTTCGAGGGAGCCGCCCTCGACCCGCGCGGCTATCGAACCGGCGGCGCGGACGCCGCGTAGCCGGCGGCGCGATGAGACGGGACCAACTCCTCGAGTTGCTGCGGGGCGTAGCCGCCGGCGACGTCTCACCGGAGGACGCGCACGAACAAGTGGCGCGTCTGCCTTACCTGGACCTGGGGGCGGCCAGGCTCGACCTCGATCGGGAACTCCGGACCGGGCTTCCCGAGGTCGTCTTCGCCCAGGGCAAGAGCGACGACGAGCTGCTTCGGATCGTTGAAGCGATGGTGGCGGACTCAGGGAGAGTGCTGGTCACGCGGGTGGAGACGGCTGCCGCGGAAACGCTGAGCGCCGCGATCCCTGACGGCCGCTTCGAGCCGCGCGCGCGGATCTGGAGCGCCGGTCGCTTCGGGCCGCCGTCCGGACGGAGGGTCGCCGTCCTGAGCGCCGGCACGTCGGACTTTCCGGTGGCGGAGCAGGCCGCGGCGTGCAGCGAGTGGCTGGGGCACGAAGTCGAGCGGATCCGGGATGTCGGCGTTGCCGGCATCCAGCGCGCGCTCGACTCGATCGATTCGCTCCGCCGGGCCGATGTCGCGGTGGTCGTCGCCGGAATGGACGGCGCCCTGCCGACGGTGGTCGCCGGCCTGGTGTCCTGTCCGGTGGTCGCGGTGCCGACCAGCGTCGGCTATGGCGCGAGTTTCGCTGGCGTCGGGCCGTTGCTGACCATGCTCACGGCCTGCGCCCCGGGCATCGCCGTCGTCAACATCGACAACGGTTTCGGCGCGGCGGCGCTGGCTCACCGCATCCTGTCCGCCAGCATCGCGTCGCCGTAGGAGTAGAAGCGAAAGCCCCTCCGGATCGCCTGGCGGTACGCGTCGAGGGTGCGGCGCCGGCCCGCGAAGGCGCAGACCAGCATGAGCAGGGTGGAGCGGGGCAGGTGGAAGTTCGTGATCAACCGGTCGACGACGCGGAACTCGTAGCCCGGACGGATGTAGAGCCCGGTCCGGCCGGCGCCGGGGTCGACCAGTCCGACCGTCGACGCTGCGGTCTCGAGAGTACGGACGACGGTCGTTCCGACGGCCACGACGCGGCACCCGCTTCGGCGCGCGGCGGCGATCGCCTCCGCGGTGGCCTCCGGGATCTCGAAGCGCTCGGAGTCCATCACGTGCGCCTCTGGGTTCTCCGTCTTGACCGGCTGGAAGGTGCCCGGTCCGACGTGCAGGGTGACGTTCGCCCGCCGGACCCCCCGCCGTTCGAGCGCCTCGAGGAGAGCGGGAGTGAAGTGGAGGCCGGCCGTTGGCGCCGCGACCGCGCCGGGCCGCTCGGCGTAGATCGTCTGGTAGCGCTCCCGGTCCCGCGGCTCGACCGGCCGGTCGATGTACGGCGGCAGGGGCGTCTCGCCGATCTCCGCGAGGAGCGGCTCGATCGGCCGTTCGAAGGTCAGCCGGAAGCGCCCGTCATTCCGCTCCTCGACCCGGGCCGGCGGGCCGCCCTCGACCGCCAGCGACGCCCCGGGGGACAGGCGGCGGCCGGGGCGAAGCAGGCACCACCAGGAAGCGGGCCCTTCCGGCTCCAGCAGCAGGATCTCCACCCGGCCGCCGGTCGACCGCCGGGCCCGCAGCCGGGCCGGGATGACGCGGGTGTCGTTGACGACGAGCAGGTCGCCGGGATCGAGCAGGTCCGGCAGCTCGGCGAAGCGCCGTTCCCGGGTGGTCCGGCCGAGCACCAGCAGGCGGCTCTCGCCGCGTTCACCGGGGTGCTGGGCGATCGCTTCCGGAGGCAGGTGGTAGTCGAAGTCCGAGGTGCGGAGCTTGCCGCCGGTCATGCCTTGCCTAACCATGTGCGGATCGCCCACGGCGAGCGTCGGCGAGCGCGGCCGCCGTCGGCGACCCCCGCGAGGCGGTCGCTCAGGCCGTCGGCCAGCAGGCTGGAGCCGAGTACGGCGGCGGCGACCATCAGGCCGGGAAAGGCGGCGATCCACCATGCCGTGGTCAGGTGGTTCTGGCCGTCGGCGATCATCGAACCCCAGCTCGGCTGCGGCGGCTGGACGCCGAGCCCCAGGAAGGAGAGCGCCGCCTCGACCAGGATGCAAGCCCCCACCCGCAGGCTGGCGTCGACCAGCAGGGGCGTCGTCGCGTTCGGCAGCAGATGGCGGAAGAGCACGCCGGCCGGTGAGCGCCCGGCGGCGGCGGCCGCGAGGGCGAACCGTTCCTGCTTCAGCCGAAGCAGTTCGGCCCGGACCAGGCGCGCGAGGCCCATCCAGCCGGTGCCGCCGATCAGCAGCACGAGGAGCGTCGTGTCGGGCCGGTAGAGCGCCGCCAGCAGGAGCACCAGGGCCAGGTGGGGGAAGCAGAGCAGGCCGTCCACGGTGCGCATCAGCGCCTGGTCGACGAAGCGGCCGCCGATCGCGGCGCAGGAGCCGACCAGTGTGCCCGCGGTCAGGGCGAGGCAGGCGGCGAGCAGACCGATGGTCAACGACACGCGCGAGCCGTGGAGCAGCCGCGAGAGGATGTCGCGTCCCAGGGCGTCGCTGCCCAGCCAGTTTCTCCGCCGCTCGGCGATGCCGTCTTCGCGGTAGTTCGTCACGGAGCCGAGCGGGACGCGGAGCGAACCCGAGCGTCGCTCGAGAACCAGATCGTTGCCGTCGACCGTCACCCGTTCCGCCAGCAGTGGCTCGCCGTCGAGCGTGCGGACGACGAGAAGGGACGACAGCGGCGGCCGCCGGCTCGACTCGGCGGCGTCGAGCTGCTCCGCCGGATCGAATGGGGCCAGCACGGGGGCGGCCGCGGCGAGCAAGGCGAGCAGGCCGAGGATTCCGATGCCGGCCCGGGCCGCCGCTGGCAGTGAAGACCGCCTCATTCCGCGCGGATCCTCGGGTCCAGGCGGGTCAGCAGGAGGTCCGCGGCAAGCGACGCGGCGATGACCAGGACGGCGCCGTAGGCGGTGGCTGCCAGGACCACGGGAATGTCACGCGACTGGATCGCCAGGAGTGTCGCGGTGCCGAGACCGGGCCAGGCGAAGACGACTTCGGCCACCACGGCGCCGGAAAGCAGGAGCGGAGCCGATACGGAGGCGAGCTGAAGGAGGCGCGGAGCGGCGTGAGCGAGGCCGTGGACGAGCAGGATCCGTGTCTCGGACAGGCCGCGGGCCCGAGCCGCTCGACCGGCCTCGGTAGCCTGGAACTCGATCAGCGAACTCCGGGTGTAGCGGGCGATGTCGCCGGCCATCGACAGGCCGAGGACCAGCGCAGGCAGCCACAGGTGCGCCAGCACGTCGAGAGCGGCGGCTACCGGCCCGAGTTCGAAGGCCGCGGCTGAGGTCATGCCGCCGGCCGGCGCCAGCCCCAGGCCCACCGCCACCACCAGGACCGCCATCAGACCGACCCAGAACGTCGGCAGGGCGTAGACGACCAGGCTGGCGACACGAACGCTCAGGTCGAGCCGCGAGTTCGGGCGGCAGGCCGCCAGCAGGCCCAGGCCGATCCCGAGCAGGTACTGGGCAAGCAGGGCCGCGCCGGCCAGCAGGAGGGTGGGCGGCAGCGCATCGAACAGCAGCTCCGCCACGGGCTGGCCGGTCCGGTAGGACTGCCCCCAGTCCCAGTGCAGGACGACGGCTCCCAGCCAGCGGAGGTACTGCACGGGCAGGGGCTCGTCGAGCCCGTAGAGCGCGCGCAGCCGCTCCGCCTGCTCCGGCGGAATCCGTGGGTCGGTCGGCGCCATTGGATCGCCGGGGGCCAGCGCCACGACGGCGAAGGCGAGAGTCAGGACGATCAGGAAGAGCACCGCCGCGGCGAGGAGGCGGCGCAGGACGAAGCGAATCACCAGCGCGGGCTGCTGAGGTTCAGCGCCACGCCCACTCCTGGAGGTTGGCGAGTGGACTCAGCGCGTTCGGCTCCACCGACTCGAGCTCCTCGTTGAAGGCCGCCAGGGTCAGCGGCTCCCACAGCACCAGCATGGGCTGTTCCTGGTGCAGGATGCGCTGCAGCCGGTGGAGGTCTTCCAGGCCGCCTGAAGGGTCGAGCCGGGTGGCGAAGCTGTCGAGCAGCCGGTCGACCTCGGGGTTGGCATACGCGGCGTAGTTGTCGCCGCCGGGGATCGACCGGCTGTGGAAGGCGTAGCGGAGGTCGAGACTCGTGTCGATCGCGAAGGCGGAGGCCGCGGCGTCGAAGTCCTTGTCGCGCATGCGCTGAATCAGGGCGCCGGGCTCGACGCGGCGCGGCTGGGCGTCGATGCCGACCGCGCGGAGGTCGGCCTGGATCATCTGCATGGCGTCCCATCGGGCGGGCGCGCCGGCGAAGGTCGCCAGCTCGAACCGGAAGGGCGCGCCGTCGCGTTCCAGGATGCCGTCTCCGTCGCTATCGGTCCAGCCGGCGGCGGCGAGCGCGTCGCGGGCGGCGCGCGGGTCGTGGGGCCAGGGTTCAAGCCCGGTGTCGTGCGCCCAGACGCTGGAGATGATGGGGCTGTTGCCGACTTCGGCGTAGCCGTGCCAGATGGTGTCCACCATTGCCTGCCGGTCGATCGCCATGGCCAGGGCGCGACGGGTCTCCGCGTCCTGGAACCAGGGCTTCCCGGTGTTCCAGGACACGAACGTGAACTGGCGGTTGGAGTAGGCGATCAGGCGGAGGCCGGGCTGGTCCGCGATCCGCTGCGCATCGGTTGCGCCGAGCCCGGTGGCGACGTCGACTTCGCCCGCAAGAAGCAGGTTGGTGAGCGCGGCGCCATCGCTGGCCGTGCGCAGGACGACCCGGTCGAGGCGCGGGAGACCGTCTTCGAAGTAGTCCGGATTGCGGCCCAGCACGAGTTCCTGGCCGGGGGTCCGGTTCTCCAGCAGAAAGGGGCCGCTGGTGACCAGGTACTCAAAGAACCAGCTCGGGTCGCCGCGCCACTCGGCGAAGGGCCGCTGTTCCCAGGCGTGCTTCGGGAGGATGAGCCCGGTCGAGACGTCGGCCAGGGCGGTGGGCCCGGCGGCGTCGAAGTGGAAGCGGACGGTACCCGCGTCGACGACCTCGACATCGGTGATCGACTCTTTGTAGAAGGAATAGCTCCAGGCGACGTCCGCGTCCGTCTGAGCCTGCCAGGTGAACCGGACATCCTCGGCCGTCACCGGTTCGCCGTCGCTCCACAGCGCGTCCGGACGCAGCCGCACGGTGAGTTGCAGGCGATCCTCGGAGAACTCCCAGCGGGTCGCCAGAGCGGGCGCCCAGGTCGGGGGACCGTCGCGGAAGTCCGGTTGTTCCGCCATCAGCGGCAGGAAGAACTGGTTGCTGATCGCGCTGTACGAGAGCGTCGCGGGTGCCAGCAACTCGTTCGGCGTCGGATACTCGAAGCGCATGCCGACGGTGAGGCGCGTCGTGTCGCGCGGGGTGTCCGAAGCGCAGCCCCAGCCGAAAATGGCGGCTAGTCCGGCCGCCGCCAGGAGCCGCATCGCAACCACGGGAATCATCGTACACCGCGGCTGTCTTGTAGCGTGTAAGCGTGTGGGACTGGATCGGCAGCGAGGGAGGTCAACGGCGCCGGCGCGCCTGGGCGGCGGTTCTCGGCGCTTTCGTGCTCGCCGATCTCGCCCTGTTCGGCTGGCTGATCTTCCGGTCGCTGTCGGAGCGGGAGGTGAGCCGGATCGTGCTCGAGGCGCGAACGGAGGCGGAGGAGCTCGCCGAGCGCATCGCCGGCCGGGTGGAGAGCACCGGCCGCGACCTTTACACGGCGATGGCCACCGAGTCGGAGACGCGCCGGTACATCGATTCCGTGCTGGTGCAGCGCGACATCGTCGAGACCGTCGAGGTCTTCGATAGCGAGGGTCACCTCGTGTTCCGCAACCGTCGCGCCGAGACCCGCACCGACGGTGACGGCCCGCCGAATCTGGAGTCGCCGTCGCTGGTCGCGGAGACAGTGACCAACCAGGTGCCCTACGAGACGGTGACAGTGCCGGTCGGCGCGGTCGGCACCTTCCAGATCGGGATCTCGCGCTCCGAGTTGCAGCAGCGGCTGACGACCCTGCGCCTGGAGTTGTTGCGACAGACGGCGATCGTCGCGGTGCTGACGGTGGCGCTGTTCGTGGCCGGCTACGTGATCTACAGCCGGCTCTCCCGTCAGGCCGCCCTGGCCGAGCGTCAGGCGCAGGAGGCGGAACAGATGGCTTACGTCGGCACCCTCGCTTCCGGCCTTGCCCACGAGATCCGCAGTCCCCTGAACTCCTTGAATCTGAACATGCAGATGCTCCAGGAAGAGATGCCGGCGGGATCCTCGGAGCGACTGGTCGCGATCACGCGTTCCGAAGTCGGCCGCCTGGAACGCCTGGTGTCCGACTTCCTGAGCTATGCGCGTCCGGACGAGCTGAAGCTCGAGCCGACGACCGCGTCCGAACTTCTGGGCCACGGCGCCGAAGTGGTGGCCGGCAAGCTTCGGTCCGCCGGGATACCGGTGGAGATCGACGATCGCACGGACGGTGTGTCGCTCCACGTCGACCGTGAGCAGATGAACCAGTTGCTGCTCAACCTGATCGACAACGCGGTGGCGGCGATGAGCGACTGCGACCATCCCAGGCTTCGCCTCGAAGCGGAAACGCGGCCGGGATCGGTCGTGCTTGCAGTTGGCGACAACGGTCCTGGGGTCGACCCCGCGGACCGGGAGCGGGTGTTCGACTTGTTCCACTCCGGGCGTCGCGGCGGCACCGGCCTGGGGCTCGCGATCGTCCGCCGCATCGCGGCCACCCACGGCGGGGAGGCGCGGGTGCGGCCGGGCGAGAGCGCCGGTGCAACCTTCGAGATCGAGTTACCGCTGTCGCCCGGTCAGTCGGGGCTGGCAGGGCCGGCCAGACGGCGGGCGGAACGCGAGGCCTGAGGTTCAGCCGACGATTGACGGTTTGCCGACCATTGACCGGTTGACCAGCCGGGTGCTACTGTCGGCCGCCGAAAAGCCGCTGCGGCGGCGTAGAGCGGGTGCCGGGTTCGTCCTCCGGCAACGCCAGATGACGATACCCCGGCGCACGGAGCGATCGGCGCGCCGCTGAGAGAGAACGATGTACGCAGTGATAGAGACCGGCGGCAAGCAGGTCCGGGTCGAAGAAGGCGATGTCGTCGACCTGGAACGCCTCGGCGGCGCCGAGGCGGGTTCGGAGGTCGTGTTCGACCGGGTGCTGATGATTGGTGGCGGCGAAGCGGAGCCCGAGGTGGGCGAACCCGTCGTCGAGGGCGCCAGGGTGCGGGCACAGCTCGTGAGCGACCTGCGCGGCCCGAAGATCGTCGTGTTCAAGTTCAAGCGCCGGAAGGGCTACCGCCGGCGCCGCGGACACCGGCAGGAGCTGCAGCGCTTCCGGATAGAAGCGATCGAACGAGCCGGCGGGGCATAGCCGCTAGCCGGAACAACGGAGGTCGAGAGAGATGGCGCACAAGAAAGGCCAGGGCTCAAGCCGCAACGGCCGTGATTCGAACCCCAAGAACCTGGGCGTGAAACGGTACGCGGGCCAGAGCGTGACCGGCGGCACGATCATCGTGCGCCAGCGGGGCACTCGCTTCTTCCCCGGCGAGAACGTGGGACGGGGCGGCGACGACACCCTCTTTGCACGCGCGGACGGCGTGGTCGAGTTCCGCAGCCGCGGCCGGCGCGGCACGGTGGTCAACGTCCATCCGGCGGGGTAGGGGCGTAGCGCCGCGGGGAGCGGCTCATGCACTTCATCGACGAGGCCGTCATCGATGTCCTCGCGGGTTCCGGTGGAGACGGTTGTCTGGCCTTCCGGCGAGAGAAGTTCGTGCCGCAGGGCGGCCCGTCGGGCGGCGACGGCGGCGACGGCGGTGATGTCGTTCTGGCCGGCTCGCCCGGGCTCGGCACCCTCTATCGCCTAAGCTTCCCGGCCTCCTACCATGCCGAGCGCGGCAGGCATGGCGAGGGATCGAACAAGACCGGCAGGAGTGGCCGCGATCTGGTGATTCCGGTGCCGCTCGGGACCGAGGTCCATGACGCCGCGACGGGCGAGCCTCTGGGCGAGGTCCTGACCGGGTCCGACCAGCTCGTCGTGGCGCGCGGCGGCGCCGGTGGACGCGGCAACGCCCGCTTCAAGAGTGCGCGTCAGCGAGCGCCGAGGCGCGTGGAGGCGGGTAGACCGGGCGAGCAGCGCCGCCTGCGCCTGGAGTTGAAGCTGCTCGCCGACATTGGCGTCGTCGGCCTGCCGAATGCGGGCAAGTCGACCCTCATCAGCAGGCTCACCGCCGCGAAACCGAAGATCGCCGACTATCCCTTCACGACGCTGGTTCCCCAACTCGGCGTGGTCGGGCCGCCCGCGCTGCCCGCCTTCGCGGAGCCCTTCGTGATCGCCGACCTGCCCGGACTGATCGCCGGCGCCGCCCAGGGGGCCGGCCTCGGAACCCGCTTCCTGCGGCACGTGGAGCGTTGCCGCATCCTTCTGCACCTGGTCGACCTCGGACCACAACCGGAGGAGGAAGCGGGCGGGGTCCGGGCGGCCTACGACACGATTTCCGCTGAACTGGGTGCCTTCAACGAGGATCTCCCGCGCCGGCCCCGGGTCCTTTGCGGTTCGAAACTCGACATCGCTGAGCCGGATCGGCGACGCGACCTGGCCGTGCTGGCCCGAGAAGAGGGCGCGGAGGCCCTGGAGATCTCGGCGGTCGCGGGCACCGGGCTCGACCGCCTGGTTCTCGAATTGCGCCGCCTCCTGGACGCCGGCGAGTCGGCCGTCGACGAATCCTCCGCGGGAGCTGGCTCGCCATGAGGATCGGCCTGTTCGGAGGCAGTTTCGACCCGATTCACAACGGGCACATCCTGCCGGTGCTCGCGGCCCGGGAAGACCTGGACCTGGACGTCGTCCACTACCTGCCGACCGCCCGTCCACCGCACAAGCCCCAGGGGACAAACGCGCCGGCGCTCGCACGGAACACGATGGTCGAGCTGGCGCTCCTGCCCTACCCCGAGCTCGTCGTCTCGGACGTTGAACTCGACCTCGATCAGACCGCGTACACGGTGGACACGGTGGAGCGGTATGTGGCCGAGGACCCGGAGGCCGAGCTGCACCTGCTACTCGGCGTCGACAGCTTCAACGACCTGATGTCCTGGCGGCGGTTCCAGGACCTGATCGGTGCTGTCAGGCTGGTCGTCCTGGCGCGGCCGGGCGAGCGGGGCCTGGACCCGGCGGTGCGCGCGGCGGCCGAGGCTGCGCGTGGCTTCAATCTGGTCCGGCATCGCTCGGTCGATGTCTCGTCCAGCTCGATCCGCCGTCGGCTGGCCCGGGGCGAGGACGTGGATGCCGGGTTGATGCCTGCCGCCGTGCTGCGGTACTGTCGCAAGTACGGGTTGTACCGTTGACGCAAGCGCAGACGCTCCAGGCCCGGTCGGGCGCAATCTCTCCCAGTCCCGAGGGGACCCCTGACTCCGAGGAGCGTGTTCGCGCCGCCACAGCCGCGGCGATCGACCGGAAGGCCCAGGACCTTCGGGTTCTCGAGCTCACCGACGTCAGCGACTTCACGGACTACTTCGTCATCTGCAACGGCGCCAACGCGCGCCAGGTAAGCGCGATCGCGGAGGCCGTGCAGCGCCGGCTGCGGTCCTGCGGCGCCCGTCCCCTGCACCTGGAGGGGTCGGGACGCGGTCAGTGGGTGCTGCTGGACTACGGCGACGTCGTCGTCCACGTGTTCGACCCGGAACGGCGAGAGCTCTACCGGCTCGAGCGCCTTTGGTCCGACGCCCCGGACCGGACAGCGGAGCTGGCTTCGGACGGAGGACCGGTCTCGCATGGCGCTCCTGCTGCGACTTGAGGTCAACGGCCAGGAGCGGGAACTTGCCGTGCCGGGGGCCGGCGCCAGCGTGCTCGACCTGCTGGCGAGCCTCGACCAGCATCCGAAGACGGTGGCGGTCGAGGTGAACCGCGAACTGGTGCCGCGTGCGCGGTTCGGCGACACCAGCCTGAACGACGGCGACCGGGTGGAGATCGTCCGCTTCGTCCAGGGCGGTTGCGCCGCCGATCGGGTATAGTCGCCCGTCGCTGCCGGCCGCTCGAGCGGCTCTACAGAGGCGGCGCGGAGGCTGGGCCGCTAGCTCAATTGGCAGAGCAACAGACTCTTAATCTGTGGGTTCTAGGTTCGATTCCTAGGCGGCTCACCATGCCTCGCCCGCGCGAAAGTGGCGGAACTGGTAGACGCGCTAGACTTAGGATCTAGTCCCGAAAGGGTTGGGGGTTCGAGTCCCCCCTTTCGCACCACTGGCGCGGCCCCACCCCTTCGCACGTCACCTAACCCGTTTCCAACCGGAACTTCCTGAATCCCCCGTTCGGCCATGACTGTGGTGGTCTCCAAGCGGGATGTCGGCGTGTGCCGCCAGGAGTTCGAGATCGAGGTGCCGGCCGCCGAGGTGGACGCCGAGTACCTCCGGGTCGCCAGGGACTACCGCCGCCGCGCGCGCATCGACGGCTTCCGCAAGGGGAAGGCGCCGCTCGACCTGGTCCGACAGCGGTTCGCGGGTTCCATTGGCGAGGACGTTTCGGAGCGTCTGGCCCCGAAGTACTGGCAGCAGGCGAGCGAAGAGGACGGCGTGCGCGCCATGCTGCCGCCCAGCGTGGCGCCGGTACAGGCCGCTCCGGGGCAGCCGCTGCGGTTCACCGTGACCGTCGATGTCGAGCCCGAAGTCGAGATCGGAGAAGGCCGGAGCTTCGAACTGCCACAGCCCGAGACGGAACCCAGCGAGGCCGAGGTCGACGAACTCCTGGAGCAGGTGCGACTCCAGCGCTCGACCTGGGTGCCGGTCGAACGGGCGGCGGCCCGCGGCGACCGGGTGCGGGGCAGGATCCACCGCGCCGCGATGCCGGGCTACGTTCCGGAAGCGGCCGCCGAAGACGCGGATCAGGATGATGCCGACGACCATCGCGGTCCGGCGACTCACGACATCGACCTCGAGCTCGGCGACGAACGCGCATGGCCCGAACTCACGGACAACCTGACCGGCCTGTCGGCGGGCCAGAAGGCGGACTTCGAGCGCACCGAGACGGAGGAGGACGTCGAGCGGCAGCGCGGCTACGAGATCGAGGTGGATGAGGTTCTGGAGCGCAAGCTGCCGGACGTGGACGATGACTGGGCGAGCGGTCTCGCTGCCACCATCGAGACCGTCGACGACCTGCGGCGCCAGCTCGGCGAGCAGGTGCAGGCGCAGAAGGTCGAGCAGGCGGGTCAGCAGCGCACCGACGCCCTGCTCGAACAGTTGAGGGAGCGCTATCCGGTGACCCTGCCTGAAGCGGTCGTGGAGCGCGAGGCGCTTCAGATGGCCAGGTCCTACGCGAACAACCTGGCTCGCCAGGGCTTCGACTTCGAACAGCAGCAGTTGCCCTGGGAGCAGTTGATGGAGGAGATCCGGCCGCAGGCGGAGAAGCGGGCGCATGCCTCGTTCCTGCTCGACCGGATCGCCCGCGACGACGGCGTCGAGGCAACGGCGGAGGACCTCGAGCGGGCGCTCGAGATCATGGCGAGGTCCCGCAACACGAACCGCGGCCGGCTGCGGCGCGAACTGGAACGGGACGGCGGCCTGGAGATGTTGAGAGTCGAACTGAGACGGGATCGGACGGTGCAGGCTCTCCTGGCGGCCAACGCGCCGCCCGAGGAACCGTCCGCCCCGGCGGATGAGACCGCCGCGGAAGGAGAGGACTAGAGCGATGCTGGTACCGATGGTGGTCGAGCAGACCAACCGTGGCGAACGGGCGTATGACATCTACTCCCGCCTGCTCAAGGACAACATCGTGTTCCTGGGCCGGCCGATCGACGACGACGTGGCGAACCTGGTCATCGCGCAGATGCTCTTCCTCGAGTCCGAGAACCCGGAGAAGGACATCTCGCTCTACATCAACTCGCCGGGAGGTTCGGTGACCGCCGGTTTCGCGATCTACGACACGATGCAGCACGTCAAGCCGGACGTTTCCACCCTCTGCGTCGGCCAGGCGGCGTCCTTCGCGGCGGTCCTGCTCGCGGGTGGCGCGGAGGAGAAGCGGATGGTGTTGCCGAACGCCAGGGTGCTGATTCACCAGCCCTGGGTGCAGAGCCTCGGCGGCCAGCAGACGGACATCGACATCCACGCCCAGGACCTGCTGAGGATGCGCGGCCGGATCGACGAACTGTTGGCTCAGCACACCGGAAAGTCGATCGAAGAGGTCCACGCCGACACCGAGCGGGACAAGATTCTCACCGCGGAAATGGCGGTCGAGTACGGGCTGGCCGACCGGGTCGTCGAGCGCCGCGGGGCCGCGTAGCAGACGCCAGACAGAGCTTCGGCGGCGAGCCTCGGGGTCCTGCCCGTGCTAGCATCCGACGGTGCGCACGGCCTTTGGAGCCCGTGCGAACAGGCCGAACGAGACGCGAGAAACCAGAGCCGGAACGACCAATCGTGGCAAAGAAGGACAGTGGCGACGACGCGCTGAGGTGCTCGTTCTGCAGCAAGAGCCAGCGAGAGGTCAAGAAGCTCATCGCCGGCCCTACCGTCTTCATTTGCGACGAGTGCGTCGACATCTGCCTCGACATCATCGCCGAGGACCGGATGCTGGAACAGCGCCAGGAAGCGGCGCTGCCGAAGCCCCAGGAACTCAAGAAGCTGCTCGACGACTACGTGATCGGCCAGGAACAGGCCAAGAAGAAGCTCGCGGTCGCGGTCTACAACCACTACAAGCGAATCGACTTCGGCGAGCGGGCCCGGACCGACGTCGAGCTCCAGAAATCGAACATCCTCCTGATCGGCCCCACGGGCACCGGCAAGACGCTGCTCGCGCAGACGCTGGCGCGGCTGTTGAGTGTCCCCTTCACGATCGCCGACGCGACCACGCTGACCGAGGCGGGCTACGTCGGCGAGGACGTCGAGAACATCATCCTCAAGCTCTACCAGGCATCCGGCAGCGACAAGGAGAAGACCCAGCGCGGCATCGTCTACATCGACGAGGTGGACAAGATCTGCCGCAAGGGCGACAACCCGTCGATCACGCGGGACGTCTCGGGCGAAGGTGTCCAGCAGGCGCTGCTCAAGATCCTCGAAGGCACACAGTGCAACGTGCCGCCCCAGGGAGGGCGCAAGCACCCGCACCAGGAGTTTCTCCAGATCGACACGACGAACATCCTGTTCATCTGCGGCGGCGCCTTCGTCGGTCTCGAAGAGCGCATCGAAGGGCGGATGAACGAGAAGACGATGGGCTTCGGCGCGGAGATCAAGGATCGCGACAGGCGGGCGGGTGAGATGCTCCGCCATGTGCTTCCCGAGGACCTGATCAAGTACGGACTCATACCCGAGTTCGTCGGCCGCCTGCCGGTGGTGGCCACCCTGGAGCAGCTCGACGAGGACGCCCTGGTCCGGATCCTGACCGAGCCGAAGAACTCCCTCGTGCGGCAGTACGAGGCGATGTTCGAGTTCGAGGACGTCAAGCTCACCTTCACCGCCGAGGCGTTGCGCGCGGTCGCCCGGCAGGCGATGAAACGCAACGTCGGCGCCCGGGGTCTCCGGATCATCCTCGAGGAGCTGATGCTGGAGTTGATGTACGGGCTGCCGTCGGAAGCCGGCGTCAAGGAGTGCGTCATCAACGAGGACGTGGTGGTCAACGGCATTCAGCCGCTGACCGTGTACGAGAAAGCGGGATAGGGATGGCCTCCGGATACGTTTCGACCTCGAGCGACCGGCTGCCTGTGGTGCCGTTGCGGGACATGGTGGTCTTCCCACAGATGATGGCGCCCTTCATCGTCGGCCGCCGCGGCTCCGTGCTGGCGCTGGAACAGACGCTGCGCACGGCCGGCAAGCTGATCTTCCTGGTCGCCCAGCGGGATCCGAAGGTCGACGACCCGGGGATCGACGACATTCACAAGATCGGCGTCGTCGCCCGCGTGGTGCAGAACGTCAAGCTGCCGAACGGCAACGTGAAGGTGATGGTCGAGGGATTGCGGCGGGCCGAGCTGAGGACGCTCGAGGAGATCGACGGCGCCTTCGAGGCGGAGGTCGAGGTCTACGAGATCCACTACCCGGCCGACGACAAGGTCCAGGTCTACATGAGCCGGCTGCTCAACAGCTTCGAGCAGTACGCCAAGATGTCCCATCATCTGGCCTTCGAGAGCCTGATGTCGACGTTGAAGCTCGACGATCCCGATCGCTTCGCCGACGCGCTGGCCGCTCATCTGACCGTGTCCACGGCCGAGAAGCAGACGCTGCTTGAGACGCTGAACCCCTACGAACGCCTGCAGGCCGTGCACGACCTGCTCGATGTCGAGGTCGAGAAGATCAACATCGACAAGCGGATCAACGTGCAGGTCAAGAAGCAGATGGAGAAGGCTCAGAAGGAGTACTACCTCAACGAGAAGATCAAGGCGATCCACCACGAGTTGGGGCGCAAGGACGAGCGCGGCGACGAGGTGGCCGAGCTGAAGGAGAAGATCGAGAAGTCCGGCGCCCCGAAGCTGGTGCGCGAGAAGGCGGAGCAGGAGTTGCGGCGGCTGGAGGCGATGCCGCCGGTGTCTGCCGAGGCGACCGTGTCGCGGAACTACGTCGACTGGCTGGTGTCCGTGCCGTGGAAGAAACGGAGCCGCGAGCTCAAGGATCTGAAGAAGGCGGCGCGGATCCTGGACGAGGGACACTACGGTCTGGAGAAGGTCAAGGAGCGCGTGCTCGAGTTCCTGGCCGTTCGCCAGCTCACCCACAAGAACCAGAACTCGATCATCTGCTTCGTCGGCCCTCCGGGCGTCGGCAAGTCCTCGCTGGCCAAGTCGATTGCCGCGGCCACCGGCCGCAAGTTCGTGCGCCTGTCCCTCGGCGGCGTTCGCGACGAGGCGGAGATCCGCGGGCACCGGCGCACCTACATCGGCGCGTTTCCCGGCCAGATCATCCAGATGATGAAGCGGGCGGGCACGGTCAACCCGGTCTTCCTCCTCGACGAAGTCGACAAGATGTCGATGGATTTCCGCGGCGATCCTTCGTCGGCGCTGCTCGAGGTGCTCGATCCGGAGCAGAACGACACGTTCGTCGATCACTACATGGACATCGAGTACGACCTCTCCAAGGTCATGTTCATCGCCACGGCCAACGTCGAGCACCCGATTCCGCCGGCGCTCAAGGACCGGATGGAGATCATCCAGCTCGCCGGGTACACGCCGAACGAGAAGCTTGAGATCGCGCGCCAGTTCCTCGTGCCGAGGCAACTGGATAGCCACGGTCTGACCGAGGACGCGATCCGCTTCGGCGAGGACAGCCTGGGTCACCTGATGGACTCCTACACCCGCGAGGCGGGCGTTCGCAACCTGGAGCGTGAGATCGCGGCCGTCTGTCGCAAGCTGGCCCGCCGCCTCGTCGAAGAGGGCCGGGTCAAGAAGGTCAAGGCGAAGGCCAAGGCGAAGGCGAAGGCCAAGGCCAAGGCCGGGAGCAAGGGCGCATCCGGGGATGCCGAACCCACGATCGCGGTCGACCGGGAGCTGGTCGGAGAACTCCTCGGCAAGCCGAAGTTCCGGCCCTACAAGAAGCTCGACGAGTCCGAGGTCGGGGTCGCCACCGGCCTGGCCTGGACCCAGGCGGGCGGCGAGTTGCTGCAGAGCGAAGTCGGCCTGATGAAGGGCAGCGGCAAGCTGATCCTCACCGGCAAGCTGGGTGATGTGATGAAGGAGTCGGCCCGAGCGGCCATGTCCTACCTGCGCAGCCGCGCGGACGGGTTCGGCCTGGAGCCCGGCTTCCACGCCGACCAGGACCTCCACATCCACGTTCCCGAGGGCGCGATTCCCAAGGACGGCCCGTCGGCGGGCATCACGATGGCGTCGGCGATCATCTCGTCCCTGCTGAGGGTGCCCGTGCGGGGCGACGTGGCCATGACCGGCGAGATCACCCTGCGCGGGAAGGTGCTCCCCGTGGGCGGCATCAAGGACAAGGTGCTGGCCGCCTACCGCGCCGGCATCTTCGAGGTCCTGCTGCCGAAGGAGAACGACAAGGACCTCGAAGAGGTGCCCGAGGAAGTCCGCGACAAGATGAAGTTCCACCTCGTGGAGTCGATGGACGAGGTCCTGGAGATCGTCTTCGACGGCGTCGTGCAGAGAGCGCCGGAAGTCGCGGCCGAGTTCCAGAAGCCGGCCTCCGAAGAAGCGCCGCCCGCGAACGTCGCCCACTGAAGAGGCCCACTCAGGAAATCGAGCGGGACCTTGAAGGTCCGTGACGCCCGCTTCGTTGTCTCGGCCGTCCGGGCCGCCGACCTGCCCCGGGACGGCCGCCCGCAGATCGCCTTCGCCGGTCGTTCGAATGTCGGCAAGTCGAGCCTGATCAACCGGCTGCTGGGCCGCAAGGATCTCGCCCGCACGAGTTCCAGGCCGGGGCGAACCCGGAGCGTCAACTTCTTCCTGATCGACGACTCCTGGTACATCGTGGACCTGCCCGGCTACGGCTATGCCCGGGTTTCGAAGAGCGAACGGGAGGCCTGGGGCCGGAGCGTCGACCGGTACTTCCGCTCGGCCGCCGGGCTGGTCCGGGTCGTGCTGCTCGTCGATGGTAAGGTCGCGGGCACGCCGCTCGACTCTGAAGCGTACGGATACCTCCGAAGTCTGGGACTCGAACCCGTCGTGGTCGTGACCAAGATCGACCGCGTGAAGCGGGGGGCTAGAGCCGGGACCCTTGCCAGGGTTGCGGAGCTGTTGGGAATGCCGGCAGACGCTGAACTGTTTTCCGTGTCGTCTCGAACCGGCGAAGGAGTTTCGCGGCTGTTTGCGGAGTTGCTCGGCCCTTGAATCGGACAGGTTCCGTCTACGGGGACCGGCGGCACCTCTTACGGCGAGGATGAAGAAGAATGACGATCGACGGAGCCCCTGAAGCAGGGCGCAGTGGAAACGGCGGCGCCAGGGCGGCCGAGAGCGCCGATCTGGCCTTCGACCTGAAGGCCCTGAAGGACCTGAGCAATGCCGACCTGCTCAAGCTGGCCCACAAGCTGGAGGTCGTCGGCGCCACCGGCATGCCCAGGCAGGAGTTGACCTTCAAGATCCTGGAGGCGCAGACGGAGGAGAGCGGGTTGCTGTTCGGCGAAGGGGTCCTCGAATGCCTGACCGACGGCTTCGGTTTCCTGCGCGCGCCGGAGTACAGCTACCTGCCGGGGCCGGACGACATCTACGTTTCCCGCAGCCAGATCCGGCGCTTCGACCTGCGCACCGGCGACACCGTCTCGGGCCAGGTGCGGCAGCCGATGAACAAGGGCGAGCGCTATCTCGCCCTGATCAAGCTGGAGGCAGTGAACTTCGAGCACCCGGACGCGGTGCGGCAGAAGATCTTCTTCGACAACCTGACGCCGTTGTACCCGGAGGAGCGGCTCCAGTTGGAAGTCTCCGGAGACCTGTCGTCCCGGGTGACGGACCTGGTGACGCCGATGGGCAAGGGCCAGCGCGCGTTGATCGTGGCGCCGCCGCGTACCGGCAAGACGATGCTCCTGCAGTCCCTGGCGCGATCGATCGCCACGAATCACCCGGAAGTCGTGCTGGTCGTCCTGCTGATCGACGAGCGTCCCGAGGAAGTGACCGACATGGAGCGGTCGGTGCGCGGCGAGGTCGTTTCGTCCACGTTCGACGAGCCCGCTTCGCGGCACACCCAGGTCGCCGAGATGGTGATCGAGAAGGCCAAGCGGCTGGTGGAGTACGGCAAGGACGTGGTCATCCTGCTCGACTCGATCACTCGCCTGGCGCGTGCCTACAACACGGTGCAGCCGCCTTCGGGCAAGGTGCTGTCGGGAGGCATCGACGCCAACGCCCTGCAGCGCCCGAAGCGGTTCTTCGGCGCTGCCCGGAACATCGAGGGGGGCGGCTCGCTGACCATCGTGGCCACGGCGCTGATCGACACGGGCAGCCGGATGGACGACGTGATCTTCGAGGAGTTCAAGGGCACCGGCAACTCGGAGCTGCATCTCGACCGCAAGCTGGTCGACAAGCGGATCTTCCCGGCGATCGACATCGAGAAGTCCGGCACCCGCAAGGAGGAGTTGCTGCTGTCGGCGGACGATCTGCAGCGGGTCTGGGTGCTGCGCAAGGTGCTGAATCCGCTGCCCACGGTCGAGGCGATGGAGGTGCTCCAGGAGCGGCTCAAGAACACGCCGTCGAACGCCGAGTTCCTCGCCGCGATGTCGAGAGGCGCAAGGGGAGCGCCGAACTGAGTCCCGCACCCGCCAACCCCCGGGTCGCCGTGCTGCCGACGGCGCCCGCCTCGATCCTGGCCGACTATCACGAACTCCTGAACCTCGCGGACTACCGCGAGGTGATCGATCCTTCGGTCGACACGGCGCTCAAGATCAACATCTCCTGGCACTTCTTCTACCCCGGCAGCTCGACCACGCCCTGGCAGCTCGAAGGGGTGGTGCGGGCGATGGAGAAGGACGGCTACGACCCGGCGTTGATTCATGGCTGCCACAACCGGACCGTCGTCATCGACGCCCGCCTGGGCGAGCGGGAGAACAAGCAGATCGACGTCATCGAGGCGCACGGCCTGCGCAACGTCCACCTCTACGAGGAGGGCGAGGAGTGGCTGCCGGTCCGGGAGGCCGTGGGCGACCTCGCCTCCCGGTTCCTGTGCCTGAACGATGTCTACCCGCAGGGCTTTCACCTTCCGGCGCGGTTCGTGGGCGAGAACATCATCCACCTGCCGACGGTCAAGACTCACGTCTTCACGACCACGACCGGGGCGATGAAGAACGCGTTCGGTGGGCTCCTCAACGAGCGCCGGCACTGGACCCATCCGGTCATCCACGAGACTCTGGTCGACCTGCTGATGATCCAGCAGCACATCCACCGGGGCGTGTTCGCGGCCATGGACGGCACCTTCGCCGGCGACGGACCGGGACCGCGGTGCATGATTCCCCGCGTGGGTAACGTGATCCTGGCCAGCGCGGACCAGGTGGCGATCGACGCCGTGGCCGCGAAGCTGATGGGCTTCGACCCGCTGTCGATCCGCTACATCCGCCTCGCGCACGATCTCGGCCTCGGTTGCGGCGATCCGCGCGACATCGAGATCGTGGGCGACCCGGCGGTCGCCGGCAGGAGCTGGGGCTTCGTCGGTCCGTTCCGGAAGATGACCTTCGCGGCGAGGATGCAGCACAAGATCTACTGGGGGCCGCTGCGGCGCCCGGTCGAGTGGTCGCTGCGCACCTTTCTGGCTCCCTGGGCCTATCTGGCGAGCGTCCTCTACCACGACTCCTTCTGGTACCCGTACAAGGCGAAACGGCAGATGGCCGAGGTCCTGGCGAGCCCCTGGGGTCGCCTGTTCGCCGGCTGGGAGCAGGCCCGGGCGGACGGGCGCGGCTACCCGGAGATCGCCGCCCGGCCGCCCGCCCGGTTCCGGACCGGCTGGCGAGCGTTCCTGACCTCGCTTCGCATCCTCTGGACCTGTCTGCGGGAAGCGCCTGAAGTGGCCATGCGCCTGAGCCGGCGCTCGGACGCCGCCGGCGTGCGCGGTTCGGGTTCCTGAGCCCCGGTTCGATGCCCGGCGGGCGGTGGCAGAAAACCGCCGCCGCCCTCGCCGTCGTGTCGGCGCTGGCGGTGGTCCTGTTCTACGCCGGGACGTTCCACCACGGGGCCGCCGCTTTCTCCCTGGCAGTCGGCGGCGCTCTGCTGCTCGTGTTCGCGTTGCTGGGCCGGGGGTCGCTCCTGGATCCGCTGGCGCTGCGGCGAGACGGGTCGTCATGGTGGCCGGCGCTGCTTGGGGCGCTCTGGTTCTCCGTCCTGGTGAGCTGGATTCAGTCGCCGGTCGGCCGCGCCGGCGAGGCGTTCGTCCTCTTCCTCCTGCCGGCGGCCTGGGCCGCGGCGGGAATCGGCCGGCTCCTCCGCTCCGAGGTGGCGGTTCGCCTGGCTCTGGCCGGCCTTGCCGTGGTTGGCGTATCGGCGTCGGCCTGGGCGTTGGCCATGCAGCCGCTTCACGAACAGGGACGGGCCGCTCTGCCGATCGGTCACCACAACCAGTTGGCGCTGGTGCTGGTGGCGATTCTGCCGCCCGCCGCGCTCGGCGCCTGGCGCGCGACGGAAGGTCTTGGCTGGCGGGTGGGTCGGGGCGCGGTGCTCTTCGTCGGCGCGGTCCTGGTCTGGACGCTGGCCGCCACCGGTTCGATGTCCGGGTTGGCGGCGCTGGTCGTGCAGGCGCTGGCGGCCGCGGCGTGGATCCTCTGGCGGAGCAGGGGGCGCCGGCTGCTCGTCCCGCTCGCGGCGTTGCTGGCTCTCGCAGCCGGCCTGGCGCTCGCGACAGCCTGGGCCGGCTCCCGGCTCGACGTGCCGGGCCCGGTCGGCCGTCTGGGCGCGGTGCTGCGGCTCGAGGATCCGTCACTCCTGGCCCGCCGCACCTACGCCGAGGCGGCCGCTTCCGGCTTCGCGGAACGGCCGCTTCTCGGCTGGGGTCCTGGGTCCACGAGCTGGACTCTGGCGAACCACTGGCGGCCGGCGCCGGGCGTGCATCCGCCGGGCGAAGTGGTCACGGATGCCCACAGCCTGCTGGCCCAGGCGCCTTACGAACTCGGGATCGCCGGCTCGGTCCTGCTGCTGTTGCTGGCGGTGCGCTACGGCCGGGTTCGCCTGGGCGAGCTGAGTGAACGCCGCGTTCGGGATCCGGAGCTTCTGGCGGCGGCGCTGCTTGGCCTGATGGGCGCCGGGGTCTGCCTGGCTTTCGGGGTCTTCGCCGTGGTGACGGCGGTTCCCGCGGTGCTGATTCTCAACCTGGGCCTGGCCGCGGCGGCGCGCACCGCCAGATCAGGCCCCGACGCTCCGGCAGGTCGCTGGCGGCAGGGGCTTCGGCTCGCCTTCTACCTCTGGCTGGTCGCCGCCCTGGCCTGGACCTGGCAGCGGACATCGGCTGCCCGGTCTTACGAAACGGCGGTGGCCGCGCAGACGGCCGACGTGGCGGCGGCGTCCATGGCGGCGGCCCGTGATCCTTCGTTCCCCCTCTACCATCTTCGCCTCGATCCCTGGACCGCGGCCGGGGCCGCCGACGGCCTCGCGCCCCTGTGGCTGCTGGCCGGGGTCGACCGGAACCTGGACATCGACAGGCGACGGCAGGCGCTCGAGCGGGCCTGTGACCTCGACCCGCTGTCGGCGCTGGCCCCGTTCGAACTCATGCGCGTGGAGCGCGAAGCGGGTGCCGCGGCCACCGACCCGCGGGTGGCCGTGCGGGCGGCGCGGGCGATTCTGGCTGAGCCGCTGCTGCTGGCCGCCGCCGCTTTCGAGGGAGATCCGGATCTCCGGGCCGAGCTGCATCGCGAGATCCAGTCGTGGCCCGGACTTCCACCGGGCTGGCTGGCGGCGTTCGAGGAGTTGTGGTTCGGCCTCGACTGGTCGAACGGGCACGAGGCTTCACCTCGCGACGTGTTGTCGGTGGACGCCGATGGTCGGCCCGAGGTTTCGTTCAGCCTGTTCGCCTTCCGGCGTCAGCCCTGGCCGATCTCGATCGGCGCGGTGCCTCTCCGGAGTCATCGCCTCGACTTCGTGGCGGCCCACGACCTCCCGGCAGTCACCCGGTTACCGGAGACCGCTCCGGAACCGTTCTGGATCCGCCGCTGCGGGATGGAATAGTCAGGCCACGCCGGTGGCTTCGGCGTCGGCCGCGGCAACGGCGTTGCGGCCGGCGTGCTTGGCCTGATACATGGCGTTGTCGGCGAGTTGCAGCAGGCGCGTCGCGACGCCTGCCGGGCTCGGCGGCTCGTCGCGGTTGCCGCCGGCCACGGTCCGCATCGAGGCGGCACCGATCGAACAGGTCACCCGGACCAGAGGGCGACGCTCCGGCCGCTCGCCGCCGGCGAGTAGCGTGGCTGCCAGGGTGGCCCGGAGACGCTCGGCATGACGGAGGCACTCGTCGAGGTCGGCGCCCGGCAGGACGACGACGAACTCGTCGCCGCCGTAACGGGCCGCGAAGCCCCCTGCCTGCCTGGCGGCGGCGTCGACGAATCCCGCGACCTGGCTCAGGATCCGGCTGCCGGTCACGTGGCCGTGGCGATCGTTCACGTTCTTGAATCGGTCCAGGTCGATGAACAGCAGGCCGATGTGGCCGCCCTCTCGCTCCGCCGCCCTGATCGCTTCGGTGAGCGCGCTGTGCAACGCACGGTCGTCGAAGAGGCCGGTCAGGCTGTCGCGCCGGATGCCGACGGCGCCCGGGACGCTGGAGACTTCGCGGAGAGCAGCCGCGGCCCTCGCCGCGAGCTCTCGAGCCGATGCCTTCCCGCCGTCGCTGTCCTGCCGGGTCACGGTACGGGATCCTATGGCGACCTCGGTCCGCCCTCAGCCGGCATCGGAGATCCGTTCCAGGCGAGCCGGCACACTCTTGTGCCACGGCGTGCCGGCGATGGGGTCGCGGTCGGCGGCGTCAGTCAGTTCGTTTGGCGCGACGCCGTCGAGCGTGCGCCGGCCGGCTTCGTCCGGATAGTCGAGGCCGAGACCGTTCGGAAGGGAGATGTGCCCGTCCTGCATGCGGTCGCTGATCGCGGCGAGGACCTGCGTGGCGCCCTGCGACGTGACCAGCCGGACGAGGTCGCCGTCCCCGATCTCGAGAGTCGCCGCGTCGTTCGGCGAGAGGGCCAGCGCCTCCTCGAGGGTCTTGCGTCGCCACCTGGGATCGCGGTAGATCGTGTTCGCGGTGAAGGAGCGGCGCTCGCCGGCGGAGAGAACGAGGGGGAACGCCTCGCTGGTGATGGCGGGGCCGTCCACGGCGGCAAGTTCGTCGATCGCTTCGAACAGCTCGGGAATCGCGAGCTGGAGCCGACCGGTTGCCGTCTGGACGCGTTTCCAACTGACCTCCGGCGGGTCGACGGAGAACACGAGGCCCTGCGGGCTGTCGACGATGGCGTCGAACAGGGCGTCGCCCAGTTCATCGTCGTCACCCTCGATGCCGGCTCGGCGCACGGAATCGGCAAAGCGGCGGGCGCAGATCTGGGCAGCGCTCCAGAGAGCCGCCCCGGACTTCGCGCTCGCGGGCAAGGTCTCGCCGAGAGTCCGGTAGAGGAGGGCGGGTGCCGTTCCCGCGAGTTCGGGCTTCGCCCGCATGGTCGCCCGGAACGTCTCCGCGAACCTGGTCCGTCCACCCTCGCGCAGGACGGCGCGGAGTTTCTCGACCTGCCCGGCGGAGAAGCCGCCGAGGGCCTCGGTGAGCCGGCAGTGGATCTCCGGCTCCGGCAGGGGTCCCGCCTTGTCCGTCGCGGGTGGCGGCAGCAACGCCCGCCGCAGGAAGAAGGCGTTCTCCGGGAACTCGAAGTTGAAGAACACCGCCTCCGCCTTCTCGTACTGCGTGGTCGCCGGCAGCACGTAGTCGGCGAGCCGGGCCGTCTCCGTCATCGCGACGTCGATCACGACGACGCAGTCGAGCGCTCGCAGCGCTTCGCGCATCTTTCTGCTCTCCGCCAGCGAGTGGACCGGGTTGGCGCTCTCGATGAGCATTGCCCGAAAGCGCTTCGGGTGGTCGGCGAGGACCTCGTCGGCGATCCGGTTGCAGGGCACCAGGCCCGCGATGACCGGCGCGCCGGTTACCGGCGTCGTGCGCGGGCCCGAGGAGCGTGCCGCGGTGAGCGGCACGAGCGAGGTGGAGACGTTGTGCGTCCCCTCTTTCCCGAAGTTGCCGGTCAGCATCCAGAGCAGGCGCTGGAGGTAGCTGACCAGGGTTGAGTTCCGGTTCATCTGGACGCCGAGGTCCTCGAACACGGAGACGCTCGAGGCCCTAGCGATGCGGCGCACGGTTTCGCGCACGAGGTCTTCGGGGACGCCGCAGACGGAACACGCGGCGGCGATGTCGACCCGTTCGAGGAGAGGGCGCACGTCGTCGAAGCCGTCCGTGCGCCGGGCGACGAACTCGGTGTCCGTGAGCCCTTCCTCCAGCAGGACGCCCAGCATCGCCGCGAGCAGCCAGGCGTCGGTGCCGGGCTTCACCTGGAGGAAGATGTCGGCGAGGTCCGCGGTCTCGGAGCGCCGGACGTCGATGACGATGAGGCAGCGCTCCGGGTCCTTCGCGAGTTCGCGCAGGGTGACCCGGGCGCGCGGGATGCCGTGCGACTGCCACGGGTTCTTGCCCAGGAAGATGCCGACCTCGCAGCGGTGGAAGTCGCCGCGAGAGTGCGCGCCGACCATCTGGCCGGCGACCCACATCTCGCCGGTCTTCTCCTGCGCGAGCGCGTTGGACCGGTACACGGAGCCCAGCGTGCGCAGGGTCGAGCGGGCATAGAAGCCGGGCAGGTGGTTCCCCTGGCCGCCGCCGCCGTAGTAGAAGATCGACTCGCCCCCGAACCGGTCGCGCACCTCGGCGAGGCGTGCGGTCACCTCGCGGATCGCCGTGTCCCAGTCGATCTCCTCGAAGCTGCCGTCCGGGCGCCGGCGCAGCGGCGACAGCACGCGGTCGCGGCTGTTCTGGTAGTGGTTCAGGCGCCCGGCCTTCTGGCAGACGTAGCCCTTCGAGACCGGGTTCGCGCGGTCTCCGCGAAGGCGCGCGAACTCTCGTCCGTCGTCGCCGCCCAACTGGACCTCGATCCCGCAGTTGCTCTCGCACAGGATGCACGCGGTCGGCTCCCACGGGGGTGCCTGTTCTGGCTGAGTCGGTTGTCGGCTTCGTGGCTCCATGACGGCTCCTGAACGGCGAGGGGGTTTGAGTCGCGAACGCACCGGAGCTTATGCGGAGCGTGCGGTTGCCCGGACTGCTACCGTGCGGGCCGGTGACTGCACCGGGCAAGGGCGATCCACCGCTCCGCCGATCCCTCGGCCAGCACCATCTCCGTCGTGCGGAGTCGGCGACTCCCGCGGTCGACTTTCTGGACGTGTGCGGCCGGACGGTGATCGAGATCGGTCCCGGCGGCGGCGTGCTGACGCGCTTTCTTCTGGAGCGAGGCGCGAGCCGTGTCATTGCCTGCGAACTCGATCCGAGGTGGGCCTTCGCGTTGCGAAGGCGACTCGCCGACCGGCGCCTCCGGCTCGCGATCGGCGACGCCTGCGACCTGGGCTACGAGCGCGCGCCCGTCGCGGCGCGGATCGCCGGCAATCTGCCCTACAACGTAGCGACGCGGATCGTCTCCCGGGTGCTCGAGCGCGCCCCGATCGGCCTGCGGGCGGCCTTTCTGGTTCAGCGCGAGGTGGCGGACCGGTTGACGGCGGCGCCCGGCGACGGGGCCTACGGCGCGTTGACGGTGCTGACCCGGGTCCGTGCCGCCGCGCGCCGTCTGGCTGTCGTCATGCCGGGGAGCTTCGTGCCGCCGCCGGCAGTCACCAGCGCCTTCGTGGGCCTGGAACGGATCGAGCCCCCGATCGCGGAGGAGGAGTGGGCTGACTTCAAGGCGTTGGTTCGAACCGCCTTCAGCCGCCGGCGCAAGACCCTGCTGAACAACCTGACCGCGGTCATGGACCGGTCCGCGGCGGCCGCGGCGATCTCGGACCTGGGGTTGCCTCCGAAGATCCGGGCGGAGGCCCTCGGCCTGGGACAGTTCGTCGAGTTGTTTCGGTCCGTGGAGTTGCCCAACCGAATATAGCCATATCCCGTTTTGTAGGCTACAATCGTTAGCCCGTGCATGTTCCCGTCAACGCTTGTTGGGGAGGGCGTCGATGATTCGCTCGGATGATGGCCCCAGACGGTTCGCGCTTGGCCGCGGTCTGCCGACGGGCAAGGCCAGCGAGCTGGTCGGCCTGCTGCTGCTCATGCTCGGCGCGCTCCTGCTGCTCAGTCTGCTGAGTTACCAGCCGGGCGACCCGAGCTTCATGCGCAGCGCCGAGGACTCGGCGGAGACGGCCAACCTGATCGGGCCCGTGGGCGCCCACGTCGCCGCCGCCGGATACGGTTTCCTGGGGTTCGCGGTGCTGGCGGTGGCCCTGGCGGTCTTCGGCGTGGGTTACCGGCTCGTCCGCGCCCGCGCCGACGTTCCTTCTCCAGTGCAGGGTGCCGGCATCGTCGTCGCCCTGGTGGCCGCGCCGACACTGGTGGCTCTTGTCGCGGGCGAAGTCGCGTTCCGGGGGGAATCCCTGACTGCCGGGGGTTTTCTGGGGTCGACGATCGCCGGGGCGGTCGAAGGCCAGTTGGGCGGGCTCGGCGCTGGAGTGATCGCCGTTTCCGGCCTCGTCTTCGGGATCGCGCTGATGCTGCGGAGCAGCCTCGACGAATCGATCGCCGCCGGTTTCCGCCGGCTCAGGGCGTTCGTTGTCCTGCTCAAGCCCAGGCCGCGGAGGAAGTCCAGGGCCAAAGCGTCGGAACAGAAGGCCGGCCGTGGCAAGGCGAAGGCCGCGCCGGAGCTGGCGGTGGAGCCGCCGCTCGTGGATCTCCCGCTTCGCCGGACGGCCGAGGGCAGGGCGAAGACGGCAGCCCGCGGCGCGGAGGAGACGCGCGCCGCGCGGCCGTCGGCGACCGGGGCGACGCCGGTTCCCGCCGGGCCGGCCGCGCCCGCGAGGACGCCTGTGTCGGGCGGGAAGACCGAGCAACAGGTCGAAACCGGGCAGCGGACGGAGAGTGGGGAGTTGCCGCCGCTCGACCTGCTGTACACCGAGGAGGTCAACAGCGAGGTCGACGAGGCCGGCTTGAGAGAACTCGGTGAGCTCATCTGCGCTCGCTGCGCCGAGTTCGGAGTCGAGGGCACGGTCGAGGGCATCAGCCCCGGTCCGGTCATCACCGTGTTCGAGTTCCAGCCGGCGCCCGGTGTGAAGGTCGCCCAGATCGTCAACCTTCAGGACGATCTGGCGCTCTCGTTGAAGGCCGAGGCGATCCGGATCGAACGCATGCCCGGCCGATCGACGCTGGGCATCGAGGTCCCGAACAAGCACAGGACGATCATCCCCCTGGGTGGCCTGCTTGCCGACTCCGGATTCCGGGAGGGCAAGTCCCCGCTCACCATGGCGCTCGGGCGCACGCTCCGCGGCGAGCCGTACTTCGCGGACCTGGCCAAGATGCCGCATCTGCTGGTCGCGGGGGCCACCGGCGCCGGCAAGAGCGTCGGTCTCCAGGGGATGCTGACTTCCATCCTGTACCGCGCCCGGAGTGATGAAGTCCAGTTCATCCTGATCGACCCGAAGCGGATCGAACTCGGGGTCTACGCGGACATTCCGCACCTGAAGACCGCCGTTGTCGTGGAACCGAAGCAGGCCTCGAACGCACTGCGATGGGCCGTCGGCGAGATGGAGCGCCGCTACCGTCTGCTGGCGGAGGTTCACGTCCGATCGATCGACTTCTACAACCGGGCAATAGCCGATCCCGAAGTGGCCAACCGACTGCGACTTCGGGATGAGGAGGCGGACGAACCCGCCGAGCCCCGCAATCTCGAGCCGCTTCCGTACTACGTGATCGTGATCGACGAACTGGCCGACCTGATGATGGTCGCCTCGTCCGAGGTCGAGACGTCGATCGCCCGTCTGGCGCAGATGGCGCGGGCGGTCGGCATCCACCTGATCGTGGCGACCCAGCGTCCCTCGGTCGACGTTCTGACGGGCACGATCAAGGCGAACTTCCCGTGCCGGATTTCGTATGCCGCGGCGACGCGGCACGATTCGCGCACCATCCTCGACCAGGTCGGCGCCGAGAAACTGCTCGGCAAGGGCGACATGCTGTTCATGCCGCCCGGCAGCGGCCGCATGCTTCGCCTGCACGGCGCTTTCGTGACGGAGCAGGAAACGGCGGCGCTGGTCCGCTGGCTCAAGCGGCAGGGCCAGCCCAACCTCGATCCGGCCGTGCTCGAGCCGCCGCCGGAGGATCGTTCGGCGTCTGCCGGGGAGAATGGCGGCGACGATGTCCTCTACGACGAGGCGGCCCGGCTGGTGGTCGCGGAACGAATGGGATCGGCGAGCTTCCTCCAGCGTCGGATGAGAGTGGGTTTCTCCCGCGCTTCGCGGCTTGTGGATCTGATGGAACAGGATGGAATCCTCGGCCCCGCCCAGGGCAGCAAGCCGCGGCAAGTCCTCGTGCCGCCCGACTACTTCGAAGAGGTCGACCAGTCGCAGATCGCGTTCAACTAGCAGGTGGCGCTGCCGTCAGGCTGCGCTGTCGCGCATGGAACTGGTCCGCCTGTCGGTGCGCGGGTCTTCTGACCCGCTGCCGCCGAAGGCGGCCAGGTGTTTGCGCCGCGAAGCGGCTCCGATTGGCGGCCAGTTCCATACAAGGTGGCGCCGCGGAAGGCCACGGAGTGCGTTCCGAGGGGGCTGGCGGCGGTAGTGTCGGCGGACGATGTCCGCGCGGCCGAGACTCGAGAGGATCGCCTTCTTCGGCACGCCGGAGTTCGCGGTGCCGTCGCTGGCCGCTCTGGACTCGGCCGGCCGGCGCCCGATCGTCGTCGTCAGCCAGCCGGCGCGGCGCGCGGGCCGGGGAGGCCGGGTCGTCGAACCCCCCGTGGCCCGCTGGGCGCAGGCGCACGGCGTTAACCTGCTGCAGCCGACGCGTGTGCGGGACGACGCGTTTCTCGGTCGACTCCGCGGCATGGAGCTCGACCTCGCGGTGGTCGCCGCCTACGGCAGGATCTTCCCCCGTAGCCTGCTCGAACTGCCGTCCCGGGGTTGCCTGAACATCCACGCATCCCTGCTGCCGGCCTGGCGCGGCGCATCGCCGATCCAGGCCGCGATCGCCAACGGCGAGAGAGTGACGGGAGTGACCACCATGGTCATGGAGGAGGGTCTCGACACGGGGCCGATTCTGCTGCGCGAAGAGGTGGCGATCGGGCCGCTTGAGACGGCCGGTGAGCTGGCGCCGCGCCTGGCCGAAGTCGGTGCCCGGCTTCTCGTGCGAACACTGGACGGCCTGGAGGCCGGCGATGTCGAACCCCGGCCGCAGTGCGACGCGGCGGCAAGCTATGCGCCGATGCTCCGTCCGGAGGATGGCGTGGTGGACTGGGATCGGGAAGCCGGCGAGATCGCCTGCCGGGTGCGTGCCTACGAGCCATGGCCGGGGTCCCGGACGTGGCTGCGGAGCGAAGCGATACGGATCGTGGCGGTGCGGCCCCTGACCTCGTTTGCGGGGCCGGAACGGGGAAATGGCCGGGATCGGCCTGGTGCGTTTCTGGGGTGTTGCCAGGTCGAAGGCATCGGTCGGGCGGCGGTGGTCCGATGCGGCGGTTCGTCGGCCCTGGCGCTCGATCGAGTGCAGCGCCCGGGCCGCCGTCCGGTCAGTGGCGTCGACCTTGCGAACGGTTTGCGTCTGGCGGTCGGCGAGCGCTTCGGGGTGCAGGAATGACCCGTCGACGACCGATTCGGAACCTGGGTTCCGGTCCGGGTTGGCGCCGCCGCCGGACCGAAGCGCCGCTCACGGCCCACGCCAAGGTCAGGGAGTCGGCCGCCTTCGTCCTCGAGCGGACACTCGAGTCCAGGGCGCCGGCTTCGACCTTCCTCGACGGCGCGCTCGAGCGTTCCGATCCGAGGGACCACGGGCTGTTGCGGGAACTCGTGCTGGGCACCTTGCGCTGGTTGCGCTTCATCGATCACGTGCTCGTGTCCGCATCCGGACGACCGCTTTCCCGGATCCAGCGGGCCCTGCTCGCGCCGCTGAGGATCGCCGTGTATCAGCTCTTCTTCCTGGACCGTGTTCCCGCGCACGCCGCGGTCAACGAGGCGGTGGAGCAGGCGGCGGGACGCACCCATGCTGGCGGCGCCAGCTTCGTCAACGGCGTGCTGCGACGGATCGCCCGCTCTCCGCGCCGCGACGCCTGGCCGGTCGAAGGGAGCGATCCGGCCGTCCGGCTCGGCATCGTGCACTCGCACCCGGATTTACTCGTCGAGCGCTGGCTACGCACCTATGGCGAGACGCGGACCATCGCCATCCTGACCGCCAACAACCGCCCGAAGCCGCTCCATCTGCTCGCGTTCCGCGAGCGGGGAGGCCGCGCTCCGTTGGCCGAGCAGTTGATCGACGATGACGTGGGCGTCGAGCCCTCGGTGCTGGCGCCGCACTGCCTGACGGTCCGGTGGGGCAACCCGCTGTTCTCGGAGGCCTATCGGCGCGGCGCCTTCTACGTGCAGGACGAGGCGAGTCAGTTGGCGGCGATCGTGCCCCCGCCCGCCCCCCGGGAGCGTGTGCTCGACATCGCCGCGGCCCCGGGCGGCAAGACGTTCGCGTTGCTCGCGGAGCAGCCGGATGCTCTCTGCGTGGCCAGCGACGTTTCGCTCGGGCGTCTGCAGACCATGCGCCGGAATGCCGCTCGGCTGGCCCTGGCGCCGTTGCTCTGCGCCGCGGACGGCGCCGCTCTCCCCTTTCGCGACCGTTTCGACCGGGTCGTGGTTGACCTTCCGTGCAGCGGCACGGGTACCCTGCGCAAGCACCCTGAACTCAAGTGGCGCATCAGCGCGGCCGAGATCGAACGGCTGGCGGAGCAAGCCGGCTCGCTGGTCCGGGGAGCGGCTGACTGCGTACGGCCGGGCGGCATGCTTGTCGTCGTCACGTGCTCCATCGAGCCGGAAGAGAACGAGGACGTTGTCGCGGCTTTCCTGGAATCGCGGTCCGACTTCGACCTCCGGGACCTGAGCGCCGATCTACGCCGGCCCGCGGCCGACCACGTCGAAGCATCGGGCCTGTGGCGACTGCTTCCGGCGGAAGGTCACGACGGCTTCACGGTCCAGGTGCTCCAGCGCGCGGCCGGCTGAAGCGGTCGCTCGGGCGGGCGCAGGCCCAGGGCGAGTTCGTCCGCGACCACTCGCTGTAGCCGGAAGTGTAGGTCAACATTGACAATACGGGTTCTTCTGCCATAGATTCTCGGGGCTTCGTGAGCTTCACGAGCAAAACCGCCGAGCATACCCGAAGATGACATCGAATACCAGAAGCCACGCGTCGGAGACGCCTGCCGGGGACGCTGCGTCAGCCTGGCTTCCGGTTTCGCGTCAACAACTGCGGTGTAGCTCATAACCGACCTTAAGGAGTACGTTCGATGGCCGGAAAGGCAGACATCGTAGACGCCGTTGCCGATGGCGCGGGTCTCAGCAAGAAGCAGGCGGCGGATGCCGTCCAGTCCCTGATTGACAGCATCTCGAGCCATCTGCAGAACGGCGACCGCGTGCAGCTTCCTGGCCTCGGGAGTTTCTCCGTGTCGCACCGCGGCGCCCGGGCCGGCCGGAACCCGAAGACCGGCGAGGCGCTCATGATCGCGGCCAGCAACGGCGTTCGGTTCAAGGTCAGCCGTCCGCTGAAGGACGCCCTCAACTAGCGGCCGTCCAGCCTCTACCTCCCGGCTGCTCTAGCGCACCAGGGGGTAGAGGCCTGCCAGCCTTGCCGGTTTGACGCCGGCGACGAACAGCGACCAGATCAGCCAGTTCGTCGCCACGGTGCGGACGACGCCTCGCTCGGCGAAGCGTCGGGATGAGGTGGTCGCGCGCTGCTCCACGACCGAGATCGGTCCCTGGCGGCGGAGGCGGCCGATGAAGTCGAGATCCTCGAGGATCGGCAGGTCGGAGAACCCGCCGCAGGCGGCGTAGGCGGCTGCCGTAGCGAACTGGGCCTGGTCGCCGAGCGGAGCGTGCAGCCATCGGGTCCGAATGTCGACCAGGGCCCGGCCCCGTCGCAGCAGCGGCGGCGCTGCCTCGAAGTCGATCAGGAAGCCCCCGCCAGCCGCGCCGGAGTTCACGGCGCGTTCTATCCCGGGCCGTGCTGCTGGCGGCAGCCGCGTATCGGCGTGGAGGAACAGCAGCACGTCGGCCCCGGCCTGGATCGCCAGGCTGGCGCCCGTTCGCAGTTGGAGTCCACGCCCCGCCCGCGGCACCGTCTCGACCCGCGCGCCCGCGCCGGAAGCCAGTTCCGCGGTGCGATCCCTGCTGCCGCCGTCGACGACGATGAGTTCGTCGCAGTGGGCTTGCGCCGCGGCGATGGCGGTCTGCACCCGTTCCGCCTCCTCGAGCACCGGCATGACGATCGCGAGGCGCATTCCGACTGCTAGGTTAGCGAGCAGGGATGAGCGCCCAACTTCCAGGAGACTCGCGCTTTAGCCACCTCGATCGCCGCGGGCGGGCTGCCATGGTCGACGTTTCCGCCAAGGAGGTGACGCGGCGTGTGGCCGAGGCGTCCTGCCGCGTTCTGCTCTCCGGGCAGACGGTCGAGCGGCTGGAGAGCCTGCCCAAGGGCGATGCGGTGACCGTGGCCCGGCTCGCCGGCGTTCAGGCCGCGAAGAGTACGGCGACCTGGGTTCCCCTGGCCCATCCGCTGCCGCTCGACCAGGTCGAGGTGGAGATCGAACCGGTTGAGGGCGGCGTCAGGATCCTTAGCCGCGTCGTGGCCACGGCTCGCACGGGCGCCGAGATGGAAGCGCTGACGGCGTGCGCCGCGGCGGCTCTCGCCCTCTACGACATGGTCAAGTCGGTCGAGCGCGGCGCGGTCGTCACGGACCTGTTGCTCGAAGCGAAAAGCGGCGGTCGAAGCGGCGACTACCGGCGCGGCTCAGACTCCTAACGTTCCGCCGATCATGCCGATCCGGTCCGGCCTCGACCGCCTGCTGGACGACGCGGGCCGCATCAAGGGCCGTCGCTACGCGCTGCTGTGCCACCAGGCGTCGCTCAGCCTGCGCGGCGTCCACGCCCATGTGGCGCTGGATGCGGTGCAGCCGGCGGTCACGCTGCTGGGACCTGAGCATGGCTTCTACGGTGTTGAACAGGACATGGTGGCCTCCGCGGACGAACGCGATCCGTGGACCGGCAGTCCGGTGGTCTCGCTCTACGGCGGCGACGCCGGCAGCCTCCTACCGCGGCCAGGCGTCTTTGACGGCTGCGACCTGGTGGTGATCGATCTCCAGGACGTCGGCGCGCGCTACTACACGTTCGCGGCGACCGCGGTGTGGACCGCCGAGGCGGCGCTCCGGGCCGGCTGCGAGGTCTGGGTGCTCGATCGGCCCAATCCGCTCGGTGGCCTGGAGGTGGAGGGCAACCTCCTGGATCCCGACTTCACGTCCTTCGTCGGCGCCTTCCGCATGCCTCAAAGGCACGGCCTGACGATGGCGGAGATCCTCCTGCTGGAGGGGCGCCGGCGCGGCTGGGACAGCGGCTCGCTGACGGTCTTCGAAGTCGAGGGCTGGCGCCGGCGGCAGGCGTGGCGGGAGGTCGGCTGGCCGTGGACGGCGCCTTCGCCCAACATGCCGGCGCCGGAGACGGCGCATCTCTACCCGGGCCTGTGCCTGTTCGAGGCGACCACGGTTTCGGAGGGACGGGGCACGACGAGACCGTTTCAACTCCTTGGCGTCCCCGGCGCCGACGCGCCCGCGCTCGCCGGCCGCTGCGGGGAAAGGCTGGCGGCAGCCGGGCTCGCCGGTGTGTCCGTCGTGCCCGCGATGTTCAGACCGCAGTTCCAGAAGCACGCCGGGTCCGTCTGCGCCGGAGTCGAGCTGCGGCTCGAGGACGCCGGTCTGCTGCGGCCGGTGCGGCTGGGCTTCGAGCTGCTGCTGGCCTTTCGTGACGTTCTCGGCCCGGACTTCGGCTGGCGGAGCGAGCCGTACGAGTTCGTCGCCGACACGCCGGCGATCGACCTCCTGGCGGGCACGGATCGCTTCCGCGTCGTTCTCGGCGTCGAGGATGCCGTGGAACGCTGGTACGCCACCTGGGAAGACGATCAGCGAGAGTTCCGGGCCGAGTGCGATCCGGTCTTGCTGTACTCCTGAAGCGCTGCAACAATCCGCCCCATGCAGCGGGTTCTGATTGCCGATTCGCTGGCGCCGGCCGGCATCGAAGTTCTCCGCCGGAGCGCCGAGGTCGATGAACTGCGTGACGCGGACCGGCCGCGCCTGGCCGAGTTGATCGCGGACTACGACGCCGTCATCGTGCGCAGCGGAACGGAGATCACGCGCGAAGTGCTGGAAGGCGGCGACCGTCTCAAGGTCGTGGGCCGCGCCGGGGTCGGCGTCGACAACATCGACATCGCCGCCGCGACCCAGCGCGGCGTGCTGGTGATCAACGCGCCGACGGCGAACTCGCTCTCGGCCACCGAGCACACCTTCGCCTTGCTGCTGGCACTGGCGCGGCGCATTCCGTCCGCCGACGCGTCGCTCAAGGCGGAGCGCTGGGAACGCAAGAGTCACGTCGGCAGCGAGCTCCACGGCAAGACGCTGGGAATCATCGGTTTCGGCCAGATCGGGCAGCGTGTCGCCCGGCGCGCGCGCGCGTTCGAGATGGACGTGCTGGCCTTCGATCCCTACCTGCAGGCCGAAGTCGCCGAGCGCCTCGATGTCCAGCCGATGTCGCTCGACGATCTCTTGGCGGGCTCGGACTTCATCACCTTCCACACGCCGCTCACCGACCAGACGCGGAACATGCTGAACCGGCGGAGCATCGCTTCGATGAAGGACGGTGCGGCGGTCATCAACGTCGGCCGGGGCGGCGTCGTCGACGCCGAGGCGCTGCTCGAGGCGCTGGACTCGGGCAAGCTGGCGGGCGCCGGCCTCGACGTGTTCCCGGAGGAGCCGCCGACGGACTACCGGCTGGCCGCTCACCCCCGGGTGGTGGCGACGCCCCACATCGGGGCCCAGACCTCGGAGGCGCAGGAGCGAATCGCCACCGAGACCGCTCGCATGGTGCTCGCCGCGCTCGGCGGCTCGCTCGCGGTGTCGGCGGTGAATCTGCCGTTCCGTTCCTCGGGGTCTCGCGGAGAACCCTTCCTGCGCCTGGGCGAGCAGCTCGGCCGATTGGCCGCGGTCGCCCTCGGCGGCGGCCTGCGGCGGGTCCAGGTCGATCTGTGGGGCATCGACCAGGAACTGCGGAAATCGGTCGCCGTGGCTGCGCTCAAGGGCGCCCTGGTTCCGTCCTGCGGCGAGGGAGTCAACTATGTCAACGCCGAGCGGATGGCCGCCGACCGCCGGGTCGAGCTCGTGCAGGCCACGCACAGCGACCAGGCCGTTTACGCCCACCTGGTGCGGGTGCGGGCGGTCGGCGCCGAGCCGGCGGCCGGCGCGTGGACCGCCGACGGCGTAGCCGAGGTTGCGGGCACGACCTACCGCCACGGCGAGATCCACGGCGATCTGCGGGTCGTCTCCTTCGGCGGCTTCCGGATGGAGTTCAAGCCCCAGGGCCTGCTGCTCGTCGTTCGCAACCTGGACGTACCCGGATTCGTCGGCCGCCTCGGCACGTTGCTCGGGAACGGCGGCATCAACATCGCCGACATTCACCTGGCCCGCGAGCCCGGGGGCCACGCCCTGGCCGTCCTGCGACTCGATCAGCCGCCCGACGATGAGTGCCTGGCGGCGCTTCTGGCTCTGGAGGACTCGATCTCGGTCGACCTGTTCGACCTCTCCTGACGAGGCCGGTCCGGCCCTCTTCAGCCCACGAGAAACGCGGCGATGCCGGCGTCTTTCAGGCGTTGCAGCACGTCGTCAGCCGCTTGCCTCCGCCGGCGCTCGATCTGGACGCGATGCACTCCTCGCCCTCTTGTGATCTTCACGTTGTCGAGATCGAGTTCGCGACGCAGCCGGCGGGCCAGCGCCTCGGCGCTGCTGCGTTGGCGGAAGGCGCCGGCCTGGATGGTGAATCCGCTCCCCCGGTCGCGGCTCGCCTTGCTGTCGCGCCAGCCGCGAGCCGGGTAGGAGATCGGCAGTTTCCTCTTCTTCGGGGGCAGCCGCACGACCTTGATGCGTACGTTCGCAAGACCCTGGCCGAACATCTCGAGCTGTCTGGCGGCGCCCACTGAGAGGTCGATGATCCGGCCCTTGATGAAGGGACCGCGGTCGTTGATCGGGACCCTGAGCTTCTTGCCGTTGTCCCGGTTCCTGACCAGCACGACCGTTCCCATCGGCAACCGCTTGTGAGCGGCCGAGATGCGGTTCATGTCGTAGATCTCGCCGCTGGCCGTCGGCCGGCCGTGGAACTTGGCGCCGTACCACGACGCCAGCCCCTTCTGGGTGGTGCCGCGGTTCGGCGACTCGAGGGCTTTGGTCGAGGCGCAGCCTGCGAGCAGGCCGGCGGCGATGACGGCGGCGAGCGCGGCCGTGAGCGGACGGCGGGTGCGGTCGGGACGGGATCTCGGCTGGCGCATGGGGCGGCTAAACCCTCGGCGCCTCGACCGCCGCGGCCCGGTGCCGCGCCAGCGCCGGTTCGACGGCCTCGGCGAGGAACTCGTCGACCTGCTGCGCCGAGCGGCCGGTGAAGGAGTCAGCATCGATCAGGGACTCGAGTTCGTCGCGGCCGAGTCCGAACGAAGGGTCTCCCGCGATCAGGTCGATCAACGGGTTCGCCTCACCCGCGGAGACCCGCGCGTATGCCTCGAGACTGTGCCGCCGGATGCGCTCGTGCAGTTCCTGTCGGTCGCCGCCGCGCAGCGATGCCTCCATCAGGAAGGTCTCGGTGGCCATGAAAGGCAACTCGCGCCTCACCCGGGCCGCCGTGGCCGCTTCATTGACCCGCAGGCCCTGGGCGATGTTCGCGGCCAGCAGCAGCACGGCATCGACGGTCAGGAAGCAGTCGGTCAGCACCAGGCGCCGGTTGGCCGAGTCGTCGAGACTGCGCTCGAGCCATTGGGTGCCGGCGTTCAGCGCCCCGTGCAACGAGTCGCTCATGACCCGGCGCGACAGCGAGCACATGCGCTCGGCCCGAACCGGGTTGCGTTTGTAGGCCATCGCCGAGGAACCGACCTGGTTCTCGTCGAACGGCTCGGAGAGTTCTCCCACGCCCTGCAGCAGCCGCAGATCGCTGCCGAACTTGTGGCAGCTCTCCGCGGCGCCGGACAGGGTGTGCAGGACCTGGCTGTCCTGCTTGCGCGGGTAGGTCTGGCCCGTGATCCGCCAGCTCGCCTCGAAGCCGAGAGCCGAGGCGATCCGGGAGTCGAGTTCACGGACCTTGCCGTGGTCGCCGCCGAAGAGGGTCAGGAACGAGGCCTGGGTGCCCGTGGTGCCTTTGGCGCCCCGGCAGCGCAGCCGGTCGCGACGGTCGGCCACCTCCTCGAGGTCGGTCAGAAAGTCCTGGAGCCAGAGGCAGGCGCGTTTGCCCAGCGTCGTCAACTGGGCCGACTGGAAGTGGGTGTAGGCGAGCGCCGTCGTGGCGCGCTCCCTGCGGGCGAAATCAGCCAGAGCGGCGACGGTGGCCGCCAGCCTCCCCGCGACCAGGTCGAGCGCTTCCCGGACGATCAGGGCGTCGGTGTTGTCCGTGATGAACGCCGACGTCGCGCCCAGGTGCAGAATGCTGCCCGCTTCGCCGCTGACCTCGGCGAAGTGCCGCAGGTGAGCCACCACGTCGTGGCGGGTTTCGCGTTCCAGAGCGGCTACTCGCTCCAGGTCGAGATCGTCCGCATGCTCGCGCAACGCGTCGAGCTGGCGCTCGTTGATCGGCAGCCCCAGGGCCGCCTGGTTCTCGGCCAGACAGATCCAGAGCCGCCGCCAGCTTCGGAACCGGTGCCGCGCCGAGAACAGCCGCGCCATCTCCGCGCTTGCGTAGCGCTCGTGAAGCGGGTTCTGCGGTGCCTCCCTGGCTTCGGCCATGTCCGCAGTCTACCAGCGTAAGTCGTTGGTGAACCTACGCTTATCGTCAGTGACTCCGCTCCTCTACGCGCGGTCGAGGAGGCGGAGCATGACCGCCTTCTGCGTGTGCATCCGGTTCTCGGCCTGGTCGAAGACGCGGCTTTGTGGGCCGTCGACGACGGAGGCCGCGACCTCCTCACCACGGTGGCAGGGCAGGCAGTGGAGATAGATCGCGTCATCCCTGGCCCTGGACATCAGTTCGTCGTCGACGGTGTAGCCGTCGAAGTCGGCGAGGCGCTGCTCTCGTTCCCGCTCCTGGCCCATCGAGGTCCAGACGTCGCTGTAGACGGCGTGCGCGCCGCCGGCGGCGGCCCGCGGGTCGGTTCCGGTTTCGATGCCGGCGCCGGTGCCGGCGGCGAACTGTCCGGCGAGGTCGAGGTACCTGTCATCGACTTCGTAGCCGGGAGGCGAGGCGATGGAGAAGTCGACACCCGCGCGTGCGCAGGCGATCATCAGGGACTGGGCGACGTTGTTGCCGTCGCCGATGTAAGCGACCCGGCGGCCGCGCAGGCCGCCGAACGCCTGGTGGACCGTCATCAGATCGGCGAGCGCCTGGCAGGGGTGCAGCTCGTCGGTCAACCCGTTGATCACGGGCACTGTGGCGTGCTCGGCCATCTCGACGACGGTGCTGTGATCGAACGTGCGCAGCATGAGGAGATCCACGTAGCGGGACAGGACGCGCGCGGTATCGGCGATCGTTTCGCCGCGGCCGATCTGGAGGTCGCGGCTGGAGAGGAAGATCGGCTGACCTCCGAGCTGGCCCATGCCCGCTTCGAAACTGACCCGGGTTCGGGTCGATGCCTTCTCGAAGTAGAGGCCGATCGACTTGCCCCTGAGGGCGTCGCGGTGGGCCTGCGGCCTGGCGTCGAGTTCCAGGGCCAGTTCGAGGAGCGACTCGAGTTGGCCCTCCTCGAGGTCGGCGATCGAGATCAGGTGTTCAGGCATGTGAGGCATCTCTCCGTTGGGCCGGACTTCATGGGGCGGGCTACACTGCCTGTCCCTTGGCTATCTCGGCGCGAATAATACACCACGTTCACGCACGACTATTCATGCCGGTTCCAGGGGCCGAAGGGTGAGCGACGGGTATGCCAGCCAGCGACCGTGGGTGCTGGTCACCGGCAACGCGAACAAGCGGCGCGAGGCGGAGCGGATCGTGGGCCGCCGGTTGGCCACGGCGGCGATCGATCTGCCGGAGATTCAGTCAGGCGACCTGATCGAGGTGCTGCGGTTCAAGGCTGAGGCTGCCTGGCAGCGGCTCGACCGGCCGGTCGTGGTCGAGGAAACCGGCCTGGAACTGGCCTGCATGAACGGTTTCCCAGGGCCGCTGGTCAAGTGGATGCTGGAGGCGGTGGGCGATGAGGGCATAGCGAACGTCGCTATTCGTGCCGGCGACCCCGGGGTCGTCGCGCGATGCGCCCTCATGTTCAGGGATGGCGACCGCGAAGTGATCGCCGAGGGCGCGACGACCGGCCGGCTGGTGCTGCCGCCGCGAGGTGAGGGCGGCTTCGGCTGGGATCCGGTCTTCGAGCCCGATGGACTCGAGCGGACCTACGCGGAGCTGGGCGATGAGGTCAAGGATCGGATCGGCCACCGAGGCCGTGCCTGGCGTGACTTTCTCCGGGCCCTCGATGGCCCGGCTGCGGCCGATCAGGAGCCCTGAGCGCGGCCCTTCAAGGTCGAGTGCACGGCCTCGACCTGGCTCCGGAGCTCTACCAGGCTGCCGGTGTTTTCGATCACGAAGTCGGCGGCGGCGCGGCGTTGCTCGCTGGTGGCCTGGGCGGCCATGCGGGCCTCCGCCTGGTCGCGGTCGAGTCCGCGTTCGACGGCGCGGTCGAGGCGAACCTGCTCCGGGGCCTCGACCGTCACCACGGCGTCATAGCGCCCGCGGCCGCCGCCCTCGGCGAGCAGCGGTACCTCGAAGACGACGACGGCCCCATCGCCGGCTGCCTGCAGAACCTCCAGGTAGCGCTGTCCGACCAGGGGATGAATCGCCTGTTCCAGGTGCTTTCGGCTTGCCGGGTCGCCGAACACCAGGCGTCCCAGGGCTTCCTTGTCGACGGACCCGTCCGGCTTCAGCATTTCCGGTCCGAAGAGCTCCGCCACCGCGGCGGCGCCGCGCTCACCGGGTCCGTACAGGTCGGCCACCAGCGCGTCCGCGTCCGTGACGACGCAGCCCAGTTCGGCCAGCATCGCGCCGACCGTCGACTTGCCGCTGGCGATGCCGCCGGTGAGACCCACCCGGAGAGGTGCCATGAGGTGGGTGAGGATACGCGGAAGCGGCGGTTGACGGACCGAAGTTCGTCTTGACAAGGCCCGCCCCGGACTCTACGATCCCCGTTCCTCTGCGCGGGGAGGTTCCGCTAGGAGTATGCCCGCTCCTGCCGTGAGCCCGTGCGTAACGGAGCGTCGGCATCCGGAAGGCATCTGGAGAGTAAGGGCCGACCGGCAAGAGTATGAACACAATGACAGCGATCACCAAGGCGAGAACGCCCAACCGGACCTACAGCCCCAAGGCGGGAGAAGTGGAGCGCCGGTGGTACGTCGTCGACGCGGCGGGCGTTCCACTGGGACGTCTGGCGACGCGTCTGGCGCGCATTCTCACCGGCAAGGACAAGCCGACGTATGCCCGCCATGTCGACGTCGGCGATTTCGCCGTCGTCGTGAACGCCGAGAAGGCGGTCCTGACGGGCGGCAAGGACGAGAAGAAGATCTACTACCGGCACAGCGGCCAGCCCGGAAAGCTCAAGACTGAGACGGCCGGACGCCTGCGTGGCCGCAGGCCGACGCGGCTGGTCGAGCTGGCGGTCCGGGGCATGCTTCCCAAGAACCGTCTTGGCCGTCGGCAACTGCGCAAACTCAAGGTCTATGCCGGCGCCGAGCATCCGCATCAGGCCCAGCAGCCGGAAGCGATGACGATCACTGAGGAAGGGAGCGCGAGTTGACGGAGACGAGCTACGGAACGGGCCGTCGAAAAACGGCCACCGCGCGGGTGTTCCTGCGCGAAGGCACCGGCGAGATGACCGTCAACGGTGTGGGGATGGACGACTACTTCGACAGCGAGGTGCTCAAGATGATCATCCGCCAGCCGCTGCAGGTCGTCGAGAAGGAAGGCGAACTCGACATGCGGGCGACTGTCCGCGGAGGCGGCGGTTCCGGTCAGGCCGGCGCGATCCGCCACGGTCTGTCGCGGGCGCTGGTGGAGTTGGAACCGACGTTTCGCGAATCGCTCAAGACGGCCGGGTTCATGACCCGCGACCCGCGGCGCAAGGAACGCAAGAAGTACGGTCAGAAGGGTGCGCGTGCGCGCTTCCAGTTCAGCAAGCGGTAGCGGGGACAGGGTCTTGGCCAACGTCACGATGAAGGAGATGCTGGAGGCCGGCGTGCACTTCGGCCACCAGACGAGACGCTGGAACCCGAAGATGCGGAGCTACATCTTCGGCCGCCGCAACGGCATCTACATCATCGATCTCCAGCAGACGCTGGAGCGCTTCCGCCAGGCGGCGGACTACGTCGAGCACATGGCTCGCATGGGGCGCCGGCTGCTCTTCGTCGGCACCAAGCGCCAGGCGCAGCAGGCGGTTGAGGAAGAGGCGCGCCGCTGCGGCCAGTTCTACGTCACTCATCGCTGGCTTGGCGGAACCCTGACGAACTTCGTGACCATCCGCGCTTCCGTGGAGCGTCTCCAGGAGACGGAGCGGAAGCTGGCCGACGAGGACAGTCTGCTGACCAAGAAGGAGATTCTCCGGCTCGAGCGCGAGCGGGACAAGATGGTCCGAAACCTCGACGGCATTCGTGACATGGAGCGGTTGCCGGATGCGCTGTTCGTCGTCGATCCGCGCCGCGAGCACATCGCGATCGCGGAGGCGAACAAGCTGAACATCCCGGTCGTTGCCATCGTCGACACGAACTGCGACCCCGAACTGGTGGACCACGTGATTCCGGGCAACGACGACGCGATCCGGACGATCCGGTTGTTTGCCGGGCGCATCGCCGACTCCTACATCGAGGGCGCCGCGGCCTGGGGCAAGGACGGCGACGGCGCGGAGGCGGTCGAGCCGGTGGAGACTGCCGGCGACGCGGAGGCCACGGCCGATGCGGCGGTGGAGGCTGCCTCCGAGTCAGGGCCGGAGGCCGTGTCCGAGTCAGAGGCTGTGTCCGAGCCGGAAGCTGAACCCGAGCCGGAAGCTGACCCCGAGGCGGTCGAGGCTGCGGGCGAAGCGGAGGCGGAGTCCAAGCCGGCGGGCGAAGCGGAAGCCGAGCCCGAGGTCGTGGCGGAAGCCGCCGCCGAGGTGGAGGCCGAAGCCGAATCCGGGACCGGTGAACCGGCGGCCGAAGACGAGCCGGCCGGCAGCGACGCCGAGGTCAACTGACCGCGGCAGCCGCGCACCCGATAGGTGCGGCGTCGGAGATCAGATGAAGTTCGAGTCCGAGGCGGTGACAGCCTCGTAGGGAGCAGGAAATGAGCGCGACAGTGACGGCCGGCATGGTCAAGGAGCTCCGGGAGCGGACCGGCGCCGGCATGATGGACTGCAAGAAGGCGCTGGTGGAGACCGGCGGCGACCTGGAGGCGGCGATCGACGCCCTTCGCAAGAAGGGGCTGGCGTCGGCCGCCAAGAAGGCCGGCCGGACGACCAGCGACGGGCTGGTGAAGTCCTACATTCACGCCGGCGGCAAGATCGGCGTGTTGCTGGAGATCAACTGCGAGACGGACTTCGTCGCGCGGACGGAGGACTTCCAACAACTCGCCCACGACCTCTCGCTTCACGTGGCCGCGAGCCAGCCGCGGTTCATCGGCCGCGACGAAGTGACGGATGACGTGCTCGAGCGGGAGAAGAGGATTCACCGGGAACAGGCCCTGGAGTCCGGAAAGCCCGAGCAGATCGTCGAACGGATCGTCGAGGGCCGGATGTCAAAGTTCTTTGCCGAGAATTGCCTGCTCGAGCAGCCCTTCGTCAAGGACACTGGACGGACGGTCGAGGAGGTGCTGAAGGAGGCGATCGCCAAGCTGGGCGAGAACATGCGGATCTGCCGGTTCGCCAGGTTCCAGCTCGGCGGCGACTCCACCGTAGCGATCGCCTCCGCGCCGGCCGCCGATCCGTCCTGACGGTTCAATGACCGAGCCGGCCTACCGCCGCATCCTCCTCAAGCTGTCGGGCGAAGCCCTGATGGGCGACAAGCCCTTCGGTATCGACGAGACGGTGGTTCGCCGGATCGCTCGTCAGATCCGGGACGTGTTCGAGCTCGGAGTCGAGATCGGCATCGTCGTCGGCGGTGGCAACGTGATCCGCGGTCTGGCGGCGAGCCACCGCGGCCTGGAGAGGGCGACCGGCGACTACATGGGAATGCTGGCGACGGTGATCAACAGCCTGGCGATGCAGGATGCGCTGGAGAAGGCCGGCGTCGCCACCCGGGTACAGACGGCGCTCGAGATGAAGAGCGTCGCCGAGCCGTTCATACGCCGCCGCGCGATCCGGCACCTGGAGAAGGGACGGGTCGTCATCTTCGGCGCCGGCACCGGCAATCCGTATCTCACGACCGACACGGCGGCCGCGCTGCGCGCGAACGAGATCCAGGCCGAGATCCTCCTGAAGGCGACACAGGTGGACGGCGTCTACAGCGCCGATCCCCGTCGCGATGCCGGCGCCGAGCGCCTGCCGGAGGTGACCTACCAGGAGGTCCTGGAACGCAACCTGGGGATCATGGACGCCGCGGCGATCAGCCTCTGCCGGGAGAACGACCTGCCGATCGCGGTGTTCGACTTAGGGGTTCTCGGCAACATCCGCCGCGTGGTGCTCGGCGAGAAGGTCGGTTCGCTCGTCACCTGACGCCCGTTCTACAATCCCGTCGGGGAGGCTGACCAGATGCAGGAGCTGTTCTTGGAGATGGAGCTCAGGATGAAGGATGGCGTCGACCATCTTCACGCTGAGCTCAAGACGCTGCGCACCGGTCGCGCCTCGACGTCGATGCTCGACGGTGTGACGGTGGAGTACTACGGTACGCCGACGCCGCTGAACCAGCTCGCCAGCCTCTCGGTTGCCGACGCCACGCTGCTGGTGGCGCAGCCGTTCGACCCGACGCAGATCGCGGCGATCGAACGGGCGATCCTGGTCGCCGACCTGGGGCTGAACCCGTCGAACGACGGCAGGATCGTCCGCATCCCCGTGCCTCCGCTTACGGAGGAGCGGCGCCGCGAGATGGTGAAGCGTGCCCATGAAATCGCCGAGCGCTTTCGCAACACCGTTCGAGGCGTCCGTCGCGAGGGCAACGAGCGCCTGAAGCAGATGGAAAAGGCGAAGGAGATCTCCCAGGACGACGAGCACCGGGGCGAAAGCGAGATGCAGAGGCTCCACGATCACTACATCGCCCAGGTGAACCTGGCGCTCGCGAACAAGGAGAAGGACATCCTCGAGGTCTGAGGTCGCTCCCGGCCGGGCCGTCCTTCTCCCAACCTGGCCGATTCGTGACCTGCTGCGCCATCGTCCCGGCCGCGGGCGGCGGCCGGCGGTTTGGCGGCGAGCAGCCCAAGCAGTTCGTGCCGGTCCTCGGGAGACCGCTCCTCGTCTGGACGGTGGAGCGGCTGCTGGCGGCGCCCGAGGTCGAGCGCCTCGTGGTTGCGACGCCGCCCGGACTCGCGGCGGAGACCCGGGAGATGCTGCTGCGGGAGGTGCGTGTTGCGCGGGACGTGGACCTCGGCACGGTCGAGGGCGGGCGACGCCGTCAGGACTCGGTGAGAGTCGCACTCGCGACGGCGGAGGTCGCATCGTCGGACTGGGTGGCGGTGCACGACGGCGCTCGTCCCTGTCTGGCCGCGGCCGACCTGGCGGAGGTGCTGCGCCGCGCCGCCGGAAGCGGCGGCGCGGGCGCGGTGCTCGGTCGCCCGGTAAGCGACACTCTGAAGACGGCCGAGGCTGGCCGCCTCCGCGAGACCGTCGACCGCTCCGGCCTGTTCCGGGCCGAGACGCCGCAGGTGTTTCGGGCCGTGGACCTTCGCCAGGCGCTCGACCGCGCGGAGCGGGAGAACCTGCAGGTCAGCGACGAGAGCAGTCTGTTCGCGCCCGGTTCGCTATCGGCAGTCGCCGCCTCCCACCCGAATCCGAAACTGACCGATCCCTCGGACCTGCCCGCTATTGAGGCCCTCCTCCGGGAGGAGCGCGAGGTCTCGCCGACGCTCGAGACGGCCGTGGGGCATGGCTACGACGTTCACCGGCTGAGCGCCGGACGCCCGTTGATCCTCGGCGGCCAGCGCATACCGCACGAGACGGGCCTCGATGGCCACAGCGATGCCGACGTCGTGCTCCACGCGATCGGTGACGCCCTGCTCGGCGCCGCCGGCCTGGGCGATCTGGGAGTCCATTTCCCGCCGTCGGACCCGGCCTGGCGCGGCGCGGACAGCTCGGAGCTGCTGGGCCGGATCGTCGAGATGGTTCTGGAGCAGGGTTTCACCATCCGGAACTGTGACGTGACGCTCATCGCCGAGCGTCCGTCGATGGCGCCGTACCGTTCGGCGATCGAAGAGCATGTGGCGGGGCTGCTTCGGATCGGGCGCGAACGGATGAACTTCAAGGCGACGACTCACGAAGGGCTCGGCCCGCTGGGCCGGGGCGAAGGCATGGCCGCTCATGCTGTCGTGCTGATCGAGCGCCCGTGGGCTGGCGCGTGAGCGGACGGTCGGCGGTGCCTGAAGGTCGCGAGAAAGGTCGGTGGCGGCTGGGGTTCCAGCCGGTGCGGGAGATCCTGCGCAGCCAGCCGCATCGAGTCGCCGAGGTGCTCATCTCGCGCTCTGCGGGCGACCGTCGCCGGACGATCGAGGGGCTTTGCGAACGGCATCGCGTGCGGGTCCGGAGCGTCGCGCCCGCCGAACTGCGGGCTCGCCTCGTGGAGGCTGGTCAGGACCAGGCGGCGGCGCGCGGTTTCGCGGCCAGTCTGGTGAATGCGGACCGCGGTGGATCGTCGGCGGCCGCGATCGATCCCGGTCTCGTCGTCCTGGTCGAGGACGTCCAGGATCCGCGGAACCTGGGCGCTCTCCTCCGCGTTTGCGAGGGTGCCGGGGTCGGCCGGGTGTTGATCCGCGACCGTGGCGCGGCGCCCCTCTCCCCGGCGGCCGCGGGCGCCGCCGCGGGCGCGGTCGACTGGCTGACCATTGAACGGATCACGAACAGCGCCCGTGAGATCGAACGCCTCAAGCAGGAGGGCTTCTGGGTCTACGGGGCCGACGCTGCCGGCGAGCCGCCGTGGACGATGGACCTGAGCGGTCCGGTCGTCGTCTGTATCGGCGGCGAAGCGCGGGGGCTTCGCCGGCGCACGAAAGGTCTCTGCGACGGTCTGCTCGGGTTGCCGATGCGTGGCCGGGTAGAATCCCTCAACCTGTCGACGGCGGCCGCGGCGCTGCTGTACGAGGCGGTGCGCCAGCGTCTTGTCAGCACATGAGGCCTGGCGTAGACTCCGGCGTCGCCGTGGCGCCAAGCGCCTCGTAAGCGAGGGCCGGCATAGCTCAGTGGTAGAGCAACTGCCTTGTAAGCAGTAGGTCCTCGGTTCGAATCCGGGTGCCGGCTCCATGGGGAAGTTGCCGGAGGTGTGGCCGAGCGGTCAAAGGCAACAGACTGTAAATCTGTCGGGCAAAGCCCTACGGTGGTTCGAATCCATCCACCTCCACCACTTCCTCCCCTCGCGGGTGCGCGGGAGTAACTCAGGGGTAGAGTCACAGCCTTCCAAGCTGTTGGTCGCGGGTTCGAATCCCGTCTCCCGCTCCACGCCGCGCGGAGCGTCGGAATGGAGCGGGAGACGGGATTCGGCGTGTCGGTGCGCCGGCCTTCTGGCCGGCATCCGCCTCCTACTCCGCAGCCACCACCGCCGTCGCCTCCACCTCGATCAACAACGACGGGAACACCAGGCCCGTCACGCCAACCCAGGTAGACGCGCGCGGCGGATCGAGTTGCAGCACCTTGGCCTGGGCGCGGCCCGCGGCCTGGACCTTTTCCGGGTCGATGTCCTTGATGAAGACGGTCGTCTTGACGATGTCCTCGGCGGTCGCACCGGCCTGCTCGACGCGCTTGACGACGTTGGTGAAGGCGATCTCGGCCTGCTCGGCGAGAGTGGCCGCGGGTGCGTCCGCGCCGTCGGCTATACCGACCTGGCCCGAGATGCGGATCGTGGTGACGCCGTTGGCGGTTGTCTTGGCGATGTGGGAGAAGCCCTGCTGCGTGCCGAGGAATTCCGTCTTCAAGTCTTGTGCCTCCGTGCTGGCGGTCGCGAGCAGGAGCACACCGAAGAAGAAGGCGAAGTGATGAGGTTGTCTCTTCATTTGAGGCTCCTGGCTTCGTGCCGGGTTGATCGTTGTGAAATGCCGGTCGAGTGTAGGGGTGCGTACGTTAGCGCGCTGGTACGCTGCCGGCGGAGGTTCGGCTCATGAAGTGTGGTTTCTCAGTACCCGGCCTGGTGGCGCTGTCCGCCTCGGTGATCATGTTCCTGCCTGTACCCGGCGGGGCCAGCGAGGCCCAGTGGGTCACCTACGGGGGCGGCGACGGACCCGGCGCGGGCCGGAAGATCGTCCTCGTCGCCGGCGACGAGGAGTACCGCTCCGAGGAAGCGATGCCGATGCTCGGCAAGCTGCTCTCGGTGCGGCATGGGTTCGAATGCGTGGTCCTGTTCTCCATCGACCCCGAGACCGGCGCGATCGATCCGGAGGAGCAGACGAACATCCCGGGCCTCGAAGCCCTCGGCGACGCCGATCTGATGGTGATCGCCACGCGGTTCCGCGAACTTCCCGACGAACAGATGAAGCACATCGTCGACTACGTCGAATCCGGGCGGCCGATCGTGGGCTTGCGAACGGCAACGCATGCCTTCTCCTACCAGCGGAACCCGGACAGCCCCTATGCCCATTGGAGTTTTCGCAGCGAGTCCTGGCCCGGCGGCTTCGGCCAGCAGGTGCTGGGCGACACCTGGATCAACCATCACGGTCGTCACGGCCGGGAAAGTACGCGGGGCGTCGTCGCGCAGGCCGCGGCCGACCATCCGATCCTCCGCGGCGTCGACGACGTCTGGGGCCCGACCGACGTTTACGGGCTCCGGAACCTCGGCGACGACGCGAACGTCCTGCTGCTCGGCGCCGTCCTCGCCGGCATGTCGCCCGATGACCCGCCGGTCGAGGGGGAGAAGAACGACCCGATGGTCCCGATCGCCTGGACCCGTTCCTACACCGGCGCCGGCGGCAAGGCCGCTCGCGTCTTCACGACGACGATGGGCGCTTCCACGGACTTCGAGAGCGAGGGACTCCGCCGGCTGCTCGTGAACGCCGTGTACTGGGGTCTCGGCATGGAGGACCGGATCCCGGAGCGGAGCGACGCCCGGGTCGTCGGCGAGTACGAGCCGACGGACTTCGGCTTCGGCAGCCACGCCGTCGGCGTCATGCCGTCAGTTCACGCGCTGCCGTAGCGCGACCAGGGCTTCTCTCTCAAGCACGGGAGACAGATCGTAGAGGAACTCACGCCGCCACCACGTAGCGCCGGCGCCGGGTTCGCTGAACGTGTAGTCGTAGAGGCGGAGACGCATGTAGCGCGGGGGCTCGGCCTGGCGGCTCGCTTCGCCGAGCAGCCCCAGAACCGCCGGTTCGCTTTCGAACAGACGCGTGACGAACGAGCCCAGCCAGTCGGCTCGCTCCGGATCGAGAGCCGCGAACCACATCTGCCAGTCCAGGCGCGGCATGTGCGGAAACGCGGCGCGCGGCGGGCGGTCGAGGTCGCCGGGCTTGAACCGGAACTCGAGTTCGCTCCAGGTCGCTCCGTCGGCGCTCGTCTCCACGACGATCTCGGGGCGCGACGTCGTCATCGCGCGGAAGAGCCCGTAGCCGTTGATGGAGCGGAACGGTGCGATGGCGCGCAGCACGGGCGCCGCCGGCTCGACCAGGGCTCCGTCGACGAAATCCGCCAGCCGGACGGTTGTCGGCGGGGTCTCGGGTCCGCGCGGCAGTGAACGGGTGAGTTCGCGGGAGGTGACCGACAGGCTGAGCAGAAGGATCGTCGCGGCGACAAGCCACCGGAACCGCGTTCCGGCAAGGCCTGGGAGAAGGTGGGTTGCGGCCGCTCCCTCGGCTGGCGGTCTGCCCGGTAGCGACGCACCCGCGATGGCCGGACGGTCGAGCCAGGACAGGCAGAGCACGGCGGTCAACAGGTTGAAGAAGCCGTAGTTGCCGGTCGCCGCGATCAGGAACTGGAGTGCCAGCAGCAGACACACGCCGGGCCGTCGCAGCCGGCGCGAGAACACACACCACGGCACGGCCAGCTCGACCGCGAACATGACCAGCACCGAGAGGCGGTGGAACCAGTCCGGCAGATGATGCGCGTACCAGCTCGCCGCCACAGGCAGCGGTTGGGTGAAGTAGTGGACGTCGAGCGCGGTCAGTTGCCACCACGTCGAATCGAGACTGAGCAGCTTGACCGCGCCCGAGAGGAACATCAGCTTGACCACCAGGAGCCGGAACAGCCACATCCCCGGTTGGGCGGCCGCGGGGTTCGGCGCGCCTCGGAACGCGGCGCGGACGGTCGCCGCGAGCGGCCGCCGTCCGGCGCCGGCCGGAGCGCCGGCCGGTCCCCGGAACGGCCAGCCCAGGGGCGCCAGCACGACGGCGCACAGGGTCGCCTCCAGCAGCAGCGTGTCCCACTGGAAGGCGAGAAAGGTCTGGCCGCCCCAGAGCAGCGACAGGTAGCAGATCCAGAGTGCGGCGAAGACCGGCGCGGTGACCATGCCGGCGATCGCGAGCAGCGACAGAAGAACGCCAACCGCGCAGAGCGCGTGGAGCGCGGCGTCGCCGGAACCGAACCAGAGCAGCGACGGGGCGTTGACGAACCGTTCGAACGCCCCGGCGCCGAGCACCCGTTCGAGGTAGGTGAAGAACTCCTGTGCCGGCAGGATTCCGCGCGACCCGACGAGACCGTCGATCTGGACCCATAGGGAGACGAAGGCAACCAGGTGGACGCCGGCCAGGAGTCGCAGCAGCAATCGCGGCACGGCGCCTATCCTGACGGAGGCGGTGGCATACTGCGGCGCCTGACGACGGACCGATCCGGCGGGGGAAGCACGATGGAGATGGAGACCTTCGATCTGGAGCGGCAGCAGTCGCTCTGGGAACATCGCGTCGACATCAACCTGAGCGAGAGCGGCGTCGAGCCGCTGACGCTGGAGGGCCTGGCGGCGCTGGGGTTCGACCTGGAAGGACTGCACTCGATGCCGCTCGAGTACATCCAGTCGAACGGCACGCCGGAGCTGCGCTCGCAGCTCGCCGGGCACTACGCGGGCGCGACGATCGAGAATCTGCTGGTGACGACCGGCTCGGCCGAGGCGAACTACGTGGCCGTGCAGGTCCTGGTCCGGCCGGGCGACGAGGTGGTCGCCATCGTGCCCAACTACCTGCAGGTAGGTCTGGCGGCCCGTGGTCTCGGAGCGGTGGTGCGAGACATACCTCTCCTACCCGGCGCCGACGAATCGACCTGGGCGCTCGACTGGGACGCGTTCGAGGACGCGGTCGGCGAGCGGACGAAGCTCATCTACCTGAGTCATCCGAACAACCCGACCGGCCACGTGTTCACGCCGCCGGAACTCGACCGCATCGCGGAGGCCGCGGAACGGGTGGGCGCCTGGGTTCTGTCGGACGAGGTCTACCGCGGCGCCGTTCACGACCTGGCGCCCGGAGAGGAGACGCCCGGCATGTGGGGGCGGGGCGAGCGCGTCGTCGCGGTTTCGAGCCTGTCCAAGGCCTACGGTCTGCCGGGTGCCCGCCTGGGCTGGATGGCCGGTCCGCCCGAGTTGGTGGAGCGCTGCTGGTCGAGGCGGGACTTCACGACGATCGCCCCCGCGGCGCTTTCCGACCCGATCGCCCGTTTCGCGACCGAGCCGTCGAACCAGGAACGGCTGTTCGAGCGGGCGCGGCGGATGATGCGCACCAACCGCGTGATTTTCCGCGACTGGATTGGCCGGCAGAACGGCGCGATCGCCTACCGTGAGCCGCGGGCCGGCGCCTACGGCTTCGTGCCGCTGCTGGAGAACGACCGTCCGGCCGACTGTGCCGCCTTCGCCGAACGGCTCCGGCTGAACCGCAGCGTCCTGCTGGTCGCGGGTCGCTGGGCCGGCATGCCGGGCTACCTGCGCTTCGGTCTGGGCGTCGAGCCCGAAGCCTTCGCGGAGGGCCTGCGCCGCGTGGAGCTGGAGCTCCGCTCTAGAGTCGCTTCGTGAGCAACACCCGGCTTCGGCGCGCCGTCCACTTCGTCCCGGGGGGCAACGAGCGCATGCTGGCCAAGTCCCTGGGGCTCGAGGCCGACACGCTGATCCTCGATCTCGAGGACGCGGTGACGCCGGATCGGAAGGTTGAGGTTCGCCGCGAAGTAGCCGGCTGGCTCGAGGCGACGGACTTCGGCGGCAAAGAGCGGGCGGTACGGATCAACGACCTGATTACGCCCTGGGGCAGGGAGGACGTCGAGGTCACGATGGAGCACCCGCCCGATGCCTACGTCGTCCCCAAGGTGAGCGGCGTCGATGACGTGCTGCGGGTTGATCGGCTGGTCGCCCAACTCGAGATGGCCTACGGCCACGACCTGGGCGGCATCGCGCTGATCCTGATCGCCACCGAGACGGCCGGCGGAGCGCTGAACCTCGCTCACCTGACCGCCACCAACCGCGTCTCCGCGCTGACCTGGGGCGCCGAGGACCTGTCCGTCTCGATCGGCGCGAGCCGGCGCCGGGACGAGCGCGGCGAGTACCTGGACGTGTTCCGCTACTGCCGGTCGATGACCCTGCTCGCCGCCCGTGCCGGCGGCGCACAGCCGATCGACAGCGTGTTCACGGACATCGGCGACCTGGACGGTCTGCGCCTCGACTGCCAGAGAGCGGCCTGGATGGGGTTCGAGGGCAAGATGACGATCCACCCGAACCAGATCCCGATCGTCAACGACGTGTTCACGCCGAGCGAGGAAGAGATCGCCGCGGCGGCGGCTCTCGTTGCCGCGTTCGAGGAGAACGAGGCGCAGGGGCGGATGGCGTTCCGCCACGAGGGCCAGATGGTCGACGCCCCGCACCTGCACCGCGCCGAGCGCCTGCTCGACCGCGCGCGCCAGGCCAGCGCGGTTCGGGGCGAGTGAGACCGTTTCATCGGCGCTGTCTGGCTGCTCCGCTGCTGGCGGCGGGCTTTGGGCTCTTCAGTTGCGGTCCTGGTGCGCTGCCAGTCGAGGTCGCTGATCTCGTCTCGGAGTTTCAGTACGCCGAGGTCAGACACGAGCGGCCGCTGATCGACCTGGGAACCCCATCGGCTGCTGCTGCCCTGGTCGGCGGCTGGTCGTGGAACGAGACGGATCCCGCCGGCAACACCTTTGTCTGGGCCGTCGGGCCGCGCTCGGAGGTTGGGGTGTTTCTGGCGTGGGCGCGGGACCTGGAAGTCCGCATGAGGTGCCGCGCGTTTCGCTATCCGGGTGCGCCTCCGCAAGTCCTGCGTGTCCTCTGGGACGACGTTGAGATCGCGTCTCTGGAACTCGATCCCGGATTCACGGAGCGGCAATTCGTCGTTCCGGCGGAACGCGCGACCCCAGGCAGCCACCGGCTTGGCCTGGTGCCGGCGTACTTTGGAAGGCCCGAGGGAACGGGCGACGCGGGATCGGCACCCAGGCACCCGCGAAGGCTGTCCTTCGGGTGCGACTGGATCGCGCGGGGCGACGGTTCCATCGCCGGCGAGGCGCGTGGAGAGGGCGAGACGCTCTGGATCCCGGAGGCCAGCGAGGTTTCGTTCTTTCTCGAACCCGAATGGGACCTGGACCTGCGCTGGGAGAGCATCGCACCGCGGGGCGTCGACGGCCTCGACGTCGTGTGGGAGGTCGAGGGCGCCGCGCCAGTGACGGCTGTCATCGCCCAGGAGTCCGACCCGATCCTGCACCTGCCGTTGCCGCCGGTGAGCGAGCGGAGGCCGGTTGCGGCTGACGACGATCCGGGAACGGTCCGGCCGGCGCGGCTGACGCTGCGGGCGCCCGGGGGCGTGGCTGTCTTCGGTGAAGGGGAAGCCGGCGTTGTTCTGCGCCGGCCGCGGCTGACCGGGGACGGGCGTGGTCGGCGACCGGCGGATCGGGCCGCGGTGGTGCCGGCGGCCGATGAGCCGGCAGTCGCCGTACCGGCTGCAGAAGGCGGTGGACAGGATCCCGAGTCCATCCTGCTGTGGATCGTGGACACGCTGCGGGTCGACCGGCTCGGCTTCCATGGCCACGAGCGGCCGGTGTCACCCAACTTCGACGCCCTGGCGGAACGCTCGACGGTGTTCGAACAGGCCGTGGCGCAGTCTTCGTGGACGAGGCCCACGGTCGCTACGTTGCTCACCGGCGTCGGCCCCGAGCGGCACGGCATCCGCGAGCTCAACCATGGACTCGACGGCTCCTTCGCCACGTTGCCGGAGCGCCTGCGGGAACTCGGCTACGCGACGGCGGGCTTCTCGGCGAACGCAAACGTCACCGCCGACACCGGCTTTGAGCAGGGCTTCGACCGTTTCGAGTACGGCGCCGTCGACGTGGACACCCTGGCCGGGTGGGCGCTCGACTGGCTCGACGACGTCGCGGCCGAGACTCCGGACCAGCCCTTCTTCCTGATGATCCTCAGCGTCGAACCGCACGCTTCCTTCGATCCGGCCGAACCGTTCCGCGAGCGCTTCGCGGCCAGCGTTCAGGACAGGGGCCTCGGCACGGTGGAGCACATGAGGGCGTTGAGCAACCGGCGGATTCCCTCGACGCCGGAAGTGGTGGACCAGTTGTTCCTCCTCTACGACGCGGAGATCGCCTGGAACGACCACGTCTTCGGCGAGTTCCGGCGCGAGCTGGACAGCCGGGGCCGGAATCCGTCGATCGTCGTCGTGTCGGACCATGGTGAAGCGTTCGAAGAAAGGGGTGTCTTCGGTCACGCCTGGGACCTGCACCGGGAGGTGCTCGACATTCCCTTCCTGATCCACCGGAGCGGCCAGGACGAGGGCCGTCGCGTGTCGGTGCCCGTTCAGCAGGCCGACCTGCTGCCCACGCTGATCGAGATCGCGGGCGGCGAGGCCGGGCCGGGGATCGAAGGCGACAGCCTGCTGCCGCTGCTCGAGCCCGGGTCCGCGCCGGGCGGGTTCGATGGCCTTGGCGACCGTCTCCTGCTGTCGACGATGGACACGTTCCGGCGGCCCGCCGCGTCGCTCGTCCGCGGCCGGTACAAGCTGATCGAACAGCGCCGCGCGGGACATGCCCCGAGCCGGCAACTGTTCGACCGTGCGGCGGACCCGGAGGAGCTGCACGACCTGGCGGCGGAGCGGCCGCTGCTCCTGGGCGTCATGGCCCGGCGCCTGCGCGAGCAGTTGGACCTGGCCGCCGGTTCCGCCGTGGACGCGGTGGAAGTCGAGCTGGACGAGGACACCCGTCGCCGGCTCCAGGCGCTTGGCTACATCGAGTAAGCGGTTGCTATAGTGACTCCCCGCGTGAACAGGTCCTTCCTCTCCGCGAGTCTCCTGGTCGCGGTCGCCTGGCTTCTCTCCGCCGCCGGCGCGGCGGCGCAGCCGGCCGACCCGCCGCTCGAGATGCTGATGCGCGCCACCGACGACGCGATGCGGGGCGAATCCAGCGAGAGCCGGATCACGATGCGGATCAAGACGGAGCGCTGGCAGCGGGAGTTGCGTCTTCACGTCGTCTCGGAGGGCACGGAGACGGCGCTGGTACGGATCGAGGCACCGGCGAAGGAGCGCGGCACCGCCACACTCAAGGTCGAGCAGAACATCTGGAACTACCTGCCCAAGGTCGACCGAACGATCAAGGTGCCGGGCTCGATGATGCAGGCGGCGTGGATGGGCAGCCACTTCACGAACGACGACCTGGTCCACGAGTCCCGCTACAGCGAGGACTTCGAGTGCGCCTACCGGGATCGGCCGGCGGACAGTTCCGGCCACTGGCTGGTGCGCTGCATCCCGCTGCCCGATGCTCCCGTCGTCTGGGGCGCGATCGACGCCCGGTTCCGGGCGCAGGACATGCTGCTCGACCAGGCGGAGTACTTCGACGAGCGCGAACGGCTGGTCCGCACGATTCGTTACGAGGACTTCGGTCCGCTCGGCGGCCGGACGCTGCCGCGGCGGATGCGGGTGATTCCGGCGGACGATCCGGATGAGTTCACCGAGATCGTCTACGAGGAGCACGCGTTCGACGTCGATCTGCCGCCGCGCACCTTCTCGCTACAGTCCTTGCGGCAATAGCCACAGGCGCGACCGGATGAAGATCCTTCGCATGGCCTGGCGCAACCTGTGGCGGAACGGCCGCCGCACGCTAGTCACGGTCGCCGCGATGACGCTGGCCCTGTGGAGCATGGTGCTCTACACCTCGCTGATGGAGGGGATGCTGGGCAGCATGGAGACCACGCTCCTCGACGTGGAGCTGGGCGATTTCCAGATCCACGCCGACGGCTACCGGGAGCGGCCGTCCATCTGGGAACGGATCGAGGATCCGGACGCGCTGCTCCAGGCCCTGGACGAGACCGGACTGCGCTCGAGCGCGCGCCTGCTCGGAGGCGCCCTGGTCGCTTCGGGCGACGCCTCGACCGGCGCCCTGCTCAAGGGCCTGCGGCCGGAGCGCGACGCCCTGGTCAGCGAGGTCCATCAGCGGCTCGATCGGGGAGAGTGGCTCGACCCGGCGGATGCGAAGGGCGTCGTGCTCGGCTACCGGCTGGCCCGGACGCTGGCGGTCGAGGTCGGCGACGAACTCGTGGCGCTCAGCCAGGCGACCGACGGCAGCATGGCGAACGACCTCTTCCAGGTGCGCGGCGTGCTCCAGAGCCTGAGCGAGGAGACCGACCGCGCGACCGTGTTCCTGCTCGAGGACGAGTTCCGCAACTTCTTCGCGCTGGAGGACGGCGCCCACCGGGTCATCGTCCGCAGCTCCGGAGAGCAGGATCTCGCCGCGGTCGCCGGAATCGTCGAGCAGGCCGCGGCCGCCAGTGCGCCCGGCGTCGAGGTCAGGAGCTGGCGCGATCTGCTGCCGGGCCTGGCAAACGTGTTCGACTCGGCGCAAGCCGCCGTCCAGGTCGTGGCGTTCATCGTGTACGTGGTGATCGCGATCCTCATCCTGAACGCGATGCTGACGGCCGTCTTCGAGCGGATCCGCGAGTTCGGCGTGCTGAAGGCGATCGGCGTCTCGCCACGACGCGTGCTGGCGCTGATCCTGGTCGAGGGGGCGCTGCAGTCGGCGCTGGCGATCGGCATCGGTCTGGTCGCCAGCCTGCCCGCGCTCTGGTTCGTCACGACGCGCGGCATCGACGTCGGCGGCCTGGGCGGAACGGCGATCATGGGCGTGGCGATGGACCAGATCTGGACCGGCGCGGTCTCTCCGATGACGATCGCCGGGCCCGTCTTCATCCTGCTGTTCGTCGCGGGGCTGGCATTGCTGTTCCCGGCGATCAAGGCGGCGCGGATCAATCCGATCGAGGCCATCCACCACCAGTAGCGTGACGGGGAAGGGAAGAACGGCATGAGCGGACCGAACGTGGCCACCCTGGCCTGGCGAAACCTGTGGCGCAACCGGCGGCGAACCCTGCTGACCCTGGGCTCGATCGTCTTCGGCGTGTTCCTCGCCGTCGTGTTCACCGCCATGCAGGACCGCAACTGGAAGGACATGATCGACCTCGCCGCCCGTCTCGGCGGCGGTCACGTCAGCCTCCAGCATCCCGAGTACCTCGACAAGCCGACGCTGACCCGGACGGTCGTTCGCGGCGAGGCGGTCGGGGCCGCGCTCGAAGGGGAATCGCGGAGGATCCAGCACGCCGTCGACCGGGTGATCGGTCCGACGATGCTGGCGACAGCGGGCGAGACCTTCAGCGCCGCCTTCATCGCCTTCGATCCGGAGGCCGAGGACGAGACGACGCTCTCGATCCTCGAGGCGATCGACGAAGGCGCGGCCCTCGAGCCGGGCGACGGAAACGGCGTGATTCTCGGCCACCGCCTGGCCAGCAACCTGGGGATGGAACTGGGCGACAAGGTCGTCTACACGCTGACCGACAAGGACGGAGAGATCGTGAGCGGCCTGGCGCGGTTGCGGGGCACGCTCCGGACCAACGCGCCGACGGTCGACGGCGGTTTCTGCCTGCTGCCGATCGACACGGTGCGCGACCTGCTCGGCTACGGCGAGGACGAAGCGACCCTGGTCGCCGTGTTCCTGGAGGATCAGCGGAGGAGCGCCGGCGTCGCCGGCCGGCTCGGCCGCGAGCTCGGCGAGACGGCGGCCGCCGTGCCCTGGAACACGAGTCAGCCGCAACTCGCGGCGTTCATCGCGCTCAAGGTCGGCGGGGCGGTGGTCATGGAGATCCTGATCGCGATCCTGGTCGCGGCCGGCATCTTCAACACGATGTTCGTCAGCGTGATGGAGCGGCTGCGGGAGTTCGGGATCATGCTGGCGATCGGCTGGAGCCCGGGCCGGCTGTTTCGGATGATCATGATGGAAAGCGCGTGGCTTGCCGTCCTCGCTCTGGCCGGCGCCTTCCTGATCACTCTGGGCCCGTACCTCTACCTGTCTTCGACCGGCCTCGACTTGACGGCGATCTACGGCGGCACGGTGGAAGTCGCCGGCGTCGGCCTGGATCCGGTGCTCAAGGTGGGCATCTTCCCGCGCAACGCGGTGCTGATCGCGCTGTTCGCGGTGCTGGCGACCGTCGCCTCCGGGATCTACCCTGCCTGGCGTGCGGGACGGGTGCAGCCGGTCGAGACGATCAAGGTGGTGTGACGTGGACGCCGAGCCGATCATCTCGATTCGCGAAGTCACCAAGGTCTACCGCCAGGGCAGCGTCGACGTGCATGCCCTGAGAGGCCTGACGATGGATGTCGAAGCGGGCGAGTTCACGGCGATCTGCGGGCCGTCGGGCTCCGGCAAGACGACGATGCTCAACCTGATCGGCGCGCTCGACGCGATGACCTCGGGCTCGATCATGCTCGAGGGGCGGGAACTGGCGAGCCTGAACAAGAAGGAGTTGAGCGAACTCCGCCGTGACCGCATCGGCTTCGTGTTCCAGGCCTACAACCTGATGCCGGTCCTGACCGCCTACGAGAACGCCGAGATGGTGCTCTGGGTCCAGGGCGTCGACGGCGCGAGCCGGCGCGAACGCGTGATGGGGCTGCTGGAGCAGGTCGGGCTCAAGGGCATGGAGAACCGGCGACCCTCGGAACTCTCAGGCGGGCAGCAGCAGCGGGTCGCGATCGCCCGCGCCATCGCCAGCAACCCGGCGGTCGTGCTTGCCGACGAGCCGACCGCCAATGTCGACTCGGAGACCGCGGAGACGCTGCTCGCCCTGATGGAGGAGCTGAACCGGGAGCAGGGCGTGACTTTCGTGTTCTCGACCCACGATCCGCAGGTGATGGAGCGCGCGCGCCGGGTGGTCCGGCTGGTCGATGGAAGGGTCGCGAGCGACGAGCGGCGGTAAGTCGTTGCGGCTCGCCGCTGCCGGTGGGTTGCTGTTTCTTGGAGCCGTGTCGCCGGCCGCCGCGCAGACGGTGGTGGGCGGCGACGTGCGCGTCTTCGCCTTCCGGGTGCTGGAGGAAACGGACCTGCCTGGCGACGGGGAGCCGGCCGAAGAGAACGGCGCCGCGGCTGGCTCCGGGGGGGTCGAACTCGGAATCCTGAGGCTCAAGCTCGACTCCCGCTGGCAGACCTCCTCCGGGGATCGCTTCCGGTTCGAGCTGCACGGCCTGGCGCAGGCCACCTCGCCGGCGGGCAGCGGCGCCGTGACCTCGATCGCCACCGGCGGTACGCGCCGCTTCTTCGATCTGGAGCGGGACTCCTTCAGTGGAGGCGATCTGGCCGGAACGACGGAGATCGACCGCCTGAACCTGCGCTGGGACCGGCCCGGGTTCCGGATGGTCGCGGGCCGCCAGGCGATCACCTGGGGGGTCAACTACTTCTGGCCGGTCCTCGACCTGTTCGCGCCGTTCGCGCCGCAGCGCATCGACCGCGACTACAAGCCCGGAGTCGACGCGCTCCGCTTCACCGTTCCGGTGGGCGACTTCTCCGAGGTCGAGGTCATCGCTGCCGGCCAGGGGACGCGCACGCCGGACGACCTCAGCGTCGCCTCGCTCGGCCGCTTTCACAGCGAACTGGGCGATGGCCCCTCGAGCGTCGACTTCGGCTACATGGTGGGTGGCTTCCACCGTGACCTCGTCCTCGGCGGCTTCTTCTCGGCCGATGTCCGCGGTACCGGCCTGCGCGGCGAGGTGTCCTGGACCAGTCCGGGCTGCGATGCGGAGAGCGCCCACCCGGTTCTCGGCTGCGGCGACTTCTGGCGCTTCACGGTGGGCGTCGACCGCCTCCTGACGCCGCGGCTGACGCTGATCGCCGAGGCGAGCTGGAACGGTTTCGGCGCCGCCGGGGCGGCGGACTACGAACGGCTGGCCGAGGCGGACCGCGTACGGCGCGGCGAGGTCGTGTCGCTCGGCCGGCGTTACGCGGGGATCTCCCTGGGATGGCAGGCCCACCCCCTGCTGACGGTCAGCGGCGCCGTGCTCTACAACCGGGACGATTCCTCGGCCCTCTTCCAGCCCGGCATCACCTGGTCCGTGTCCGACCACGTGTCGTTCGGCGCGGGCCTGATCGCGTCGACGGGACGCGGCGTGCGGGACGGCGTCCTCGGCAGCGAGTACGGAGCGGTGCCCGTGGTGGCCTGGTCGTCCCTGACCGCGTACTTCTAGCAGCGGGCAAGCCGATCTTTACGGGTTGTTCACGAACCGTCGGCTACGCTCCGCGGGCGTGGAGGACCTTTGAATTGCAACGGAACAACGGCCATATGAAGACAGCGAATCCTGCCTCCGCCCTGGGCGTTCTGGCGCTTGCCGCCGCCCTGGTCGTCGCCTGCGGCGGCGGGGGCGGTTCCCGGAGCGTGATCCAGAACAAGGGCTCCGACACCCTCGTCAATGTCGCCCAGGCCTGGGCGGAGGAGTACGCGGCCTTGAGGCCCGGCACCGCGGTTGCGGTGACCGGCGGCGGGTCTGGCACCGGCATCGCGGCGATGATCAACGGCACGGTCGACATCGCGAACTCGAGCCGCAAGATGAAGGACTCGGAGATCGAACTGGCGCGCGGCAACGGCAACGAGCCGATCGAGTTCGTCGTCGGCTACGACGCCCTGGCGGTCTTCGTCCATCCCGACAACCCGCTGGACGAGATCTCGCTGGAGCACTTGGCCGCGCTCTACGGCGAGGGCGGCGATATCGATACCTGGAGCCAGTACGGCGTCGAGGTGCCGGGCTGCGGCAGCGACGAGATCGTCCGCGTCAGCCGCCAGAACAACTCCGGCACCTACGTCTACTTCCGCGAGGCCGTGCTGGGCGACCGGCGCGACTTCCGGCTCGGCTCGCGCGACATGCACGGCTCCAAGGATGTCGTCGACCTGGTCGAGAACACGCCCTGCGCGATCGGTTACAGCGGCCTCGCCTACGCGACGGACCACGTGAAGATGCCCTGCGTCAGGCAAAGCGAGGACGGTGACTGCGTGTCTCCCTCGGTCGAGACCGCGATCGACGGCTCCTATCCCATCGCGCGCCCGCTGTTCATGTACACCGCGGGTGAACCCCAGGGCGCGATCGGTGAGTACATCGACTGGGTGCTCAGCGACGAAGGCCAGTGCATCATCTACGACAAGGGTTACGCGCCGCGCGGCGACGTGGACTGTTCCTGAGCGGGAACAGCCTCCCGGAAGTAACGCGGCGTCCCACGTTCCCTGGCGGCCGTCTTGCCTGAGTTGGCGCACGCCGCGGACCGGCGGGATGCCGCCTGGTGGATCGACCGCGCGGTCCGGATCCTCGTGCTGGCCGGCGGGCTGTCGGCGATCGTCTTCATCGCCGGGATCTTCGTGTTCATCACGCGCGAAGGCGCCGGTTTCGTCTTCGACCGCTTCGATTTCCGCGAGTTCTTCGGTTCGCCGCGCTGGACGCCGACATCGAGCCACAACCCGACGTACGGCGCGCTCGCGCTGATCGCCGGCACGGCCTCGGTGACCGGACTCGCCATGGTCGTGTCCGTGCCGTTTTCGCTCGGGGCCGCGATCTACATCGGCGAGTTCGCCACCGGCCGCGTGCGCGAAACGCTGAAGGTGCTGGTGGAACTCCTTGCCGCGATCCCCTCCGTGGTCTGGGGCTTCATCGGGCTGTCCATCATGAACCCCCTGATCATCCAGACCTTCGACGTGCCGGTCGGCCTGAACGTCCTGAATGCCGGGGTCATCCTGGGGCTGATGGCGGCCCCGATCATGACGACGATCGCCGAGGATGCCCTGAAGGCCGTCCCGGACACCTATCGCGAGGCCGCCGAGGCGATGGGAGCGACCCGCTGGCAGGTGACCTTCAAGGTCGTGTTGCCGGCGGCTCGCAACGGCCTGGTCGCGGCGACGCTGCTCGGCGTCGGCCGCGGCTTCGGCGAGACGATGGCGGTGTTGATGGCGAGCGGCCACTCGATCAACCTGCCGACGAGCCCCTTCGACTCGGTGCGGGCGCTGACGGCGACGATCGCCGCCGAACTCGGTGAGACGGCGGCCGGTTCCGATCACTACGGGGCGCTCTTCACGCTCGGCATCTTCCTGTTCCTGGTCACCTTCGCGATCAACTTCGCCGCCGACGTGTTCGTGCGGGGCGGCCAGCGCAAGCACCGCCGCCGGGGCCGGCGGCCGGCCGCGTCGGCGAACCCGTAGCGAGGCGCCATGTTCGAAGCGACCGCACAGAACCATCGCAACCGGAAGGTCGAGAGTCTGTTCCGGCTCCTCTTCCTGTGGATGACCTGCATGCTCATCCTGCCGGTCGCCCTGATCCTCGGCGTGCTCATCGTCCGGGGCGGTCCGGCGATCTCCTGGGAGTTCCTGTTCACCCAGCCGCTCAACAACATGACCGCCGGCGGCATCCTGCCGGCGCTGGTCGGCACGGTGTGGCTCGTCGTCGTCGCCCTGATCGCCTCGGTGCCGGTCGGGGTGGCGGCGGCGCTCTACCTGAGCGAGTACGCGCCCGACAACCGCCTCACGCGGGCGATCAACCTGGCGATCATCAACCTCGCCGGTGTGCCGTCCATCGTCCACGCGCTGTTCGGCCTCGGAGCCTTCGTCATCTTCTTCCGCTTCGGCACCAGCATCCTGGCGGCCAGCCTGACCCTGGCGGTCATGACGCTGCCGGTGGTGATCGTCGCAACCCGGGAGTCGCTCCAGACGGTGCCGCTGGCGTTCCGCGAGGCTTGCTGGAACATGGGCGCGACCCGTTGGCAGACGATCCGCAAGATCGTGCTGCCGAACGCGATCAGCGGCATCCTGACCGGGGTCATCCTGGAGGTGTCCCGCACATCGGGCGAGACGGCCCCGATCATGTTCACCGGCGCCGCGTTCTTCCTTCCCTTCCTGCCGCAGGGCGTGCTCGACCAGACGATGGCGATGTCGCTCCACCTGTTCGTCATCTCGACGCAGGTGCCGGACGTGCCGGAGCACATGCCTTTCGGTGTCGCCCTGGTCCTGATCTCCATGGTGCTGGCGATGAACGGGATCTCGATCGCCTTCCGCGTCTACCTGCGGGGCCGCAAGAAGTGGTGAGCGTTCCCATCCAGGTGAGCGAGGCAGCCGGCTACGCGATCGAGGTCGAGGATCTGGCGATCGGCTACCACGGCAAGCCGGCGCTCTCGGGCGTCACGCTCCAGGTGCCGATGCACGAGATCTTCGGCATCATCGGACCGGCGAACAGCGGCAAGACGTCCTTTCTGCGCGCCATCAACCGGATGGACCTGATGACCGCGGGCATGGAGGTGTCCGGCAGCGTGCGCGTCGAGGGTCGGGACGTGCGCAGTTGGCGCAATCCCTACGCCCTGCGGCAGCGGATCGGCGTCGTCTTTCCGCTGCCGGTCGGCCTGCCGCTCTCCATCTACGACAACGTCGCGCTGTCGTCCCGGCTGCGGGGCACGCGGAAGAAGGCCGACCTGGACGTGATCGTCGAACGCTGCCTCCGGCGGGCGGCGCTCTGGGACGAGGTGAAGGACCGGCTCGATTCGCTGGGCAGCCTGCTTTCGGGCGGGCAGCAGCAGCGGCTGACGATCGCCCGCGCCCTGTCGCAGGATCCGTCGATCCTGCTGCTCGACGAGTTCTCGATCGCGGTCGATCCGGTGACGACGATGCGGATCGAGGAGGTGCTGGCGGAGCTCAAGTCGGAGATGACGATCGTGCTGGTCACGAATCTCGTCCAGCAGGCGCGGCGGCTGGCCTCGCGGACAGCCTTCTTCCTGACCGGCGAGCTGGTCGAGGTGACCGAGACGGAAGCGATGTTCGAGGGCGGCGCCCAGGACCCGCGCACGACGGCCTACGTCGAAGGGAAGTTCGGATGAGTGTTGCGGAGCCGGAGACCCCTGCCGCCGCCGACGCGTCGGCGGCCATCCTGGTCGAGAAGCTGAACCTCTGGTACGGCGACTTCCAGGCCCTGCTCGACGTCGACCTGCGCGTGCGGGCCGGCGCGATCACCTCCCTGATCGGCCCTTCCGGCTGCGGCAAGACGACGCTGCTCCGGTCGGTCAACCGGATCAACGAGCGTCTCGGCTACGTGCGCACGACCGGCAGCATCCGGCTCTGGGGCCTCGACGTGCTCGACCCTTCGGTCGAGTTGGCCCAGCTCCGCAAGCAGGTCGGCATGGTCTTCCAGCGTCCCAATCCGCTGCCGCTGTCCGTGCGGGACAACGTCCTGTTCGGAACCCGTGTCCACCTGCCGGACGGGCGACCGCCGAACCGGGCCGAGAGTGATCGGATCGTGGAGGAGGCGCTGCGCGAGGTGCTGCTCTGGGACGAGCTGAAGGACTCGCTCGACCGCCGCGGCACCGAGCTCTCGCTGGAGCAGCAGCAGAAGCTGTGCATCGCCCGCCTGCTACCGGTCAAGCCGAAACTGCTGCTGATGGACGAGCCCTGCTCGGCCCTCGATCCCGCCGGCACCGAGGCCGTCGAGGAGCTGATCTGGAAGCTCCGCGGCGACTACACGATCCTGATCGTCACCCACAACATGGCGCAGGCGCGCCGGGCCAGTGAGGAATGCGTGTTCATGCTGCTCGGCGAGATCATCGAGCACAGCGACACGGCGTCGATGTTCCTGAATCCGGCGAACAGCCAGACCGCGGCCTACATCGAGGGGCGCTACGGGTAGCGAAGGACAGCGTGGACACTGGGCCGTATGACCGAAGTGGGTCTGGCGCAGCAACCTCCACAAGGGATCCGTCAGCGGCTTCTTCCCCGGAGTTCTCCCAGAGTCTCTGCGCTCCGCACCCATGCTGCGACATCGTCGATCAGATGGGCGAATCTACGTCTCTCCGGCCCACGCAGTGCACATTCCCATACGGTCAGGCAACGCCATCCCGCCACGTGCAACGCACTCCGAACCTCTGCGTCACGTTCTTGGTTGCGCCGGATCTTGGCGTCCCAGAAGTCCCTCCTCGTGGCCGGGCGCTGGAATAGAGAACAGTCATGCCCGTGCCAGAAGCACCCGTGAACGAGGACCGCGGCGCGGAACCGTGGCAAAACGATATCCGGCTTGCCGGGCAGCTCCGCCACGTGGGTTCGATACCTGAATCCGCGCGCATGGAGGGCCTTCCGGACTGCCACCTCCGGTGCCGTGTTCTTGCTACGCACCGACGCCATGAGACGGCTTCGGGAACCTCGATCTAAGCTGTCGACCAAGAAACACTCCTCTTGGCTGGGCGGGTTCTCGGACGCTAAGGACGAATGTCCGGCTGTCCCTGACGAGCGTAGAAAGTGGAGAACCTAGCGACGATGTCCTTGACGAAACTTGGAGCAATGCGAGCCTGTAAGAGCTGGAACCTCTCATCGAACTCGGCCCACGGCGCTGTTTCCAGTCGTCGAAAATCCACGAAGCCGCCCCCCGTTTCGCCACATTCCGGCAGCCAGTGGAAGCTCAGCGAGTCTCTGTTGCCCCTCAAGTTCGTCTGCCGATCCGGTTTCGCTTTGAGCTCCTCGAACAGAGTGTCCTCAGGCACGACTTCGGCCACGACGACGAAGTCGGTCTTCGGCTTTCCGTCCGCTCGAATCACCAAGTCGCACGCCGGCGTCACGACGACGTGGGAAGAGCCTGCGCCTCTCCGTCGGACGAGCGTGCCCGTCTGCACGGAGTCCTCCACAGGTGGGGCTAGGTAGACCTCCTCGGCGTAGTACGGGGCGTCTTCCGCTTCGAGATCCGCAACCAAGTGTCCCAGCGCGTAACGAAGGAGCGCTTTCTTGGTCCGGTCGAGATCCTGCTTGCCATAGTCCAGCCAGGTGTCGATCTCCGGAAGCAGGTTCGTCAGGAAGATCCGGTTCAGTCGTTCCTCCAAGAGTCCCCGTCCACCCATGATCTCCGTCAGACCGACCTCGTAGACATCCCACAGGCGGTCAAGGACTTCGTCAAACCCGTGCCGGTCCTTGCTGTACACACCCACGACGGGCGGCTCATCCTCGGCGTCCGCGGGTGTTGCGGTCAGTATGGCAACGGGTACTCGGAAGAGCGCCTTGAGCTCGTCAATGACCGCGCCTCCTTCGGACGTGTCGTTCCCCAGATTCAGGTCGACGATCGCCACGTCGATCGAGGAGTCGAGGCAGCTCTTGGCACATTCCAAGGTCTTCGCATGACGCATGTTGATCCGCCGCCCGCGTTCTTCGACGTAGTCCGCCAGAACCGCTCTGTACGTCTCGACGACGCGGTCGTCGTCCTCCACCAGGAGTAGTTCAAGTGCAGCACTCATGCCGGCTCACTAGGCTCCGCATCCCGTGCCTCAACAGGTTGAAGTCGGAACCATGCGCCACCGTCGTGCTCGAGTGCTCTAAGTTCCAGACCATTCCTTGTCGCCGCTTCTCCGGCGATGGCGAGACCCAATCCCATACCTTCCGGTTTTGTCGAGAACTGCGGATCGAAGATCACGCCACTCTCGATGTGCTCCGGTTCGATTCCAGGACCCGTGTCGGTGTAGTCGATGTGCAGGAAGGTGCCGCCGTCCGTCAGAACTCTGATCTCTATGTGCTTCTCGGCGCCTCTTTGCGTTTGCAGCCAATAGAGGCTGTTGTCGAGTAGGTTCGTGAAGATCGCGTGAATGTCTTGCCGCCAGCAGGATAGCTCAAATGATCGGCTGCCGAGAATGCGGCAGGTCACACCCGTTCTGTCCATCTCTCCAGAGAAGGTCTCCTTGGCGCGACGGATCACTTTCACAAGCACCTCCGGTTTTCTGGCCGAGCGCCGTTGCGCCGCCAACGGATCAAGACGGCCGAACAGCGTCACGAGGTCGTTTGCGTTCTCGGCTATCCCGGTGGCAGTATCTACTATCTTGGGTACGAAAGCTCGGTTGCTGGTCTTTCCGAATCGCTCGGCGTGTCTTCGGAGCAGCGGGAACTGGTTCCGGAAGTAACTCAGCGGCCGCCGGCCCTCGTGGAGCACGACGTTGATGATCTTCCCCAGCGTCGCTTGGCCTTGGTACACGGCTATCGTGTCCCGCAACCGTCTGGCACTTTCGTTTCGCCGACGTTCGTCGGACTCGATCAACTGGACCACTTCCTTGGTGGTCGCAGCACTGACGCGGGCTCCACGCAGTTTGGAGCGGACTTCCCGCTTCAGCCGATCAAAGGAGTAGAGCCTCTCCAGCTCACGTTCGACCTTGAAGGTCTTTCTGCCTAGTCCGGCGCGCTGTCGATACACGAAGCGTTTCTCTTCCAGCTTGCCGATGACCTCTTTGGTGACCTCCTTCAGCCTGCCGAACGCATCGTTCTCAATGAGCCCGTCCCGGGCGCTCTTTTCGATCAAACGGGAATGCTCTTCCGACTGGATCTGAACGTAGCCGATGACCTGGTTGCTGCCGATACGTAGGGCGGGCCGTTGTATGCGCTGCTCGTTGAGTTTGAGCCAGTCGAACTCAGGATCGCCCAGTGGTCGAAGGCGGAAGCCGTTCCGGTAAACGCCGATCCCGTTGTAGTTGTTCAGTAGTTGTCTCGCCTGGAGCCTGCCCAGGTAGTTGCCGGAAGCGTCCTTCAAGCCACGACGGATCAGTTTGTCGATCGCAGTCGGCTCGCGATCGTACACCCGGATGTCGATCTCTAGGTCACCACATCCCGAGGGCCGGTTCAAGTCAATGCGTACCAGCTCTTCGGTGGCGTTCCTCGCCTTTTGCTGGGTGTACACGAAATTGCCGATTCCGTCGGCCTCCAGTTTGCCGACGATTCGATAGTCAAAATGTTCTATCAAGGGGAACGGTTCGACTTGAGTCTCCATGTCGTCCACGCCGGGCACGCCGGAGATGCGGAGGACTACATCGAATGGCTGAGCGGTTGCGATAGTCCTGAAGGGCGGCATGAGCTTCCGGAGTTCGAACCGCAGCTTGTCGAACTGTGAGTCCCTCCAGGCTGAAAGGTCCGCTTCCGGGACCGCCATCGTCAGTGTGGTCCCGGCCTCTTGGTCCACGGTCTCAGTTTCGATGAGAATCTCTACGTCCGCGAGGTACTCGGCATCCTCGAAGTCGGCCCATTGCAGGTAGAGAGTGGTCTTTTCCCCGGAGGGGGTGGTCGTCTCCAAGAGAAGGTCGCTTCCAAGGATGGAGGCGGCATAGCGGCCGATACCCTTCCGCCCCTGCATGGTCCTGCCACCCGGGCTGCGCCCTGCGCGATCATCCTTGTCGGGCGTTGAGGGGACCATCCACTTGTAGATGACCGTGTCGCGCGTCATCCCGTGGCCACGGTCGGTCAGCCTGAGCCGGTACTCCCGATCGCCAGTCGCCTCAAACGCGATGATGGCATCCGGCGAGTCCGCATCATAGGCGTTCTTGACGAGTTCTATGATCGCTGCATGGGGATCCTGAACCAGGTCCCGTCCGATCGTCAGGATGTGCCTGCCTGCCGGCCGGATCCTGTATGAGCCGGACTCAGGCACTCCAATCCTCTCGGATCCTAGCCGCGATTCCGCGAGCAAGAAGTACCGGAACTGCGTTGCCGATTTGGCGAAAGGCGTGCGTGCGTGACGGCCGGTCCCCGACACCTTCGAAGTAGTAGTCGTCGGGAAAGGTCTGCAGTCTGGCTGCCTCCCGCGGTGTGAGGGATCGATTCTGCTCAAGGTCGGGATGTATGTAGTAGTGCCCGTCCTTGCAGATGTGCGCGACTACAGTGTGCGCGAACGGCAGGTCGCCGGCGACGACCTTGAACCTGTCGACAAACGCGGTCGTGTTCCGGTGAGTCTTGAGGTGGGGCGGCAAGGTGCTGTAGCGCAGCCTGGACCGCTGTTCGTTCCACTCGGTCACAGCTATACGGTAGATCTCGAGATCCCGCTCGGTATGGGGGCGCGCCTGATGCCAAGTCAACGGCAGCGAGCTGCTGACGCCCGCTTCGACTTGCCAGGCACTCTTGCACGGTAGCCGACGACACGGCGCGACATCACCTTCTCCCGCTCTGAGCGAGGGCAGGTCCCTGAAAGCCTCGTTCACGGTCACGCCCGGCGCCCACGGCCTCGGTTCGGGGTAGACGACTGAGTTGCCTTCGCGATTTCCGACCAGGACCACGCGTCTCCGGTTCTGCAGCACTCCGTACTTTCTCGCGCTCAAGGTCCGGTACTGAGTCTCATATCCTAGCGTTCCGAACAGCTGCCTCATCGCCTCCAAGTAGCTCGTACCGTCGCGGTCCTTGGCCGAGAGAAGCCCAAGGACGTTCTCGAACACGAACCTCTTGGGGCGGTACTTCTCCAAGAACTTCGCATAGCATTTGTAAAGGTAGTTCCTCTTGTCCGCCACCATCCCGTTGGGATCCCGAGAGCGACCGACGAGCGAGTAGGCTTGGCAGGGAGGCCCGCCGATGAGGAGATCCAGTGTGCGTTCGCCCAACAGGAGGTCGATCTCGCGGTAGATCCGCCGCAAAGTGCCCGGCCGTATCTCCTCGTTGATGACGGAGCGTATAGCCCGCTGCGGCACCGCCGCATGAAGCGTGTCCCGATCGATGTGGCCGGCCAGATAGTCTGCGTACACGTCCTTGCGTCCAGCCTCTACGAGCCAGTGATAGGCCATTCGCGTGCGCAATGTGTTGCAGGCTGCGGTATCCGCCTCGACATGAGCGATTGGCTGGTAGCCCTCCTGTATGAAGCCCTCCGAGAGCCCGCCACCGCCCGCAAAGAGGTCGACGAAACTCAACCGACGGTTCATTCCCGGTGGTCCTTGTGCGGGCACGCTCAGACTCCGTCTGCTGAAGGTGAGCGAGCTTGGAGTCGCTGCCCTAGCGTGTGACGAGCGTGCTTCCAGTCCGCGGCTCGCTCGCCGTGTTCGTCGTCGGAAAGAGGATAGCGCTCTCTTCTCAAGGCCCAGGTTCCCCATAGGGTAACAGGTAGCGACCTCCTCATACCGGGCGGGTCGCCTTGCCGCCGTGAACCGTGGGCTCCGCACACCACTGGCTGCGGAGCAAGCCCAGTGGATCGAGCAGTTCGTTCGGTAGGCCAAGCAGATCGATGAGAACTGCCCGGTCGAGCGCCACACGGTTCTCGTCGCGGTAGGCCTCGTTGGCGGGTAGAAACTCGGCCTTTCTGAACTCGTCGAGGATGTCATTGGCGGCGGCGAGCTGCCCGGAGTTCAGTTCTCGCGGGTCGAGGGTGAGGAGTTTCGGCAGGCGGCTGATTGTGATGATGGAGCGGCCCTCGTGCTGCCGGCTTCCGAGCCACCAAAAGCCCATCAGCCCCAACGTCGTGTTCGCCCATAGCAGGACGAGCGGCTCCCAGGCGACATCTTTCAGACGGTAGTTCGGCCACGCCCTTGCGCCGAGGGTCTTCCCAGGCGTGACACAGGCCGTGAGGGACTGGGAGTTCAGTTGGAAATCACGATTGAAGTGGAGCTTCGTCGCGGTCCTCCGCCACTTCTGAACTGCTTGGTGCTCACACCCGGTTCTCGGCTCTCCGAAGGAATCCGGCGCCACTTGCAGACACCGCTCGCGGTCCGCGTCGTGCGCCCGGAGGGCCGGGTACGTAGGCGTCCGCCCCGTTTCCCAGTCGCGGAGGTCAAACGGACCGCGCGGTAGGGCGCCGGGCTTTGGGGGACCGCCGTCGATGTCCCGATCGACCAAGCCGCGCTCACCGATGAGCGCGAGCGTCGTGACAGGGATGCTGTGCTCGGCTTCCGACCGCGGTAGTGCGACCCGTCCATCTGCAAGCGCCAGCATTGTCCCCACCAGACCCAGCTCGACGACCGAGGCGGCGCCCCCGTTGTCGAGGACGGTGCGTACGAAGTTGCCGCTGCTTTCGCTTGGAGTGAGCGCCAGCAAACCGGCAGGGCCGTTGGCCTGCTGAACTCCGCGAGCTACCGTGACGGCTTCCAGGAGCGTAGTGGGGCGCCGACGCAGGTTGACGAAGATGGTCTCGACGTCTTCTGGACTCGGAAGTGGTCCTTGCCCTTTCTTCGGGGGGATTCCTGGTTTCTTGGTAGCCAGAACGAGCACCTCTGCCATGCCCGTGTCGGAGGAGAAGGCGCGGTCAGTCGTCCCGGTGGTGGCGATCGAGACGATGATCAGATCCTCGTACTTCCGCGCCAGGAGCCGCCGGGCGGAGCTCCATGAGTCACCCTGAAGCAAGGCGGCGGACAGTACGAGCGCCAGGACTCCACCGGGGCGGACCTTCCGGTCCGCCAGGTCGAGGAAGTTCGATCCAAGGCCCGCGTTGCCGTTCCCGGCGGGGCTCTTGAGTCCGACCTTCTTCGCCTGTCGCTCCAGTTCCTTCCGCATCCCTTTGAGGCGCTGGGACATGACCCGCTGCTCGTCCTCGCTCGTCGCGAACCCAGCAAAGGACGGCACCGGAACCTCGGCTGTCTCATGGTTCGTCGGCCGGGTGAACGGCGGATTCATGATCACAAGGTCGAAGCTCTCGTTCGGCGCGTCCACGGCCAGCGCGCCGCCGCTGGAAGCGCCGCCGTGGAGTTCGACGACGCCGGTGTCGAAGAGCGGTAGTGCCTGCTCCTTACCCAGCAGTTCGAGCGAGCCGATGTCGTGCTGGCCGCCGCCCTCCTCGGCTTCGCCGTAGGGCATCGTGTAGATGCGGGTCTGGTCGAACGGCACTTGAGGATGGGCGCTGGAGAGGATTGCCGCCGTCAGGTGGGTGGCTGCCGGCATGATGTCGGCACCGGTCAACACGCGCTCCATCATCGCGTTGTGGAGCTTCCGGTCGTTGCCTCCGGATCGGCGTAACCGCGCGCCGATCCGGTGTTGGACGGCCGAGAGCAGGGCGCCGGTTCCGCACGCGAAGTCGGCGACGCGGAGGCTCGTAGCGGCGTCCTCATCGCCCCAGTCGACCTTCAGTCTGTGCACGGCCAGCTCGGCGAGGAGGTGAGCGCTGGCTGGGAGAGTGTAGAAGGTCGCGAGGAACTTCCGATCGCTGATCAGGCGCTGGAAGAGGACGCCAGAGAGATCCTGGATCGTTGTGGCGCCGAGGCCGGCGAGCTTGGAGGCAGCGTCGATCAGCACTTCCAGAAGCCGGGTCGCGTCACGGGCGGGGATTGCTCCCAGCAGGTCGTGGGCGAGCTCGAAAATCGGCCAGTAGTTGATGTCCAGTATCCGCTTCCAGACCTTCAGGGCGTTCGTCTTCGAGGGCCTTTTTCCAGCGCCGCCGAGACCACTCAAGTCGGGGATGTTCTGGACGCCAGCAATGGCCGTCTGAAACAGGAGAGCGTCCAGGAGGATCGCCGTCGCCATCCGCGTGGTCTGCTCGCAATCTTCCTGATGAAGAACGGTCGCGATCGACCGTAGTACCTCAGGACTCCGGTCGAGCGATGACTGCCGGAGCCTCTCGGCACTGGTTCTCACGGCCCGCTCCAGCACCTCCAGGCCTTCGGCGATTCGCTGCTCGGACAGCGAGACCTGTTCGACGCACCCCGCGAGATCGTCGATGCCGCCGTCGAGCCAGTCACTGGCGGGCCAGCGGCTGACGGGTCGGCCTTCCACGGGCAGACCGGAGAAGGCGCACCAGCGGAACCGTCCGGACAGGATGCCGGGGCTGAGGTCGCCGCCACCTTCGCCCAGGTGGCCGGGTATGCGCACTGCGAGCGCAGTTTCCAAGATGTCGCCGGTGTCTCTCAGGACGCGGCCGAGTCGGCTCTTGGCATCGTCCTCTACTGTGCGGGCCGGGTCGTACTCGGTCTCGAGGACGATCGGCATGCCGGCAGGCGGCCGAACGATGATGTCCGGCTGGGCTCCCGCGTGCTCCCGGATCACTCCGGTTTCTTCGGCCGTGATGCTCCAGGAGCCCGGGAGCTTACGGCTCAGAACGGTGGCCAAGGCGTTGTTGAACGCCGTCTCGACGATTCGGGGCACGAGTTGGACGCGATGCTACGACTTTTGTGTTGGGGCGGGAGCAGGGGAACCCGCTTCTATGGCCTTGGGATGTCCAACTGCCGGCAGATCAGCCGGACCAAGCTGTCCTTGACCTCCGTGTGCCTGGGAATCGGCGCCTTCCGGCCCGTTTCGGGATTGAGGAAGATGTCGTGTTTTCGGCCGTGTCGCGTCAACTGGCAGCCGTTGGCTGAGATGTGTTTCAGGAGACGCCGGCGCTTCAAGTCACTTCTACTTGAAGCTCGACGGACTCGTACTCGGGCACCGATGGCGGTGCGTCTTCCTCCAGCACCAACTCGAGAGCGTCCTTGACGTTGAGTTTCAGCTCATCGAGGGTCTTCCCCTGGCTGAAGATGCCGGGAACTTCCCTGAGTTTGCCGATGTACCAGCCGTCGTCGATCCAGTAGTCGAGTGTCAAGGCAGCCACGAGCGGTCCTCCTTGCGGGGCCATTCCGTCCGACCGACCAAGGCTACCAGCCCGTCGATCTCCTTCGGGCCGGCGCGAGCGGAGGAAAGCCGCCTAGCTCCCGGCGCCTTCGATGCGCGCCTTGAGCGCCTTGAAGTCGTTCGCGGTGCTTTCCTGGACGGGGGCCTTCATCAACTGCGGCAGCCACTTGCCCAGCAGGTTCTTGGGGCGGATCTCCAGCCGGATCTCCACCTGCGTTTGGCCTTCGCCCACCGGGGTGAGCGTGTAGATCGAATGCCACCGCGCTCCGGCGCCGTTGGACATGTACCGCACCCGCCGATGCGGCTCGTACTCGATGCACGTGACGACGTTCTGGTGCAGCTTGGCGAACTTCGCGAACGCCACCTGGATCGGGGTCCAGTCCCGGATCTCCCGGAACTGTGCGCCGACTCCCATCGTCTTCTCGGAAACGAACTCCACGCTCAGCATTTCGGGAATCGCCTCCCCGTGACGGCCGCCGTGGGCGAGCGTCGCGAACACGGTCTCCTGGTCGGCGTTCCAGGTGTCGATCATCCTCGCCACGAGGATCGGCTTCGAATCTCCGACCTCGATCCCCGGGTCCGGCTGTCCCGAACCTGCATCTGAATCAGGCATGTTGCTCCCCTGCTTGGAGGCGGTTCGAGTCCCGCCTCTCGTGAACGTCCGCGGTCCACGGCCCCACGACGCCGACGGCCGTGTCGTTCCGGTTCGGCGGATCGGTGGACCGCGGCTCCAGCCGGAGCCGGTTGGCCAGAGACGCCATGCCGAACACGAAGAGTCTGCGGGCGATGTCCATTCCCTGGCAGAAGTGGGGGCCCAGCCCGAAGGGTATGTAGGCATGGGCCGGACACGGTGGGGGCGGATTCTCGAGCCAACGCTCCGGTCTGAAGTCCGACGGCCGGTCCCAGTGCTCGGGTCTGTGGTGCAGAGCCCTCATCGCCACGTGGACGAGCGTGCCCTTGGGAATCAGGTAGCCACCGAGCACGCGGTCCTCGGTTGCCTCCTTGGGCAGCATGACGGCTGTCGGCGGATCGATCCGGAGCACTTCGTCGAGGACGGCGCTGGTGTAGGGCAGCCGGTCGAAGTGGGTGGGCTCGATGCTCCCGCCGTTCAGGACGGCGTCCGCCTCGCGCTCCATTTTCCGGCGAACCTCGGGATTCCTGGCCAGGTAGTGGACGCCGAACGTGAGGGCGCTGGTCGGCGCGTCGATGAAGCCAGTCAGCAGGATGATCAGCTCGTCCCTGATCGCCTGGTCGGAGTCCAGGCCACCCGCCGCGCCTTCGAGGTCCAGGGCCCGCGCGTACTGCGCGACGACGTCCCTGCCGGAGTACCCGGAGTCGCGGGCTCGCTGCATGGCGCCGTAGATCGCGGCGTCGACGAGTTTGACGCTCTTTCTGCCTCTTTGGAGGACCGGCAGCGGCAGCGACTTGAACAGTTTCGGCCCGGGAAGGATGTCCAGCAGCAGGTACGTCTTCTGGAGCGTGAGCGTGTCTTCGCCCAGTTGACGGGGCAGCTCGACGCCGCGGCCGAGGACGATCTCGACGACCGCGTCCCAGGCGTAGCGTTCGAACTCCCTGACGAGCTCGACGCCCTGGCCGGCGGAGAGCCGTTCTCTCAGGATCATCGCCTTCTCGGCGATGATCTCCGCATAGGCGCCCTCCGAGTCGTCCGCGAAGACCGATGTCATGAACTCGGCTCTTCGCCGGTGCTCCTCGCCCTGGTGCAGCGAGATCGAGCCGTACTTCCAGTCGTCCGACAGATCGCCCGGGAACCATGGCCGAAAGTACGGTTGCTGCGTGACCAGGACCTCACGGACGAGCTCGGCGTCGAAGACGACGCAGCACTTCATGAAGGGAAGCTCGAAGGAGACGACTTCTCCGTACTCGCGACGGAGTTCGTCCGCGAACGCGCCGTAGTTCTTCGTGCGCTGCCGGAGGTTGTGGAGTCGGTTGCCTTTCGGCCCCGGGGGCAGCTTCATTCCGGGTCCCCTTGAACCCCCGCGGTGGTGCTGGTGCGCATGTTGGAGCGAGTCCGGACCGAGTTTACCTCCCATTTGGGAGGGGGATAAGCTCGTTCCGGCCATGCAACAGACCGGAACCAGGGAGGACCGCCAGCTTCCGCCGGGCCCGCCACGGAAGAAGTTCCAGACCATGCGCCGGCTGGCGGCCGACTACACCGGTTTCTTCCACTGGCTCCACGAACACTGGGGCGACATAGTCTACTTCGAGGTGCCCAACGGCGGGCACTGCGCGGTCTTCGACCCGGACATCGCGGAGGAGGCCCTCGGGCGGAATCCGGACTTGTTCCAGAAAGACACTCCGGAGTTCAGCTTCGAGGTCATTCAGTCCCCCTGCCTGGCCAGAACGCCGTTCGGCGACGAGCACCGACGCCTCTCGGATCTCATGGTCACCGCGTTCACTCCCGAGCGGACGGCGGCGTTCAGGCGGACCGCCGTCTCGGAAGCGTCGTCCTTCGCCGAGGAGCTCACGCCGGGCAGCACCGTCGATTTCCGGGCCGAGGTCGAGCGCTACACGTGGAACGCGCTGACGACTTCGATGCTCGGGGCCGGGCGTGAACTGGGCCCGGGGCCGGGTCTGGCCATGCTGCGAGCAGCCAAGCTCAGCTTCATCGTGTTCGCCATGCCCGGATACCGGCTGATCAGGAAGCTGCCCCTGCCGCACGATCTGAAGGCGCGCAAGGCGATCAGACCGCTTGATACGGCCGTGTACGACTCGATCCGCAGGGCCAGGGATCCCGACAGCCGGGAAACGAGCCTGATCGCCCACTTCGTCCAGGCGACGGAGCGGGGAGAGTCGGACTGGTCCTTCAGCAGCGACTCGGAGATTCGCGACGAGGCGTACGCGGCCTTCGTCGGCGCCTGGGATCCGGCGGTTCATGCGATGGCCTACATTCCGCACTACCTCGGCCGCAATCCGGGGGTTCGGGAGCGGCTCGAGGAGGAAGTGGATCGCGTCGCCGGCGACCGGCCGCTGCGTGCCGAGGACCTCGAGCGGCTCCCCTACGCGGAGGCCGTCTTCAACGAGCTGCTTCGTCTTCAGCCTGCAGCCCCGCTCCTGGTGCCCCGGAGGGCGGTGCGGGACACGTCGCTCGGCGGCTACTTCATTCCAAGAGGCACTCTGGTCGACGTGGTCACGCACGTGATGCACCGCCGGGCCGACTACTGGCGGGACGCCGAAGAGTTCAGGCCGGAGCGCTGGCTGGAGGGACAGGCATGCCCGCATGGGGTCTACAAGCCGTTCGGCATAGAGCCCAGAGGCTGCAAGGGCATACCCCTGGGCATGGCCGTCCTCGTTTCCGGGCTGGCCGCTCTGGTTCGAAAATGGCGACTGGAACCTGAGTCGGACGAGTTGCCCGCCGACGGCCTGGAGGTCGGGCTCCTGAGCGGCCCCATCCGCACCAGGGTGGTGTCCCGAAGCGCCGCGCAAGCCGCGTAGCGCAGCCCCTGTGGCATCATCGGCGGCTGTTCCCGAACAGCGGTCGAAGGAGACAGGCATGGGCAGGTACGGTCTGACGGACGAAGTGATCGAGCTCCGCGAGCGGATGCGGGAGTTCATCGACGGCGAGGTGATCCCGGCCGAACCGGAGCTGGACTCGGAGTCCGGAGAGGACCGCTCACGCGGCCGGCTGGCCGAGCTCAAGGCGCTGGCCAAGCAACGCGGCCTGTGGGCTCTGGGACATCCCGCCGAGATCGGCGGCGGCGGGCTGCCGCTGATGCCGTTCGTCTACCTGAACGAGATCATCGGCCGCTCGCACTACGGGCAGATCGCCGTCGGCTCGGCGTCGATGCAGGACTCGATCATGCTCCACCTCTACGCCAGCGACGAGCAGAGGGATCGCTGGCTCAAGCCGCTGGTGGCGGGCGACATCTACCCGTCGGTCGGCCTCACCGAGCCCGAGGTGGCGGGCTCCGACCCGACCCTGATGCAGACCCGGGCGGTGCTCGACGGCGACGACTGGGTGATCAACGGCCACAAGTGGTTCACCAGCGGCGCCAGCCGGGCCGCGTTCACGACCTGCTTCGCCTTGACCGAGCCGGAGGCCCAGGGGCACCGCAAGTTCTCCTCGATCATCGTGCCGACGGACACGCCCGGCTACGAGATCGTGCGGGCGGTGCCGACGATGGGCACCACGTCCGGCCAGCACTGCGAGGTGCGCTACAACGACGTCCGCGTGCCGAAGGACAACCTCCTCGGCGGCCGCGGCGAGGGTTTCGTCATCGCCCAGAGGCGCCTGGGCCCGGGGCGGATCTTCCACTGCATGAGGTGGCTGGGCCAGGCCCAGCGGGCCTTCGAGCTGATGTGCGACCGCGCCAAGTCCCGCTGGGCGCACGGCTCCTACCTGTCGGAGAAGGGCGAGATCCAGCGCTACGTCGCCGAGTCGGCGGCCGAGATCCAGGCGGCGCGGCTGATGACCCTGGACGCCGCCGAGGCGATGGATCGCGGCGAGCAGGCCCGGGTCGAGATTTCGCTGATCAAGTTCTGGGGCGCGCGGATGCTCCACAACGTGATCGACCGGGCGATCCAGGTCCACGGCGCGCTCGGCGTGACCGGCGACACGCCGCTAGAGAAGATGTACCGCGAGGCGCGCTACGCAAGGCTGTACGACGGCCCGGACGAGGTGCACCGGATGGTCGTGGCCCGGCGCATCCTGCGCGATCCGCTGGGCCGGGTGCCCTGGGGCACGATCAACGGTGGTGAGAACTAGCGGGCGCCCGCGATTGGGGCCGATTCTCGCGGCGGTGAGCCTTGCCGTTCTTGGAGCAGGCTGCGTGAGTCCGTCGCCGACGACCGCCCAGTTGCGCGCCGCCGCCGCCGCGATCGAGATCACGCCGCCGGCCGGCTCGCTGCTCTACGGCTACGGCGCCCGCGGAACGAACCGGTCGGAGGGAGTTCACGACTCTCTCCATGCGCGGGCCCTGGTGCTCGAGGCGGGCGGCGAGACGGTGGCGATCGTGACGCTCGATCTCGGCTCGATCCGCAAGGAGAACACGCTGCCGATACGGCAGGCGGTCCTGGATGCCGCCGGCTTCGACCACGTCCTGCTGAACGCTTCCCACACCCACTCCGCGCCGCTGTTCGAGGCGGACTTTCCGAGCGCCGGAAGCCCGTGGGTCGAAGAACTGGAACGGAAGATCGCCAGCGTCATCCTGGACGCTCATGCCGCTCTCCGCCCGGCCCGCGTCGCGGTCGGCTGGGGCCGCGCGAGCGAAGGGCACAACCGGCGCCGCGTGCTTGCCGACGGCAGCGTCGAGATGTTCTGGCGCAACCGCGAGCGTCTGCCGACCGCCCCGCTCGACGAGTCGGTCGGCGTGCTGGCGGTCGACGGAACGGACGGCGAACCGATCGCGACGGTGGTCAACTTCGCCGTGCATCCGGTCATCCTCGGGCCCGAGAACATGCTCCTCTCGGCCGACTATCCGGGTGCGATGGCCGCCTACGTTGCCGAGCGGAACGGTGGTCTGCCGATGTTCCTGCAGGGCGCCGCCGGCGACATCAACCCGTTCTGGGACAAGACGCCGCCCGCGGAGGGCGGCTTCGAACAGGTCCGCATGGCGGGAGAGCGGCTGGGCCAGGAGGTGCTCCGCGTTCGCGCCGACCTGGCGGCGGCGGATGCCTTCCACGATCCGGCGATCCTGTCCGTGAAGCGCCACCTGGTGACGCTCGAGCCGCGCTGGGACCTTAACTCTCCGGTCGTCGAGGAGGGCTTCCGGCGCCACGGACTGGAAGCGTCGCTCCAGAGGTACCGCGCGCGCTTCCCACGCGAACGGGAGGCCGAGGTGAACACGCTGGTCCTCGGCGAGCGCGGCGCGGGCCAGTTCGCTCTCGCCACGTTCCCGGGCGAGTTCTTCGTCGAGCACCAGCTCCGCCTGCGGGCCGGGGCTCCCGTACCCCACGTCTTCTTCGCCGGTTACACGAACGGCGAACTCGCCTACTTCCCTACCATCGCCGCGGCCGCGCAGGGCGGCTACGGCGGCAGGGAGGCTACGATCGTCGAGGTGGGCGCCGGCGAGAAGCTGGTCGATCTGGCCGCGATCTCGATTCTCGAGCAGGCCGGTTGGCTGCACGACGCGCCCCCCTGAGGCTAAGCCGCTCCAACCCGAATCGCCCCTCCAGGAGGCTTCGTCATGACATCTCTCACCCGCTTTTCGATCCATGGACCCCTTGTGCGGCGTCGGCTTTCCCTGCTCTTGCCGGCGACGCTCGTCGCGCTCGCCGTCCTCGGCTGCGCCGCCGCGAATGAACCGCCCCCGCGTCAGCCGGCTGTCTACAGCGCGGCCGCGTTCCACAACACGACGACCTACAGCGGCGCATGGTTCTCCGCCGACGAGAGCCGCCTGCTGATCTCCAGCGATGTCAGCGGCGTGTTCGCCGTCTACAGCGTGCCGGTGGCGGGCGGCGAACCGGAGCGGCTCACGGACAGCGCCGGGCCCGTGTTCGCCCACAGCTACTTCCCGAACGACGACCGGTTCCTGTTCACGGGCGACCAGGGCGGCAACGAACTGGATCACGTCTACGTGGGCTCGCAGGGCGGCGACGCGCCCGGAGGAGGCGTGGATCTGACTCCCGGCGACAACGTCCGTGCCTCCTTCGGGGGCTGGCGCGGCGACGGCGAGGCGTTCTTCGTGCGGACGAACGAACGCACGCCGTTCGCCATGGACCTCTACCGGTACGACGTCCCGCCGCCCGGGACCTGGGAATTTCCGCGGACACTCGTGTACGAGAACGACGGCACGTTCAACGTGCGCACCGTCAGCGGCGACGGCCGCTGGCTGTCCCTCGACCGGCTGAACAGCAACTACGACAGCGACGTCTACCTCTACGACATGGAGGGCGGCCGCCTGGTCCATGTCAGCGAACACGAAGGAGACGTCCGGCACACGTCCGGTCCGTTCTCGCCGGACAGCAGCCTCTTCTACTACGCGACAAACGAGTACGGCGAGTTCGAGCACGTTTGGTCCTACGACCTCGAGAGCGGCGCGCGGGAAGCGGTGATCGAAGAGGACTGGGACGTGACCTACTTCGCCTTCTCGGAGACCGGCCGCTACCGGGTGTCCGCGATCAACGAGGACGGATCGACCTCGATGGAGGTGTTCGACCTCGAGACCGGCGCGCCGCTGGAGCTTCCGGACCTGCCGGCGGGCGACATCGGGGGTGTGCGCTTTTCGGCCAGCGACCGGCTGATGGCCTTCTACCTGAACAGCGACCGGTCGCCTTCGGACCTCTACGTCCACGACCTGGAAAACGGCGGCGAAGCGCTGCGCCTGACGCGGAGCCTGAACCCCGAGATCGACCCCGACGACCTCGTGACCACCGAGGTCATCCGCTATCCGAGCTTCGACGGGCTGGAGATCCCGGCCATCCTGTGGCGGCCCCATGGGGCATCGGCCGACAACCCGGCGCCGGCGATGGTCTGGGTCCATGGCGGGCCTGGCGGCCAGACCCGGCGCAACTACAGCGCCGACATCCAGCACCTGGTGAACCAGGGCTACGTCGTCCTGGGCGTGAACAACCGCGGCTCGGTCGGCTACGGCAAGACCTTCTTCCACATGGACGACAGGAAGCACGGCGAGGTCGACCTGCAGGACTGCGTGTGGGCACGGACCTGGCTCGAGTCCCAGGACTGGGTGGACGGCTCGCGCGTCGGCATCATCGGCGGCAGCTACGGCGGTTACATGGTGGCCGCGGCGCTGGCCTTCGAGCCGGAGGTCTTCGATGTCGGCGTCAACATCTTCGGGGTGACGAACTGGATCCGGACGCTCGAGAACACGCCGCCGTGGTGGCAGGCGCAGAAGGTGGCCCTGCTCGGCGAGCTGGGTGATCCGGCGACCGAGCGCGAGCGCCTGGAGCGCATTTCGCCGCTGTTCCACGCCTCGAACGTCGTCAAGCCGATGCTCGTCGTCCAGGGCGCGAACGATCCCCGCGTTCTCCAGGTGGAGAGCGACGAACTCGTCGAGGCGGTGCGGGCGAACGGCGTGCCGGTCGAGTACGTCCTGTTCCCGGACGAGGGCCACGGCTTCCGCAACCGGGTCAACCGGATCGAGGCGTCGGAGCGCTACGCGGCGTTCCTGGCTAAGCACCTGGCCGAGTAACGCAGGCCCCGGCCCTGGCGCCGTAGACGGCGGGCGCCGATCTTCACCGTCTTTTGACGGTTTACACGGCCTGTCTTCACAGCGGAGACCAAGAATCTCCTCCGGAACCACTGGAGGAGGATCACTTGACTCTGCATCGGCTTTTCTCGTCTTCCTGCCGGAACGTCGCGTTCCGGGGGGGTTTGCTGTTGACGGCGGTCTCTGCCTTGCCGGCCGCCGGCTTCTTCCCGCCGGTTGAACCGGGCATTCCGAATCGCCCGGCGATCCTGCTGGAAACGAACTTCTACGTCTTCACCCCGGCGCTCGAGCTGACCGAGCCGGATCTCGACCTGACGCTCGACGCAAGGGGCTACACGAGTCCGTCGATGGTCTACCTGTACTGGGAGAACCGCGCCACCGAGGCGAAGATGTACTACAGCCAGGCCGCGAACGCGTTCGGCAGCATCGAGACCGACGTCTTCGGCCGGGCCGTCAACGTGTCCAGCCTGGGCTCGCTGCTCGGCGCCGGTTCGAACACGTTCCAGCTCTTCGGCGGCGACGGCGCCCTGGGCACCCTGCCGTCCTCCGTGCCAAGGGTGACCGGCCTCTACCAGTTCGTGCTGGAGATTCGCGACGAGGCTGGCGAGAAGGTCATCGCCCGCGGCAACGCGATGTACAGCCACGTGGACACGGTGGTCCACAAGGTGGGCAACATCACGGCGAGCGAGACCTGGACGAACAACAACACGTACTACCTGAACGGTCCGACGTTCGTCGACGGCGGCGCGACGCTGACGATTCAGGCGGGCACGGTCGTCTACGGCGGGAACGTGAACCAGGGCGTACTGGTCGTCAAGCCCGGAGCGAAGATCATGGCGGCGGGCACCGCGCGCATGCCGATCGTCATGACCTCCGAGTTCGATGTCGGCGAGCGCGAGCCGGGCGACTGGGGCGGCCTCGTCATCAGCGGCAACGCTCCGTGCAACACCTGCCCGCGCGAAGGGGAGGGCGATTCCGGCCTGTTCGGCGGCAACGACCCGACCGACTCGAGCGGCCGGCTCTCCTTTGTCCGGGTCGAGTTCGCCGGCATCCGGTTCACCGATCAGAACGAGCTGAACGGGATCGCGCTGCAGGGCGTCGGCAGCGGCACGCAGATCGACCACGTTCAGGTCCACCACAACGCGGACGACGGCATCGAGTTCTTCGGCGGCACGGCCGACGCGAAGTACGTCCTGATCACGGATTCCCAGGACGACAGCATCGACTGGACCTACGGCTGGCAGGGTCGCATGCAGCACGCGGTCGTCCTGCAACGTTTCGACGACCACGACAAGGGGATCGAGGCGGACAACAACAGCCGCAACAACAACCTCGAACCGCGGTCGAACCCGACGATCTTCAATCTGACGATCTCCATGTGGCGCGATTCGGGCGACCCGGGCATCCTGCTTCGCCGCGGCACCGCGATCACGTTGCGCAACGCGATCGTCATGAACGCGAAGGACTACGCGGTCGACGTCGACGGGGACGTGAGCGAGGGGCTGGTCGGCAATCTGCTGACGGTCGACAACAGCATCTTCTTCAACAACCGCGACGGGTTCTCAAACGTCGACCTGATGGCCTCGAACATCACGGCCGCCGACCCGCTGCTGCCGAACGCAAGGAGCCGGATCCAGCCCGATCTTGCGCCCCTGGCCGGCTCGCCGGCCCGTTCGGGCGGGGCGCCGATTCCCGCCGCCTTCGCCGCCGCCTCGGGAGGCGGCTTCTTCGATGCCGTGACCCACATCGGCGGCGTTTCGCCCGACGATCCCTGGACTGATGACGGCTGGACCACCTTCTCGGACAACTAAGCGACCCAAAAGATGACAGGAGCAATTCGCACCATGCACAACTTCGATGCCCGTGGGAACATGGGTTCAACGATGCGGCGGCTTGCCGGACCGGCGGCCGCGATCATCGCGCTTCATCTCCTTGCCGCCGGTGCGGCCTTCGCCGTGAACGGAACGGCCACCGGCATGATTCTCGACGGACGCAGCGGAACGCCGGTACGGGGCGCCACGGTCGCCCTCGAGGGCGGTTCGGCATCGGCGGTCACGTCAGTCGACGGCGTCTTCCAGCTCGAACTGCCCGCGGGTACCCACTCAGTCGTCGTCTCCGCGCGCGGTTACGAGCCTCAGCGGATCCTCGATGTCGTCGTCGAGCCGGGCCAGGTCAACCGGTTCAGCGCCGTGCTCGCGCCTGCCGGTGAAGGCGCTGGCCCGGAGGCCGCGCTGGCCGAGACGATCACGGTCGAAGCCGCTGCCGCTTCCGCCTCTGCCACGGCGTTGCTTGCCGAGCGCAAGGCGTCTGCCGAGATCATCGACAACATCGGCTCCGAGGAGATCTCGAAGAACAGCGGTTCGGACGCCGCCGATGCCCTGCGCCGGGTGACCGGCATCTCGCTTCAGGACAGCAAGTTCGCCTACGTCAGGGGTCTCGGCGACCGCTACGGCAACACGACGCTCGACGGTTCGCGCATTCCCTCGACCGAGTTCGAGCGCAAGGTCGTCCCGCTCGATCTCTTCGACGCCGACTTGCTGGACAACATCACGGTCAGGAAGTCGTACTCGCCGGATCAGCCGGGCGACTTCGCGGCCGGAGCGATCGAACTGGTCACCCGGAGCTTCCCCGCCCGTCAGGTGCTTTCCGTCGGCGTCTCGAGCGGCCACAACTCCGAGACCACGGGTAGCCCGCTGCTTCAGGATCCGGCCGGCCTGAGCTCGTCAGGGGCGGGTGGCCAGCCGCTGCCGGCCGCTTTTCCGGATCGGGCGGTGGTGCGGCAGAGCCGGTTTCTGGGCATCGGTTTCGGGAGCGGCGATCTCGAGCGGATGGGCGAGGAGATCGCCGGTCGCTGGAGTCCGACAAGCCGCGACGACGCGCCGTTCGGCCGGGGCGGCAAGATCGCCTACGGGAACACCTTCGGCGGTTTCGGCGTGATGCTGGCCGGAAACTGGGACAACAGCTACGAGACCCGGCACGAGGAGCGGACGTTCTACTCCGTGGGCGCGGACGATGCGATCACGCCCCTTCACTTCTACGATCTGGACTACGGCGTTGAGCAGGTGAAGAGCTCCTGGATGGGGAACTTCACCATCCGGGCTGGTGACAGCGGCCAGATCGAGGTCCGTTCGCTGCAGACGGCCCTCAGTTCGTCCGAGGCCCGCTTTCAGGGGGGCTTCTTCTCGGACATCAACAACGACATCGAGGATCGTCGGCTGCAGTACGAGGACCAGGAAGTCTTCAACCTGCAGATCGGAGGCGACCACTACCTGTCGGGCGTGGGCTCGAACGGCAGCACGCTGACGTGGCGGGGCTCGACTTCGACCGCGGGCACCCACGAGGATCTCCGGCAGACGATCTACGAGCTGTTCGACGACGGCTTCCGCCTGACCAACAACGGCCAGAGCGGTTTCCTGTACTACAACGATCTCGAGGACGAGATCGAGGACGTCCTGGGCGACTGGGAGACGTTCTGGAACATCGGCGACCGCTTCGGCAGCTTCAAGGTCGGAGTGCGCCGCTGGACGAACGACCGGACCTTCGGTGGCCGGCGTCTCCGCATGTTCCCCAGGAACACGGAGGGCATCGATCTCACCGGCACGCCGGAGCAGATCTACGCGCCGGAGAACATCGACTTCTTCGGCTTCCAGTTGACCGAGGTCACGAACGCCACGGACAGCTACCGGGCCGACTGGATGGTCGACGCCCTGTATGCCCAGGTCGACTACGGCTGGAAGGACTGGCGAATCGTGGGCGGCCTGCGGATGGAGGACTCGGACCAGAACGTCGTCACGATCGACCGGACCGCCCTGGGTGGCGCCGAGACGGTGACGAACAAGTCGAATGGCGATGTGGCCGGTTCACTGAGCGTGATACGAAGCCTCGGCGCCTCGCAGAACCTGCGGTTCAGCCTCTCGCGGACGGTCAACCGGCCGGAGTTCCGCGAGGTCGCGCCGTTCCGGTTCAAGCACATCGTCGGCGGCTTCGTGGTCGTCGGCAACCCCGACGTCGAGCGCGCCCTGATCGACAGCTTCGACGCCCGTTGGGAGTGGTTCCCGTCGGCCGGCGACGTGGTGGCTGCGAGCGTGTTCTACAAGGACTTCACCGATCCGATCGAGAGCGTCGTCATCTCCGCGGTCGAGCCCACGGAGACCTTCCGGAACGCCGAGGGCGCCCGGAACCTGGGAGTCGAGTTGGAGTTCCGCCGCAACCTCGGCTTCCGGGGCGACGGCGGCGAGGACTGGACGGCGATCCTGAACTACACCTTCATCGACTCCGAGATTCAGATCGATGCCCGCACCACGGTGCTGACCAATCCGGTGCGGCCGCTGGCCGGCCAGCCGGAGAATCTGGTCAATCTGGGCCTCGAGTGGGCGCCGGACAGGTACGACACGACCCTTCGGGTGCTCTACGGTCTGGTCGACGAGAAGATCCACCTGGGCGGCGTCGAGGGTCTTCCGGACGTGATCGAGGAGGCGCGCAGCAGCCTGGATCTCGTGTGGCGCCAGGGAATCGTCGGCGGCCTGGACCTCAAGCTGGCCGTGGTGAATGCCCTGAACGAGGAGCGCAACTGGAGCCAGGGCGGAGAGACGTTCCGCCTCTACGATCCGGGCCGGGCGATCAGTGTCGGCTTTGGGTACTCGTTCTAGGCCACGTGTGCGTCAGAAGTCGAAGTGCAGCAACAGGCCGAGGTGTTCGACCGATCCGGCTCCGTCCGGGTCGGTCGACACGTAGTTCGCGAGCACCCGCAAGCCGGCGCGGAGATACCAGTTGAGGGCTACGGTGAGGCTCTGCTGGCTACCGCCGGGAACGGAACCGCCGCTCAGATCGATGTGGTCCCAGCGCGCGGCGAGTTCCCAGGCGCCCCTGCCTTCGGGCACGGGTGCTTTCGGCCTCAGCCGGGCGAAGGCGCGGGAGCTGCGGCTGTAGGGCTTCCTCTCGCCGGTGAGGAACCAGCCCGCTTCGACGTACTGGGCGTCGAACCGGGCGCTCCGGCCGCCCGCCAGCAGGTCCACCTGGGCGGACAGCAGTTCGCCCTGCAGCCAGAACGAACTCCGCGCCAGCACGAACTCGGCGCCGAGCAGTCGCATGCCGTCGGCGGGCAGCCATCCGGTGTCGACCTTGCGCGGCGCGAGCCGCACGCCGGTGCGCCCGCGCAGCCGCACGGCGTCCGCCGTGGGCTGGCGGTGCGAGAGGGCCACGCCGAGATGGAGCAGGGGCTCGTTTCCTCCGTCTCCATCCAGGGCGAGGCCGGTGAGGCGGCCGGTCAGGCTCCAGTCCGACCCGGGCCGCTTGTCGTAGCCGTCGCTGTCGCGGAAGGCGCCGACCGCCCAGGCGACGCGGTCGTCAACAAGCCGGTCGTGAACCATGAAGCCGAGATTGCGGCCCGGCGCCAGGGCGGTGACCGCGGCCGGCCGCGCAATGAAGGCGTGGTAGTTGGACGACTGCTGGATCGAGAGGCTGAACGGCTCCTTGAAGTGGCCGGCGCGGAAGGTGGCCGCCCCGTCGTTCGGAGTCGCCTCGATGAAGACGTCCGTGGGCACGATGTCCCCGCTCGCGATGTCGTGCTCGATCTTGAACGTGAACCGGTCGAGAAACTCGCCGTTCAGCACGAGGCGGGCTCGCCGCCAGTCGATGCCGTCCTCGAACTCGAAGCGTTCTTCCAGGGCCGGGTCGGGAGAGGAGGTGCTGGCCTCGACGTGGACTCGCCCGCCGAGGCTGACCGAGAAGCGGTCCTTCCCGTCTTCGGCGTTCTGGGCGGCCGCGGCGGCGGCGATGGAGATCAAGGCGGCAGTCGTCAGGAAGCGGAGCACTCGCGGTTCTCGCTGTGTGGGAGTGAGTCTCGTTGGCGGCGTCACAGAGGCAGTCGCCCGCGCGGCTGATCGACGGGGACGATGTTCAGAAAGCGTGAAGAGTTCGTGAAGAACCGCGAGCCACGGCTTTATCGCTTGTTCACGGAAGGCTCGCTAGCCTCAAGTAGGGTCAACGGCAATTGAGGATCCAGGACGTTCCATGAGCGCCACGAAGGTCGTCGTCATCGAAGACGAGCCGGACATCCTCGAGCTGATCGAGTACAACCTCCGGCGGGAGGGCTTCGAGGTCGCGACCGCGACCAGCGGTCGCAGCGGCCTCTCCGTGATCGGGCGCGAGAAGCCGGATCTCGTGCTGCTGGATCTGCTGCTGCCCGGCCTGGACGGGCTGGACGTGTGCCGGCGCCTTCGTGCCGTCGACGCGACTCGCGACCTGCCGATCATCATGGTGACGGCGCGCGGCGAGGAAAGCGACGTCGTGCTGGGTCTCGGACTCGGCGCGGACGACTACATCCACAAGCCGTTCAGTCCGCGGGAGCTGGTCGCGCGGGTACGGGCAGTGCTCCGCCGAGGCAGCGTGAGAGAACGCGACCCCGAGCGCAAGATCGTACGGGGCCCGCTCGCGATCAACCCGGTCAAGCACCGGATCAAGGTCGACGGCCGGCGTGTCGAGTTCACGCCCACCGAGTTCCGCCTGCTGCACTTCCTCGCTTCGCATCCGGGCCGCGTGTTCACCCGTGGCCAATTGCTCGACCGGGCGGTCGGGGACCGGGCCGTGGTCATCGACCGGAACATCGACGTCCACGTCCGTGCGGTGCGCAAGAAGCTCGGACCGCACCGCCGCCTGATCCGGACCGTGCGCGGCATCGGCTACTGCTTCCGCGACGAAGAAGGCTGAGTGTAGGTTCTGGAGACCCGGCTGGCAGGCCGTCCGGGAGCTTCCATGATTCGCTCACCTCTGTTCTGGCGCCTCTTTCTGGGCGGGACCGCACTGCTGGCATCGGGTTTCCTGCTGGGCAGAGCGGTGGCCTCGGGCCGTGTCGGCGCGGTCCTGGTTTGGACCGTGGCGCTCCTGGCCGGCGTCGGTGTGGGTCTGGCCGCCGGCAGGCTGGCGAAGCGGGCGCGGCGTCTGCTGGCAAGGGCCTCGACGCTCGGCTCCACCGCGCAGGCAGGAGATGCCGGCCGTGGCGACGAGTTCGCCCGCCTCGAGGCCTGTCTCGACGAGAACGAGGCGAGCTTCGTGGAACAGGTGGAACAGCTCAAGGCGGAGCGCAACCGGTTGACGGCGGTGCTGGGCGGCATGGTCGAAGGGGTGCTGGCGATCGATCGCGACCGGCAGGTGCTGCACCTGAACGCGGTGGCCGCGAACTGGTTCGGACGCCCGGGGCCGGAGTTGGCGGTCGGGCGTCCGATCTACGAACTGTCGCGGCAGCCGGAGATCGCGGGCGCGCTGATCGAGGCGATGGAGAAGCGGACGCAGGTGAGTCGCACCTTCGCGTTGGTGCGCCTCGCCGGCGAAGACGGCGGCCCGAACCGGTTCGAGCTCAACGCATCGCCCCTGCTCTCGTCCCGGCGGGACGGCGAACTGGTCGAAGGGGCGGTGGCCGTGATCCACGACATCACGGAGCTGGAGCGGCTGGAGAGCGTGCGGCGGGACTTCGTGTCGAACGTTTCGCACGAGTTGAAGACGCCGCTTACCGCGATTCACGGTTACGTGGAAACCCTGCTGGAGGCCGATCCGATCGATGGCCCGACGCGGGGTCGCTTCCTGCGAAAGATCCGCAGGCAGAGCAACCGTCTGGGCGCGCTGGTTTCCGATCTGCTCACCCTGTCGCGGATCGAGTCCTCGACCGAGCCTCCGGAAGAGATCCTCGATCTGCGGTCGGCGGCCGGCGAAGTGCTGAATCTGCTCGGTCCGGCCAGCGAGGAGCGGGGTCTCGAGCTGGTCGCGGAGTTCCCCGACGAAGCGGTCGAGGTGATGGGCGAAGAGGAAGCGATCCGCCAGGCGCTGTCGAACCTCGTCGACAACGCGGTCAAGTACTCGTCAGCGGGCGGTCGCGTGCTGGTCCGCCTGCAGGCGGAGAACGGGCGGGCCGTACTCGAGGTCGAAGACCGGGGGCCGGGCATCGCCGGCGAACACCTGGACCGGATCTTCGAGCGCTTCTACCGTGTCGACCGCGCCCGTTCCAGGCAGCTCGGCGGCACCGGCCTGGGCCTGGCGATCGTCAAGAACGTCGCCAGACGACACGGAGGGGGAGTGGAGGTCGAGAGCGAACGGGGACGGGGCTCCACGTTCAGGCTCTGGTTGCCCGCGGCAGAATGAGGTGTACTTCACGCATTCTTCACACGACTGCGTGACATTCAGGACGAGGATCAGGGATTGGGAATTCACCTGCAGCGCGATCTGGACGAAGTGACGCGGTCGCTCCTCGAGGTGGCGGCGATGGTCGAGGACATGATCGCGAAGTCGCTGCGGGCGCTCCGGGAGCGGAGCGTCGATCTGGCCCACGAGGTTCAGCGTCAGGACCGCGTCATCGATGCCCGGGAGATCGAGGTCGAGGAAGAGTGCCTCAAGATTCTGGCCCTGCACTCGCCGGTGGCGTCGGACCTCCGGATGGTCGTGACCTGGCTCAAGGTGAACAACGACCTCGAACGCGCGGGGGACCTCGCCCGGAACCTCGCCGAGCGGGCGGAGAGCCTCGCCGTGGCGGAGCCGGTCGAGATCCCACGGGAGATCTGGACCATGGCTGAGCGCATCCCGAAGATGCTGCGCTCGGCCCTGGACGCGGTCGTGGGAGGCGACACGGAACTCGCCCGCTCGGTCATTGCCGAGGACGAGGTCGTCGACCGAAGCCACGAGGCGATGTACGGCGTGGTGGCGGCGATGATCGAGGAAGAGCCCGGATCCGCGGCGGTCTGCATCCAGTTTCTGTCGATCTCGCGCTACCTGGAGCGGATGGCGGATCTGGCGACGAACATCGCTGAAGACGTCGTCTTCCTGGTCGACGGCGAGGTGGTGCGCCACCAGGCGTCATAGGGGGGGTTTACGGCTGCCGCAGAAGCGGCTAGACTCCGCCCCTTCCCCGCGAGGCACCGCAGGAGTCAACTCCGAGGTGCGGGTCGCATTGCGTGTCGAGGGTCGACCTGGGGAGCGGAAACGGGGGTCCCGAACACACCAGAGACTTGAAGGCGGGGAAACCTGAGACGGCTGCCCACGTGGCTCAGGGGTAGAGCACTTCCTTGGTAAGGAAGGGGTCACCGGTTCAAATCCGGTCGTGGGCTCCAGACAGGCTTATCCAAGCAGAACACAAACACGGACAGTTGATCCGCTGAGGCGGGAGAGGCAACGAGCGTCATGGCGAAGGAGAAGTTCGAGCGTACGAAGCCGCACGTGAACGTGGGGACGATCGGTCACGTGGATCACGGCAAGACGACGCTGACGGCAGCGATCACGAACATCCTGGCGAAGAAGGGCGGCGCGGACTTCGTGCCGTTCGACGAGATCGACAAGGCTCCTGAGGAGCGGGAGCGTGGGATCACGATCGCGACGGCTCACGTGGAGTACGAGACGGAGAACCGTCACTACGCTCACGTGGACTGTCCTGGTCACGCGGACTACGTGAAGAACATGATCACGGGCGCGGCTCAGATGGACGGTGCGATCCTGGTGGTGTCGGCGGCTGACGGTCCGATGCCTCAGACTCGGGAGCATGTGCTGCTGGCCCGTCAGGTCGGTGTGCCGTACATCGTGGTGTTCATGAACAAGTGCGACATGGTGGACGACGAGGAGCTGCTGGACCTGGTGGAGCTGGAGCTTCGGGACCTGCTGTCGTCGTTCGAGTTTCCCGGCGACGACATTCCGATCGTTCGCGGTTCGGCGTTGAAGGCGCTGGAGGACGGGGATCCGGAGAGCGAGTGGGGTTCGAAGGTGGTGGAGCTTTTGGCCGAGGTGGACTCGTACGTGCCGACTCCGGAGCGCGCTGTGGACCAGGACTTCCTGATGCCGATCGAGGACATTTTCACGATTTCGGGTCGCGGCACGGTAGTGACGGGCCGGGTGGAGCGTGGCCGTGTGACGGTTGGCGACACGGTGGAGATCGTGGGCATACGGGACACGGCGTCGACGGTGGTGACGGGTGTGGAGATGTTCCGCAAGCTTCTGGACTCAGGTGAGGCGGGGGACAACATCGGCGTGCTGCTTCGTGGCACGAAGAAGGACGAGGTTGAGCGCGGCCAGGTGCTGTCGAAGCCGAAGTCGATCACTCCTCACACGAAGTTCAGCGGTGAGGTGTACGTGTTGGACAAGGACGAGGGTGGTCGTCACACGCCGTTCTTCGACGGTTACCGTCCGCAGTTCTACTTCCGTACGACGGATGTGACGGGTGTGGCGAACCTGCCGGAGGGTACGGAGATGGTGATGCCGGGTGACAACGTGGCGTTGAGTGTGGAGCTGATTGCTCCGATCGCGATGGAGAAGGGCGTGCGCTTCGCGATTCGCGAGGGCGGCCGCACGGTGGGCGCCGGTACCGTCACCGACATCGTCGAGTAAGACGGTAGCCGGCTCGAGTTGAGAGGTTCAGGCCAGTAGCTCAATTGGTAGAGCATCGGTCTCCAAAACCGAAGGTTGGGGGTTCGAGACCCTCCTGGCCTGCCAGACCTTCCTTCGGAGGACGTAGACGGCAAGGCAGTTCGGGCGTCCCGGTGAGGCGGAGGCCGGATTTCACGGAGTAAGAGGGAGTCGGAGGAACGCAGATGGCTAGTGTCCGCAGGCTCGGTGCTTTCCTGGGCGAAGTGCGCACCGAGATGAAGAAGGTGACTTTCCCCTCGCGGGAGGAGGTCGTGGGCACCACGGGTGTGGTGCTGATCACGAGCGTCATCTTCGCCATCTTCCTGTGGGTAGCCGACATCGTCATCCTGCGCCTCTACAACGGTCTCAACAACCTTCTCCTGGGGCAGTGACCCGAGACCGGGCCGACGGTGGGGAGCACGCGATGAGCGAAGTCGAAACGGCAGCCATGGGCAGCGCAGAGGCCGCGGAGGGTGTGGCCGAGGAGGCCTCCGAGCCGCGGCGGCAGTGGTACATCGTGCACACCTACTCGGGATACGAAGAGCGGGTCCGGGAGACGCTGCGGCAGCGTGCCGAGGCTCACGGCATGGGGCACGCGTTCGGCGAGGTGCGCATTCCCACGGAGACGATCGTCGAACTCAAGGGCGGCAAGAAGCGGGAGACCCAGCGCAAGTTCTTCCCCGGCTACATCCTGGTCGAGATCGAGTGCGAACCGCGCGGCGACGGTCGTCTGAAGATCTCCGACAAGGCCTGGCACGTGGTCAAGAACACGCCCAAGGTGACCGGCTTCGTCGGAACCGGCAAGGAGCCGACGCCGCTGGGTCAGGACGAGGTCGACGCGATCATCGAGAAGGTGGTCACCGCCAAGGAGAAGCCGAAGCCGAAGTACCTGTTCGAGAAGGGTGAGCTGGTCAAGATCGTCGATGGCCCGTTCAACAACTTCACGGGCACGGTGGAGGAGATCAATCTCGAGCGAAGCACGCTCAAGGTGATGGTCACGATCTTCGGCCGTCAGACGCCGGTGGAGCTCGAGTTCCTGCAGGTCCAGAAGACCTGAGGGAAGGCGTTCGGAGCGAACGGAAGGCCGAAACAGGTTCGGGTGACAAACAGGTAGGTACGCAGAGATGGCGCAGAGAACGACAGGCAAGCGAGTGGTGGGGCAGATCAAGCTGCAGATCCCCGCCGGCGGAGCGACGCCGGCGCCTCCGGTCGGCCCGGCGCTGGGTCAGGCGGGCCTCAACATCATGGACTTCTGCAAGGCATTCAACGCCAGGACGCAGGGCGAAGCCGGGTTGATCATCCCGGTCGTGATCTCCGTCTACGCGGATCGCTCCTACACGTTCATCACGAAGACGCCGCCGGCCGCCGTACTGCTGCTCAAGGCCGCGGCTCTGGACAAGGGGTCCTCCGAGCCGAACCGGGACAAGGTCGGTACGGTCACCCAGGCACAGCTCGAGGAGATCGCTCGCACCAAGATGCCCGATCTGAACGCTGTGGACCTCCAGGGCGCCTGCCGGATCATCGCCGGCACTGCCCGTTCGATGGGCCTGGAGATCGTCGCCTGAGCGGCGCCGGAAGGGTCGAGGACAAAGGTCTAAGGGAGAATACGGGTGGCCACTCGAGGCAGGAAGTACAGGGAAGCACGGGCAGCGACGGAAGACCGGCCGCACGGCCTGGAAGAGGCGCTGCAGCGGATCAAGGACGGCAGCTTCGCGAAGTTCGACGAGACCGTCGAGATCGCGATCCGGCTGGGCGTCAATCCCAGGCACGCCGACCAGATGGTGCGCGGCACCGTGGTCCTTCCGCATGGCACGGGCCGCACCGTCCGGGTGCTCGTCTTCGCATCGGGCGAGAAGCTGCAGGAGGCCGAAGCGGCGGGCGCGGATCACGTGGGCGGCGAGGAACTCGCGGGCCGGATCCAGGACGGCTGGCTGGACTTCGACGCCGTGGTGGCGACGCCGGACATGATGCGGGTCGTGGGCCGACTCGGCCGCGTACTCGGGCCGCGCGGCCTGATGCCGAACCCGAAGACCGGCACCGTCACTCCCGATGTGGCGAAGGCGATCGAGGACATCAAGGCGGGCAAGGTCAACTTCCGTGTGGACAAGGCGGGCATCGTTCACGCGCCGCTCGGCAAGGTCTCGTTCGACACGGAGAGACTGGTGGAGAACGCAACGGCGTTGCTCTCCGAGATCATGCGCGCGCGTCCCAGCGCCGCCAAGGGCACGTACCTGCGTTCGGTCAACCTGAGTTCGACGATGGGGCCGGGAGTGCGGGTCGACTCGTCCGAAGCCGCGGCGGTCGAGGCCACCTAGCCTGCGGGACCGGTCACGAGGAGGTTGAGAGAGATGGCACTGACACGGGAGACGAAGGCCGAGTTGCTGGCCAGCTACCAGGGCGACATGGCGTCCGCGCAGCACGCCTTTCTGGTGGGCTTTTCCGGCATCACGGTCGGACAGGTCGACGATCTGAGGCGCCGTGTGCGGACGGCGGGCGGCACGTATTCGGTGGTCAAGAACCGGATCGCCAGGCTCGCGTTCGAGGACAGCAGCCTCGGCGTGCTGTCGGATCACCTCGTCGGGCCGACGGCGATCGCCTACAGCGACGACGATCCGGTGGGGCTGGCCAAGACGCTGACCGAGTTCGCGGAAGACGTGCCGGTCCTCGAATTCAAGGCCGGCCTCGTCGACGGCCAGCAGGTGTCGGCGGAGGCGATCAAGGAGATCGCCAGTCTGCCCAGCCGGGAGGCGCTGGTGGCGAAGCTCCTGTTCCTGCTCCAGTCGCCGATCGCGCGGCTGGTACGGGGGCTCGGAGACATCACGCCGCAGCTCCTCCGCGCATTGAACCAGGTTGCAAGTCGGCAGGAAGCAAGTCAGGAGAGTGGGGGCTGATTCCGTCCCTGTCAAGGAGGTTGGAAACGCGGCGCCGAGCCGGCGCCGGTGAACCATAAGGGAGCCAAGAAGATGGCAGTAGCAGCAGCGGATCTGATCAAACAGATCGACGAGATGACCGTCCTGGAGCTCAACACTCTGGTCAAGGAGCTCGAGGAGCACTACGGCGTTTCGGCGGCGGCCGCCGCGGTCCCGATGGCGGGCATGGCGGGCGGCGGCGAGGCCCAGGAAGCCGAAGAGAAGACGGAGTTCGACGTTCAGTTGACTTCCTTCGGCGACAAGAAGATCGCCGTGATCAAGGTCGTGCGCGAGGTCACCAGCCTGGGTCTGAAGGAGGCCAAGGATCTGGTCGAGTCGGCGCCGGTCGCGGTCAAGGAGGGCGTCTCGAAGGATGAGGCGGAAGAGGTGAAGGGCAAACTCGAGGAGGCCGGCGGTCAGGCCGAGGTCAAGTAACCATTTCGGCTGACGATTCAACCCCGGGGCGGCCTGGAATCGGGCTGGCCAACCTCGATCCGGCGCCCAGGTTTCTTCCTGAAGCGAGCGCCGGGACGGCACTCGTGCGTTTTCGCCTCGTGCAGAGGATCTGACGTAGAGGACATCAAAGCATGACGGACATTTCAGTTGCGCAGAACGGTCACCGCAACGGCAACGGCAACGGGCGGATCGACTTCTCGACCATCGAGACGACGCTGGCGATTCCCGACCTGATCGGGGTTCAGCGCCGCTCGTACGATCGGTTCCTGCAGATGAGTCTGCTTCCGGAGGAGCGGGCGAACCACGGCCTGCAGGCGGTCTTCACGGGGATCTTCCCGTTCTGGGACTTCCGGGAGACCTGTTCGCTCGACTTCGTGAGCTACTCGATCGGCGACTGGCAGTGCCGCTGCGGCGATCTGAAGGGCCTCGAGTATCTGCGCATGTCGTGCACCAACTGCGGCTCGAAGATCATGACCGAGCATCCGCTCGAGGACAGCGTCGGCTGTCCGAGCTGCGGTGCGGTCAACGCCAACCGGGTGACCAAGTGCGACACCTGCGGCGGGCCGGTCGAACTGCAGCTCAAGTACTCGATGCCGGAGTGTCGGGAACGGGGCATGACCTACGCCGTGCCGCTCAAGGTCACGTTCAGGCTCTTCGTCTATGACAAGGACCCGGAAACCGGTCAGAAGATGATGCGGGACGCCAAGGAGGAAGAGGTCTACTTCGGCGAGATCCCGCTGATGACCGACACCGGCACCTTCATCATCAACGGCACCGAGCGGGTGATCGTCAGCCAGTTGCACCGCAGCCCCGGTGTCTTCTTCACCCGCGACAAGCGCGTCTACCTGGCGAAGATCATTCCCTACCGCGGCTCCTGGGTCGAGTTCGAGTACGACCAGAAGGACATCCTCTCGGTCCGGATCGACCGCAAGCGGAAGTTCTACGGCACCGTCTTCCTGCGCGCCCTGGGCCTGGAGACGAACGAGCAGATCCTGCGCCAGTTCTACACCGCGCTGCCCCTGACCATCGAGGGCGGCGGCGTCTACCGCCTGGGCATCGGTCCCGACGTGCTGGAGCGCGAACGCCTGCGCGAACGCTCCAGCCGGGGCGTCCGTCACCGCTACAGCGTCTTCGCCGGTCTGACGCTGGAAGAAACGGCGATCGAGCGGCTCGACGCCGGCGACAACATCGAGGCGGAGGTCGGGCCGCAGGAGCTCGAGCCGGCCTTCCTGATCGCCGACGTGATCGACGAGGACACGGGCGAAGTGCTGCTCGAGGCGAACGAGCCGATTCCCGAGGACCTCGACGAGCGGCTCGACGGGCGCAACCACAGCGAGCTCGAGGTGTTCTTCCCCGACTGGGAGCTGTGCGGCGCCACGATTTCGAACACGCTGGCCAAGGACACGACCAAGGACACGAAGGAAGCGCAGATCGAGATCTACCGGCGCATGCGTCCCGGCGATCCGCCGACTCACGAGAGCGCCCGCTCGCTGTTCTACGGGATGTTCTTCGACGCCAAGCGCTACGACTTCTCCCGGGTGGGCCGCTTCAAGTTCAACATCAAGCTCGAGACGGAAGTGCCGGTCGACCAGAAGACCCTCTCCGCCGAGGACTTCTACCGGGTGATCGAGTACCTCCTGCAGTTGCAGAAGGACGTGGGGCGCGTCGACGACATCGACAACCTGGGCAATCGCCGGGTGCGCGCGGTCGGCGAACTGTTGGAGAACCAGTTCCGGGTGGGCCTGGTGCGAATGGAGCGGGCGATCAAGGAGAAGATGTCCGTGCATCAGGACATCGACTCGGCGATGCCGCACGACCTGATCAACTCCAAGCCGGTCATCGCGGCGATCAAGGAGTTCTTCGGTTCGTCCCAGCTCTCGCAGTTCATGGATCAGACGAATCCGCTGTCCGAGGTCACCCACAAGCGCCGGCTTTCCGCGCTTGGGCCGGGCGGACTGTCGCGCGAGCGAGCGGGCTTCGAGGTTCGCGACGTGCACGCCTCGCACTACGGCCGTATCTGTCCCATCGAGACCCCCGAGGGTCCGAACATCGGGCTCATCTCCTCGCTGGCGACCTACGCCCAGATCAACGATTACGGCTTCATCCAGAGCCCGTACAAGAAGGTGGAGGGCGGCCGGGTCATCGACCACTTCAAGGTGATCAAGCCCGGCGACGGCACGTTCGCCCTGGGCCAGATCGTGTCGGCCGACGAACTCGTGGCGGAGAACAACCGCCTCAAGCGGAACAAGAAGCGGCAGGTGGAAGCCGAGCCTCAGGCCTTCTACCTCACGGCCTGGGAGGAGGAGAAGTACATCATCGCCCAGGCCAACGCCAAGATCGACGACAGGGGCTTCCTCGAGAACGAGCGGCCGGTGGCGCGGGCCCGCGGCGACTTCGTGACGGTCGACCGGGAGCGCGTCGACTACATGGACATCAGCCCGAAGCAGCTTGTGAGCGTGGCCGCGGCCCTGATTCCCTTCCTCGAGAACGACGACGCCAACAGGGCCCTGATGGGTTCGAACATGCAGCGTCAGGCGGTACCCCTGCTGCGCTCGGACTCGCCGATCGTCGGCACCGGGCTCGAGGGGATCGTCGCTCGCAACTCCGGCGCGGTGGTGCTGTGCCAGCGTGCCGGCGTCGTCGATTCCGTGGACGCCGACCGGGTGATCGTCCGGGTCGAGGGCGCGGATCCGGAGACCGGCGAGCCGCGTGAGTTCGGCGCCGACATCTACCAGTTGACCAAGTTCCGCCGATCGAACCAGAACACCTGCGTGCACCAGAAGCCGATCGTCGACGAGGGCCAGCGGGTGGCCCGGGGAGACGTCCTGGCGGACGGCGCCTCGACCGAGGAAGGCGAACTGGCCCTGGGACGCAACGTTCTGGTCGCCTTCATGCCGTGGCGGGGCTACAACTTCGAGGACGCGATCCTGGTCTCGGAGCGCCTGGTGCGGGACGACGCCTACACGTCGATCCACATCGAGGAGTTCGAGATCGAGGCCCGCGACACGAAGCTCGGTCCCGAGGAGATCACCCGGGACATTCCCAACGTCTCGGAGGCGGCGCTCGCCGATCTCGACGAGAGCGGCGTCATTCGGATCGGCGCTTCGGTCAAGGCTGGCGACATTCTGGTCGGCAAGGTCACGCCGAAGGGCGAGACCCAGCTTACGCCGGAGGAGAAGCTGCTGCGCGCCATCTTCGGCGAGAAGGCCGGCGACGTGCGGGATGCCAGCCTGAAGGCGCCTCCGGGAATCGAGGGCACCGTGGTCGAAGTCAAGATCTTCGCTCGCAAGGGCGTCGAGAAGGACGAGCGGGCGCTCGAGATCGAGGAGCAGGAGGTCGGACGGCTGGAGAAGAACATCCGCGACCAGACGCGGATCATGCACGAGGAGCGGAACAAGAAGATCGCCGATCTTCTGGTGGGTCTCAAGCCCACCGCCGGGGTCAAGGACCGGGAAGGCGAGGCCCTGCTGAAGAGGGGCGAGAAGATCGAGTACGAGCACCTCGAGCGGCTGACCCGGCGCGAGATCCTGGCGCTGCCCCTGAGGCAGAAGGACCTGCTCAAGGAGGTGTCGCAGATCTACGAGCACACCGACTCCTACATCGAGGTCATGCACCGGGTGAACGAGGAGAAGATCAAGCTCCTTCAGAAGGGCGACGAACTGCCTCCCGGCGTCATCAAGCTCGTCAAGGTGTTCGTGGCGATGAAGCGCAAGCTCCAGGTCGGCGACAAGATGGCCGGCCGCCACGGCAACAAGGGCGTCATTTCGCGCATCCTGCCGGAAGAGGACATGCCGTACCTGCCGGACGGCACGCCGGTAGAGATCGTGCTGAATCCACTCGGCGTTCCCAGCCGGATGAACGTCGGCCAGATTCTGGAGACGCATCTGGGCTGGGCCGGCAAGTCCCTGGGAGTCAAGTTCGCGACTCCGGTCTTCGACGGGATTCAGGAGTCCCGGCTCAAGGAGCTGCTGGACGAGGCGGAGCTGCCGTCTTCCGGCAAGACGACGCTCTTCGATGGCGTCACCGGCGACGCCTTCGAGCAGAAGGTCACGGTGGGCTACATCTACATGCTGAAGCTGTCCCACCTGGTGGACGACAAGATCCACGCGCGATCGATCGGGCCCTACTCGCTGATCACCCAGCAGCCGCTCGGCGGCAAGGCCCAGTTCGGCGGGCAGCGCTTCGGCGAAATGGAGGTGTGGGCGCTGCAGGCGTACGGCGCGGCCTACACCCTGCAGGAGCTGCTCACGGTCAAGAGCGACGATGTCGAGGGGCGCAGCCGCGCCTACGAGGCTCTGGTCAAGGGCGACGTGCCGGAAGACCCGGGGCTGCCGGAGTCGTTCAACGTACTGGTGCGCGAGCTGCAGAGTCTGTGTCTTGACGTCGAGTTGATGAAGGTCTAGGAGGTCGCGGGTGCAACCACTGTCCAGTTTCGAGAAGACGCAGTCGGCCAAGGACTTCAACGCGATCAAGATCGCGCTGGCTTCGCCGGAGAAGATCCGCTCCTGGAGCTACGGAGAGGTCACGAAGGCCGAGACGATCAACTACCGCACCTTCAAGCCGGAGCGGGACGGACTCTTCTGCGCGAAGATCTTCGGGCCGATGACGGACTGGGAGTGTCTGTGCGGCAAGTACAAGCGGATGAAGCACCGCGGCGTCGTCTGCGACAAGTGCGGCGTCGAGGTCACGCGCTCGCGGGTGCGGCGGGAGCGGATGGGGCACATCGAGCTGGCCAGTCCGGCCAGCCACGTCTGGTTCTTCAAGGGCCTGCCCAGCCGCATCGGTCACCTGCTCGACCTGAGCCTGCGCAACCTCGAGCGCATCCTCTACTTCGAGAGCTACGTCGTCATCGATCCCGGCGACGCGGACCTCGAAGAGAACGAGCTCGTCTCCGAGGAGCGCTACCGGGAGCTCCGCGAGGAGTACGGCCCGGACGGCTTCGACGCCCGCATGGGCGCCGAGGCGATCAAGGAACTCCTGGCCCGCATCGACATCGATGAGCTGGCGGAGGAACTCCGGATCGTCATGCGCTCCGACACCAGCCAGATCCGTCGCCTGAAGGCGGCGAAGCGGCTCAAGGTGGTCAACGCCTTCCGGCGCAGCGGCCACCGTCCGGAGTGGATGATCCTGGACGTCATTCCGGTCATCCCGCCCGAGCTGCGGCCGCTGGTGCCGCTGGACGGCGGACGCTTCGCGACGAGCGATCTGAACGACCTCTACCGGCGCGTGATCAACCGGAACAACCGGCTCAAGAAGCTGCTCGAACTGCGGGCGCCGGAGGTCATCGTCCGCAACGAGAAGCGGATGCTGCAGGAAGCGGTCGACGCCCTGTTCGACAATGGCCGCCGCGGCCGGGTGCTCAAGGGCTCGAACAACCGTCCGCTCAAGTCACTGTCCGACACCCTGAAGGGCAAGCAGGGCCGTTTCCGGCAGAACCTGCTCGGCAAGCGCGTTGACTACTCGGGGCGCTCGGTGATCGTGGTCGGTCCGGACCTGAAGCTGAACGAGTGCGGACTCCCCAAGAAGATGGCGCTGGAGCTGTTCAAGCCGTTCATCTACAGCTGGCTGGAAGAGCGTGAGTACGTCGGCACGATCAAGGCCGCCAAGGAGATGGTGGAGCGGGAGGAGGAGGTCGTCTGGGATGCTCTCGACGACGTCATCCGCGATCATCCCGTGCTCCTGAACCGCGCGCCCACTCTTCACCGGCTGGGCATCCAGGCGTTTCAGCCGGTTCTGATCGAGGGCAAGGCGATCCAGATCCATCCGCTGGTCTGCGCCGCGTTCAACGCGGACTTCGACGGCGACCAGATGGCGGTTCATGTGCCGCTTTCGCCCAAGGCCCAGATCGAGAGCCATGTGCTGATGCAGGCCTCGAACAACATCCTGAGCCCGGCCCACGGCCGGCCGCTGGCGGTGCCCAGTCAGGATCTGGTGCTGGGCGGCTACTACCTGACCATGCCGCGGTCGGGGGCGCGCGGCGAGGGGCGGACGTTCGCCAGCGTCGACGAGGTCCTGTTCGCGCTCGAGGACGCGGTGGTCGAGACGCAGACTCCGATCCGGCTGCGGCTGAGCGGTCCGTACGTCGATCTCGGGGCGCAGCACGACACGCAGGACATCGTCCACGCCGAACTGCAGCAGCTCGACGGCAAGGTCGTCGAGACCACGGTCGGCCGGGTCATCCTGAACGACCACCTGCCGGACGAACTGCCCTTCATCAACGGTCTGCTGCGTAAGCGCGGCCTCCAGGATCTGGTCGGCTACTGCTTCATCCGTCACGGCGCCGACCTGGCGGTCAGGATGCTGGACGAGATCAAGGAGATCACCTTCCAGTACGCGACCCGGGCCGGAATCTCCTTCGGCGTCGACGACATGGTCGTTCCGTCGACGAAGGAGAAGCTGATCGAGGAAGCTCGCGGCGAGGTGCTGGAGATCGAGAAGCAGCGGAGCGCGGGCGTCATCACCGCCGGTGAGCGCAAGAACAAGATCATCGACATCTGGCATCGGGTCACCGAGAACGTCTCGAGCGAGATGTTCCGCGAGATGAAGGACGTCGAGGCGGAACGGGGCGAGTTCAACCCGATCAACCTGATGGCCGACTCGGGCGCCCGGGGCTCCCGCGAGCAGGTCCGGCAGTTGGCGGGCATGCGCGGTCTGATGTCCAAGCCGTCGGGCGAGGTGATCGAGACTCCGATTCACGCGAACTTCCGGGAGGGCCTGTCCGTCCTGCAGTACTTCATCTCGACCCATGGCGCCCGCAAGGGTCTGGCCGACACGGCGCTCAAGACCGCCGACTCGGGCTACCTGACGCGCCGCCTGGTCGATGTCGCTCAGGACGTGATCGTCACCGAGGAGGACTGCGGCACGATCGACGGGATCGTCGTCGGCGCGATCATGGAGGGCGGAGACACCCTCGAGCCGCTGCGCGACCGCCTGGTCGGACGCGTCAGCCAGGAGGACATCTTCGATCCGATGACCGGCGACCAGCTCCTCTCGGTCGGCGACGGGATCACCGAGAGGATGGCGAACAACCTCCAGGCGGGAGGCATCGAGCGGGCGAAGATCCGCTCCGTGCTGACCTGCGAGACCCGCCGCGGCGTCTGCGCCGCGTGCTACGGCCGCAACCTGGCGACTGGCCGCAGCGTCGATCTCGGTGAAGCCGTGGGCGTCATCGCCGCCCAGTCGATCGGCGAGCCCGGCACGCAGTTGACGATGCGGACCTTCCACTTCGGCGGCACCGCCAGCCGGGTCTCCGAGCAGTCCCGGCACGCGGCCCGGAACAAGGGCTGGGTCAAGCTGATCAACGTCGCCACCGTCGACAGCCGCGAGGGCGCCCTGGTCGTGGTCAACCGGAACGGCAAGCTGGTTCTCGTCGACGAGGCGGGCCGCGAGCTCGAGCGGCATCCGCTGACCTACGGCTCCCACCTGCTGGTGCGCGAGAACCAGGAAGTCGAACCTGGGACCGACCTCGTCGAGTGGGATCCCTTCACCTCCGCCATTCTCTCGGAGGTCGGGGGACACGTGGAGTTCCACGACATCGTGGAGGGCGAGAACGTTCGCGAAGAGACGGACAAGGTGACCGGACTGACTGAGCGGATCATCGTGGAGGCGTCGCAGAGTGAGAGGCGGGCGCCGGCGCTGGTGGTCGTCTCGAGCGCCGCTCAGCGAGGCGGCCTGGAGGAGAGTCGCGGCCCGGGCGAAGAGACGGCCGCGGATTCGAGCGACAGCAGGCGGTACTCGCTGCCGGTTGGCGCGCACCTCGTGGTGAACGACGGCGCCGAGGTCCATCCCGGCGACACGCTGGCCAAGATCCCGCGGGAGACGACCAAGACCAAGGACATCACCGGCGGTCTTCCGCGGGTCCAGGAACTCTTCGAGGCTCGCAAGCCCAGGGGCGAGGCGGCGGTCATCGCCGACATCGACGGCGTCGTCCGCCTGGGGAAGGAGTTCGTGAAGGGGAACCGGGTGATCACCGTCGAGAACGAGGCGGGCGAGGTCCAGGAGTACACGGTCGCCCGCAACGTCCACGTCAACGTGCAGGATGGCGAGTTCGTCAGTGCCGGGGACGTCCTGGTCGGCGAGACGATGAACATCGATCCGCGCGACATCCTCAGGGTCAAGGGAGAGAGGGAGCTGCAGCGTTACCTGGTGGACAAGATCCAGGAGGTCTACCGTTCCCAGAGCGTGGCGATCAACGACAAGCACATCGAGGTGATCGTCCGGCAGATGATGCGCTCGGTCGAGATCGAGGAGGTCGGCGACACGGACTTCCTGATCGACGAGCAGGTCGACCGCTGGCGTTTCAAGGAGGAGAACGAGCGGGTGACGGCGGCCGGGGGCACTCCGGCGATCGGCCGGCCGCTGTTGCTCGGGATCACCAAGGCTTCGCTGTCCACCGAGAGCTTCATCTCGGCGGCCAGCTTCCAGGAAACCACGCGGGTGCTGACCGAGGCCGCGATCAGCGGCAGGGTGGATCATCTGCGCGGACTGAAGGAGAACGTGATCGTCGGGCGGGTGATCCCGGCCGGTACCGGCATGGACCACTACCACGACTTCCACATCGAGGACGTGGTGTATCCGACGCCGGAACTGGTGGCCGACGACCTCTACAACTACGACTACCCGGAGGAGTTCATCCGCACCATGCCGCAGGTGCTGAGCGAAGGCGACAACTGAGGCCGGACAGTTGCCCGGCTTCCCTGGTTTCTGCTAACGTTCGCGCCCTTGTGCGGCTCGCGCGGGGCGAGCCGAGAAACAGTCTCAACTTCACTCAGCGAGTCAGGCTCTGAACCGGGTGTTCGCCCGGTGCCGCGCGCTTCTGGCGCCCTACGCGGTTGGCTGGCCTGCTCGTTTTTGGGTCGCCTCGGGTTGCCCCGGGGTCGGCTCAGGCTGGCCCGCGCCGCGCGTGGCGACGGGCCTTTGGAACGCCGGCCTACCGGCATCAAGGCAAAGAGAGTCCGCTGGAGCAAGAGCACCCATGCCCACCATCCGTCAACTGGTCCGAAAGGGCCGCCAGCGCCAGGTCGCGAAGACCAAGAGCCCGGCGCTTCAGGCCTCGCCGCAGAGGCGGGGAGTGTGCGTTCGCGTGTACACGCAGACGCCGAAGAAGCCGAACTCGGCGTTGCGCAAGGTGGCGCGGGTGCGCCTCACGAACGGTATCGAGGTCACGACCTACATTCCGGGCGTCGGGCACAACCTCCAGGAGCACTCCATCGTGCTCATTCGCGGTGGCCGGGTGAAGGACCTGCCCGGCGTCCGTTACCACGTCATTCGCGGCACCCTGGACGCCGTCGGCGTCGATGATCGTCGCCGAGGACGCTCCAAGTACGGCGCCAAGCGCCCCAAGGCCTGATTCACCGGAGCTCCTCATGCCTAGACGCCGCGAAGTCCCGAAGCGCCACATACTCCCCGACCCGCTGTACCACTCCCAGTTGGTCAGCAAGTTCGTCAACGTCCTGATGAAGGACGGCAAGAAGTCGGTCGCCGAGCGCATCCTCTACGACGCCCTGACGACGATCAAGGAGCGGACCGGGGAGGAGGATCCGGTCGCCGTCTTCCAGAAGGCAATCGACAACGTGAAGCCCGCGGTCGAGGTCAAGTCGCGGCGTGTGGGCGGTTCGACGTACCAGGTGCCGATGGAAGTGCGGCCCGCGCGCAAGCTCGCCCTGGCCATGCGTTGGCTGATTCAGGCGGCCAAGGGTCGGGGAGAAAAGACGATGAGACTGCGGTTGGCGGGCGAACTGCTCGATGCCGCCGAGAACCGCGGAGTTGCGATCAAGAGGAAAGAGGACACGCACCGGATGGCAGAAGCGAACAGGGCTTTCTCCCACTACCGCTGGTAGCGAACGGCTCGGGATCCGCCCTCGTGCGGGTTCCGATCGCGTTTCCGGCCGCCGGTTGTCCACGGCCCGTCCCGTTGCGTCGCCGCCTTCCCGCAAGGCGGCTACTCCCGCGTTGAACCCCTTACAGACCCGTTACGAATCCGCCCGTAAAACCTGCTTTCCAGCCAACCGTTCGATCAACGCCATGTCCACCGCCACCGCCACCGCCACCGCCAGAAACGTCCCGTTGGAGAAGACCCGGAACATCGGGATCATGGCGCACATCGACGCGGGCAAGACGACCACGACCGAGCGCGTCCTCTACTACACCGGTGTGAACTACAAGATCGGTGAAGTGCACGAAGGCACCGCCACGATGGACTGGATGGAGCAGGAGCAGGAGCGCGGGATCACGATCACGTCGGCCGCCACGAGCTGCACCTGGCAGGACCACCGGATCAACATCATCGACACGCCGGGCCACGTCGACTTCACCGCCGAGGTCGAGCGTTCGCTGCGCGTGCTCGACGGCGCCGTGGCGGTCTTCGACGCGGTCGCCGGCGTCGAACCCCAGAGCGAGACGGTATGGCGGCAGGCGGACCGCTACGGCGTGCCGCGGATCGCGTTCGTCAACAAGATGGACCGGGTCGGCGCGGACTTCGACCGCTGCGTGCGGATGATGCGCGAACGGCTGGGCGCCTCGCCCGTCGTCCTGCAGTTGCCTCTGGGCCGCGAGGACGCCTTCGCCGGAGTGATCGACCTGGTCGAGATGTCCTCCTACATCTACGGGGACGAGAGCCTGGGAGCGCAGTTCACGATCACCGACATTCCCGAGGAGTACGCCGACCTGGCGCTGGCGGCTCGCGAGGCGATGGTCGAGGCCGTGGCGGAGACCGACGAGGAGCTGCTCGAGAAGTACCTCTCCGGCGCCGAAGTCACGAGCGACGAACTGCGGGCAGCCCTGCGCCGGGCGACGGTGTCCAACAGCCTGCAGCCCGTGTTCTGCGGTTCGGCGTTTCGCAACAAGGGCGTGCAGCCCCTGCTCGACGCCGTCCTCGACTATCTGCCGTCGCCACTCGACGTGCCGATGATCGAAGGGATCGTCGAGGGCGAAGAGAGCGCCGTCCGCGAGCCTTCGGACGACGCGCCGTTCAGCGCTCTCGTGTTCAAGATCATGACCGACCCGTTCGTCGGCCAGCTCGCCTACCTGCGCGTCTACTCCGGCCGGATCGAGACGGGACAGTCGGTGCTCAACGCGAACCGCGGAGGCAAGGAGCGCGTGGGCCGTCTGCTCAAGATGCACGCGAACAAGCGCGAGGAGGTCAAGCGCGTCTGGTGCGGCGACATCGTTGCCGCGGTCGGTCTCCGCAACGTGACCACCGGCGACACGATCTGCGAGCCCTCGGCGCCCATCGTCCTCGAGTCCATGGACTTTCCCGAGCCGGTCCTGTCCGTCTCGATCGAGCCGAAGACGAAGGCGGACCAGGAGAAGCTGGGTCTCGCGCTCGAGAAGCTGATGCGCGAGGACCCGACGTTCCGGGTCCACACGGATCCGGACACCGCGCAGACGCTGATCTCGGGAATGGGCGAACTCCATCTGGACATCATCACGGATCGGCTGATCCGCGAGTTCCGCGTCGGCGCGAATGTCGGCCGGCCGCAGGTGGCCTATCGCGAGACGATCACCCTGGAGGCCACCGGCGAAGGGCGCTTCGTGCGTCAGTCCGGCGGTCGGGGCCAGTACGGTCACTGCCTCTTGCGAGTGCGGCCGTTCGAAGGCGACGGGATGGAGTTCGAGGACTCGACCAAGGGCGGCGTGATTCCCAGGGAGTTCATCCGGTCGATCCAGCGGGGCATCGCCGAGGCGCTCGAATCGGGTCCTCTCGCGGGTTATCCGGTCACGGGCATAGCTGCCGAGGTCTACGACGGCAGCGCCCACGAGGTCGATTCGTCCGAGGTTGCGTTCAAGATCGCCGGTTCGATGGCCTGGCGCGACGCCGCCAGGGACGCCGGTCCGGTGCTGCTGGAGCCGGTCATGGCGGTCGAGATCACGACGCCCGAGGAGTACATGGGCGACGTGATGGGGGACATCAGTTCTCGCCGGGGCAAGGTGCTCGGCATGGAGATGCACGGCAAGACGCAGATCGTCAACGCCCGCGTTCCTCTTGCCGAGATGTTCGGCTACGCGACCGACCTGCGTTCGGCGACCCAGGGCCGGGCCAACTACTCGATGCAGTTCGAGTCCTACGAACCGACGCCTCGCACCGTTAGCGAGGAGGTCGTGGCCAGGGCCGCCGGCTGAACGGTGGCCCAGAGAAATGCTGAAACCAGCGGACAGAGTGAGATAGCGAGGAGCTGAGGCATGGCGAAGGAGAAGTTCGAGCGTACGAAGCCGCACGTGAACGTGGGGACGATCGGTCACGTGGATCACGGCAAGACGACGCTGACGGCAGCGATCACGAACATCCTGGCGAAGAAGGGCGGCGCGGACTTCGTGCCGTTCGACGAGATCGACAAGGCTCCTGAGGAGCGGGAGCGTGGGATCACGATCGCGACGGCTCACGTGGAGTACGAGACGGAGAACCGTCACTACGCTCACGTGGACTGTCCTGGTCACGCGGACTACGTGAAGAACATGATCACGGGCGCGGCTCAGATGGACGGTGCGATCCTGGTGGTGTCGGCGGCTGACGGTCCGATGCCTCAGACTCGGGAGCATGTGCTGCTGGCCCGTCAGGTCGGTGTGCCGTACATCGTGGTGTTCATGAACAAGTGCGACATGGTGGACGACGAGGAGTTGCTGGACCTGGTGGAGCTGGAGCTTCGGGACCTGCTGTCGTCGTTCGAGTTTCCCGGCGACGACATTCCGATCGTTCGCGGTTCGGCGTTGAAGGCGCTGGAGGACGGGGATCCGGAGAGCGAGTGGGGTTCGAAGGTGGTGGAGCTTTTGGACGAGGTGGACTCGTACGTGCCGACTCCGGAGCGCGCTGTGGACCAGGACTTCCTGATGCCGATCGAGGACATTTTCACGATTTCGGGTCGCGGCACGGTGGTGACGGGCCGGGTGGAGCGTGGCCGTGTGACGGTTGGCGACACGGTGGAGATCGTGGGCATACGGGACACGGCGTCGACGGTGGTGACGGGTGTGGAGATGTTCCGCAAGCTTCTGGACTCAGGCGAGGCGGGGGACAACATCGGCGTACTGCTTCGTGGCACGAAGAAGGACGAGGTTGAGCGCGGCCAGGTGCTGTCGAAGCCGAAGTCGATCACTCCTCACACGAAGTTCAGCGGTGAGGTGTACGTGTTGGACAAGGACGAGGGTGGTCGTCACACGCCGTTCTTCGACGGTTACCGTCCGCAGTTCTACTTCCGTACGACGGATGTGACGGGTGTGGCGAACCTGCCGGAGGGTACGGAGATGGTGATGCCGGGTGACAACGTGGCGTTGAGTGTGGAGCTGATTGCTCCGATCGCGATGGAGAAGGGCGTGCGCTTCGCGATTCGCGAGGGCGGCCGCACGGTGGGTGCCGGCACCGTCACCGACATCGTCGAGTAGTCGGAACCGGGTGCGTCAGGCGATCGAGGAAGGTTGGGATTCGAGGGAACGATGAACGAGAAGATCCGCATCCGGCTCAAGGCCTTCGACTACCGCATCCTGGACACGTCGACGCACGAGATCGTCGACACGGCCCGCCGCAGCGGCGCGCGCGTGGTCGGGCCCATTCCGCTTCCGACTCACATCGCGCGCTACACGGTGAACCGCTCCCCGCATGTGGACAAGAAGTCGCGGGAGCAGTTCGAGATCCGCACTCACAAGCGGTTGCTCGACATCTTCGAGCCCACCAGTCAAACGGTCGACGCGCTGATGAAGCTGGAGCTTCCCGCCGGCGTCGACGTCGAGATCAAGGCGTTCGGCGCCTGAGGCGCCGGGGACTGAGACGCGAGACTGAGGAGAACGGGCGGTGAACGGCAGCAACAGCCAGACGAAGGGCCTGCTGGGTCGCAAGATCGGCATGACGCAGATCTACACCGATGACGGGGCCGCGGTGCCGGTGACGGTACTCGAGGTCGGTCCCTGCCGGGTCGTGCAGCGCAAGACGGAAGCGTCCGACGGGTACGAGGCGGTGCAGATCGGCCTGGTCGAGAGTCGGCCGCCCAGACGGATAACGGAAGCGCGCCGGGGTCACTTCAAGAAGGCCGGAGTCGATGCGATGCGCCACCTCGCCGAGGTGCGGGTCGATGCGACGGACGAGTCGCGGCCGGGCGACGAGATCGAGGTTTCGATCTTCGAGGTCGGCTCCCGGGTCGACGTGATCGGCACCGGCAAGGGCAAGGGGTTCCAGGGCGTCATGCGCCGCCACGGCTTCGGCGGCGGCCGCGCCACCCACGGCTCGATGTTCCACCGTGCCCCGGGCTCGGTCGGGCAGTCCGCGAGTCCCTCTCGCGTGTTCCCGGGCATGCGGTTTCCCGGCCGGATGGGCGGCAAGCGGGTGACGACGAAGAAGCTCGTGGTGGTCAAGGTGGATGCCGAGAACCGCCTCCTCTATCTGCGCGGCGCGGTGCCGGGCGCCCGCAGCGGTCTGGTCATGGTTCGGAGTTCGGTCTGATGCCGGAGATCGCAGTCAGGAGTCTCGACAACAAGGCCGTCGGCAAGGTCGACTTGCCGGAGGAGGTCTTCGCCTACCCGTACAAGGAGCACCTGATCCACCTGGCGGTGGTCGCGGTGCGGGCCGCGTGGCGTGCGGGAACCCACAAGGTCAAGGGCCGGCACCAGGTGCGGGGCGGCGGGGCAAAGCCGTATCGGCAGAAGGGCACCGGTCGATCTCGCGCCGGCAGTATCCGCTCGCCGCTTCGGCGCGGCGGCGGAGTCGTGCATGGACCTCATCCCCGCAGCCACCGCAACAAGCTGTCCCGGAACGAGAAGCGGAACGCGCTCAAGTCGGCGCTGTCGAGGAAGCTCCTCGAGGAGCGGATCATGGTGATCGACTCGCTCGAGCTCGAGAGCCACAAGACGGGCGCCTTCGCGGCCCTTCTGAAGGACCTCGGCGTCGACGGCAAGGCGCTGATCGTCGACGACCACGGCAACCGGAACCTGATGCTGGCCTCGCGCAACCATCCCCAGCTCAAGGCCGTCGATGCGTTGGGCGTCAACGTGTACGACGTCGTCGACCGGGGCTACGTGCTCTTCAGCGAGAGCGCGATCGGGCGCCTCTCCGCCGTGCTGCAGCGGCGAAGGCAACGGAACGGGAGCGAATCATGAGGGTGCAGGACGTGCTGCGGCGGCCGCTGATCACCGAGAAGTCGACCGAGCTCCGGGATGGGAGCAACATCATCGCCTTCGTGGTCGACTCCCGGGCGAACAAGATCGAGGTGCGGAAGGCGGTCGAGACCCAGTTCGCAGGCGTCAAGGTCGCTGAGGTCCGGATCGCGAACGTGCACGGCAAGACCCGCCGTCGCGGCCGGTTCGTCGGCCGAACCCCCGATTGGAAGAAGGCATACGTACGGCTGGCCGAGGGCCAGATCGACCTCTTCGACAACGTGTAGCGAGAGCCGCGATGGCGATCAAGAAACTGAAACCGACAAATCCGGCCAGCCGCTTCCAGGAGTACGCGCGGCGGGAAGAGGTCACGACGAACAAGCCGCACAAGCCCCTGGTCGAGGGCAAGAAGCGGATCAGCGGCCGGAACAACAAGGGCTGGCAGACGATCTGGTTCCGGGGCGGCGGTCACAAGCGCCGCTACCGGCGGATCGACTTCCGGCGCGACAAGGTCGGCGTGCCGGCGAAGGTGGCCAGCATCGAGTACGACCCGAACCGGAGCGCGTTGATCGCCCTCCTGCACTACGCCGACGGCGAGAAGCGCTACATCCTGCATCCCCAGGGGCTCAAGGTCGGGGCCACGGTGCAGTCGGGAGAAGGATCGGAGATCGATGTCGGCAACTGCCTGCCGATCCGGTTCATCCCCCTCGGTACCCTCATCCACAACATCGAACTGAAGATCGGCGCCGGCGGCCAGATGGTGCGCAGCGCCGGCGCTGGCGCCCAGTTGATGGCGAAGGAGGGATCCTACGCTCAGGTCCGGCTTCCTTCGGGAGAGGTGCGGCGGGTCCACATCGACTGTTCGGCCACGATCGGCGAGGTCGGCAACCCGGAGCACTCGAACATCTCGCTCGGCAAGGCGGGTCGGAATCGCTGGCGCGGCCGGCGGCCGCACAACCGCGGCGTGTCGATGAACCCGGTCGACCATCCGATGGGCGGCGGCGAGGGCAAGGCGTCGGGTGGCCGGCATCCGACGACGCCCTGGGGCAAGCCGACGAAGGGGTACAAGACGCGGAGCAACAAGCGCACGACCGGAATGATCGTCCGGCGGCGGGGACGCCGGAAGTAGGTCGGCGGCAAGTACGGAGCAGAGGAGAGCATGGCACGTTCACTCAGGAAGGGTTACTTCATCGACAATCACCTGTACGACAAGGTGGCGGCGATGAACGCGACCGGCGATCGCCGGGTCATCAAGACATGGTCGCGCCGGTCGACGATCATTCCCGACATGGTGGGGCACACCGTTGCCGTCCACAACGGCATGAAGTTCATACCGGTCTTCGTCAGCGAGAACATGGTCGGCCACAAGCTCGGAGAGTTCGCCCAGACGCGCACCTTCCGGGGTCATGCGGGCGGCAGGCGGGAGCGCGGGGCGCGTCCCCGGTAGCTTGGGCCGAGATCCCCACAGGCAGAGAGAACACGATGGAAGCAATAGCCCGACTCAAGTACCTGCAGGCGTCGCCGCAGAAGGTGCGCCTGGTCGCGGACCTGATCCGCGGCCGTGACGTGGAGGAGGCCTCGGCCTTGCTGCAGTTGAGCACGAAGTCGGCGGCACGGCCGATCTTCAAGCTGCTGCGCTCTGCCGTGGCCAACGCCGAGAACCGGGAGCCGGGAGTGGATGTCGGCGGTCTCTACGTCAAGGAGATCTTCGTCGACGGCGGACCGACACTGAAGCGGCTGCGCCCGCAGCCGATGGGTCGCGCCTTCCGCATCCTCAAGCGGCAGAGCCACGTCACGATCAAGGTCGATTCCCGCGGTGGTCAGGCAGAACCGAGCCAGGACTAGGAGCGTTCATGGGTCAGAAAACACATCCCTACGGTTTCCGTCTGGTCTACAACCAGGGCTGGCATTCGCGCTGGTATGCGGAACGCGACTACGCCGGCACCCTGAAGTCGGATATCGAGTTGCGGACCGGACTGAAGAAGCGGCTCATGCACGCCGGCGTCAGCCAGATCGACATCGAACGCGCCGCGGACAAGCTGCGGGTGACGATCTACACCTCGCGTCCGGGGATCATCATCGGCCGCAAGGGTGCCGAGGTGGACAAGCTGCGCGACGATCTGAGCCGGCAGATGGGGCAGGAAGTCCACATCAACATCCAGGAGATTCAGCGTCCCGAGCTCGACGCCCAACTCGTCGCCGAGGCGATCGCCGGGCAGCTCCTGCGCCGGATCGCTTTCCGGCGGGCGATGAAGAAGGCGATGGAGTCGGCGTTCCGCTTCGGCGCCAAGGGCGTCAAGATCATGGTGTCGGGTCGGCTCGGCGGCAACGAGATAGCCCGTACCGAGTGGTATCAGGAGGGGCGTCTTCCCTTGCACACGCTGAAGGCCGACATCGACTACGGAATCGCGGAGTCGTTCACGACCTACGGCGTGATCGGCGTCAAGGTCTGGGTCTACCGGGGCGATCTGTCGCGGGAGCGCGGCCGCCGGACGGCGGCCTAGGGTCGAGCACCGGAGTCCGAAGGAGTAACGAGCGATGTTGATGCCGAAGAAGGTCAAGTTCCGCAAGCACCACCGCGGCCGCCGCCGCGGCTTGGCCAAGGGCGGCAACGTGGTGTCCTTCGGGGAGTACGGGCTGCAGGCGCAGGAGGCCGGTTGGGTCACCGCGCGTCAGATCGAGGCCGCCCGAATCGCCATCACCCGTCACATCAAGCGGTCGGGGAAGGTCTGGATCCGGGTCTTCCCGGACAAGCCGATCACCAAGAAGCCGCTGGAGACGAGGATGGGCAAGGGCAAGGGCAACCCCGAGGAGTGGGTTGCCGTGGTACGTCCCGCCCGCATCCTCTACGAGCTCGAAGGGGTCTCGCCGGAACTCGCCAGGTCGGCGATGCGGCTGGCTTCCCACAAGCTCGGAATCAAGACGAAGTTCGTGGCCCGCCACGGCGTGCAGATCTGAAGGTGGCGCGGCGATGAAGGCAAGCGAACTCAGGGACCTGACGGAGGAGGAACTGCGCCAGAAGGAGGAGGAACTGGCCGATCAGTTGTTCGCCCTGCGGCTGCAGAAGTCGATCGGACAGCTTGAGAAGCCAAGCAGGATCAGGAACGCCCGGGTCGAACTGGCGCGGGTCCTGACCGTTCTGGGCGAGAAGGCGAAGTGAATGACATGAACGCTGAGCAAGCAACAACGCGTGGCCGCCGGCAGGTCCGGGTCGGCAAGGTCGTGAGCGCGAAGATGGACAAGACCGTCGTGGTGGCGGTCGAGAAGACGGTCATGCACCGGCTCTACCACCGACTGATGAAGAAGTCGTCCCGGTTCGTCGCCCACGATGAAGCGAACGATTGCCGCGAGGGAGACGTCGTTTCCCTCGTCTCGACCCGACCGCTCTCGCGCCGGAAGCGCTGGCGTGTGCAGCGAGTCGTCAAGCGGGCGGAAGGGTAGGCAGAGCCATGATCCAGATGGGGACAATGCTCGACGTCGCCGACAATTCCGGAGCGAAGCGGATCTCGTGCATTCAGCTTCGGGGCGGTTCCTCGGGCCAGTACGGCGCGTTGGGCGACGTGATCACGGCTTCCGTCAAGGAAGCGACGCCGGAAGGCACGGTCAAGAAGGGCCAGGTCGTCCGCGCGGTCATCGTGCGCACGCGCAAGGAACGGCGCCGTCGCGACGGCAGCTACATCCGGTTCGACAACAACGCCGCGGTTCTGATCAACGAGGCGCGCGAGCCGATCGGCACCCGTGTCTTCGGGCCGGTCGCTCGTGAGCTGCGGGAGCGGCGCTTCATGCGGATCGTCTCGCTGGCGCCGGAGGTGATTTGACATGGGTCCGGTCAAGAACAGGAAGAGACTGAAGATCAAGAAGGGTGACGAGGTCCTGGTCATCGCGGGCCGCAACCGCGGAACGCGCAGCCGGGTGCTGCGGGTACTCCCGGGTGCCGAGCGAGCCATCGTCGAGCGCGTGAACATGGTCAAGAAGCACGAGCGGCCGAACCCGCAACGCCAGGTCCAGGGCGGCATCCTCGAGCGGGAGGCGCCGATCCACATCTCGAACCTCAAGGTGATCTGCCCGGACACGGACAAGCCGACGCGAGTGGGCCGGCGTCGCCTCGAGGACGGCAAGCTGACCCGCTACGCGAAGGTCAGCGGCGCGGTGTTGAACTGATGGCTCCCCGACTCAAGACCCTGTACCAGGAGGAGGTCACGAAGAGCCTCCAGCAGGAGTTCGGCATCGCCAACCCGATGGCGGTGCCTCGGCTGGAGAAGATCGTTCTCAACATGGGCATCGGCGAAGCGATCCAGAACATCAAGGTGCTGGAGAACGCCGTGCCCGAACTGGCGTTGATCGCCGGCCAGCAGCCCGTGATCACGCGCGCCCGGAAGTCGATCGCCGCCTTCAAGCTGCGCGCGGGAATGCCGATCGGCTGCCGGGTCACCCTGCGTCGCAACCGGATGTGGTACTTCCTCGACCGGTTGATCACCGTCGCCCTGCCGCGGGTGCGGGACTTCCGGGGCATTTCAGACCGGAGCTTCGACGGTCGGGGCAGCTACACGCTGGGCATTCGGGACCACCTCATCTTCCCCGAAGTCGACTACTCCAAGAGCGACGGCTCCAAGGGAATCAACGTGACGCTCGTGACGTCGGCGGATTCGGATGCCCAGGCACTGCATCTCCTGCGGGGTCTGGGCATGCCGTTCGCGAGTTGAACGTCTTCGACCAGGAACCGAGTAATCCGAGTAATCCAAGGACGGACCGATGACCGTAACCGATCCCATCGCGGACCTACTGACCACGATCCGCAACGCCCTGATCGTCAAGCACGATCGCACCGAGGCGCCCTCTTCGAAGCTGAAGATCGCGTTGTGCCGGGTGCTGCGCGACCAGGGCTACATCAGTGACTACGAGGTGTTCGACTCGCCTCCCGGCCGGACGCTGAGGATCTTCCTTGCCTACGACCGGCAGGGGGTGCCGGCGATCACGAGGCTGCGCAAGATCAGCAAACCGGGGCGCCGCGTCTACCGGGCGGCCGACGACCTGAAGCCGGTGCTGAACGGCCTGGGGGTCGCGATCCTTTCGACCTCGCAGGGCCTTCTGACCGACGCCCAGGCGCGACGGCAGCGGGTCGGCGGCGAGGTTCTGTGTGAGGTGTACTAGAAGATGTCGCGCGTAGGAAGAGCGCCGATTTCGTTGCCGGACAAGACGAAGGTCGCCGTCAACGGCGGTACGGTGACGATCGAAGGGCCCCGGGGCAAGCTGCAGCAGCCGCTCCAGGCGGGTATCGAAGTGCGGGTGGAGGACGGCGTGGTGACCCTGCACCGTTCCGGCTCGACCGGCGAGGAGCGGGCCCGGCATGGTCTGGCGCGCGCCTTGCTGGCGAACGCGGTCGTCGGCGTCACGGAGGGCTTCCGGAAGGAACTCGAGATCGTAGGCGTTGGCTACCGGGGACAGGTCAAGGGTCGCGAGGTCCACCTCTCGCTCGGGTACTCCCACCCCGTGGTCTACCCGGTTCCGGATGGCATTGAAGTGGTGATCGACGAACGGGCGAACCGCATCACCGTCTCCGGGAGCGACAAGCAGCAGGTAGGCCAGGTCGCTGCCGACCTGCGCAGCCTGCGCAAGCCCGACGCGTACAAGGGCAAGGGCATCCGCTACCGCGACGAGGAAATCCGGCTCAAGGTCGGCAAGGCGGCGGCGGCGACCGTATAGGAAACAAGGCATGAGTGACCTGCGCAGAAAGAGAACGCTCGACCGCGGCCGCCGGCGCCAGCGGGCGCGATACCGTGTCCGCAAGAAGTTGCGTGGCTCGCAGGAAAAGCCGCGTCTGGCCGTGCACAAGAGCCGGCGTCACATCTACGCCCAACTGATCGACGATCGGTCGGGGAACACCCTGGCTTTCGCGAGTTCGCTCGAGTCGGATCTCCAGGGAACACTCGAGGGCTCGACGGGAGGCTGCAAGGCAGCGCAGGCAGTGGGTCAGGCCCTGGCCGAGCGCGCCAGGGACAAGGGCTTCCGTGCGGTCATCTTCGATCGGGGCGGATTCCTGTATCACGGCAGGATCCAGGCGCTTGCCGACAGTGCGCGCGAGGGAGGCCTCGAGTTCTGATGGACGACCAGAGGCGGCTAGAGAGCAAAGGAGTGAACAGTGGCTAGGGACATCGATCTCGACAGCGAGTTCTTCGAGCAGGTTGTCGACATCAACCGCGTGACGAAGGTCGTCAAGGGCGGCAAGAACTTCTCGTTCACGGCCCTGGTCGTCATCGGCGACGGCGCCGGGCGCGTGGGCTACGGCTCGGGGAAGGCGAAGGAGGTTCCGTCCGCCATCCGGAAGGGCATCCAGATCGCCAAGCGCAACCTGGTGCAGGTGCCGCTTGCCGGAACCACGATCCCGCACGAGACGGTGGGCGTGTTCGGCGCCGGCCGCGTCATGTTGAAGCCGGCTTCGGAGGGGACCGGCGTGATCGCCGGCGGAGCGGTGCGCGCCGTGGTCGAGGGCGCCGGCATCCAGGACATCCTGACCAAGTCGCTGGGGACGACGAACCCGCAGAACGTGGTGAAGGCGACTTTCGCCGGGCTCATGTCGCTGCGCAACGAGAAGCAGGTTCGAGCGCTGCGAGGCCTGGAGTCGCTCGACGGTCTGACCGGCGGTTCGACGAATGGAGGCAGTTCAACAAGTGGAGGTGCCGAGAGTGGCAGGCAAGACGATACGGATTCAGCAGGTGCGGAGCGCGATCGGGAGGCCGAGGCCGCAACGTGACGTGCTGCGCAGCCTGGGTCTGAGGCGGATTCGCCACGTCGTCGAACGCGAGGACACCCAGGCAGTGCGTGGCATGGTGCGGAAGATCCCGCACCTCGTCCAGGTCCTGGAGGACTGAAATGAAGCTGCACGATCTCAAACCGGCGAAGGCCAGCCGCCGCCCGCGGAAGCGGATCGGCCGTGGTCCGGGTTCGGGCACGGGCAAGACCGCCGGGCGCGGCCACAAAGGCCAGCGTTCGCGGGCGGGCTTCTCGAGGCGCGCGGGCTTCGAAGGCGGTCAGATGCCTCTGATCCGCCGGGTGCCGAAGCGCGGGTTCACCAACATCTTCCGCACCGAGTACACGGTGATCAACGTCGGCGATCTCGATGGTCTCGGCGAGACGATCGACGTTGAACTCCTCGTCTCCCGCGGACGCGTGCGCCGCGGCATGAAGCTCAAGGTTCTCGGCGACGGGGACGCGCCGTCCGGGGTGACGGTGCGGGCCCACCGGTTCAGTAACTCCGCGCGGGCCAAGATCGAAGCCGCCGGCGGCAACTGCGAAGTGATCGGCTGACGGAGCAGGTCGTGGGCGTCGAGAGTTTCCGCAACATCTTCGCGATTCCGGACCTCCGGAATCGGGTGTTGTTCATGCTGGGTCTGCTGGCGGTCTACCGGATCGGCTGCATCATTCCGACTCCGGGCATCGACCCCCTGGCCCTGAGCGAGTTCATGGAGCAGATGCAGGGGACGGTGCTGGGTTTCGTCAACACCTTCACCGGCGGCAGTCTGGGGCGGGTGGCGCTCTTCGCCCTCGGCATCATGCCCTACATCTCGGCGTCCATCATCCTGCAACTGTTGACCGTCGTCGTGCCCTATCTCGAGAAGCTCTCCAAGGAGGGCGAGATGGGCCGGCGCAAGATCACCCAGTACACCCGCTACGGGACCGTGGTCATCTCGATCATCCAGGGCACGACCATCGCGTTCTTCCTGGAGAACCTGACCTCGCCCGGAGGCGCGAACCTCGTCCTCAACCCGGGCCTCGGGTTCAAGTTCGTCACCGTGCTCTCGCTCACGACCGGCTGTGCCTTCGTGATGTGGCTGGGCGAGCAGATCAGCGAACGGGGGATCGGGAACGGCATCTCGCTCATCATCTTCGCCGGCATCGTGGTCGGTCTGCCGGGCGCCGTGCTCGGCCTCTTCGGCCAGCTCCAGAGCGGCGCCATGTCCCTGCTCAAGATCCTGTTGCTGTCGGTCTTCATGCTCGTCGTCGTCGCCTTCATCGTCTACATGGAGAGGGCGCAGCGGCGGATTCCCGTGCAGTACGCCAAGCGGATCGTCGGCCGCAGGCAGTACGGCGGACAGAGCACCTACCTGCCGCTGCGCGTGAACACGGGCGGGGTGATTCCGGTCATCTTCGCGAGCTCCGTGGTCACCGTGCCGGCGACGGTCGCCGGGATGATCCAGTACGAGCCGATTCAGCGCATCTCCACTGCCATGCAGTGGGGCCAGCCGGTCTACTACCTGTTCTACGTGGCGGCGATCATCTTCTTCTCGTACTTCTACGTTTCGATCATCTTCAACCCGAACGACCTGGCCGAGAACATGCGCAAGTACGGCGGGTTCATCCCCGGTATCCGCTCCGGCCGGCGGACCTCCGAGTACATCGACCGCGTGCTGACCCGCCTGACTCTGGTCGGCTCCCTCTACCTGGCGGGCGTGTCCGTGCTGCCCGAGTTCATGATCGCGGGGTTCAAGGTCGGTGGCATCCCCTTTGTCGGTTCGACTCTGGACAACTACGCGCCGCTATGGCTCACGGAAGGCATGGGGATCAACTTCTACTTCGGCGGCACGTCGCTTTTGATCGTGGTCAGCGTCGCGATGGACACGCTCCAGCAGATCGAGAGCCAGTTGGTGATGCGGAACTACGAGGGCTTCATGAAGCGGGGCCGGATCCGGGGCCGCCGTGGCTGATTCGCTGCGCATCGTGCTGCTTGGGGCGCCGGGCTGCGGCAAGGGTACGCAGGCCGCGCGCCTTGCGGAGACGCTGGGCATTCCGGCCATCTCGACCGGCGACATGTTGCGCGCGGCGGTCGCGGCCGGCAGCGAGCTGGGCCGGCGGGTCGAGGGCGTGATGGCCTCGGGCGCGCTGGTCGACGACGACCTCATGGCCGAAGTGGTCCGGGACAGGCTGAGCCAGCCCGATACGGACGCGGGATTTCTGCTCGACGGCTATCCGCGGACCGCTCCGCAGGCCGGAACGCTCGAGGAGATCCTCAACGGGAGCCAGATCGACCACGTCGTCACGATCGATGTGCCCGACGAGGCACTCGTCGAGCGCATCGTCCTTCGTGGCCGCGGCGCGGACGACCGGGAGGATGTCGTGCGGGAGCGCCTGCAGGTCTACGCGGTGCAGACCGAGCCTCTGATCGCTCACTACGAGGGCCTGGGACTATTGCGCCGGGTCAACGGCAATGTCCCGATCGAACAGGTGACCGCCGCAATCGAGGCTTCGCTGGCCGGGACGGCGAGGGCCTGACGGAAGTAGAATGAGGAGTTGGCGAACGAGGAGAACGCTGGTGTGAAGAAGGAAGAGGCGATCGAAGTCGAGGCCACGGTAGTGGAGACACTGCCGAACGCAGTCTTCAAGGTCGAGCTTGACAACAAGCATCAGGCCTTGGCCCACATCTCGGGCAAGATGCGCAAGCACTTCATCCGTATTCTTCCGGGAGACCGTGTGCTGGTCGAGCTCTCTCCCTACGATCCCGGTCGCGGCCGGATCGTCTACAGGCTGAGAACCTGACGGCCAGTCGGTGCTCAGCGGCGTTCAGAGGAGTCATCAAATGAAAGTGCGAGCGTCAGTCAAGAGGATGTGTGTCAAGTGCAAGGTGGTCAGGCGCCGCGGTGTGATCCGCGTCATCTGTGAGAACCCCAAGCACAAGCAGCGGCAGGGCTGAAGAGGACCAGGAGAGATTCGTATGGCGAGAATCGCGGGGATCGATCTACCGCAGAACAAGCAGGTCGGCATCGGCTTGACCTACATCTACGGAATCGGGCGCTCTCGGGCGCATTCGCTCCTGACCGAGGCCGGCGTCGAGGCGACGGTCAAGGTCAAGGACCTGACCGAGGACGAGACCGGGCGCATTCGCCAGGTCGTCCAGGACGCCGGGTCGGTCGAGGGCGACCTGCGCAAGGAAGTCACGCAGAGCATCAAGCGGTTGATGGAGATCGGCAGCTACCGGGGGGTAAGGCATCGCAAGAGCCTGCCCGTTCGAGGCCAGCGCACGCACACCAACGCACGCACCCGAAAGGGACCGCGGCGCGCTACCGTGGCCGGCAAGAAAAAGGTCGGGAAGTAGACGAGAGAGGCCAGAGAGGGCGAAGCACATGGCAAAGGCGAGAAAGGAGAAGCGCGTCGTGCCCCACGCTGTGGCGCATGTCAACGCGACCTTCAACAACACCCTGGTCTGCATCACGGATCCGGACGGCAACGTCCTGACGTGGTCGTCGTCCGGCCGCAACGGTTTCAAGGGATCGCGCAAGGGAACGCCCTTCGCCGCTCAGGTGGCGGCCCAGGCGGTCGGCTACCAGGCCAAGGACATGGGCGTACGGACGGTGGACGTGCTGGTCAAGGGGCCGGGCGGCGGCAGGGAGTCCGCGGTCAGAGCGCTGCAGGCGACTGGCATCAGCATCCGGTCGATCCGCGACGTCACGCCGATTCCACACAACGGCTGCCGTCCCCGCAAGCGGCGCCGGGTCTGAACCCGGTTCCGCCCCCACAGTTCGCGAGAAATCAACGTTTCCATCTGGAACGCAATCGAGATAGGTAGGAGTGAACATGCTCTGGAAGGGATTCCAACGCCCCAAGCGCGTCGAAATCGACACCGAGACCCTGACCGACAGCTACGGGAAGTTCTCGGCCCAGCCGTTCGAACGCGGTTTCGGCGCGACGGTCGGAAATGCGCTGCGCCGCAGTCTGCTGTCCGCGATCGAGGGCGCCGCGATCACCGCGGTGCGCATCGATGGCGCGCTGCACGAGTTCTCGTCGCTCGAGGGCGTCGTCGAAGACGTCACGGACATCATTCTCAACCTGAAGCAGGTACCGCTCCGGTCTCTCGACGGTGCGACCCGGGTGATCACTCTCGACGTCACGGGTCCGCGCGAAGTCGCAGCCGGCGACTTCGAGACGGATGCCAGCGTCGAGATCCGGGACGCGGCGAGCAGGGTGGCCACGCTCAACGAACGGGGCCGGCTCCGCCTCGAGGCGCAGGTCAAGAACGGCCGCGGCTACGTCAGCGCGGACCGCAACCTCGAACAGTCGATGGGCATCGGCTGGATTCCGCTCGACTCGGTGCACAGTCCGGTGAAGCGCGTGAACTACCGCGTGGAAGCGGCCCGTCTCGGTCGTACGACCGACTATGAGCGGCTGATCGTGGAAGTCTGGACCGATGGCACGGTGACGCCCGAAGAGGCGATGTCCCGCGCCGGCACCCTGCTGCGCGACCACCTGACGATCTTCATCAACGCGGAAGAGAGCCTGATCACGGACACCGTAGCTGAAGAGGAGATCGACGGCGGTGACCTGGGCGTCCTGCTGCACAAGGCGATCGACGACCTGGACCTGAGCGTTCGATCCGCGAACTGCCTCCGAAACGCGAACATCAACACGGTCGGCGACCTGGTGGTGCGCAGCGAGAAGGAGATGCTCGAGACCAAGAACTTCGGGCGCAAGTCGCTCGAGGAGATCCAGGAAGTACTCGACAAGATGGGTCTGTCCTTCGGCATGGAGGTTCCCGAGAACGCGGAGAGCGGAGTCCAGGCCTAGCGGCCGCTGAACCGTTCTCGAGCTTCCCCGGGAAGGAGCGAAGATGCGTCACGGAGTTGGCTACAAGAAACTCGGCCGGACGACGGCCCACCGCCGGGCCATGTTCCGCAACCAGCTCGCCTCGCTGGTCGAGCACGGCCGCATTCAGACGACCCTGGCCAAAGCCAAGGCCCTGCGGCCGGTTGCGGAAAAGATGATCACCCGCGGCCGCGAGGACACCGTCCACGCCCGCCGCCTCGTCCGCCGGTGGCTCCCCAACCGCGATCACGTCAAGAAGCTCTTCGACGAGATCGCCCCCCGCTACGCCGACCGCCCCGGCGGCTACCTCCGCATCACCAAGCTCGGCCCCCGCAAGGGCGACGCCGCCGAACGCGCCGTCATCGAGTTCGTCGACGCCGACGAGTAGCTGCCGCGCGGTGCCGACGCCGCCACGCCTCCGCGCGGCGCCGCTAGCCGTCTTCGTCTTCGCGCTTCGCTTCGGCGATGATCTTCTCCTGGATCTGGCGAGGGACTTCCTCGTAGTGGGAGAAGGCCATCGTGAAGCTGGAGCGGCCCTGGGTCATTGAGCGGAGGGCGGGAGCGTAGGTGAGCATCTCGGCCATGGGGACGGTGGCCTTGACGATCTGGGCGTTGCCCTTGGCCTCCATGCCCTGGGGGCGGCCCCGGCGGGAGGAGAGGTCGCTCATGATGTCGCCCATGAAGTCCTCGGTCGTGTTGATGTCGACCTTCATGACCGGCTCGAGGAGGGTCGGCGCCGCCTTCGCCATCGCGTCCTTGAAGGCGAGGGAGCCCGCGACCTTGAAGGCCATCTCCGACGAGTCGACATCGTGGTACTTGCCGTCCTGGAGGCGGACCCGGAAGTTGCCGACCGGGTAGCCGGCCAGGTAGCCGCGGCCGGCGGCTTCGAGCAGGCCCTTCTCGACCGCCGGGCGGTAGTTCTGGGGAATGGAGCCGCCGAAGATCTCGTCGACGAACTCGTACTCCTCCGGGGTGGCGACGGGTTCCATCGTGATCGTGCAGTCCGCGAACTGGCCGCGGCCGCCGCTCTGCTTCTTGTGCCGGCCGTGGCCGACGGCGGTTCTCTTGATTGCCTCCCGGTAGGGCACCTTCGGTGGGTGCAGGATGACCTCGACCTTCGACCGGCTCTTCAGCTTGGACACCGCGATCTCCACGTGGAGCTGGCCGGCGCCAGAGAGCAGGAACTCCCCGGTCTGGGGGTCGCGGCCGGCGCGGAGGCTAGGATCTTCCTCGACCAGGCGAGACACTGCCTCGCCGATCTTCTCTTCGTCGCCCTTGGTCTTCGGCTCGATGGCGAACGAGATCGCCGCGACGGGAGCGGAGGGGAAGGCGAGCTTGACCGGCCGCTCCCGGCTCGTGATGGAGTCGCCGGTCGCGCTCGACTTGAGCTTGGCGACGCCGCCGATGTCGCCCTCGACGAGTCGAGGGACATCCTCGCCGTTCTTGCCCTGCATGTGCATGAGATGGCCGATGCGTTCCGCCTCCTCGCGCCCTGCGTTCCAGTAGACCGTGTCGGAACCCATGTTGCCCGCCACGACGCGAAGGAGGGAGATGCGGCCGGTGAAGGGATCGTTCAGCGTCTTGAAGAGGATCGCGCTCACCGGCGCTCCGTCGCCCCGATCCAGTTCCACGGGCTCGCCGCCGAGATCGGCCGCCGGGATCGGCGACGCGTCCACCGGCGAGGGCAGGAGTTGGACCACCGCGTCGAGCAGGGCCGAGTTACCGATGCCATGGCCGCCGGACGACATGGTCACTGGAAACAGGGCACGGGACTTGATCGCGGCCTTGAGCCCCTGAATCAACTGCTCGTGGGTCAGATCGCCGTTCTCGAAGTAGGCCTCCATCAACTCGTCGTCGCTCTCCGCGACCGCTTCGGTCAGTTTGTTGCGCCAGTCGTCGATCTGGTCCGCGAGTTCCGCCGGCGGTTCGGCCGCCTGGCTCCGCCCGGCGCCGTCCCGGTCGTACGAATAGGCCTTGCGGCTCAGCAGGTCGACGACGCCGGTGAAGTCCTTGCCGGCGCCGATCGGGATCTGCACGGGCAGGGCCATGCGGTCGAAGTTCTCCTGGAGTTCCGCGATGCAGCCGGCAAAGTCGATGTTGTCGCGGTCCATCTTCGTCAGGTGGAACATCACCGGCTGTTCCATCTCGCCGGCGATCTCCCATGCTTTTTCGGCCATGACCTGGGTCGGCGAGGCGGCGTTCACGCAGAGGAGTGCAGCGTCCGCCGCGCGCATGCCGGAACTGCTCTCGTGGACGAAGATGCCTGAACCGGGGCAGTCGATCAGGTTGATCTTGTGGTGCGCGGCGCCGACCGACCATGGTGTGTAGCAGACGGCGAGGCCGATCGAGATGCCGCGCCTGACCTCTTCGTCGTCGAAGTCGGTCACCGTGTTGCCGTCTTCGACCCGGTTCTGCCGGTTGAAGACGCCGCCGGTGTAGAGGAGGCCGGCGAGCAGTGTCGTCTTGCCGGTGTCGTTGTGTCCGACGATGGCGAGGTTGCGTATTTGTTCCGAGTTCTCGAGTTGCATCGACGCTCCCGTCGCGGTCGTGGAAACAGCCGCAGAAGATACCACGCACGGGGTGTTCTTCGGCGCTCAGCGGGCCGCCTGCACCTCGGTCTTTCCGAGCCCTTCGAGCTGGGGCAAGAGCTCTTCAGCGGGACCTACCGCGGTGATCGTCAGGCTCTGCGGAAACAGGTGGCGGAGGCAGACCTCGAGGACGTCTTCGGCCGAGGTCGCGCGAACCCGTTCAGGCCAGCGGTCGTACTCGTCGCGGTCGAGGTTGAAGACGGCGAGGGTCTGAAGGCGGGAGGAGAGCCCCTGGATCGTCTGCAGCGTGTAGGGGAAGACGCCGACCATGTAGTTGCGGGCGTCCTCGAGTTCCGCCGCGCCCGGCGGCTCGGCGCACATCCGCTCGACTTCCTCGATCGCCTTCCGGCAGGCGGCGCCCGCAACGTCGTTGGCCACCGCGGTCGCGATGACGAACGGGCCCGGGCCGCGACGGAAATCGAAAGCGCTCGAGACGCCGTAGGTGTAGCCGTGCTTCTCCCTGAGAGTGAGGTTCAGCCGGCTCATGAACTTGCCTCCGAGGATGGAGTTCGCGACCTGGAGCCGGACGCGGTCGGGGTGACGTCGCGCTACGCCGGAATGGCCGATCCTCAGTTCGGTCTGCGCGGCGCCGGGCCGGTCGACGACCACGACGCGGCGGGCCGACGGCGAGGCAGGCTCGGGTTCGAGGCTCTCCGGCGTGGCGTCGAAGCGGCGCGCGTGGGCCTGGAGCTGCGGTTCGACGGTCTCCTCGATCGGCCGGCGCGCGCGGCCGTTCCCGAGTTCGCCGACCGCGATCAGGTGGCACGAGCGCGCCGCGAGGGCCTGGTCGTGGAACCCGGCGATGTCCTCCCGGGTGATCGCCTCGGTCGTTCGCCGGTCGCCGATCGCCGGGTAGGCGTAGGGCCCGTCGCCGTAGACGGCGCGCGCGAAGGCGATCCTGGCCTGCGCCGACGGGTCGCTGCGACGCCGCTCGATCTCGGCCAGGCGTCGTCGCCGCCGCCGCTCGACTTCTTCGCCCAGGAAGGCCGGTTCCGCGGCGGCTTCGGCGACCAGCTCCAGGCCGGCGGCGACATCTTCGGAACCGATCGTGGTGCCGACTGCCGCGCTTTCCCAACCGCAGGAAGTCGAGATGGATGTTCCGAGGTCCTCCGCGGCGGCGGCGAACTCGAGCGCGTCGCGGTCCCTGGTGCCGGCGCCGCGAAGCCCCGCCGTGAACGAAGCGAGGCCGGCGCGTTCGGGAGTGTCGAGTTCGCTGCCGCCGGGCATGAGCAGCACGACGGTGACCAGGCCGCAGCCATGAACGTCGAGGGTCCAAAGCCGCACGCCGGACTCGAGCTCTTCGACCTCGAAGTTCGGGAAGGAGCAGCTCCGGCTGGGGCCGGGAACCGGCGGCCGGCCGCGGTCCAGTGCCGGTCGTCCGGCCGCGGTCACGCTTTCGGCACCACGATGATGGCGGCGCGGCGTTCCGCGGCGAGGGCGCGCCGGGCGAGATCCCGGACCTGTTCGCGGTCGACCTGGAGCAGGCGCTCGGGTTCGGAGAAGATCCTGGACGGATCGTCGAAGTAGGTCGCCGCGCAGGACAGGCGGTCGGCGCAGAGAGCCAGATCCTGCCGGCTGTCGTGGTGTGCGAGGAGCAGGCTCCGCCGCGCCCGCTCGAGTTCCTCGGCGGTCGGACCGGCCGAGCGGATCGCCTCCACGTGTTCGAGCACCGCCTGTTCCAGGGTCTCGACGTTCGCCAGAGGGTCCGGCTCGCGGCTTTGGCAGGTGGCGACGATGGCGAAGGTCGCGCAGATCTCGGTGGGCAGAATGACCGTCGAGACGGACTGCGCGATCTGGCGTTCGTAGACGAGGTCGCGATGGAGCCGGCTCATCCTCCCGGAGGAGAGGATCATCGCCAGCAACTCGCCGGCGTACCAGTCGTCGCTCCCGTAGCCGTCGACGCACCAGGCGGAGTAACAGCGGGGCAGTTCGATCGAGTCCTCGAGGATCTCGCGCGAAGCGCCGCGGGGACCGATCTCCCTCGCCGGCTCGACCGCGGGCGGCGGCGGCAAGGGCCCGGACGGTATCTCTCCGAAGTAGCGCCGGACCTGCTCGAGAGCGGCTTCGCAATCGATGTCGCCGGCCAGGGTGAGGACCGCGTTGTTCGGCCGGTACCAGGTGCGGAAGAAGTCCTCGACGCTGTCCAGGGTGGCGGCCTCGAGATCGTCCATGTAGCCGATCACGGGCCAGGCGTACGGGTGATTGGCGCCGTTCGGGCGCCGGTAGAGGAGTTCGCTCAGACGTTCCCCGGCCAGGCCGTACGGCTGGTTGTTGACGCGCTGAAGGCGCTCGTTCATCACCACCGACAACTGGTTCTGGAACTTCTCCTCGGTGAGGGCCTCGAGCAGGAAGCCCATGCGGTCGGATTCCAGCCAGAGACCGAGTTCCAGGTGGTTCGCGGGCAGGGTCTCGTAGTAGTTCGTGCGGTCGTACCAGGTCGAACCGTTGGCGACGCCGCCGACCTTCTGGATGTGCTCGAAGTGGCCGTTCTCCGACACGTTGGCCGACCCCTGGAACAGCATGTGCTCGAACAGATGCGCCAGGCCGGTACGGCCCGTCTCTTCGTTCTTGGAGCCGACGTGGTACCAGACGTTCACGGCCGCCAGGGGCAGCCGCGGGTCCTCATGGAGAACGACCCGCATGCCGTTCTCCAGTTCGTGTTGCTCGAGGTGCTCCGGCATCGGCCGCGTAGTGTATGCGGCCGGTCCGCGGGGCGGTCGGTGAGCGGCGGTGCCGGTTGTCTTACGCTGGGTTTGCGTCTACCATTGACTGTCGATGGACGACTTCCTGACCGAGCGCCAGAAACAGATTCTCGACTTCGTCTGCGAGTTCCACCAGAGGCGGGGTATCGCGCCCACCCACCTGGAGATCCGCCGCCGCTTCGGCTACCGGTCCTACGGCACCGTCCACAAGCACCTGAAGCTCCTGAGGCAGAAGGGCTACCTGCGCGGCGGCTGGAACCAGAAGCGCGGCCTGGAGTTGACGGAGAAGACGCTGCGCGGCCGGCGTCCGCCTGCGAACTCCGTTCCCTTCCACGGCCGGATCGCCGCCGGCAGGCCGATCGAGGCAGTGCCGGGCGTCGACGACCTGCCGGTGCCGGAGCACCTGCTCGAGGGCGGCCCGGCCGGCCGGCACTACGTCCTCGAGGTGGAAGGGGACTCGATGATCGACGACGGCATCTGCGACGGCGACCTGGTGGTGATCGCCGAGCGCGACCAGGCCCAGTCGGGGCAAGTGGTCGTCGCCCTGATCGACGACGAAGCGACGCTCAAGCGATACTTCCCTGAAGGCGATTCGATCCGGCTGCAGCCGGCGAATCGGGAGATGGAGCCGCTCTACGTCGCGGCGGATCGACTCCGGGTCCAGGGGATCGTGGTCGGGCTGATGCGTCGCTACTGATCGAGTCGGCCCGTGCCGGAGAGGAGGGCGACCTCAACTCCCGGCGGTGACGCTGCGCTCGACTCCGGCGCCGGGCACACCGTAGTAGGAGAGGATGCCGTCCACGATGGCCTCGGCGACCCGTTCCCGGTAGGCGCGGGTCTTGATCAGACGGCGATCGTGGTCGTTGCTCAGGTTGCACACCTCGAGCAGGACCTTGGCGGGTATCTGGTTGAAGCGGAGTTGCGCCGGCACGTAGACGCGGCGTCCGCGCCAGATCCGATCGCGGATCGGGTTGTTGTGATGAACGCCCAGGTCGGCGCGACGGAAGCTGTCGAGCAGGTGCTCGGCGAGATCGCGCGACAGGCCCTTGCTGGTCGTCCGTTCGCTGCGCGTGAAGGAGACACGGGGTTGGGCCCGGACTTCGCGTCGCGCGTTGTACACGCTGCCCGACTTGCCGTAGTTGTTCGTGATGCCGACCAGACCTGGGATGTAGACCATCGCGCCGTTCAGCGACGGGTGCAGCGAATCCGCGTGAATCGAGATGAAGATGACCTGACCTGGCTCGGCGCCGGCCTGGCGGCGCTGCCGGTAGATCGAGTTCGACAGATACCACCGGAAGTTCGTCGCGACCGCCGCGTTGTCGATGCGGTACGGGGGATTCGTGAGGACTGAGTGTCCACGGGAATGCGGCAGCACGTCGCTGTCCTGGATCCGGAACGTGGCGCCATCCCGCGTGGTCGGCACGACCGTGGCGGCCGTGCGGCTCTCGAGGATCCGTTTGGCGCGCAGCATGATGTCGTAGACGTAGGCGCTCTCCCAGATGCCGCCGACGGGCGCTCCTGTGTCGCGGCCGCCGTGGCCGGCGTCGAGCACCACGGTGACCCCGTCGAGATCGAGCGCCAGCAGCTCGTTCTCGATCTGCTCGGAGGCGGAGCGCTGCGCCTCCCACTCCCGGCGCTGCGGGTGATCGGGTGGCAGGTAGCGGGCCGAGAGCAGGTCGAGCGGGATCCTGACCTCGTAGCCGACGGGCAGGTCGCGCACGTCGCGGATCGCGTTGCGCTCCCTGATCTGGTCGACCAGTTCGTTCACGTCGGCGGCGAGGAGCCGGCCGGTGAAGCGCATCACGACGCTGGAGTAGAGGGCTTCGCCGGCCTTCAGCCGGTAGCTGGCGTAGTCGCCCTGGTCGTCCGAGCCGTAGCGACCGAAGGGCCCATCACCAATAGAGGAGCCGGCCCCGGAATCCGGCGCGGCGACCACTTGCCGGGTCGCTGCGGCAGGCAGCATGCCGGCATAGGGCTCCGAGAGGAGGTTGCGCGGGATGAGAATGACCTGACCGGGCTGGATGACGTTGCTGGTCAGGTTGTTCGCCCGCCGCAGTGTCCGGTGGTTCTCGCCCGAGCCGGTGAACCACTCCGCGATGCTCCAGAGGCTCTCCGATCTGGCGCCGCGCGAGGCGGAGGCGACACGGTGCCGCCAGCCGTCAGCGGTGGCCTGGTCCCTCGGCAGCAGGGCGCGAACGACGGCTTGCCGGTGTCGCGCGGGCAGCAGCTCGAAGGGCACCTTGTAGCGGACGCCGCGGCGGAGCCGGCGGACGCCTCCGTTCGCCCGGCTCACGGCGGAGGCGTGCCGGGAGCTTCCGCAGAGCCGTTCGGCGAACGCCAGCAGACCTTCGTTCCGCCGTGGCTTCGCTTCGATATGGATCCGCCCGGAGGAGGTCAGTACGGCGACCGGACTCGGCGATCCGATCTCCGGCACGGCCATGCGCCGCGTGGCCGCGTCGCTCGCCGCGGGCAGGAGCACGGCAAGGACGATGCCGACGATGAAGGAGGCGCGGACCCTCATGGAACTGCCTCCGGCCGGCCCTCGAAACCCGTCTCCCGTTCGAATGCGCGGGCCGCCCGCAGGGCGGTGGCGTCGGCGAAGGGCCGCGCCAGGATCTGAAGTCCGAGGGGAAGACCCCGGCTGTCCAGGCCGCAGGGGACCGAGATGCCCGGGATGCCGGCCAGGCTGGTCGGCGTCGTGAACACGTCCGAGAGGTACATCGCCAGCGGATCGTCAACCCGTTCGCCGAGCCTGAAGGCGCCGCCGGGGCTGGTCGGCGTCACCAGCAGTTCGGCCTGCGCGAAGGCCTCCGTGAACTGCTGTCGCAGGGCCGCGGCGATTCGGGCGGCGCGGCCGTAGTAGGCGTCGTAGTAGCCCGATGACAGCGCGAAGGTCCCGAGAATGATCCGGCGCTTGACCTCCGGGCCGAAGCCCTCGCTTCGGCTGCCTGTGTACATCTCGGTGAGCGAGCGGGCGTCGGCGGCGCGGTGGCCGTAGCGACTGCCGTCGAACCGTGCGAGATTCGCGCTGGCCTCGCTGTTGGCGAGCACGTAGTAGGTGGCGACTGCCGTTTCGATCAGTGGGACGCTGACCTCGACCAGCTCGGCCCCGCAGCGCCCGAGTGCTTCGAGCGCCTGTTCGAAGCCGCGCGCCGCGTCGCCTTCCAGCGCCGAGGTTCTGACCTCGCGGATCGTGCCGACCTTCAGTCCCTCGATGCCCTCCTCGATGGGTTTCAGGAAGTCGTCCACCGGCTCTTCGCTGCAGGTGGAGTCTCGCGGATCGGGTCCGGCGATGGCTCCGAGCGCAAGGGCAGCGTCGCGCACGTTGCCGGCGAGCGGTCCGATCTGGTCGAGCGAGGAGGCGAAGGCGACCAGGCCGTAGCGCGAGACCCGACCGTACGTCGGCTTGACGCCGACCACGCCGCAGAAGGCGGCCGGCTGCCGGATCGAGCCGCCAGTGTCCGAGCCCAGTGCGAGCGGGACCTCGGCCGCCGCGACCGCGGCCGCCGAGCCGCCGCTCGAACCGCCCGGCGCCATGGCGAGGTTCCAGGGATTGCGCGTCGTCGCCAGGGCCGAGTTCTCGCACGACGAGCCCATCGCGAACTCGTCCATGTTTACGCGACCGACGGGCACGGCGTCGGCAGCGACGAGACGTTCGACGGCGCCGGCCGTGTAGGGCGCGCGATAGCCGGCCAGGATGCGCGAGCCGCAGTTCAGTTCCTGCCCCGCCAGGGACATGTTGTCCTTCAGGGCCGTCGGCACCCCGGCGAGCGGACCGAGAGGCAGTCCTTCGTCCCGCCGGTTGTCGATGTCGGCGGCCCGCTCGGTCGCTTCATCCCTCCAGACTTCGAGAAACGCGCCAACGGAGCCGTCGACCTCCTCGATACGGGCCAACGCTGCTTCGACGGCGTCCACCGCATTCCGTTCGCCGGAACGGATCGCGGCTGCCAGCCCCTCCGCGGTTGTCACTTGCATCACTCGTCGCCGCCCGGCGTCGCCTTGACCTGCGGTACGAGCAGGAAGCGGTCGAGGGAGGCGGGCGCGTTGTCCAGGAACTGGTCGAGCAGCGCAGGTCCTTCCCCGTCCCCGGGGCCTGCCGCGTCCGCCGGTCGGGGAACGTCGTTGTCGGCGGCGTCGCTGGCGGCTTCGCTGTCTTCGAGGGAGGCGGCGCCGTCATCGAACTTCCGGAGCTGATCGATGTAGTCGACGATCTCGGAGAGCTGACTGGCGAACGTCGCTTCTTCGCGGGCCGAAATCCGCAGTCTGGCCAGCTCGGCAATTCGCCGGACCTCTTCAAGACCTAGAGACACTTCGCTATAAGCCTAGCATTGGTAGGCACTTGGAGCCGATTGGCCCGCGGGTCTGAAGGAGCCGGCCAGACGGCCGGCGCGTTTCTTCCGCGGGTCAGAAGACCCGCGGTTACGTGCCTGCCGGGAGTGTTTCGATCGCGCGCAGAGTGAAGGTTTCGCCGTCGAGCTCTACACGAGTTCCCGGCTCCGACCCGAGCAGACGGCCGCCGAGGTCCGACTCGTACGAGATGATGCCCCGTTCCGGCGCGCTTTCCCAGGGACCGAGGATGGCCAGCGTGCGCTGTTCGCCGCTGTCCGACTCGAGTGTTGCCCGGTTGCCGATGCGCAGGCGGTCGCAGGCCGCGCTCGCGACGTCGATCGGCGTCGAACGCTGCAGGTCCTGCTGCAGTTGGGTGGCCAGGGCGGTGAGGTACTCGTGGCGTTGCCGCGCGGACTTGTACTCGAAGTTCTCGCGCAGATCGCCGAGGGCGCGGGCCTCCTCGATCGCCTTGCGGTTGGCCGGAATCTCCTCCTCGACCAGCTCCCGTAGCTTCTCGCGCTGCGCTTCGATCGAGGCAGGCAGCGCATAGAGGTCGTCGCTGCCGTCGTCCTGGTCGGCCTGGAGGTCGGGGAACTTCAGGTGAAGTGCTGCCAGCAGCGGTTCCCGGCGGTAGTCCTCGAGCGCCGCATGACGGATCGCGACATCGGCCTGGCGGGCCTCGTCGAGGGTCAGCTCCGGAAGGAGCCTTGGCGCCGTGCCGCCGGAGTCGAACAGGGCCTTGATCCGGGCGCGAAAAGGGGCGAAGGCATCGTGCCGCAGCGCCTGGATCAGCAGGTTCAGGAGACGGCTCTGCCGACCCTGCCGCAGCGACGGTTCGGAGGCTGCCCGTTCGACCAGCCAGGTGAAGGCCGCGGGGGTGCGGTGAGGCTGGACCTGGGCGCGAGCGGCGCAACGGCTCAACGTCTCCTCGTCCAGCGCCGCGGCGATCGCGTCGATCGCTTTCGTGTCGGTTTCCAGCAGGAAGCGTCGCTCGAGCACCTCGAGCCAGTCGTCCCGGCAGGCCGGGAGCAGGGCGTAACCCTGTTCACGAGCGGGGCGCTGGTCGAGTGACGCAAAGAACTCGAGCGGATCCGGCAGGGTCCGCAGCAGGTCCTCGGCCGGCCAGGAGGGCTCGGCGCCGAAGCGCTCGAGGGCGTAGCGGACCTCGAAGGCGAGCGCGGGCTGCTCGCCGGTGAGTGTGCGGCTGATGCGATCCAGCTCTTCCGTCATCCGCCCGCGAAGTTCCTGCGACTGGTTGGCCGCCCGCCGCAGGAGTCCGACCTTCTGGCGGTTCGGTGCGTGCTCGAACTCTCGCCACAGCGACTCCTCGGCGTCCGTTGCTTCAAGCCACTGGTAGGTCTGCCGGGGACCGCCGGACGACAGCACCTGCGGCTGCTTCCGCGCGCTGGTCCACCAACTCGACCACCGGCGCTCGGGGATGATGCCGACGACGATGACCTTGACTTCGGCGCCGGTCAGCGGCCGGTCGTAGCTCTTGAGGGTTCGTTCCAGCAGTTCGGTGGGCTTGAGTCCATCGAGCTGCTCCGGTTCCTCCAGCTTCTGGCGGAGCACGTGCCCTTCTGGCAGCAGTCTGAGCATCTTGCCAGCCGCCCGAAAACCGACCGACACCCCCTTCGCCTTCTCCAGGTCCACCTTGAAGACGTGGAGTGGCATGTTGACTTCGGCGATTCGGCCGGCGCCCCGGCCTTCCATTTCCACGATGTCTCCAGGCCGGAACGCGAGAAGGTTGCGCAGCCGGTCCACCTTGTCCCAGAGCTTGCTCGCGTGCCCGCGTCCCTGATCGAGGTTGAGTTCCTGCAGCAGGTCGTTCAGGTCGGACTCGCGGTCGCGGTAGAGCTCGTGCAGCGTGTCGAGAACGGTGTCGTAGACCTGTCCGCTGCGCACGAAGTAGTGCGCGGCGCCGCGGATGAGTTCCAGGCGTGCGGCCCACATGCCGCGTTCACGGAGCTGATCGTCGAGCAGTTCGAGGAGCGTTCCAACCCGATCCTCTTCACCTAGTCGGACCAGGCCCTTGGTAATGGCGAGGAACTGCCCGACCTCGATCTCGCCATCGATCGCGACCAGCCAGTCCGCTTCTACTGCGTCGATGTCACCGCGCGCCAGGCTGTCTTGAGTGCTTTGCGGAATCCTCATGCGGTAGCCGGCGCGGCCCGGGCGCTCGTGAAGAGCGTCCACGGCAAGGTGCGTCATCAGGACCGCTGATCGTATCAGCCGCGCCAGGTGCGAAGTGGTCCGCGACCAGCCGATTCTCTTCACGGAGTACAATGGTGCGGAGCGAATGCCACGCTGGGCAGAGGCGGCGAGATGAGCGAGCAGGATCCGGCGCCTGAGGAACTTCAGGCGTCCGAGCAGGACCAGGCGCCCGAGGCCAGATTCGAACGGGAGTCCTTCGGCTCCTGGCTCCGCGCCCAGCGCGAGGTCCGCGGCGTCGACCTGGAAGCGATCGCGCAGTCCAGCAAGATCAACATCCGTTACCTCGAGTTGCTGGAGGAGGACCGCTTTGACCTCCTTCCCGCCTCGATCTTCGTCCGCGGTTTCCTGCGGGAGTACGCCCGGATCGTCGGCCTCGATCCGGACGAAGTCCTCAACTTCTACCTCGTCGCCTCAGCGGGCGGCGAGTACGAGGGGTCCACGGAAACGGGGGGAGGCTCGGCGTCGACCTGGCTGGTCGGACGAACGGTGGCGATCCTCGTCGGTCTGGCGGTGGTCGCGGCCGCGATCGTCTGGCTTGCCACGATGGACCGGGATCCCGGCGAGGAGGTGGAGACGATGGCGCCCCCGCTGACCGAGACGGTGCCGGAGTTGCCGCCGGCCGAACCACAGGCGGAGCGTGCGCTGCGGGTCACGATGGAGTTCCAGGGAACGAGCTGGGTGGATGTCTACGCGGACGGCGATCGAACGGTCAGCGAGCTGCGGGTGCAGGGAGAGTCCCTGACCGTCACGGCCGACGAGGAGGTGCGGCTCACCCTGAGCAGCGTGGCTGTGACGACGATCGAAGTGAACGGCGAGCCCTTCGAGCACGGAGCGGTCGACGACGAGGAGATCGTGATCTCCGCTCCGGAGCAGGACGCCACTCCGTAGCGCTCCCCTGGTGGATCGCGGAACGCTGGACTTCCGGGCTGGCTAGCCGTATTCTGCGGCGTCGGTGCGGCGGGGCGTAGCTCAGCCTGGTAGAGCGCACGGTTCGGGACCGTGAGGCCGGAGGTTCAAATCCTCTCGCCCCGACCATGTCATCGGCCGCCTGCGGTCAAGTAGACTGTTGGCGATGAACGCTCCGAAGTTGGCAGGTTCGGCGCGGCTGATCCTCGCCTTCGTCCTGATCCTTCTCCCGCTGGCGCTGCTCGCAGCCGGACCGGCGCCGGAAGGAGAGGAGGGCGCTCCCGTCGAACCGGCAGGGGACGCGGCCGACGCCTCCGACCTCGAAGCGGAGGCCGGGCCGGAGGCCGTGCCGGAAGTCTACGTCGCGAGGATCGACTCGGCGATCCAGGTCGTCGTGGCCGAGTTCATGGAGCAGGTGACCGAGGAGGCGGACCTGGCCGGCGCCGAGGCGCTGGTCGTGGAGTTGTCGACGCCGGGCGGCGAGATGCAGGCGATGCGAGCCGTCTTCACCGCGTTTCTGGAAGCTGATACGCCGGTCGTCGTGTACGTCTCGCCGAGCGGCGCCCAGGCGGCGTCGGCTGGCTTCTTCATCCTGCTGGGCGCCGACCTTGCCGCGATGGCGCCCGGGACGAACACGGGCGCCGCCCATCCGGTGGCCGGCGGGGGCGGCGACATTCCGGGCGCGATGGGCGACAAGGTGACCCAGGACGCGGCGGCGACCGCCCGTTCGCTCGCCGCCCGCCGCGGCCGTGACCAGAAGCTCGCCGAGGAGGCGGTCACGGAGAGCAGGTCGTTCTCGGCCGAGGAGGCGCTCGAAGCCGGCCTCGTCGATCTGGTCGCCCCCAGCCTGCAGTCGCTGCTCGTCGAACTCGACGGCCGTGAGGTCGAGAAGCGCGGCGAGGAGAAGACGCTCAGGACCCGCGACGCCTCGGTCCGCCGTGTCGAGATGTCCGCCTTCCAGCGGATCCGTTCGACGATCGCTCATCCGAACATCGCGATCCTGCTGATGTCCCTGGGCTCGATCGGCCTCATCTTCGAGATCACCCACCCGGGCGCGATCTTCCCCGGCGTGGTCGGCGCCATCTGCCTGATCCTGGGACTCTGGGCGATGTCCGTGCTGCCGATCAACTACGCCGGACTGGCGCTGCTCCTGCTGGCCGGCGTTCTCTGGGTGCTGGAGATCAAGATCCCGAGCTTCGGCATGCTGACCCTGGCCGGCGCGATCTCGTTCTGCCTGGGCGCGATGATGCTGTTCCGGGACGCTGATCCCGCGCTGCGGGCGAGCCTGAACCTGATCGTCGCGGTCGGCATCACGATCGGGCTCGTGACGCTCGCCCTCGGCCGTCTGGCGCTCAAGGCGCAGTTCAGGCGGGTGGCGACCGGCAGCGAGGGACTGCTCGACGAACTCGGGCTGGTCAGCAGCGGCATCGCCGTCGGCGCGCCGGGAAAGGTCCGGCTGCACGGCGAGATCTGGAACGCGGAAGCGGATGTGGCGGTCGCCGAGGGCGACCGCGTTCGGGTCGTCCGGGTGGACGGCATGACCCTGCGTGTCGAACCGGTCGGGGACACCTGATCACACTCTTGAAAGGACCTGAACCCGTATGACCACCCTTCCGTTCATTGGCTTCCTCGTCGTGGCGGGCCTCTTCCTGCTCACCCGGTGGATCAACATCATGGCCGAGTACGAGCGTGCTGTCGTGTTTCGGCTTGGCCGGATCCTGGAAAAGCCGAAGGGCCCCGGCCTGGTGCTGGTGCTGTGGCCGATCGACCGCATGGTCAAGGTCTCGCTGCGCACGGTGGTGCTGGACGTGCCGCCGCAGGACATCATCACCAAGGACAACGTCTCCGTGAAGGTGAACGCGGTCGTCTACTTCCGCGTGCTGGAACCGACCAAGGCGATCGTGGAAGTCGAGAACTTCCTGTTCGCGACCAGTCAGTTGGCGCAGACCACGCTGCGCTCGATCCTGGGCCAGACCGAGCTCGACCAACTGCTGAGCGAGCGGGAGACCCTGAACGACCAGCTTCAGACGGTGATCGATCAGCAGACCGATCCCTGGGGCATCAAGGTGTCCATGGTCGAGGTCAAGCACGTCGACCTGCCGCAGGAGATGCAGCGGGCAATGGCGAAGCAGGCCGAGGCGGAGCGGGAGAAGCGCGCCAAGGTGATTCACGCCAGCGGTGAGCTTCAGGCTTCCGAGTCTCTCGCCCAGGCGGCGAATGCGATCAGCGCGAATCCGGTCACGCTCCAGTTGCGCTACCTGCAGACCCTTTCGGACATTGCCACGGAACGGAACTCGACCATTCTCTTCCCGTTGCCGCTTGAGCTGCTGAGGGCCTTCGGCTCCTTCATGAGCGAGGGACCGCAAGAACCCAAAGAGTGAGCCGCGAACCCTACGAACCGTATGAGGTCACCCTCGGCAACACCCAGATTGCGGCGTTCGTAGCGCTTCTGGTCCTGGCGATCGTGGGCGCCTTCGCGGCGGGAGCGTGGTGGGGCCGGTCGAACGTCACGGACGTCGCCGGAGTGCAGGAGGAGGAACCGGTCGCCCCCGAGCCGGCCCTGCTTCCGGCTGAACCGCCAACCGCGGCTGCGGAGACCGAGCCGGCCGAGGTCGTCCGTTTCTTCGGCACGGCCGACGACGAAGACGCCGGCGCCACCGAAGGCGCCGACGCTCCGAGCCGGGCTTCGGGAACCGCCCTGGTCGTCCAGGTGTTCTCGAGCGCGGACGTCGAGCAGGCGACTTCGGTGGAGCAGAAGCTGCGGGCGGACGGCCACAGCGCGTTCGTGTCGCCGCAGACGCTGGACGGTCAGGTGATGCAGCGGGTCCGGGTGGGACCGTTCGACGACCAGGCCGCCGCCGCCGCCGCCGCGGAGCAACTCGCCAAGCAGTACGGACTCGAGACCTGGATCACGCCGAACAACTGAACGGCGGTCCGGTCGACCCGCAGCCAGCTCCGCGGGATGGACGACCGTTGCCGCTCCGGTCCCTCTGGCTCCAGCTCGCCCTGAGCGCAGGCGGTGCTGTCTGGTGGGCCTTCTGCTTCGATCAGCGGCCCGGGCTGCTGCTGCCGCTCGCCGCGGCGGCGCCCCTGTTCGCCATCGCCGCCGTACCGGGTTCCTGGCGACGGCTGTGGCTGGGCTGGCTGCATGGCGTCGTGGCGTGGCTGGTCGCCGTACCGTGGATCGCCGGTACGCTGGAGATCTACGGCGGCTTGCCCGGCGTCGCGTCGGCGCTTCTCCTGGGGCTGCTGGCCCTTTACCTGGGGCTCTACCACGGCCTGTTCTGCTGGCTCGCGGGCCGGCTGCTCGCCCGCGGCGATCTGCTGTCCCTGCTGCTGGCGCCGGCCGTCTGGGTCGCGCTGGAGTGGGTTCGTGGGCTGGGCCCCTCGGGTTTCCCGTGGAACCTGCTGGCGTACGCCTGGGTGGACGTGCCCGGGGCTCTCGACGCGACCCGCTGGATCGGGAGTCACGGTCTCTCTTTCCTGGTCGCCGCCAGCGGTCTCGCCCTGTTTCGCCTTGCTGCCCGGGAGAACCGTCGCGGGGCCGTAGCCGCCCTGGTCGCGGTGGCGGCCCTCCTCGCGATCGCGCGCTGGACCAATCTGGATCGGCGGCCTGGCGATGAACGCCGCCTGGATGTGGCGGTCGTTCAGCCGAACATCCACATGGCGACCGCGGCGATGGCTGACGGAGGACCGGACGAGCAGTTCGCCGACCTCGCCTCGAACTACGAACGGCTCTTCGCGCTCAGCCGGGAGGCCTGTGAACCCGGGCGGCTCGTCGTCTGGCCGGAGAGCGCCGGCTGGCCGTACCAACTGGAACGGGACGGCCGGTTCGCCGCCGATCTCGAGAAAGTCGTCGCCGGGGGCTGCTCCCTGCTGCTCAACAGCGCGCGCTGGGACCAGTCAGGCGACGAGGCCGGATCCGGAGAGGAGGCGCGAGCGTTCAACGCGGCCTATCTGCTGACGCCCGGTCCGGGCCGAGCACAGCGCCAGACCTACGACAAGATGCACCTCGTTCCATTCGGCGAGTACGTGCCGTTCGGCGGCTTGCTGCCCGCCGTACGTCAGTTGGCGCGTCAGGCCGGCGGCTTCTCTCCCGGCGACGAGGTGCGCCTGCTCGACGCGGATCCCGCGCGGCTGGGAGTGTCGATCTGCTTCGAGATCGTCTTTCCGCAACAGGTTGCGGCGCGGGTTCGGCGTGGAGCGAATCTCCTGGTCACCATCACGAACGACTCCTGGTACGGCCGAACCTGGGCGCCCCACCAGCACCTGCGACCCGCCCGTTTCCGGGCGGCCGAGAACGGCCGGCCGCTCGTCCGGGCGGCGATCACCGGCATCTCGGCCGTGATCGACCGGCGGGGCCGGGTGCTTGCCGAGACGCCGATCGACGAGGCCATGGTCATGCGGGCGCGGATCGTTCCCCTGAGCGGGTTGACTCCTTTCACCCGGGCGCCCCTGCTCGTGCCTCTGCTTTGCGTGGCCCTTGCCGGCTTTGCCATACTGCGCCGATGATCGCGGCTGACGCCAACCGCTCGCTCTCCGATCTGAGGATCCGTCTGGACGACCTGCGGAGGTATCTTTGACTCGGCGGAGCTCGAGGAACAGCTAGCGGCCCTCGATCACGAGATGCAGCAGCCCGGCTTCTGGGACGAGCCGAGGAAGATCGCGCCGCTGCTGCGCCGCCGCCGCGCTCTCGAACGCCGGCGGACCACCCTGGAACGGCTGAACGCGGACCGGGACGAGATCGACGCCTGGCAGGAACTGCTGGCTGAGGATGCACTGGGAACCGAGGACGACGCCGAACTCGGTTCCTTCATCGACCGGGTCGGGCGCGAGTCGGCGGCGCTCGACCTCGAACTCAAGCTCTCGGGAGAAGATGACGACCGTAGCGCTCTCCTCGCCATTCACCCCGGGGAGGGGGGCACGGACTCCCAGGACTGGGCCGAGATCCTCCTGCGGATGTACCTGCGATGGGCCGAGCAGAGCGGTTTCGACGTCACGCTGCTGGAGCGGCTCGACGGCGAGGAAGCGGGGCTCAAGAGCGCGACCGTGGCGGTTCGGGGCGAGTACGCCTTCGGCCGCTTGCGGGGCGAGAGCGGTGTCCATCGGCTGGTGCGCATCTCGCCTTTCGATGCGGCGAAGCGGCGCCACACCTCGTTCGCTTCCGTCTACGCGTACCCCGAGGTCGAAGACGACATCGACGTCGAAGTCGAGGACAAGGACATCCGGATCGACACCTTCCGGTCGTCCGGGGCCGGCGGTCAGCACGTGAACGTGACGGACTCCGCGGTGCGGATCACCCACATGCCGACCGGCATCGTGGTCAGTTGCCAGAACGAGCGCAGCCAGATCAAGAACCGGTCGATGGCGATGAAGATCCTCAAGGCGAGGCTCTACGACAGGGAGGTGCAGAAGCGTCGCGAGGAACAGGCCGAGCGTGAGGGTCAGAAGATGGAGATCGGCTTCGGGTCCCAGATCCGCAGCTACGTGTTGCACCCCTATCGCATGGTCAAGGACCACCGGACCAGGCTCGAGGTGTCGGCGGTCGAGAGGGTGCTCGACGGCGACCTCGATCCGTTCATCGACGCCTGGCTGGGCCAGCAGCTCGAGGCTCCCGATGGCGGTCAGCCCTAACGCTCCCGCAGTCGACTTCGTTTCGCCGCTGCCCCCGGTCAGGTCGGGGATCGCGGACTACAGCGTCGACCTGCTCGAGGAGCTCGCACCCCTGTGCGACCTGCGCCTGATCCGCCTGCCGGGGCAGGAGGTCGCGTCCGAGATCATGGATCGCTATCGGGTCGTCGACGCCGCAGCCTTCGACGCGGGTGGACGACTGCCCTTTTACCAGATGGGCAACAACGTCTACCACGAGGGCGTCCGCCGGCTGGCCCTGGATTCTCCGGGCGTCGTGACCGTGCACGACCTGCGCCTGCACCACCTTCTGGTCGAGTCGACTCTGGCTTCCGGCGATCTCGACTCCTACGTCAGCGGTCTCGGCGAGGAGCATGGCTGGGAGGGTGCCGCCGCGGCGCTGTCGATTCGTTGGGGCGGCCACGGCCGGGCGCGGCTGTTCGAGATGCCCGCGCACCGGTCCCTGCTGCTCCGGCAGCGCGGCCTCCTGACCCATAGCGACTGGGGTCTCCGGTTCCTGGAGGAGGAGCTAGGGGAATGGGCCGAGGGCCGGCTACCGCCGATGCGCCGGGTACCGATGCCGATGCCGGCGCCCGCTCTGCCCCAGCCCGAACAGGCGGCGGCTTTTCGGCGCCGAACCGGCGTTCCTCCGTCGGCCGTTCTGATCGGCTCGTTCGGTTTCCAGACCCCGATCAAACGCACGGACGTGCTCCTGCGCATTCTCGCCGAGCCGGGGATGGAGCAGGTGCACGCGCTGGTGGTGGGAGATGTCGCGCCGGAACTCGATCTCGGCGCGCTGGCCCGGGACCTGGGGGTCAAGGACCGGGTCACGACGACAGGATTCCTCGACCCGGCCGACTTCCCGACCGCCATCGCCGCCTGCGACCTGTGCCTCAACCTGCGCTACCCGAGCGCGGGCGAAACCTCGGCCTCGTTACTGCGCATCCTCGCGCTGGGCCGGGCGGCTGTGGTCTCCGACTACGCCCAGTTCGTCGAACTGCCGGACGACATCGTGATCAAGGCCCCGCTCAAGGACGATCCGGGCGCGGAGGCAGGCGCGCTCGCGGGCCTGCTGCGGCGTCTCGTCACGACGCCGGACCGGCTGACCGCGATGGGCGCCGCGGCGCGAGCTTTCATCGAGCGCGAGCATCGGCCGGCGTCGGCGGCGCGGGTGGTCTTCGAGGCCCTGGACGAGTGGTCGCGGCTGCCGGCAGAAAAGCCTCGCGTACTGCGGCCGCCGCGGCCTCCAGCCCCCACTTCGCTGACCTGGGGCTGGCTGCCGGGACGGATCGAGGTCGAAGGCTGTGGCCCGCCCTGGCCGGGCGGCGAACGCCGCTCGATCGAACTCGTCGTCGCGAACACGGGTTTCGCCACCTGGCTCTCGGGCCGGAACCAGGACGGCGGCGTGGTGCTCGAGCCCCAGCTATGGAGCGGTGGCCGGGATCTGTTCCGGGGCCGGCCGTGGATTCCGCTGCCCCGGGACCTGCCGCCTGGCGAGGCGTGCCGGATCTCCCTCAAGCTCCGGCGACCGATCGGCCGGGCGCGGCTCCGGTTCGAACCGCACCTCTTCGGCGGTGGTTCGATGACGCTCTGCGGCGCGACCGCTTTCGACCGCGAACTGTGACCTCCAGCCCCGGCACGGTCGCGCGGCGGTGGTCCTGGATCCTGCTCGCCGGGCTGCTGCTTGCCCTGTTCGCCGCGACGATGCGGTCGGATGCCGTCGTCGTCGGGGAGCGGGAAACCACGTTCCGGATGGCGGCGCTGAGCCTGGCCTGGGATGGCGACCTGACTTACGGTCGCGCGGACTACGACCGCTACGTCCGGCTCTTCGGGGGCGAGCCTGAGGCGATCGCCCTGGAAAGCAGCACCGGCGGCGCCCGGATCGGTTTCGCGCGGCCGCCGGCATACGCCGTGCTGGCGGCGCCCTTCGTCCGCATGTCTCCGCGGCGGGGGCCGGCATTGCTGAACTGGCTGCTGCTGGCGGTTGCCGCTGCCTGCTCGGCCCTGGTGCTCGAGCGTCGCGTCGGTCCCTGGGCGCCGGCCTGGATCGCCGTGTTCGTCGCCGGCACGACGGCCTTCACGCTGTTGCCGCTGCCGTCGCCGGGGATGTTCCGCCTCGCGACGTCGGCTCTGGCATGGGCGCTCGTCGTCCACGTGATGGAAGGCCGGCGGCCGCTTCGGGGCGAAGCGCTTCGCTGGTCTCTCGTCGGCTTCCTGCTCGTTCTGGCCACGGTCGCTTCGGTCGACGGCCTGAGCCTGCTGCCGGCCCTGCTGGCGGCGTCCTGGCTGGCGCTGCGTCAGCCGCGCCGGGGAGTCGCCCTTCTCGCCCTCGCGGTCGTGGCGACGCTGACCGCCGTTGCATCGCTCGGCACGTCGGCGCTGGCCCGCGGCGGTCCGGGTCCGGTTGAGCGAGCCGTGTTCAGCCCCTCGACCGGCTTCCCGGCCGTCGACTTCGAGCCGGCCGAGTGGCGCTCGGAGGCCGAAGCCGCCGCCGGCGCGACGCGGGTCCGCGGCGGACCGGATCCCCGGGGCGCCGCCGGCCTCGGTCCGGAGACCCTGCTCCATGCGATCGCCGGCCGAACGGTCGGGATCGCGCCGTACTGCGCGCCGCTGGTGTGGGCGGCGCTCGGGGGCCTGTTCGCCGCCGGTTGGCGCCGGGCACTCCTGCTCGGTGCGGTCGCGTCGGTCGTCGCGCGCGTCGTCTTCTTCCCGTTCGACCTCGGCGACGAGTCGGCGCTCGCCGGCCCCGGCGGTATCGGCGCCGTCCTCCCGATGTTCTGGTTCCTCGCCGGCCGGCTCGGTCCTGCGCGGCTTGCCGCCGTGGCGGCATCCTCGGCGCTCTTCCTGTACCCGCTCTGGCTGCGGCCCGGCGCGGCGTACGGGCCACAGCCTTTGCCCGAGGGCGCTCTGCACCGGTTCCTGCCGGCGGAGACCGGCCAGCGTCCGCGAGCCGGAGAACCGGCGGACCTGTTCGCCGGCGGCGTGTGGCTGCGGCCGGTCGCGGGCAGGATCAGCCCGTTCGGCGAGTCGGGGCTCGTGATCGAAGGGGAGTCGGCGGAGCTTCTCATCGCGTGGGAACGCGAGTTGTCCGGCAGCGGGGAAACGGACGGCGAGGCGCGGCAATCGCGGCTCCGGCTTGTCCTGGAACAGGGGGATGCGGTTCCTGAGGTCGTGGGCGGCGAAGTCGAGGAGAGCAGGCCTCTCCCATCGGGGCGAACGTCGGTGCGTCTGCTCCTGGAACCACCCGTAGCCCGCCACCGGATGTGGTGGTCGAGCGGGCCCGTCGACCTGTTTCGACTGGGTCTGACGCTGGACGGAGGCGAGGATCCGACCTCGAACCGTGTGCTGCGGATAGGGTCGGTTCCGTGAGCTGGATTCTCCAGGTGCAGCGCCGGCTCGAACGTTCGAAGCGGCTGCCCTCGACGCCGGATGGAGAAGGCACCAGCGTCGCCGTCGTCGTGCCCCTGTACGTCGAGTCGGCGGAACTCTGGACCTTGCTGCGGGAAGAGCCTGACGAGTCGCCTCCGCTCAGTTTCCCGGCGGCCGCCTTCGAGGGCGACGACCCCTGGCCGACCGTGGCTCGACTCGGCAGCGTCGGTCTCGGTGTCGACCCGTCGCGGATCCTCCGGCTCGGTGAGCTGGACGAGGTCGGGGGCAGCGGCGGTTTCCGGCTGCGGGCATGCGTGGTCGCGGTTCCGACTCCCGAGGACGACGGCAGCAACACGGAGGCGCCGAGCGTGCGGCTTCCGCTTTCGGCGCTCCGGCAACCCCGGGTAGTGGAGGAGCGGACGTTCGAGATCGAGGGGCAGCAGGTGCCGCTTGCCGTCTACCACCTCGGACGGCACCGGTTGTGGGGGCCGGCCCTCGACGTGCTGCTCCAGCTTCTGGAGCTTCTGGAGCGCCCGGAAGCAGCGCGGGAGCCCCAGGCCGCCAGCCTGAACTGATTCACCCGTAGCGTTCAGCGGCCCAAGCCCCTAGAATCCGCTCGATCCGACCCGCCGGGTCTCTGAACCAGGGGAGAACCATGGCCGATATCGCGCGCATCGAAGAGCTTCTAGGCAGTGAGGCGGAGAGCCTCCTCGAACACGTCTGCACCGGAATCCCGAAGGACCACCTGACGGTGCCGGGGCCCGACATCGTCGACCGGGCCTTCGGACCCTCCGACCGGAACAACCGGACACTGGGGAGCCTGGAACGGCTGCTCGGCCACGGCCGTCTCGGTGGCAGCGGCTACGTCTCGATCCTGCCCGTGGACCAGGGGATCGAGCACTCGGGAGCTGCTTCGTTCGCTCCGAACCCGATCTACTTCGATCCCGAGAACATCATCCGGCTGGCGATCGAGGGCGGCTGCAACGGCGTCGCCTCCACGCTCGGCGTTCTCGGCAGCATCGGCCGGCGCTACGCGCACAAGATTCCGTTCATCGTCAAGATCAACCACAACGAGAGCCTGACCTATCCCCACACGTACCACCAGGTCCTGTTCTCGCAGGTGGAGCAGGCGTGGGATCTGGGCGCCACCGCGGTGGGCGCCACGGTCTACTTCGGCGCCGACGTCTGCCGCGAGGAACTCGTCGAGATCGCCGAGTGCTTTCAGCAGGCCCACGAACTCGGCATGGCCTGCATTCTCTGGTGCTATCTCCGCAACAGCGCGTTCGTCGTCGACGGCGTCGACTACCACGACTCCGCGGACCTCACCGGTCAGGCGAACCACCTCGGCGTCACGATCGAGGCGGACATCGTCAAGCAGAAGCAGGCGACGAAGAACGGCGGCTACCCGGCGGTCGGCTTCGGCAAGACCCATGATCTGGTCTACAGCGACCTGGTGTCCGACCACCCCGTCGACCTGGTGCGCTGGCAGGTCGCGAACTGCTACATGGGCCGGATCGGGCTGATCAACTCCGGCGGTTCCTCCGGCGGCGCCGGCGACCTGGCCGCCGCGGTACGGACCGCGGTCATCAACCGCCGCGCCGGCGGCCAGGGACTGATCTCCGGCCGCAAGGCGTTCCAGCGGCCGATGGCGGAGGGCGTCGAACTCCTGAACCACATCCAGGACGTCTACCTCTGCGAGGAGATCACGGTCGCGTAAGCGCCCCGCCCAGCAGGGCCGCGATCTCCCCGTGGCGCGCTTCCGCGTCCCTTTCGCCGACCTGGATCAGAGCCCGGATGTAGTCGGGCTGGAACATCAGGAGACTGAGCAGGTCGGGGCTCTTCGTGTCGCGGGTGCCGAGACCGCGGGTCATGAAGCGGAACGCCCTGGGCAGCCGGGGCTCGAAGCGGCCAGCGAGCTGTCCCAGGTCCTCGGAAGGTCGCAGCAGCACCAGGTCCACGAGGCGGAGCGAGCCTCGTTCCGACTCCGGCATTCGGGCCAGCAGGCCGTTGACGAGCTCCATCCGGTTCGCGTCCTGGTCGAGCTGATCCAGGAAGACGGCGTTCAGGAGCACGCCCGCGAACTGGGCCGGCGGCGGGTAGGCGGCTGCCGCCGCCCTGGGCGCCAGTGGCTCGTGGCGCGTCGACACCGCGATCAGGCGATCGCAGCCCAGGTGCAGGGCCGGCGACAGCGGCGAGGTCAGACGCACGCCGCCATCGCCATGCCAGGCATCGCCGATCCGGACCGCCGGGAAGATCAGTGGCAGCGAGGCGGAGGCGAGGACGTGGTCGAGCGTCAGCAACGCCCGCTCCGAGCGGCGCTTCGGCCGTTCCCAGGTCTCGATGTCGCGGCCCTGGACCCAGGTCACCGTCTGTCCCGTCGACCACTCGACGGTGGTCACGGCGACCGCGTCCAGCCGGCCACGGGCCAGGTTCTTGGCGATTCCCGGCAGAACGCGGCCGTTCGCCGCCTCGACGCCGAGGACGTTGGCGAGGTGATTGCCGAGCGGTGAGGTGTCGACCAGGCCGCGGACCTGAGGCCGGTAGCGCAGACCGCCCGAAGCCAGGTTCAGCAGCCAGCGGAAGACCATCTTCCCCAGCGACCAGCCGTCGTCCCGGAACACGTGATCGGGCGTCAGATCGAGCCAGGTGCTCATGAGCTCCTCGGTCGCCTCGTCGGCGCTTCCCGTGTGCGAGGCGAGGAAGGAAGCGTTGATCGCTCCGGCCGAGACGCCGGTCAGCACGTCGAAGTGGAACTCCGGAAGCCGCTTCGCCAGGTGCCGGACCAGACCGACCTGGTAGGCCGCCCGCGCCCCGCCGCCGGTGAGGACGAGGCCGATTCGGGGTCTCCCGCGGGCATCCCCGCGGCTGCTGCCGGCCGGCGGGCGCCCGGGCGCCTCTTTCGTTGTCGTCGGCAAGCGATCAGCCCTTGATCCTGGTCTCCGGCAGCCTCGTTCAGATCAGTTCGATGCGGCCTTCGAGTCCGGGAGCGCCGGCGAGCCTCCGATCCGCAGTCAGCAGGCTGGTGGAGAGGGCTTCGGCCAGGGCGACATAGACCGCGTCATACGCCGAGACGTTGTGCCGGAGTTCCCAGATGCGGTCCAGGAACCGGTGATGCCCGTAGCGCTCCGCCTGGAGGTGGCGCCAGTGACGCAGGGCCCGTGCCCCCCGCTCTGCGTCGAAGGCTCCCCGCCGCACGTAGCTTCGAAGTGCCTGGGCGATCTCCAGATCCACGAGGTGAGGAACGTGAATCTCAATCGACTCCGCCGACAGTCTCGAACTCAGGCGGCGTCCGCGCGCGGTGTCCAGCAACAGCTCGACGGCCGCCGAGGCGTCGATCACCAACCGCGGGAGTCTCGTGCCTCCCTTACGACCTCGGCCGGCGTCTCGTGGAGCGTCACCGGTGGTTGACTGCGAATGGCGTCCAGTACTTCCCGGCGGCTTGGCCGGCGGACGATCCGCTCGATCTCGCGCAGCACGAAGTGGGACATGGACACTCCTTCCAGTGCGGCGCGGCTCTTCAGAAGACGATGGGTCTCTTCGGGGACGTTCCGAATCTGGAGCATCTTGGACATGCTTGGAACAGTAGTTTCATGTCGAGGACATGTCAACCGAGTCCTTGTTTGCCGGGAAGGAATAGTTGACTCATAGTGAAGATTTTACTACGCTCCCTGGAACCGACCATCGGACCCTGGAGGAGGGCGCTTTCATGATGCGAGTGTGCGGCGGGAACGGATCCGGCTTCGGTCCCCTGGTACTGAGTTCGGTGCTATTGCTGCCGGCGGCGGCACCAGCTCAGGAAGACGAGCAGACGGAGGATGAATCCACGCCGCCGGCGATCGTCAGCGAGACGATCGTGGTCACGCCCCGGGCTCGGGAGGAGAACCTCCAGGAAGCGCCCGTGGCGGTGACGGCGATCACGTCGGAGGTCATCGAGACCGCGGCGGTGCGCCGCGCGACGGACTTCATCGCTCTCACGCCGAACGTGACGATCGCGGACGCGCAGGATTCCGGGAACGTCGCGATCAACATCCGGGGCGTCGGCCAGATCCGTAACGGCGAGACCCCGGTCGCTATCTCGGTCGACGGCGTCCTGCTGGCCAGTCCCCTCCAGTTCAACCAGGAGCTCTTCGACATCGAGCAGATCGAGGTGCTTCGGGGACCGCAGGGCGCGCTCTACGGGCGCAACGCGATCGCCGGCGCGATCAACGTCACTACGCGTCGGCCGGGGGACCGTCGAGCCGGCGCGCTCAGGCTGGGCGTAGGCGCGGGGAGTTCGGCCAACGCGTCCCTGTCGCTGGGCGGACCGGCGAGCGAGAACCTGTCGCTGCGCGGCGGGGTCGCCTGGGCCAGGTCGGACGGCCTGATCGAGAACGCGGCCACCGGCGAGACCGTCGACGACTTCGAGGACGAGACGGTGCGGTTTCGCGCCGACTGGAACGCGTCGGAGCGGGCGAATCTGGACTTTCGGGCATTCGTCAACGCGCGCGAAGGGGGCGCGGCGTACTTCGCTCGTCCCCTGCTGCAGGCTTCCGGCGTCCCGTTCCTGGATCCGCCGGTCGATCTCGACGTGGCGAACGTCGTCGTGCCGCCGGAGTCCAACGTGACCGGCTTCGATGACCGCGACCTGTTGGACTTCTCTCTCAAGTTCGACCTCGAGACGGCGGCGGGCCAACTGCGGATGATCGGGGCGTGGAGCGAGGTGGACCATCTGGTCGCCTTCGACGGATTCGACTACTCGGACAATACGCGGTGCTACCTGTACGGCTTCAGTCTCGTCTCGGACGCGCTGGTTCCGTGCGACCGGCCGCGGCTCCTCTTCCTGGGGCCGAGCGGCGACCCGGACGGGGACGACGCGCTGTTCCCGGCGGGCTTCAACACGACCTTCCAGGACAACGCGATCCGTTCGTCCAGTCAGGAGATCCGGCTGACGTCCGCCGGCGACCGACGGGTTCGCTACATCCTGGGGGCCTACGCCCTGCAGCGGGACCGCTCCCTCGTGACCGGCACCAGCGAGGACCGCGGCGGCGCGATCCTCACATCCCTGGACTTCGACCCCGCGACGCCGCAGTCCACGCGCTCCTACTTCGCGGAGGAGAACGACGATGCGGCCTTCGCCCTGTTCGGCCAGGCCAGCTTCGACCTGGGTGAGGACGTCGAGCTCACCCTCTCGGGCCGGTACGACGAAGATCGAAGGGAGCAGACGGATCCCCGTCCGGACGGATACAGGGTGGACGGCTACGGCATCCCGATCGCGGGGCCGGCCACGCGGGAGGCGACGTTCTCGAAGTTCCAGCCCAAGGCGACTCTGCGCTGGACCACTTCGGACTACTCGACCCTGTATCTCACCTATGCCGAGGGCTTCCGCTCCGGCGGCTTCAACGCGCCGGGAACCGAGATCGCCCCGTTCACGGGCGAGCCCATCGCCGATTCGGTCTATGAACAGGAGGAGTCTCGCAACCTGGAAGCCGGCTTCAAGACGGTGTGGCCAGCGGCCAACCTGATCCTGAACGGCGCCGTCTTCGTTGCGGAAGCCGACGACCTGCAGACCTTCAACTTCAACGGCGCGGTCAACGCGCAGATCGTGAACAACATCGACGCGGTGGACATCTCCGGCGCCGAGGTCGAGTTCACCTGGCTCGCGGCGACGGGCTTTTCCGTGCACGGCGGCGTCGGCTGGAACGAGGCGGAGATCGTCGAGTATGCGGCGAATCCGCTGGCGGTCGGCAACCAGGTTCCGTACACGGCGAAGCTGACGTCGAACCTCGGCTGGCAGCTCGAACGCTCCCTGTCGGCGACCGTGGACCTGACGGCGCGGCTCGACTGGGAGCGCCGGGGCAAGACCTGGTTTCACGAAGGCGGGACGATCGTCGGGGTCCCGGTTCGGGATCCCCTCGACCTGGTCGCCGCCCGGCTGGCCTTCCGGAGGAGCGCCTGGAGCTTCGCTTTCTGGGGCAAGAACCTGCTCGACGAGCAGTACTACGAGGAGGTCGTGGCGCCCGACTACAACTACCAGGGTCGCCCGAGGTCGTATGGCGTCGAGTTCTCCTACGACTTCTAGCGGGACGTGGCCCGTCGGCGCAGGTCGGCCCGCGTGGTCCTGGAGAACGGACGCCCGCGGCTTCGTCCTCAGGTATCGCCGGCTCCCGCGCTCTGCGGCGTGTCCACCGAGCTTGGCGACTTCCGGCTCGAACTCTCGATCGGCCGAGCACCGATCACGTCTGCCTACTTCATCGGGCTGGTCCAGGCGGGCGGACTCGACGGGTCCTCCGTCTACCGCATCGCGACCCGGAAGAACCAGGCGGGTAAGGCGGCCTGGCCGATCGAGATCATCCAGGCCGGTCTGTCGGCCGAGAACGTTCCCATCCGTCCCGTCATCGGCCACGAACCGACCGTCGCGACGGGCCTGAGGCACCGGCGATGGTCCGTCTCCATGTCGAGATTCAAGGCCGGCGAGCCGTACGGCAGCTTCTTCGTCTGCATGCGGGACGAGCCGGAGCTGGACTACGGCGGACGCCGCCAACCGGACGGACAGGGGTTCGCCGCCTTCGGTCGCGTGACCGGCGGTTTCTCCGTCCTTCAGGCGATCTACGCGCGAGCCGAGGAATCGGAGTTCCTCAGCCGTCGCCTCCGGATCATCCGCGCCCGGATGCTGGGCGACGCGGGATGAGCGCCTCGGCTGCTACTCGCCCTGACCGAACACGCTTGGCGTGCCGACGTAGAGCAACTCGACCTCGGAGTCCGACAGGTTGCTCGCGTTGTGGACGGTCCGCGCATTGAAGTGCATCGAATCGCCTTCCGACAGAGTCACCTTCTCGTCCCCCAACTCGCAGTAGAGCTCGCCCTTGATGACGTACAGGAAATCCTCTCCCTCCCGCTGGTCGTCGGGAAAGACGTGGCCGGGCGGTATCTTCATGAAGATGGCGTCCATCTGCTGGAACCGCATGCAGGCGCTCAACTGGTGGTACTCCACGGGCGAATCGACCTCGATCTGCTGCGGGTCGGAGCGGCGACGCACATGCGCCTCACCTGCAGGAACCTCCATGAACGTCGAGACGTTGACCTCCAGCGCCCGGGCCAGGTTAACGAGGGAGACAAGCGACGGAACCGCCTTGTTGCGCTCGACGAGAGAGATGAAGGCCGGGGAGAGACCGGCCATCTCACCAAGTCGCTGCAGCGTGAGTCCGAGCTGGACGCGCCGCGCCCGGATCATCTGCCCAGCCTGCAGGAGATCCCGTGAGGCCGCCTTGCCCTCTCGCTTCAACATCGCTGCCTCCACCTTCGGACCCTACCAACGGACGCGGGAGCCGGAAGCGCGGCGGCCTCTCCCGATCGGAGGCGAGCTCCGATGATTCGGGTCGCCACGGATGTCGGAGGTACCTTCACCGACCTCGTGTACCTGGACGACATGGGCCTGCACGTCGCCAAGGCGCACACGACGCCGCCGGACTTCGAACGGGGACTGCTCGCGGCCATCGACGGTTCGGGGCTCGACGGTAAGGACGTCGAGTTCTTCGCTCACGGCACCACGGTGGTGATCAACGCGCTGCTCTCGCGCCGGGGTGCGAAGACCGCTCTGGCGACGACGGCTGGATTCCGCGACGTGCTGGAGATCGCCCGTGGCAACAGGCCGGACCTGTTCAACTTCGCGTTCGCGAAGCCGCGACCGTTCGTGCCCCGAGCGCGCCGCTTCGAGGTCGATGAGCGGATCGACTACCAAGGGAAGGTCATGCGGCCGCTCGGCGACGACGCCCTTGAGGCGCTGGCGGAGCAGATCGCGCGGGCGAACGTCGAAGCCGTCGCCATCTGCTTCCTCCACGCCTACCTGAATCCGGCTCACGAGATCAGGGTCGAGTCCTTCCTCCGCCAGAGGTTTCCGGAGCTGTCGGTCGTCAGCTCGTACAGCGTCTGTCGAGAGTGGCGGGAGTACGAGCGGACGAGCACCGCCGTTCTGTCGGCATACGTTCATCCGCTGGCGACGTCCTACCTTGGCGCCTTGTCGACCGAACTCCGGGCCCGTGAAGTGGAGTCCGAGCTGCTGGTCATGCAGTCGAACGGCGGAGTCGCGACAGCGCGGGGCGCCTTGAACAACCCGATCTCCATGGTCGAGTCCGGCCCGGCGAGCGGGATGCTGGGCGCCGCCGAACTCGGCCGCCGGATCGGCGAGCCGAACGTTCTCGCCCTGGACATCGGCGGCACGACGGCCAAAACGGCCCTGATCGCGGACGGGAAGGTCCGCATCTCGTCCGACTACAGGATCGAGTGGGATCGAACGAACCCCGGCTATCCGATCCGTATCCCGGTCGTGGATCTGGTCGAGATCGGCAATGGCGGGGGATCGATCGCCTGGATCGACGAGGGAGGCAGTCTGCACGTCGGTCCGGTCAGCGCGGGCGCGGAACCGGGTCCGGCGGCCTACGGACACGGCGGCACGGAACCCACGACGACCGACGCCAACCTGCTGCTGGGCCGGATCAACCCGGACCTGTTCCTGGGCGGAGAGCGACGGCCGGACATGGAAGCCGTCGAGAGAGCGTTCGCCGGTCTCAGGCGGCGCTTGGGCGGCAGCCTGAAGGACGTGGCTCGGGGGGTCGTCCGGATTGCCAACGCCAACATGGTGAACGTGCTCAAGCTGGTGTCGCTCAACCGCGGCCGGGACACGAGGGACTTCGCGCTGGTGGCGTTCGGCGGGGGCGGCGGCATGCACGCCGCGTTTCTGGCCCGGGAGCTCATGATCCCCAGGGTCATCGTCCCCGCCCAGTCGTCCGTGTTCTCGGCCTGGGGCATGCTGATGTCGGACCTGCGGCGCGACTTCGTCCGGACCCGGGTGGAGAACTTGAGCAGACTTCCCGCCCGCTCGGTGCGGAAGACCTTCCTGACGATGGAGGCGGAGGCTCTTCAGCAGTGCCAGAGCGAGGGAATGCCGCTTGAGGACTGTTCCACGGCGCGGTTCGCCGATCTCAGGTATCGGGGGCAGGAGCACACGGTCAAGGTGGCCTTTCCCTCGGGGAAGATCGACGAAGGCGCCGTTGGGGAGGCAATGATCCGATTCCATGCGGCGCACGAACAGGAGTTCACGTACCGGCTCCCGAACCCGGTCGAACTCGTCAACTTCCACGTCGTGGTGACCGCCCGGGCAGGCAGGTCGGAGCTGGCCCGGCTTCCCGCGGACGAGACGGACGCGGCCGCCGCTTGTACCGGATCGCGCCTGGTCGACTTTGACCAGGACGGCGAATGCATGGCGGACGCCTACGACTGCTCCCGCTTCCGGCCCGGCATGAGGATCGAGGGGCCGGCGGTGATCGAGGACGGCACGGCCGCGGTGCTGGCGCCGCCGGGCAAGGAGGCCGCGATGGACGACTTCGGCAACATCCACATCGACATGCGGGCGGCGCCGTGACGGACGAAGCGCGGCAGGATCCCTACGACCAGGAGATCATCAGGAACGCCCTCGTCGCCGTTGGCGACGAGATGTTCGATGCGATGGCGCGTACCAGCATGAGCCCGATCATCTACGAGGCTCTCGACTACTCGGTCGGCGTCACGGACGGCAGGGGCGATCTGATCGCCCAGGGAAACGGAACGACCGTCTTTCTCGGGATGATCGACTCGCTGGTGCGGGACATCCTCGCAAAGTTCGGCGAGCGGGGTGATATCCGTCCGGGCGACGTCTTCATCAGCAACGATCCGTACGAGGGCGGCGGCACCCATCTCTCCGACATCGCCTTCGCGAAGCCCGTCTTCTGGGAAGGGGAGCTCATCGCCTTCACGGTCAACAAGGCCCACTGGGTGGATGTCGGCGGCATGTCTCCCGGGAGCTTCACAACGGATGCCACCGAGATCTTCCAGGAGGGTCTGCAGATCCCGACGGTGAAGTTGATCGACGAGGGTCGGGAGCAGGAAGCGGTCTTCGAGATCCTCCGATCCAACATCAGGCTGCCCCAGGACTCGATGGGCGACCTGCGGGCGGCCACCGCGGCCTGCTCCGTGGGCGAGGCGCGTCTTCACAGTCTGCTCGAACGCTACGGGCGTGACGCCGTGCTGGCGGCAATGGCTGGACTGCTCGACCACGGCGAGGCGATGATTGCCGCCGAGCTCAGGAAGCTGCCTCAGGGCGTCTTCGAGGCGGAGGACTGGATTGACGACGACGGTTTGAGCGACGAACCCCTGAAGGTGCGAGTCCGCATCGAGATCTCGGAGGACAGGTTTCTCGTCGACTTCAGCGGCAGCGCGCCCCAGGCGCTAGGTCCAATCAACAACTCGAGGACCGGTCTGGTTTCCGCGGTGCGGACGATCTTCAAGGCCCTGACCAATCCACAGATACCGGCCAACGGTGGCTGCTTCCGGGCGCTCGAGGTCGTCTGCCCGGATGAGACGGTGTTCACCGCCCGGCGTCCGGCGCCCGTTTCGACCTACTGGGAAACGATGCTGTACGCGGAGGATCTGATCTGGAAGGCTCTTGCTGAACTCGTCCCCGACCGTCTGACGGCCGGGCACGTGCTGTCGGTTTGCGCCATCATCATCGCGGGCGACCATGCCGATACCGGCGAACCCACGATCCTGGTCTGCCCCCTGGTGGGCGGTTGGGGCGCGATGCAAAACCGCGACGGGCTGAACGGCCAGTTCTCGGTGGCCGACGGCGAGACGTACAACATCCCGATCGAGATCACGGAGGCTCGTTACGGGGTCCACGTCGAGGAGTACGCGTTTCACAACGAGCCCGGAGGGGAGGGCCGTCATCGTGGCGGGAAGGGCGTCGTGCTCGCCTACCGGATTCGCTCGGAGAGCGCGACTTTCACGGGCAGTTTCGGTCGCTTCAAGTTCCCGCCCTGGGGGGTTGCGGGCGGCCGCAACGGCTCTCGCAACTACGTGGAGGTCCTCCGGCAGGGCCAACGCTCCGACCCACCGGAGATCTACGGCAAGGCGGCCCGGCTTCCGCTCACGCGGGGCGACATCGTCCGCTGCGTGACGGCGACGGGCGGCGGCTGGGGCAGGCCCGAGGACCGTCTGCCCGAGTCGATCGCGGAGGACCTGCGAAACGGCTTCGTGACGGAGGAACAGGCTTCCAGCTACGGTGCGTAGCCCGCCGGACTTCGGCGGCACTCGGCTGCCAGTGATAGGAATGAGAGTGGCTGCATTGGCGTTTGAGCGGTCACTGCCGGAGTGGACTCGAGTGACCTCACCGACGATGAAATTGGGCAACGCTGCAACGATCCGCTCGGCCTACCTGGGCCGGGTCGGCTACGAAGCCGGCGTCGAGCTGCAGCACCGGCTCCGGCAACAGCTCCTGGACGGCGAACCCGATGCCTCGGACACGTTGCTCCTGCTCGAACATCCGCCGACCTACACGGTCGGCCGGAACTGCGACCGGAGCGATGTTCTGGCGGACCCCGACTGGCTTCGCCAGCGGGGTATCGCGGTCGCCGAGTGCGACCGCGGCGGACGCGCGACCTACCACGGACCGGGGCAGCTCGTCGGCTACCCGGTCGTCGACCTGAGAGCGGATCGCCGGAACGTCCGCGGCTATGTCCGGGACCTGCAGGAGGTCCTGGTTCGCACGCTGGCGACGTTCGGCGTCGCCGCGGTGGGCGGCGAAGAGCGGGAGCGCATCGGCGTGTGGGCCGGTCGCCGGAAGATCGCCTCGATCGGCATTCACCTTCGGCGCTGGGTCACCACTCATGGCTTTGCGCTCAATGTCTGCACCGACCTGGACGACTTCGCCGGCATCCTCTCCTGCGGCTTCGATGCCGGCGTGATGACTTCGATCGAGGAGCTCACGGGTCGCCGGCCTGGTCTGGAGGACGTCGCCGGGCGTTGCGCGGAGAGCTTCGCGCACGTCTTCGAGCGCCCTCTGGTTTCCGTAGAGCCGGCCGCGATCGGCTTCGGGACGGCGTCGCGCACGGCTAGGATCCGGGACGAGACGCGGCCGCTCGAGAGTCGGTCGCCCGAGTTGTAACGCGCATGGACGAACTCGTTTCCATCGGCGCTCCGCCGTCCGCCGCCGGCGTGTCGCGCTTGCCGCGGCCGGACTGGCTGCGTATCCGGCTCAGCACGCCGGAGCCGTACCAGCGTGTCCGCCGGCTGGTGGAAGGTCTGAACCTGAACACGGTGTGCGAGGAAGCGCGCTGCCCGAACATCTACGAGTGCTGGGGCGAGCACGGCACGGCGACGTTCATGATCCTGGGCGACACGTGTACCCGCCGATGCGGGTTCTGCGCGGTCCACACGGGCCGGCCGGCTGCCGGCGTCGACGCGGACGAACCGGCCCGGGTGGCGGAAGCCGCGACCGCCATGGGCCTGCGCCATGTGGTCGTCACCTCGGTGGATCGAGACGATCTTCTGGACGGGGGCGCCGGACACTTCGCCGACACGATCCGCGCGATCCGGGAGCAGCTTCCGGAGGCCGCGGTCGAGGTGTTGACGCCGGACTTTCGGGGCGTCGAAGACGCTCTGGACACCGTGCTCGCCGAGCGTCCGGAGGTCTTCTCGCACAACATGGAAACCGTGCCCCGCCTCTACCGGCAGGCGCGGCCCGGCAGCAGCTACGAGCGAAGCCTGGCGCTGCTGGCGGAGGCGGCGGCCAGGCGCGACGGCGGCGGCTACGGGGGCAGGGTGAAGACGGGGCTGATGGTCGGCCTGGGCGAGACGACGGCCGAACTCGAAGCGACGATCCGGGACATCCGGTCGGCGGGAACCGAAATCCTCACCATCGGCCAGTATCTGCAGCCGACCCGCGACCACCTGCCGGTGGACCGCTACGTGCACCCGGACGAGTTCGCCCGGCTGCGTGGCTTCGCTCTCGGCCTGGGTTTCCGCCACTGTGAATCGGGTCCGCTCGTGCGCAGCAGCTACCACGCCCACGAGCACGTCGGCGCTCCGGCTGCCAGCCCCTGATGGGGACGCCATGACGGTCTTCTCGAGGGTCGTCGGCTGGTCCCTGCCGCTGATGCCGCCGCCGCTGGTGCGCTGGGCGGCCGCGCCCTACGTGGCCGGCGACGAGCCGGCCGACGCCCTCGACTGCGCCGCCGCTCTCAACCGCCGCGGGCTTGCCGGGACCCTGGCGCTGCTCGGCGAAGAGATCGACAGTCCCGAACTCGCCGCCGAGGGGACGGCGCTCTATGTCGACCTCGTCGACGCGCTCGCCGAGCGCGGTCTCGACTGCAACGTGTCGGTGAAGCTCACGCTGCTGGGCCTCAAGGTCTCCCGCGCCCTCTGTCGCGACCACCTCTTCGAGCTGGTGGCCCGGGCGGAGGGCCGTGGCAACTTCGTCCGGATCGACATGGAGGACCACACCTGCACCACGGCCACGCTGGACCTCTACCGGGAGGCCGTGGCCGCGTCGCGAACGCGTGCCGCGGTCGGAGGGCCGACTGGTTCCGGCGCCGGCGGCGACGCGGTCGGCGTCGTGCTGCAGGCCTACCTGCACCGCACGCTGGCCGACATCGCGGCGCTGCCCGAGCGCGCCAACGTGCGCCTGTGCAAGGGCATCTACGTCGAGCCGCCAGGCGTGGCGATCCAGGACTACGGCCAGGTGCGCCGGAACTTCCTGGCGTCGCTCGAGGCCCTGTTCGACCGCGGCGCCTTCGTCGGCATCGCCACCCACGACGACTACCTGCTCCGGGAATCGGCGGCGATGATCGAGCGCCGCGGTCTGACGGGTGACCGCTACGAGTTCCAGATGCTGCTGGGGGTGACCGAGGAGCGTCGCGACCGGCTGGCGAGGGCCGGGCACCGGGTGCGCATCTACGTGCCCTATGGCCGGCAGTGGTACGCGTACTCGACGCGCCGCCTGCGCGAGAACCCGAGCATCGCCGGCCACGTGGCGCGGGCGTTCTTCCTGCGCCTGCTACGCGGGCAGTCCGGCGTCGTCAGGTAGGGGCGGGAGGCAAGGCGGCGAAGTAGGGCAGAATCGTCGCCTTCCGCGAGCGCGCCAGCTTCGCGGTTCATCTCAGAGGGAGACGGGAAGGTGACTGCGAGTAACGACAGGAGAACCGCCCCAAGCGGCGAACCCCGCGTCGCCGTGATCGGCGCGGGCGAACTGGGCCGGACGTTGATCGGCGGTTGGCTGGACGCCGGCGCTGTCGCCGCGGAGTCCATCTTCGCCACGGCCGGGCACCGGGAGCGGATCGCGGCCGTGAGCGAGAGGTTCGGGATCGAGGGCGCGGTCGACAACCGCCGTGCCGCCGAGTTCGGCGACATCGTGCTGCTGGCGGTCAAGCCACAGACGGCGGACGAGGTGCTTCAGGAGATCGGCGACCTGCTCCATCCGGGCCAGGTCCTCGTTTCGATCCTCGCTTCGGTCAGGACGTCCTACATCGAGGATCGGGTGCCGGCCGAGGTTCCGGTCGTGCGCGCGATGCCGAACACGCCGAGCCGGGTCGGCGCGGGCATGACCGCCCTGTCGCCGGGCCGTTTCGCGTCCGCCGAACACGTAGCCCAGGCGGAGCGCCTGTTTCTGCCGCTCGGGCGCACGGTGGTGGCCGACGAGAAGCACATGGACGCGATCACCGGACTGTCGGCTTCGGGTCCGGCGTTCCTGTACATCGTGATCGAGGCGCTGGCCGAAGGCGGCGTGAAGGCCGGCCTGCCGCGGAAGATGGCGATCGAGCTCGCGGCCCAGACCTGCCTTGGCGCCGGCAAGATGGTGATCGACACGGACCGGCATCCGGCCCTGCTCAAGGACGAGGTGACGACGCCGGCGGGCTGCACCGTCGACGGCATTCTGCGCCTGGAGGAGGGTGGCCTCAGGGTGACGTTGATCAAGGCAATCATCGAGGCGGCCGCGCGCGCCCGCGAACTCGTGCCCGACGAGTAGGGCCGCCAATGCTCCGTTCCCTGCACGTCCGGAACCTGGCCGTGATCGAACTGGCGGAGCTCGAGTTCGGGCCCGGGCTGAACGTGGTCACCGGGGAGACGGGAGCGGGCAAGTCCCTGGTCGTCGATTCGCTTTCCCTGCTCGCGGGGGGGCGCGCGAGTTCGGAGATGATTCGCACGGGCGCCGGCACGCTGGCGGTGAGCGGCGTCTTCGAGCCCCCGGGCGACGCCTGGCGCGGTCAGCTCGAAGAGGCCGGTGTGCCGGCGGACGGCGACGAACTCCTGGTGCGCCGCGAGGTCACCCGGGAGGGACGCAACCGGGTCTTCGTCAACGACCATCAGGTCACCGCGAGGCTGCTCTCGACCGTCGCCCACGGTCTGATCCGCATCTTCGGCCAGCGGGACGAACTCGGCATGCTGTCGGCCGACCTCCAGCGGGCCTGGCTCGACCGCTCCGGCGGCGACTCGTTGACGGCGCTGCTCGATTCATGCCGCGAGGCCCACGGCGCCTACCGCGAGGCTGCCGACCGGCTCGAGCGGCTATCCCTGGACGACCAGCTTCGCCAGGAGCGGATCGACCTCCTGAAGTTCCAGACCTCGGAGATCGACGCCGCGCATCTGCTGCCCGGCGAGGACGAAGAGTTGCGGGCCGAGCGCGAGGTGCTTCGCCACGCCGAGGCGATCGCGGGCGCGCTGCACCGGGCGATCGCCCTGCTCAGCGACGACGAGATGGCGGTCGACGGTCGAGTCGCGCAGGCCGGTAACGCGCTCTCGGACATTGCGCGCTGGCAGCCGGAGGCCGAGATCTGGGCCGAGACCCTGACCGGGGTCGGCGCAACCGTGAACGACCTCGCGCAGGAGTTGCGGAGCCGGGCGGCCGGCTGCGAGTCGGACCCGGCTCGGCTGAACCAGATCGAAGAGCGGTTGAGCGTGATCGAGCGTCTCACCCGCAAGCACGGCGGCAGCAGCTCTGACGTCCTGGAGCGCGGCCGCCGCCTGTCGGAGGAACTGCTCGAGCTGGAAACCGCGGATGTGCGCCGGGAGGAGGTGGAGAAGGAAGCCGCGGCGCGACTCGCGGAGTACGCCGGGCGGGCCGAGGCGCTCTCCGCGGCCCGACGTGAGCGGGCCGTCGCCCTCGAGCGCGAGGTCCTCGGTCATCTCCTGGACCTCGCCTTCGAGCGGGCGGCGTTCGAAGTCGAGATCGCCCGGGAGCTTCGCGCCGGCAGCCCGCTCGAGCTCGATGGCGAGCGGATCGCTTTCGACGCTCAGGGCGTCGACCGGGTCGCCTACCGTTTCAGCGCGAATCCGGGCGAGGAGCTGCGGGCGCTGTCTCGGGTCGCTTCGGGCGGCGAGCTGGCGCGCCTGTTTCTGGCGCTCCAGACCGCGGTTCGGGGCGGTGGCCCGGCGGAGGGTTCGACCCTCGTGTTCGACGAAGTGGACTCCGGCGTCGGCGGCGCCGAAGCGGCGATCGTCGGCCGCAAGCTCCAGCGCCTCGCCAACGGCGGCCAGATCCTGGCGGTGACCCACCTGCCCCAGGTGGCGTCCCGCGGCAACCTCCACCTCGAGGTGAAGAAGGAGGTCCACGCCGGCCGCACCCGAGTCGACGTCCACCGCCTCGACCACGAACACCGCATCGAAGAGGTCGCCCGCATGCTCGCCGGCGAACACGTCACCGACGCCTCCCGCTCCGCCGCCGCGGAGCTGCTCGCCGCTGGGGCGGAGTAGGCGGGGTCACGTGTTGGACATCTGGCCCTGGGACGGCGATCTGAACGAGGTGAAGGCGGCTCTCGCCGCCGGGCGAATCCTCGCCATTCCAACCGAATCCTCCTACGGCCTGGCCGTGGATCCCCGTTCTGCAAGTGGCGTGGAGGCGATCTACCGCCTCAAGGAGCGCGAGCGCGGGAAACCGCTGCCGGTCGTGGCGGCGAGCGTCGAACGGGCCCTCGACCTCGGTGTCGAACCGAACGAGGCGATCCGCTTCGCCGAAGCACACTGGCCGGCGGCGCTCACTGTCGTTGCGCCGCTGCGCGCCGGCCTGTCCGTCCCGGCGGCCGCCGGGGGAGGCACGCTGGCGGTGAGGGTGCCTGACCACGACCGACTCCGTGGACTGCTCCAGGCTCTCGGTCATCCGCTGACGGCGACCAGTGCGAACCGGAGCGGTGAGCCGCCCGCGTGCGACCTGGCGGACCTTGAACCGATCCTCCAGGCCGCCGGCGCGTTGGTGGTAGGCGGCGAGCGGACCACCGGGGGGCTGGCATCCACCGTGGTATCTTGGACTTCCGCCGGTTTGCGGGTGTTGCGCCGCGGGCGCTTCGATGTTTAGACACCCGCGGCCGGCGCAGTCGTGAGGTCCAGGACACCCCCAAGACCGTGAGCCGTTTCGCCACCTCCCTTGCCGGCCTTTTCGGCGTCTGTTTGCTGCTCCAGACAGCTCCGATCCAGGCTCAGGAGCCCGTCGCCGCGTCACGCACCGCGGGAGCCCCCGCGGTCGACCTGGACGGTGACGAGATCGGGGTCGACGAGGTCTCCCGCGGCCAGACCGGCTACGGCCTGTCCGTGTTCTCGGGCAGCGAGCCGGAACGCTTCGGCGTAGAGGTCGTCGGCGTCCTGCGCGAGATGGACCCCGGTACGAGTTTCATCGTTGCCCGGTTGAGCGGCAAGGGGCTCGAGGAGTCCGGCGTCGTGGCCGGGATGAGCGGCAGTCCCGTCTACATCGACGACCGTCTGGCGGGCGCCGTGGCCTACTCCTGGGCGTTCACCAGCGAGGCCCTGGCGCTGATCACTCCGATCGCCGCGATGCGGGAGTTGAGCGCGCTCGATCCGGGCGAAGCGGCGGGCGGCTCGCTTGGGCTGTCCGCTCCGGGAGCGCCCGCGCCGTTCGAGCGCTCGGTGCGGCAGATCCTCGAACCTCCTGAGGACGTGGCCGAGGCGGTCCGCGAAGTCGTGGCTGAGCAGTTGGGGGCTCTGCTGGCGCCGGGTGACCTGGGCGGCCGCGGCGCTTCGATCGCCACGCTGGGCTTCGGCGAGCCCGTGCGCAGGATGCTCGCCGCGGCTCCCGCGGGCCGCGCCGAGGCCTCCGACGCACCCGAACTCGGCGCGGGCAGCGCGGTCGCGGGCGTCCTGATCGACGGCGACCTGAAGCTCGCCGTCGGCGGCACGGTGACCCGGGTGGAGGACGGTGAAGTGCTGGCCATGGGCCACCCCTATCTCGGCGTCGGCCCCCTGGGGGTGCCGATGGCGACGGTCGAGGTGGTCGGCGTCGTCCCCCGGCTCAACAGCTCGACCCGGCTGAGCAACATCGGTCCGGTGGTCGGCGCCTTCGACCAGGACCGCTTCGCCGGACTCAGGGGCACGCTCGGCGCGGAGGCCCGGACGATCCCGATGACGATCGACGTCGAGACGCCGAACGGCGAGTCTCGCCGCTTCGACCTCCGGCTCGCCGACCTGCCCATCATGTTGCCGTCGCTGGTCGGCATTCCGACCATGCAGGCGCTCGACTCGGCCTCCTACGGCGCCGGCGAGAGCAGCCTCGACATGACCGGCACCCTGCGGCTTCGAGGCCACGCCGACGTGCCGCTGCGCCAGGTCTTCGACGGTTCGAATCCGGGCACGCGCGCCGCCTTCTACCTGATCGCCCTGGTGGGCGCCCTGGTCCACTCGGACTACGAGGCGGTGGAGGTGGAGGGTATAGACCTGACTCTGAGGCAGGGCCACGCCCCGCGCACGATCACGATCGAGCGGGCTCAGGCATCGTCCACGCGGGTCCGCGCGGGCGACACGGTCCAGGTCGTCTTCGATCTGCGCCGGCACCGTGGCGACCGCTTCCAGGAGACGCTGGACGTGCTGGTGCCCGAGGATCGGCGCCCCGGCCGTTACTACCTGTTCGTGGGCGACGGCGTCAGCATCGACGCCGCCCGACTTCAGCTTCAGCCGAGCAAGGCCTCCTCTCTCGAGGACGAGCTGAAGCTGCTGCGGTCGTTCAAGTCCCAGAGCCGGCTCGCTGCGCTCGGCGTCGTACCGGCACGCGGTCTGATCGTCGAAGGTCGGCCCATGCCCGACCTTCCGGCCACCGTACGGTCGATCTGGCAGGCGTCGGCGCTGCAGGGGGAGCCGCGGGCCCTGAATCTGGCGATCGTCAGCGAAGACGGCCGCGATCTCGGGACGCCGCTCGATGGCCTGTTCCGGATCGACCTCCAGATCCTGCCGGGTACCACGCCGTGAGCAGCCGGCACCGCGCCGCCGCGGCGATCGCCGGGGCCGCGATGCTGCTGCTGGCCGGCGCCGGGACCGCCGCCGCGTCGGAGGTCCAGATCTGGCGCGCCGACAGCCAGGCGACCTTCCTTGCCGGCGAACTCGTCGACGTCAGTGTCGATCGTCTGGGCGTGCTCAGGCTGGCCCAGCGCGCGGAGCAGTTCGCCACTCTTTCCGAGCCCTTCCTGTTCTCCTTCGCCGGCGCGAACGGCCGCTTCGCCGCCGGGACCGGCAACTCGGGCAAGGTGCTGGAGATCACGGCCGGTGCCGACGGCGGCTCGGTTGCCGAACTATTCGCGGTCGAGGAACCGGAGATCTTCGCGGTCTGGGTCGACGGCGACGGCGTCGTCTACGCCGGCTCGTCGCCGGACGGCAAGGTCTACCGCCAGCGTCCGGACGGGGAAGTCGAGGTCGTCTTCGACCCGGAGGCGAAGTACATCTGGGCGCTCCTGGGGGACAGTGACGGCGGTCTGCTGGTGGGCACAGGCCCGGAAGGGAAGCTGCATCGTGTCGACCTGGGAAGCGGCGAGTCGACGCTGCTCTACGACAGCACGGATCTGCACATCCGCTCGCTCGCCCGGCGGGCCGACGGCACGCTGTTCGCCGGCACCGCGGGCGAGGGCCTTCTGCTCGAGATCGACGCCGAGGGCACGGCCCGCACCCTCTACGACGCGGCCGGGCCCGAAGTGCTGGCGATCGTTCCGGGCGAGGAAGGCGCCTTCTACGCGACCGCCCTGGCCTCCGAGGCGAGCTTCGTCGACCTGAGCAGCGCGCGCCGATCCTCCTCGAGCGGCTCGTCGAGCGGGGCCACCAGCCGCACCGGCGGCAATGGGGGCAGTTCAACGGAGTCGAACGATCAGACGACCCAGGTCACGGCCCAGGCGGGGGCGATCTCGGTCGGCAGCCGCGCCGCCTCGTTCAAGGGTCCGCGCTCCGAGGTGCTGCGGATCGACGGGAGCGGCTCGGTCGAGTCGATCTGGAAGTTCGAGGCCGAGACGGTGTACGCCCTGAGCTACCAGCAGGGCAGGCTCTGGGTCGCCACCGGCCAGGAGGGCAAGCTGTTCAGCTACCAGAACGAGCAGATGGTGCTGGAGAAAGACCTCGACCAGGGCCAGATCGTCGGACTCGCGGAGGGGCCGGCGGGCCCCGTCTTCGCGAGCACGAACGCGGCCGCCGTCTACGGCTTCGTGGGCGGCGGGTCCGCCGGACTGGCGGATCGGGGCACGGTCACCGCCAAGCCCCTCGACGCGTCGTCGGTCGCGAGCTTCGGCTCGATCCGCTGGCGCGGCCGAGCCGGCGACGGAGTCGAGGTCGCGCTCTCCGCCCGCAGCGGCATGAGCTCGACGCCGGACGAGACCTGGTCCGGGTGGACCGCGGCCTCCGTGACGCGTGAGGCGCCGCTCTCCGACCTGCCGCCGGGCCGGTACCTGCAGTGGCGGGCCGAACTTCGCGGCAGCGGTGACCGGACCCCCGAGGTCGTGGCGGTCGAGGTCACCTACCGCCAGCACAACCGCAAGCCGGAGATCAAGAAGCTGGACGTGTTGCCCGCGGGCACGATCCTGGTGCCGACGAACTTCAACCCCTCCAACCAGGCCTACGAACCGGCGCATCCGAACCGGGACCGCATCTTCACCGTCGTCGGCGACCCGGCGCAAACCCAGAGAGGCTCGACCAAGACCCTCTGGAAGCTCGGCTACCGGACCCTGCGCTGGGAGGCCGAAGACCCGAACAAGGACCGTCTCCGCTACCGGCTCTCGTTCGCTCGCGAGGCGGCGCTGGCGGCAGCCGGGGAAGAGGCGGGCGACACGGAGGCACGCTGGCTGGAAGTCGCGGACGATCTGAAGGCGACGTTCTTCAGCTTCGATGCCACGGTGCTGCCGGACGGCGTCTACCGCTTCCGGGTGGAAGCCAGCGACCGGCTCGACAACGTCGCCGGCGAGGCGCTGGAGGCGGAGGAGGTGTCGGCCGCGGTGGTCGTCGACCACAGCCCGGCGCGGCTCGTCTCCGCGACCCGCGACGGCGACCGGGTGACGGTGGTTGTGGAGGACGCCTGGAGCCCGCTGCGCGAAGCGGTGATCAGCGTCGACGCGGGCGAATGGCGTTCCGTCCGGGTCGAGGACGGCCTCCTCGACAGCCAGCGCGAGACGCTCTCCATCGCGGCGCCGTCCGGCGCCCGCCTGCTGCTTCTGCGGCTGACCGACGCCGCCCACAACGTGACCACGATCGACCTTTCGAGTCAGCTCGGGAGCGGCCAATGACCCAGCGGGTGGGCGTCTTCCCCGGTTCCTTCGATCCGGTCCACAACGGCCACATGGACCTGATCGAGCGCGCCCGCCGGATGTTCGACGTGCTCTACATCGCCGTCCTCTACAACGAGCAGAAGCAGGCCTTGTTTTCCGTGGAGGAACGGATCGAGCTCCTGCGCGATCTGGTCGGGGATTCCGGCGATTGCCGCGTCGAGAGCTTCAGCGGCCTCCTCGTCGACTACGCCCGCGAACGGAACGCCACCGCCGTCGTCCGCGGCCTCCGCTCCGGCGCCGACTTCGACTACGAACTGCCGATGACCCTGATGAACCGCCGCCTCGCCCCGGGCATCGACACGATCTTCCTGCTGCCGGCGCCGGAGTGGATCTACCTCTCGAGCCGGCTGACCAAGGAGGTCGGCAGCCTCAACGGCGATCTGACGGGCGTCGTGCCACCAGTGGTGCTGGAGGCGCTACGCCGGAAGTTGGGCTGAGGGGCCCGCGGCTCTCCAGCGCGCTCGGCTAGATCGACTTCGGCCCGACCTTCCCGGTCGAGGTCAGATTCGTTCCCGTCAAGGGGTCGTGCACCGTGATGACGTAGGAATGCTCGCGCCGGCGGAGTTCCAGTTCGGTCTCGTAGTAGAAGATCTGGCCCGGCTGCGGTTCCTGGGCCCCGGCGATCGGGACTTTCTCGAAGGACACTTCGGAGCGGTTGCCGCCTTCGTCCATCGCCGTCACGCGAATCTCCACCACGCTCAGCCACTCGCCGTCGACGGGCAGGAGCTGGATCTCGTCGAGGGGGATCGCCACCTCGACATGCACGGACATCTTGCGGCGGCCGGCGCGGACGGGTTCGGCAAGGCGCACCTGGAGCGGCAGGGCCTTGGGCGGATCGCCGAACAGCAGAGCGGCTTTCGCCGTCATGTCGAGTTCGTGGTCGCGCGACATGTCCACGTAACCCTCGCGTGTGCGGGCGTCGAGGTCGGCTCGGCCCACCAGTCGCACGACGATCTCGTGGAACCTGTTGTCCTCGCGTCGTTGAGGTTCGAAGCCGAGCCAGTAGTACGAGCGCGTGTCCGCGACCACGCTCGCCAGCGCGACATCCCGGCGCGCGTTGATCAGCGGCACGCCTCCTGTCGAAGACGCGAGCAGGTGCAGAGCACTGTGGATCGTGTCTTCTCTTTGCAGCGTACCCGCCGCCGGACCGGTCGTGTCGGGCTCGGCGTTGGCGCCGAATCCTCTCGACGCGTCGCCGAAGAAGTCTCTGGTAAGGCCCGGCACGTCCACCGGGTAGAGCGAGAAGCCGATCAGGTTCGCGGTCGACACCAGCGGACCGTACAGGTCGTGCTCGCTCATCACCCTGCGGTCGACGGGGAGCGTGCTACCGGGCAAGCGCTCCTTGGCGAAGATCTCGACTGACCTCGGCCAACCGCCGGCGAGCAGCAGCATCACCTTGCGGCCGGGCCGGTCGGAGAATCGGCGCATGGTGGCCATCGCCGCCAGCACGGAACTCTCCAACTGGTTGCTCAGCTTCTCCCGGTAGCGGAGGTCCATTCGGGAGTCATCGCCGCTCAGGCCCGATGCGACCTGCTGCCCCGATCCGAGGAGTCCGCTCTGATCCCTGCCGGCTTCGTGATCGGCCATCAGTTGCCGGTCCTGGGCGACCTGGTTTCGTTCCGAGAGTTGCAGCAGGCCGTGGGATGACCGGGAGCGGGCTCGGTCCAGCGCGTCCCTGAACTGGTCTGCCGAGTTCGTCCACTCCGTCAGCGTCTCCACGGTCTGGCCGTCGTAGGCGATGGCGGCGATCCGGTCCGCCGGACCGAGTTGTCCAAAGTCGTCCGCCAGGCGGTCGAGCACCCTGTTCCGATCCCGTTCGATCGAGAACAGGTCGTCGATGAAGACCAGGAAGTTCGTTCCGACGGGGGCGTTCGGATCCAGGGCCGGTACCCCTGAGATGCCGGCGGTCGCTCCGCCGGCGGCGAGGCCGTCCTCGATCTCCGTGAAGTAGTCGATCGGCGTCGGCTCGCCGTCGACCAGGAGCTCGAAGTCCGATGGCTTCAGGCCCTGGACGCGGTTTCCCTGACGGTCGGTGACGACGACTTCGACGTTCACGACACGAACGTCGATCGTCTCCGAGAACACCTCGGGAATCTCCACCTCCTGGCCGGGCGCCGGGGCAGCTGCCCACACGAAGGCCGCGAGAAGCCAGGCGACCTGGAGGGTTCGCCGGCACTTCATCGTGACTCGCCGACTAGTTTGCGCCGCGGTGGACGTTGCCGCCGGCGTCGACGGTCCAGGTGTCCGTGCCGTGGATCAACTGGTCGAGGGTCTGCGGCCGCGCCGTCGTCAACTCGCCGATCTGGTCGATGACGCCGGCGTCGTACGTCGGCGCATCGATCGCGCGGAGAACGCCCAGGGGGACCGGGAAGTCGCCGAGGCCGTCGCCGGTCGAGATGCTCGCCATCTGGAACGCCAGGGACGGATTCGTGTGCTTCTCGTCCCATACGAGGCAGTCGTCGGCGGTCTTGCCGTTGCCGAGTTCGATGACCTCGAAGTCCGTTCCCGTGAAGCGCAGGCCCTTGTCCTGGTTGTCGCCGAACACCAGAGGCTTGCCGTGCTCGAGGTAGAGGCCGTTCTGCTGGCGACCGGTCTTGTCGGTCAGGGCGGCGAACGCCTTGTCGTTGTAGATGTTGCAGTTCTGCATCACCTCGACGAACGCCGATCCCTTGTGGGCGGCCGCCCTCTTCAACACCTCCTTGAGGTGGGGCATGAAGATGTCGACGCTGCGGGCGACGAAGGTGGCGCCGGCGCCGATCGCGATGTTCAGCGGGTTGAAGGGGAAGTCGACCGAGCCGTGGGGCGTCGACTTCGTGCGCTTGCCGAGTTCGCTGGTGGGCGAGTACTGCCCCTTGGTCAGGCCGTAGACCCGGTTGTTGAACAGCAGGATCTTGACGTTCACGTTCCGGCGCAGGGTGTGGATCAGGTGGTTGCCGCCGATCGAGAGAGCGTCGCCGTCGCCGGTGACGACCCAGACGTCGAGGTCCGGCCGGGTCATCTTGATCCCGGTCGCCACGGCCGGCGCTCGGCCGTGGATGGAGTGGAAGCCGTAGGTGTTCATGTAGTACGGGAAACGGCTGGAGCAGCCGATCCCGGACACGATGACGAACTTCTCGCGGGGGATTCCCAGTTCCGGGAACACCTGCTGGACGGCTGAGAGGATGGCGTAGTCGCCGCAACCGGGACACCAGCGGACCTCCTGATCGCTCTGGAAGTCCTTCCGGGTCAGCGGCGTCGCTTCGGTCGTCGGCATGTCCACCTCAAGCTCCGGCCATCTGCTGGATCCGATGGAGGATCTCGTCCCGGGTGAAGGGCTTGCCTTCGACCTTGGAGTAGGTCTCGATGTCCTTCAGGTAGCGGGCGCGCAGCAGCAGGGCCAACTGGCCCAGGTTCATCTCGGGCACGAGGACGCGCTCGAAGCGATCGAGCACCTCGCCCAGGTTGCGCGGGAAGGGATTGATGTGCTTCAGGTGGGCGCGACTGACCGTGAGGCCGTCGGCCCATGCCTGGTTCACGGCGCCGGTGATGGCGCCCAGCGTGCTGCCCCAGCCGAGGACGAGGAGCTTGCCGCTCTGCGGTCCTTCGACCTCGATCTCGGGAATCTCGTTCGCGATCCGGGCGACCTTCTCGGCGCGGAGCCGGACCATGTGGTCGTGGTTCTCCGGTTCGTAGTTCACGTTCCCGGTCACGTCTTCCTTCTCGAGACCGCCGATACGGTGTTCGAGCCCCGGCGTGCCCGGGATCGCCCACGGTCGGGCCAGCGTGTCTTCGTTCCGCATGTAGGGCATGAAGCCCTCGGCGTTCTGGTGGAAGTCGACGCGGAGGTCGGGGAGTTCCTCGACTTCGGGGATCCTCCACGGTTCGGCGCCGTTCGCGATGTAGCCGTCCGAGAGCAGCACGACCGGGGTCATGTAGGTGGTCGCCAGGCGCACCGCCTCCAGGGCGGTGTCGAAACAGTCGGCGGGCGAGGACGCGGCGATCACCGGCAGTGGCGACTCGTTGTTGCGCCCGTACATGACCTGCAGCAGGTCCGCCTGCTCCGTCTTCGTCGGCAGACCAGTCGACGGTCCGCCACGCTGAATGTCGCAGATCACGAGCGGCAGCTCGACCATCACGGCGAGGTTGATGCCCTCGGCCTTGAGCGCGATGCCCGGGCCGCTCGAGCAACTGACGCCGAGCGCGCCGCCGAAGGACGCGCCGATCGCGGCGCAGACTGCGGCGATCTCGTCCTCCGCCTGGTAGGTCGTGACGCCGAAGTGCTTGTAGGTCGCCAGCTCGTGGAGCACGTCGCTCGCCGGCGTGATCGGGTAGGCGCCGAGGAACAGGGGCAGGCCGCTCCGGCGGCTCGCCGCCACCAGACCGATCGCCAGCGCCGAGTTGCCGTGGATGCTGCGGTAGGTGCCGGGCTCGAGCTTGGCCGGCTCCACGTCGTACCGAACCTGGAAGGCGTCGGTGATGTCGCAGAAGTTCCAGCCCGCCTTCATCACCTTGACGTTCGCTTCGGCGATCTCGGGCCGGCGGCGGAACTTGACCCGCAGCCAGTCGATGGTCGGCTCGAGGGGCCGGCTGAACAGCCAGTAGATCATCCCCAGGGCGAGGAAGTTCTTGCACCGGTCCTTGGAACGGACGTCGAGTTCGCTCTCCTCCAGGGCCCGACGGGTCATCGTCGTCAGGGCGACCTGGTACAGCCGGAAGGCGTTCAGGCTGTCGTCCTCGAGCGGGTTCGACTCGTAGCCGGCGCGCTTCAGGTTGCGCGGCGTGAACTCGTCCGTGTTGACGATGATGACGCCGTTGTCGCGCAGATCGCGGAGGTTCGCCTTGAGCGCGGCCGGGTTCATCGCGACGAGCACGTCCGGCGCGTCGCCGGGAGTGTGGATGTCGTGGTCTGCGATCCGGACCTGGAACGCGGAAACGCCCGGCAACGTCCCCGCCGGGGCCCGGATCTCGGCCGGGAAGTCGGGCAGCGTTGAGAGGTCGTTGCCGATCAGAGCCGACGTGTTCGTGAACTGCGTGCCGGTGAGCTGCATGCCGTCGCCCGAGTCGCCGGCGAAGCGAATGACGACGTCGGAGACTCTGGCTTCAGCGGCTTTGCCGGCATCCGTCTGCCCTGCGATCGGGAGGGTCATGGTGGTTCTTGGGATGTGGCGGCTGGGCGCTATCGGGGGCGGAACCTCTGCCCGCCGCCGCGCCTGCGGGCCTCTCCGCGGGACAGTCTGGTGGCAGATAGTACCATGACGCTGCCCCGCGCATCGGCGAGAACCTCAGGTGCCCAGTCGCGAGAAAAAAGCGAGCCGAAGCAGGCCATGGCGGCGAGTCGCCTGGCTGTCCGGGACGGCTCTCGCGCTCGCGCTTTCGATTGTCACGGTGTCGCTGGATGCGCCCCTGGCGCTCGACCTGCTGGCGTGGACCCTGATCACGGTCGTCGTGGGCGTCCTCGGTTGGACACTCGTGGTCTGGCTGCAGCGCCGGTTGCTCTGGCGGGTGGGCCGCCGACTCGCCTTCAGCTATGTGCTGTTGGGTCTGCTGCCGTTCCTGCTCAGCCTGGTGCTGGTCATCGTCGCCGCCTACTTGCTGTCCGGCTTCTTTCTCGGCCACCTCTACCGCGACGCGGCGATCGGTCTCCACGAGGAACTCGAGGCGGTGTCCGGGTTCCTTCTCCAGCCTCTCGAGATGGGGCTTCTGGATCCCTCGGCGCTGCCTGCCGCGCAGGGTGGCGCCGCGCTCGCGTACTACCAGGGCGACCTCCGGGTGGGCGGGGATTCGCGGGCGCCGGCGTCCTTTCCGGCGTGGCTGGAGACGGACGGGGCAACCGATGGGCAGCGGCGGCGGAGCAGGGTACCGCCGCTGGTCGTCCTGCCCGACGGTTCCGCAACCCTTGCAGCGGTCTTTCGCCGGGGGACCTCGGGAGTCGTTGCGTTCTACGACCCGGCGGCAAGAGGGTTGCTGGAGCGGGAGCTGAGCCGGCGGAGTGACGTCTGGACCTTGCTTCGCGGCCCGGGCGAGACGGAAGGCACCGACTGGACCGTCCAGATCGGCGGGGGCACGCAGTTCGTGCTGCAGCCGTTGGTACGGACCGGCGGCGGCGCGGAGCGGGAGGCGTTCTTCGAGTCCCTGAACGCCAGTTCTCCGTTCAGCATCGTCGGTGTCGAGATGGCCGGGCCGCTCCATGCGTTCGCAGACGGCGCGCCGGTCTCACCCCCGGTCTCGGCGTCGCTGGCTGCGACCCAGCGGATCGTCTTCCGCCATCTCTTCTCGACCTCGGGCCAGGTGGACACGCTGGGCTGGTTCTTCTTCATCCTCTCTGCCTTCCTTCTCTTCGACGTTTTCATCGCGGCGACAGTCATGGCCATGTTCATGATCCTCGGGCTCAGCCGGGCCGTGAACCGGCTGAGCGCGGCCACCGGGGCCGTGCAGGCGGGCGACTTCTCGGCCCGCATTCCGGTGCGGCGCAAGGACCAGCTCGGCGCTCTCCAGCGATCGTTCAACGAGATGGCCGCGGGCCTCGAGCGCCTGATCGCCGAGCGCACGGCCCGGCGCGCCCTGGAGCGGGAACTCGAGTTCGCCCGCGAAGTCCAGAAGAACCTGATCCCGGGCCAGGGACTGCAGGTGGAGGGCGTCGAGTTCGCCACCTTCTTCGAGCCTTCGGCCGCGATCGGGGGCGACTACTTCGACATCCTCAGGCTTCCCGGTGAGTGGGAAGGGGACCGGGACCGGCTTGGTGTGGTCATCGCGGATGTGGCCGGCCACGGCCTGTCGGCCGGCCTTCGCATGGCGATGCTCAAGGCCGGCCTGTTGACTCTGGTGGAGGAGGGCAAGCCGGCGCGGCAGTTGCTCCCCGCCCTGGACGGCCTGGTGCGCAAGGCGAGCGACCGGGTGTTCGTCACGGCGAGTCTCTCCCTGATCGACGTGTCGACCGGCGTGGTCGAGATGACGAACGCCGGCCATCCTCCCGCCTACCTGCTGCGGAACGGCGAGATCGAGGAGATTCTGCTTTCCGGGTCTCCGCTCGGCGCGCTCGGCGCGGACTACGGCTTCCGGCGGTTCGAGCTCGAGCCCGGCGACGTCATGGTCTGGCTGTCGGACGGCTTCATCGAGGCCGCGGACAAAGGCGGCGAGGTCTTCGGCTACGAGCGCACGATCGAGTCCCTCAAGGGCTCGGCCGACAGCGCCATGGAGGTGCGGGATCGCATTCTCGGCGACATCCGCCGCTACACCGAAGGTGTGGGCGCCGAGGACGATCTCACTCTGGTCGTGATGCGTTACCAGCCGGAGGCGGCAGCCTCGGAGACGCCGGTTGACCAGGAGCTGCTGCGGGCGGCCGGCGGCTGAGGAGAAGCGGTGCGCGTCGTCGTCCGGGTCGCTCTGGCGGCCACGGTTCTGCTCGCCGGCGCTGGGGCGGCCGGCGCGGAACTCGCGGTTCTGACCAACGGTCATCGCTACAAGGTCACCGGCTGGGAAGTCCAGGACCGCGGCGAGGCCGTGGGCGCCGAACGGATCCGGTTGGTCCTGGAGGGTGGCGGCACGGTAACCCTGCCGCTGATACAGGTCGAGCGCATCGTCGATGACGAGATCGTCGAGGAGCCGCCGCCGGACTCACCGGCCGAACCCGGCTTCACGTTCGACTACAGGCCCGGGCAGACGGCGCCGTCGACGCCTTACGGAGAGCTTTTCCTCGAGGTCGGCCGCGAGCACGAACTGAATCCGGATCTTCTGGCGGCACTGGCGAGGGCCGAGTCGAACTACGACCCGGGTGCCGTGTCCTCCAAGGGCGCGCGCGGACTGCTCCAGTTGATGCCGGCGACCGCCGAGCGGTTCGGCGTGTCGCCGCGCGAGCTTCACGACCCGGCCCGGAACGTCCTGGCGGCGGCCCGCTACCTGACCTGGCTCCGCCGCCGCTTCGAGGACGATCTGCCGCGCGTGCTCGCCGGCTACAACGCCGGTGAAGGCGCCGTCGACCGGCACGACGGCGTTCCGCCCTACCGCGAGACCGTGACCTTCATCGGCCGCGTCTACGGCTTCCTGGGCCTTTGACCGTCACCGCGCCCGCGGGTGGTACTCGTCGTACAGCGTCCGCAGGCGGTGCTCGTGGATGTGGGTGTAGATCTGCGTCGTCGTGATGTTCGCGTGGCCGAGCATCACCTGGACGGCGCGCAGGTCGGCGCCGTGTTCCAGCAGATGGGTGGCGAAGCTGTGGCGCAGCACATGCGGAGAGAGATCGGGTATCCCGGCCCCCAGGCCGTAGTTCCTGAGCAGCTTCCAGAAACCCTGCCGCGTCAGTCCGCTGCCGCGGTAGCTGACGAAGACGACATCGTGCCTGCCCTTCGCCATCGCCGGCCGCACCTCGCGGAGGTAGCGGTTGAGCCAGTTCTCGGCCGATTCGCCGACCGGCACCACCCGTTCCTTGGCTCCCTTGCCGAACGCGATGAGGTAGCCGGCGTCGAGCTGAAGCTGGGTCCGTTCGAGGCCGACCATCTCGCTGACGCGCAGGCCGGTGGCGTAGAGCAGCTCGATCATCGTGCGGTCGCGGACCCCCGCCGGCCGGCTGACGTCCGGTGCGTCGAGCAACGCCTCGACCTGATCTTCGCGCAGCACCTTGGGTAGCCGGCGCGGCAGCCTGGGCGGGTAGAGGTTGACCGCCGGATTGTCGTCCCGGTCGCCCTCGTTCACCAGGAACGCGTAGAACCGGCGCATCGAGACCAGGGCGCGGCTCACCGAGCTGGGCGACAGCCCGTCCCGGCGCAGGCGCCGCAGGTGCCGGCCGAGCTGATCGACGGACGCCGTCAGCAGGTCGCCGCCGGCGTCCTCCAGGTTGCCCGCCAGCCGCGCCAGGTCGCGCCGGTAGGCGTCGACCGTGTGCTGGGAGAGGCCCCGCTCCACCAGCAGCCCGTCGAGATAGCGGTCCAGCGTCCGCTCGCTCTCGGACACCTTGGCGGGCCTGCTCAACGTGTTCGTAGCGGCCATTCCTATAGCCAACAATCTATCAGCCGCCAAACACTGGGCGCGCCGCATGTCGGTGCGCCGGCCTTCCGGCCGGCATCCGCGCGACGCCGCGAAGCGGCGAGCGCGAGTCGCGCCGCGCTACGATTCCCCGATGACCAGACGAACCATCGCCATAGCCCTTTGCCCGCTTTCCCTGCTCTTCCTTCTGGCCGCCTGCACACAGCCCGCTCCCGACACCGCGACCCAGCTCGCTACCTGGATCGCCGACCTCTCCGACGACGCGATGGAGGGCCGCGGCCCGGGTACCGCCGGTGACGTCATGGCCCGGCAGTACATCGCCGACGTGATGGCCGGGATGGGTCTCGAACCCGCCGCCGCGGACGGCGGCTGGGAGCAGCCGTTCGACATCGTCAGCATCGACTCCACCGTGCCCGAAGCCTGGACCTTCACTTCGGGCAGCGGCGACACCGCCGGGTTCGCCTTCTGGGACGAGTTCATCGCGCATAGCGGCGTGCAGTCGGAGCAGGCCGCGATCGAGGACGCCGAGGTCGTGTTCGTCGGCTACGGCATCCAGGCGCCCGAGTACGACTGGGACGACTACGGCGACTCCGACCTCACCGGCAAGGTGCTGGTCATGCTGAACAACGACCCGGACTGGGATCCGAACCTGTTCGAGGGCGACCGCCGGCTCTACTACGGTCGCTGGACCTACAAGTACGAAAGCGCCGCGGCCCAGGGCGCGGCCGGCGCGATCATCATCCACACGACGCCCTCGGCCGGCTATCCGTTCCAGGTCGTGCAGACCTCCTGGACCGGCCCGCAGTTCGAGTTGCCCGACGAGGGCGAGCCCCGCACCCAGATCAACGCCTGGCTGACGGAAGAGGCGTCACGCCGCCTGTTCGACCTCGCCGGCGTCGACTACGACGCGACCCTGGAGTCGGCCCGGAGCGCCGACTTCAGTCCCGTGCCTCTCGGCCTGTCGACCAGCCTGGCGCTGACCAGCACGGTCAGCAGCGAGCAGACGGCCAACGTGCTCGGCGCGCTGCCGGGCAGCGACCCGGAACTCGCCGACGAGTGGATCGTCTTCACCGCCCACCACGACCACCTCGGCGTCTCGCCGGACGAGAGCCTGGAAGACCGGATCTACAACGGCGCCCTGGACAACGCGGCGGGCGTCGCCCAAGTGCTCGCCATCGCCAGCAAGCTGGCGGCGCAGAGCCCCGGTCCGAGCCGCTCGATGCTGTTCGCCCTCGTCGGTGCCGAAGAGCAGGGTTTGCTCGGGTCCGAGTACTACGCCGCCCATCCCACCGTGCCCCCCGGCAAGATGGCCGCGAACATCAACTACGACGGCGGCAACCAGTGGGGCCGGACCAGCGACGTCACCTACATCGGCTACGGCAAGTCGGATCTCGACGCCGTCGTCGAGGCCGCGGCCGCTGAGCAGGGCCGCGTCGTCCTTCCCGACCAGTTCCCCGCCAACGGCTACTTCTACCGCTCGGACCAGTTGAACTTCGCCCGCATCGGCGTGCCGGCCATCTACCTCGACAACGGCACCGACTTCATCGACCAGCCCGAGGGCTGGGGCCGTGAGGTCCTGCAGGCCTGGACCGAGAACATCTATCACCAGGTGTCCGACGAGTACGGCGAGGACTGGAACTTCGACGGCATGGTCGACGACGTCGAACTCGGCCTGGCCTGCGCCCGCGCCATATCCGAGAATCCCGAACTCCCGTCCTGGAACCCCGGCGACGAGTTCGAAGCCGCCCGGCTGGCGGCACTTGCCGCCGTCGAGTAGCCGGCGGGTTACCAGGAGAGGAACCGATGAGCGAAGCCCGAATAGCCGCCCGCGAACCCGCGAAGATCGAACTGGAAGCAGGTACCTACTGGTGGTGCCGCTGTGGCCGGTCGGAGAACCAGCCCTTCTGCGACGGTTCGCACCGGGGCACCGACTTCGAGCCGATGCGCTTCACACTGGAGGAAGATCGGCGGGTCGCTCTTTGTCAGTGCAAGCGCAGCGAGAAGATGCCCCATTGCGACGGCAGCCACCGGTTCCTGGAGTGACGGGCTCAGCCGCGCACGATCTCCGCATCATGCCCGCACCACACCAGGCCTGACACCAGCTTCGGCAGAAACCGCGTCGACTTGGGCGGCAGCAGGTCGCCGTCTTCGGTGGCCAGGGCGAACTGCTTTGGGGTCATCGGCGGCAGGAAGACGCCGGCGGTGATCTCGGAGCGCTCCAGCAGCGCGACGATCTCGTCGGGGTCGGCCTCGTAGGCGATGCTGCCGTCGGTGGCGGACTCGATCGGCACGCCGGTGGTCTTCAGCAGGTAATGGTGGAGCAGCACGGCGGGCAGGTTCGCCTTGCGGCCGGGAGTGTCGGCCGGGGCGGCGTCCGGGTCCAGGGTCCAGAGTTCGGGGGCGTCGTCGCCCTGGAACCAGACGGCGAGCGCCGGTTGGGGAGCCGCGGCGACGCGGGCGGCGATCTCGGTGCCCGCCGTCGCTTCCAGCGGCTCTCTGACCAGCGGTAGGGCGTTCATCGCCTCGCGGTCGACGGGCACCCGGACGCCGCGATGGACCGGGTCGATCCGCAGGTTCGCGGAGGCCAGGCTTGTCAGCACGACCATCTTGCACGCCGCGGCGGTGCCGCCTGCGGCGCCCTGTTCGGCGGCGAAGGTCTGGGCCACCTGGGTACGGTGATGACCGTCCGCGATGGCGGCGCGGGCGCCCGCCAGGGCCTCGGCGTAGGCGGCGATCCGGCCGCGGTCGGTGATCCGGTAGAGCGTGTGGACGTCTCCCGTCCACGGGTCCGTGTGGCGGACCAGGGCGTCGTCGTCGTCGCCGCCGCAGTCTTCGGCGAGCAGGCGCTCCAGCGTTCCGTCGTCTTCGGCGAGGTAGAACACGGGCTCGATGTCGATGCGGGTGAGCCGCAGCAGGTCCAGGCGCTCGGCGATCGACTTCCCGACGGTCTGCTCGTGGGGCCAGAGGTCTCCTTCGCGTCCCGGCTCGACGCCGACCAGAGCGCACAGGCCGAGACGGCTCGATCCGTCGGGCTCGGTGATCGCGTACGGGTAGACGGACGGCGCTTCGTCCCGGGTGACGACGCCCTGTTCCAGCCACTCGCGGTGGAGCGCCGCCGACTGCTCGTGCGGGGTCCTGCCTTCATCGCCGGCAGGCTTCGTCACCCGGGCGAACTGGTTCGGCGACTGCGCGTGCAGGCGGTCGCGCAGGGGCTCGTCGATCTGGTCGAACGGAGGCGCCGCCTGCGCGGCGGCATCGACCACCGCGGAGTTGTAGCGGTAGCCCTGGAAGGCGTAGAGCTTCATGTCGGCTCCTGGGAGGTTCGGGCGTGTGGGGGGGTGCTGTTTCAGGCGGCGCGGTTGCCGTCGCTGGTCGCTTCGGCCGAGCCGGACGCGGACTCGCTTCGGATGGCGAGGCTACCGTCCTCCACGTCGATCAGCACGCGGTCGCCCGGGCCGATGTCGCCTCCAACCAGGGCGCGTCCGACGCGGGTCTCGACTTCGCGCTGCAGGTAGCGCTTGAGGGGTCGCGCGCCGTAGACCGGGTCGTAGCCGGCGCGGGCGGTGAACTCGCGGGCCGCCTGGCTCAGTTCGAGGCCGATGCCCTGGTCGCCGAGCCGATTCGCCAGGTCGGCGGTGAGCAGGTCGACGATCTGCTCGATCTCGGAGACGGTGAGCGGCGAGAACAGCACGACCTCGTCGATCCGGTTGAGAAACTCGGGTCGCATGGAGCGGCGGAGCTCGGTCATCACCGCGTCCCGGGCGGCTTCCGTGATCTCGCCCGCCGGCGTCACGCCTTCGAGCAGGATGGGCGAGCCCAGGTTCGAGGTCATGATGACGACGGTGTTCTTGAAGTCGACCGTGCGCCCCTGGGAGTCGGTGATCCGGCCGTCGTCGAGGACCTGGAGGAGGACGTTGAACACGTCCCGGTGGGCCTTCTCGATCTCGTCGAAGAGAATGACGGCGTAGGGCTTGCGACGCACGGCTTCAGTCAACTGACCGCCGTCCTCGTGGCCGACGTAGCCTGGTGGTGCGCCGACCAGCCGCGACACGGTGTGGCGCTCCATGTACTCGCTCATGTCGATGCGGACGATGTTCTCCTCCGTGTCGAAGAGGGCCTCCGCGAGGGTCTTGGCGAGCTCCGTCTTGCCGACGCCGGTGGGGCCGAGGAAAAGGAACGAGCCGATCGGGCGCCGCGGGTCCTTGATCCCCGAGCGGGCGCGGATCACCGCGTCCGCGACCAGTTGGACCGCTTCGTCCTGGCCGATCACCCGGCGGTGGAGGATCTCGTCGAGTCGGAGCAGCTTCTCGCGTTCCCCCTCGACCAGGCGGGTGACCGGCACCCCGGTCCACTTCGACACGATCTCCGCGATCTCGTTGTCGGTCACTTCTTCCCGCAGCAGCCGTCCCGCTCCGTCGGTCTCGCCGGCGGCCTGCTCCTGGGTTTCGAGCTTCGCCATCAGGCCCGGCAGCACCCCGTGGCGGAGTTCGGCGGCCCGGTTCAGGTCGTACTGGCGCTCGGCGACTTCGATCTCGTGCCGCACTTGCTCGACCTGCTCGCGCACCTTCCGCTCGTCGTCGATCGCGGCCTTCTCGCTCTCCCACTGGCTGCGCATGGCGGCGGCCCTGGTGCGCAGGTCGGCGAGCTCCCGCCGCAGCGTCTGCAGGCGCTTCCTGCTCGACTTGTCGGTCTCCTTGTTGAGCGCCGCCTCCTCGATCTCGAGCCGCATGACGCGCCGGGTCGCTTCGTCGAGCTCGGCCGGGAGGGAGTCGATCTCGGTGCGGATGAGGGCGCAGGCCTCGTCGACGAGGTCGATCGCCTTGTCGGGCAGGAACCGGTCCGAGACGTAGCGGTCCGAGAGGGTGGCCGCGGCGACCAGGGCGTTGTCCTGGATGCGGACGCCATGGTGGACCTCGAACCGTTCGCGCAGGCCGCGCAGGATGGACACCGTGTCCTCGACGGACGGCGCGTCGACGACGATCGGCTGGAAGCGCCGCTCCAGCGCCGCGTCTTTCTCGATGTACCTGCGGTACTCGTCGAGCGTCGTGGCGCCGATGCAGTGCAGTTCGCCCCGCGCGAGCATCGGTTTGAGCAGGTTGCCGGCGTCGGTCGAGCCCTCCGTGCGGCCGGCGCCGACGATGTTGTGAACCTCATCGATGAACAGGAGGATGCGGCCCTCGCTCTGGGCGATCTCGTTCAGCACGGCCTTCAAGCGCTCCTCGAACTCGCCGCGGTACTTGGCGCCGGCGAGCAGCGACCCGAGGTCGAGCGAGAACACGCTCCGGTCCTTGAGCCACTCCGGCACGTCGCCGCGGACGATGCGCTGGGCCAGCCCCTCGACGATCGCTGTCTTGCCGACTCCGGGTTCGCCGATCAGGACCGGGTTGTTCTTGCGTCTACGGGACAGGATCCGGATGGCGCGGCGGATCTCCGAATCGCGGCCGATGACCGGGTCCGTCTTGCCGCTGCGCGCCTGGGCGACCAGATCGACGCCGTACTTCTCGAGGGCCTCGTAGGCCGTCTCCGGGTGGTTGCTCGTCACCCGGTGCGATCCGCGGACGGCCTTGAGCGCGTCCAGCAGCGGCTGGCGGGACAGGCCGGCGTCCGCGAGCGCCCGCGCGGCGCCGTCCTTGCCGTCAAGGGCCGCCAGCAGCAGGTGCTCGACGGAGACGTACTCGTCGCCGAAGGTCTTCGCTTCGTCTTCGGCTCGCGCCAGGAGCTGCTCCAGGTCGGTCGTGATGTAGATCTTGCCGGCCTCGCCGCCGCCGGTCGAAACCTTCGGCCTGCGTTCCAGGTCGTCCTGAATCCTGGTCCGCAGCGCGCCGGCGTCGACTTCGAGGCGATTCAGGATCCGCGGCGCCAGACCGTCCTGCTGCTCGAGCAGAGCCAGCAGGAGATGGTTCGCGTCCACCTGCTGGTGGCCGCGGCGCCGCGCCAGATCCTGGGCCGCGGCGAGCGCTTCCTGCGACTTGATGGTCAGCTTGTTCGGGTCCATATCGTTCAGGTTCTCCTGCCTGGTGAACTCAGGTGTCGTTGCTGGTGGTGCCGGAGACGTCGTACGACGGCTCGAACGCCGACGTCTCGGCCAACTGCTCGAACAGGGCTTTCTCCTCGTCGGTCAACTGGGTGGGAACGACGACCTGGATCTCGGCGAGCAGATCGCCGTCGGGTCCCTTCGGGTTGGGCAGGCCGCGGCCGCGCAGGCGCATCTTCCGTCCGGTGGAGGAACCGGCGGGGAGCCGTGCCTCGGCGGTTCCGGTGAGCGTCGGAATCCGAACCTTGCCGCCGAGGGCCGCCGTCCACGGCGAGACCGGTACGTCGCAGTGGAGGTCTCGATCGCTGCGCTCGAACACCGGATGCGGCAGGGCCTCGACCCGGAGCAGCAGGTCGCCGTCCGGTCCACCCGCGCCCTTTCCGCCCTGGCCACCGAGCCGGATCGACTGGCCCGGCAGCACGCCCCTCGGGATGCGGACTTCCAGTCTGCGGGTCCGGCCGTTGGAACGGTCGAGGTACTCGATGGTCTGCGGGCCACCTTCCGCCAGGTTCTCCAGGCTGAGCGGCAGGGAGACCTCGTGGTCCCGGCCCCGGCGAGGAGGGGACCAGGTCGACTGCCGGGTACCGCCGGGGAAGCCCTGGGGTCCCGCGCCGCCGAAGAGCATGTCGAAGAAGGAACTGAAGCCGGAGCCGCCGCCGGCGCTCCGGAACTCGAACCGACTGTCGCCGCCGCCGAAGTCGAAATGAAAGCCCTCCCAGCCGGGCGGTGGAGCGCCTCCGGTCTGTACCTGCTTCCAGGCGGCGCCGTACTGGTCGTACTTACCGCGCTTGTCCGGGTCTTTCAGCACCTCGTAGGCCTCGCCGATGTCCTTGAAGCGGCTTTCGGCGCCCGGGTCCTTGTTGACGTCCGGGTGAAACTGGCGGGCCAGCTTGCGGTACGCCCGCTGGATGTCGGCGGCCGTCGCTTCCTTGTCGACGCCGAGCGTCTGGTAGTAGTCCTTGTACTCCACGTGCTTCCCTGTTCTAAGCGCGGGCCTGAGCGATTTCGACCCAACGTCGACAGATAGTTTAGTCTAACTCACTCAACTTTGGAAGCGCACCGGGGCCACACGCACGAAGGGCGCGACCTGCGTCGCGCCCTTGGAAGCACTGAAAGCGGGTCAGCCCGTCACGGCGGGTCGAAGCCGAACGCCGTGTAGTTCAGCGCGATGTACTTCTCCTGGCCCTCGGGAACTTCCTCCAGGGGCAGGATCGCCTGCACCGGGCAGGCATCGACGCACAGGCCGCAGTCGATGCACTCCTCCGGGTGAATCAAAAGCAGCTCCCAGTCGTCATCGTCGTAGATGCAGTCGACGGGGCAGACATCGACGCACGACGTGTCTTTCACGCCGATGCAGGGTTCGAAGATGATGTGGGTCATCGGACTCTTCCTCGCGGGCCGCGCGCCGCCCGGTCTGAAGTCCGGACGGCCTTGAAACGCGGCAGACAGTAACAGAGTCGCCCTCAGGAGGAAAGACGCTCGGCGTCCGAAAACCGGCCCGGGAGCATGACTTCCGGAATGGCCAGCCAGGCGTCGTCAGGCTGCTGGTCGAGCACCAGCGGCGCGACCATCCTGGCGGTCAGCGGGGCCAGCAGGATGCCGTTGCGGAAGTGGCCGGTAGCGACGTGCAGCCGCTCGCTCAGGCGGCCGACGATGGGCCAGGGGTCTGGCGTACCGGGCCGCAGGCCGGCCCAGTGCTCAACCGGCTCACGGTCCTTCAGGGAGGGCAGCAGGGCGGCGGCCCCCGCCGCCAGGTCCGCGCCGACCTCGTCGCTCAGGCCGAGATCGAAGCCGGCGTGTTCGACGGAGGCGCCGATCAGCAGCCGTCCGCCCGACCGGCGCACGGCATAGAACGCCGGCGTACGGATGGCGCCGGTGAACGGCCAGTCGATTCCGTCGAAGGCGATCATCTGGCCCTTGACGGGGACGATGGGGAGGGCCGGCAACCCGCGAATCCGCGGAGTCCAGGCGCCGCCGCAGACGACGACGGCGCCGGCAGCGCGTTCGAAGCCGTTGCCCGACGCGACGACCTGGCCGGACGCCTCGGCGACGCGCTCGACTGTGGCGCGGTGGAGGACGACGTTCCGGTGGCGCAGCGCCTCCGCCGCCGCCGTGGCGGCCAGGCGGTTGTCGACCCGGTGCTCTCCCGGCAGCAACAGCGCTTCCTCGATCCCGGGCCGCAGATCGGGCACCAGCTCGCGCAGCTCGGCCCGGTCGAGTTCCCGGGCCGCTTCGCCGAGGTCAAGCGCCCGCGCCTTGATCCGATCCAGCACCCTGCGACCTTCAGGATCGAGGACCGGCAGGAGCGAGCCGGAGTCGTCGTAGTCGATCGACATGCCGCTTTCCCGTTCGAGCGCGGGCGCCAGATCGCGCCAGAAGTCGCGCGACCGGATGGAGATCCTGGCGAACGCCTGGTCGGCAATACTCTCCGCGATCGGTGCGATCATGCCGGCCGCGTTGGGCGACGCCGCGCCCTCCTGCCGGTCGTCGACGACCTCGACCCGGGCGCCCGCGAGGGCGAGTTCGCGAGCGATCAGCAGCCCGATCAGGCCGCCGCCGACCACGAGGACATCGGGCCGCGGCCCCGGCCCCGAGGCATCCCGTCGTGCCATCAGTCGTCGGCCAGCGCTTCCGCGTGCAACCGGGCGCGCGGCGCGATCTCCGGTCCGGCGTCGGCTCCGAGCCGCCCGCGTTCGGTCGAGGCGAGCGCCTCGAAGACGGCGCGGGCCCTCGGCCGGTACTCGTCCCGTCCCTCCTCCGCGAGGATGGCCAGAGCCAAGCCCAGCATGTACTGGACCGTGTCGCGGCCGAGTCCGCTGCGGCCGGGCGCCTCGATCGTCCGGAGCTGGCGGACGGCCTCCGCCGGGTCGGGGCCGGCCAGCAGCAGGTTCGCCAGATCGAGTTCCAGAAGCCACCGCGGGATGTCTCCGGCGCGCTCCAGCTCCTGGTGCAGCCGGGCAGCGACCGCGGACGGCAGGAGGTCGCGATCGAACGCGTCGACCAGGGTCCACCCCCATTCCGGTTCGACGCTTCGGACCGTCAGTCCGTCCTCGCCGCGAGTCACGAGTTCGATCGCATCGCCGGCTTCCAGACGTTCCACGGCGTTCGTCAACTGGATCGTGGAGGACGCCGGTTCGCCGGCGATCGTGGTGATTTCCATGCCGGGAACGACGCCCGCCGCCGCGGCCGGACCGCCCGGCTCCACCGTGGCAACGATCGGTACCTCGCCGGCCAGGGAATCGATGAGGGCGACGCCGATTCGGGGCGTCCGTCGCCCGAGGTCCGGATCGAGGGACGCCGCCAGTCGTTGCAGCGCGCCCTGCTCGAGCCGCCGGTTCTCGATCGGCAGAGTCCGTACGTCGGGAGATGGCGGCCCGGGTACGGCCGGCCACCACCACAGGTCGACCGCGTCGGCGACGAGGTCGTCGTTCAGGACGCCGGCGACGTACAGCGCGGCCGGCAACCTCGCCTGGACCTGTTCCTGAATCGCGGCCCAGTCCAGCTCCCGTTGAGCTGTGCCGCGGGCACGCAGCGTGCTGGCGTCGATGCCCAATTCGGCGAGCAGGCCCGTGCCTTCGGCGCCGCGATCGAGGACGCTGTAGATGCCGGCGCCGCGAAGGGCATCGAGCGCGAGCTCGACGGCACGGATGCCGGCGGGGTCGTCGCCGAGCACGCCGAGGTAGACCAGCGCCGGCCGGAGCTGGACATCGATATCGACGCGGCGGCGATCCTCGGCGACCACCGAGGTTTCGAAGTAGCCGAGTGTGCCGTGGGTCACCGACAGGTCGTACGCACCTGGCGGCAGGCGAACCTGGGGCGGGGACTTCGACCAGTCCGGCCTGAGTACGCGACCGTTGCCGAGGACGCTTGCGCCTTCGGTCAGGCCGACCAGGCCGATGACGGCTTCCTCGCGTTCCAGGACGATCGGCGGCAGTTCGTAGTCCACCAGGTCGGGAAGCTGGAGGCTGGTGCGGAAGCTCCGGAAGCCGTCCTTCTCGATGTCGATCCGGTAGCGGCCGGCCGGTAGATCGTCGAGCCACAGCTCGCGCGAGAAGTCCTCGGGCGGGTGGTTGGCGGCCGCCCCCTCCGGCCGGAACCAGGGCTCGGCCTGGCCCTCGGTCAGTCCGCGTTCGATCCCGTTGACGAGCACGGCGGCGCCGGTCGGGGCGGTGCGCAGGCGGACGACCGCGCTGTCGCGCTCCAGTTCGACCTCGACCTCCAGGTCCCGTCCCCCGGCGATGGCGAAGGCGGCGGTGGTCTGCAGATAGCCGGGGCGGGACACCTGTGCCAGGTAGGAGCCGACCAGCATCGCGGTGGGCTCCGGCGGAACGAACGGCTCGGGTTCGGGCTCGGCGCCCTCTTCGGCAGCTGGGTCGCCGGATTCGTCTGCAACGTCGCCCTCGACGGCCGGCTCCTCCTCCGCGCCTTCGCTTTCGGCCGCGCCTTCCTCGGCGGGCGGCGGCTCGGGGGGTGGCGCGGCGTTCTCGAACGCCATGTCGCCGACGCGGATCTCCGCATCCAGCGGCATGACCAGGAAAGAAACGCGGCCGACGAGTTCTTCCTTCCGGCCCTGCAAACGGTCCGTCAGTTGCCTGCCGGCCGTCTCCGCGTCCAGTTCGAACAACGGGTCGAGCCGGATGATCCGGTCGAGGGCCTGGTCGGCGCCTTCCCGGTCGTCCAGCGTCCAGCGGGCGGCAGCCAGGTAGAGCCAGGCGGTGCGCAGGGTTTCGAAGAGCCGCGGGTCGTCGTCGGCAAGGCTCCGTCCGCTTCCGGCGCCGGCGGCGAGCGGTTCGAGGGTGTCGATCACTTCCTGCAGCAGCGGAACGGCCGCCTCCGAGTCGCCGCCGGCATAGATGTCGCCGGCCTCGCTCAGAGCGGCCGCCGTCCGGGGAGGCAGCCGCGTCGACCGTTCGATCTCGAGGTCGCTTCGGCCGATCTCCTGGACCCCGATGCGCTGCGCGGAAGCCGCGCCGCCGAACCCGGCCAGGACCGTCAGAACTGCCGCGACGGCGAAGCGGCTCCGATGGGCGGTCGATTCCATGCAGGACATCGTCAACTACTCCAGGACCAGAACCTGGCCGAGCCGGCTGTCGGCGACGAAGATCCGCGCCTGACCGTCGACCGCGAGGTCCTCAGGGGTTCGGAGTTCCTGGCCGCCCGGCAGCACGGGCCCGAGGGCGGCCAGCGGCGTGGCGACCGGGTCGTACACGAGGACCTGCAGCGTGCCGGCGTCAAGCACGTAGCGGTTGCCGAACGCGTCGACGTCGAGCGCGACGGGTCGCCTCCAGTCGACCCGGAAGGCCTCCTCGAAACGCCCGTCGGCGGCGAATCGCAACACGGAGGGCGGTGTCGACCGAGCACCGGCATCGAGCACGTGGATGGCGCCGTCCCGGCCCACCGTTACGTCGATGGGCTGGGTCAACGCGGCGACGCGCAGGGTCTCGAGTGGCCGGCCCTGAGGGTCGTAGCGGAGCACTTCGGCGGAGCGTCGCGAGAGCACGGTCCAGTTGCCGAAGTCGTCGCGGTGGGCGGCGACGATGCGGTCCAGGTCGCCGCCGCCGACACGGTCGAAGGTGACACTCCGGGGATCCTCGACCCCGGTCACGCCGTCGGCGGTGACGACGCCGGGAGCGCCCGCCGCGGCGTGGCTCGGCCGGACGACGCCGCGCAGGTCGCGGGCGGATGCCGGCGCTCCGTCGGCGTCGAGGATCGCTACCCGGTTCGTCTCTGTCACGACGAGCCGACCGCCGGTCCCGGCGGCGACGCCGCGGGGCCGCTCGATGCCGGCCTGGGCCGGCAGGTAGCCGCGGGAGTCGAGCCAGCGCTCCCGGCCGGCGAGTGGCCGCAGGATCAGGCGATGGATCAGGGTCATCCGTTCGAGCGCGTCGCCGGCGACGTTGCCGATCCCGCCGGTCCCGTCGAGCGCGCCTTCCCGGGCCAGCCGCAGGTGCCGGGCAGCGTTCTGCCAGTCGCCCCGCATCAGCAGGAGGTCGCCGAGCTCGAAGTGGGCCCGCGGGGTCCACGGGCTCCCTGCTTCGCGCTCCAGCACCCGCAGGAGTTCACCGCCGGCTTCCCGTTCGGCGCCGGTCCGGCGGCCGAGCGTCGCGGCTTCGACCAGTGCCCGGCCACGAAGCAGCAGCCCGGGATGTTCGCTCCGCGGGAAGCGCCGCGGGACCTCCAGGAACCGTTCGCGCGCCTGCGCGAGGTCGTCGACGCTCGCCGCGTCACGTGCAGCCGCAAGTGCGGCCTCGACGAGCGCCGCGGCTTCGCGTTCGGTCGCCTCGTCCTGCGCCGGCAGGACCGCCGCCAACAGGGTCAGGCCGACGACGGCCGCCGCGCGCAAGCTAGGCGTCGAGTTCTTCTTCGAGCCGCTCGTCACTGAGCCGTCGGGCGGTTGGCGAGAGGGGGGCATGGGTGAGGATCTGACTGGCGCGCGCAATCGCCTTCGCCGCGTCGCCCAGGTCCTGGTAGATCACCATCTCCTTGTAGAGCAGGTCGGCCAGCTGGTTCAGCCGCTCCTCGACCTCTTCCGCGTGGGGCCCGTCGGGGAAGCGCTCGAGATACTCCGAACCGCTCGTGATGTCGTCGTAGCTGCCGGCCAGCTTGCGCAGGCGGTCCTCGGCCCGCTCGCCGAGTTCCGGATCCCGTTCCTGCAGGGCCAGGTGTTGGAGGGAGCCGAGGCGGGTGAGCACCGGCGTCAGGTTGTGCAGTCCGCGCTGGGCCGCGGCGGCGGGACTGTCGCCGTCCGCCGCGATCTCGCCGGCAGGCTCCGATTCCCAGGCCTTGAGGAAGTTCTTCACCGCGTCGGTTTCGCGGCCGAGCCGGCTGTAGGCGGTGCCGAGCAACAGCGCCACCTTCGGCGTACGCGGGGAGTCGGGGTAGTTCGAGAGGAAGGCCTCGAGGAACGGGGTCTCGAACACACCGCGATCGAGAATTCCGATGGACTGGCCATACAGTTCCTCGCTCTGGCGCCGGAGTTCGGCGAGTTCCTGACTGAGCACGGCGAGGAAAGGCGAATCGGGCGCCAGGGCGCGGACGGTCTCCATCTCCCGGCGGTAGGCGCCCATCAGGCCGCCGTAGTCCCTCGACGTTGCCAGCCGGTCGAGTTCCCGGCCGCGCAGTTCGTGCAGCCTCTCCAGCCGGAGCGACTCGGCGGCCGGCCCGGCGGGCCAGGCGTTGAGCGCCATGGTCTTCAGGAACCGCAGCGCCGGCGGCACGGGCGTCGACTCCGGTGGGCCGGGGCGGGCGAGCCGTTTCGACGGGTTCGCCGCGAAGTCGAGCAGGCTCTTCTGAGTCGCCTGACGGTAGGCCTCGACTTCCTCCCCGGGCGCCGCTTCGAGCGTCGCGAGATAGCGGCCCCGGGCCCTGGCGGCCTGCACGCGCGAGTCGAAGAAGGGATGAGTCTGCCAGTAGCCGTACGCCTTCGACTGCGGGATGCGTTCGCCCATCTTGGCCATCAGCATGCCGAGCGCGTTCGGATCGTAGCCCGCGGCGGCGGCGAAGCGCTGGCCCTCTTCGTCGCTTTCGTCCTCGTGCTCGCGCGAGTAGCTGCGCATGACGAGTTCGGTGATCGCCATGCCCCCGACCAGCGCGGCCTGGGCCGCCGCCTCGGTCGGACTCTGGTCGCGGGTGTAGCCGTAGGGGCCGACGTAGCCGTCGTCGCGGTCGGAGGCGCTCGCGGCGAGCAGGCCGACTCCGAGGAGCGAACTCCACAGGTTGAGTCTCGCCGCCCGCTTCTTCTGCTTCAGGAAGTGCTCGGAGGTGACGTGAGCGATCTCGTGGCCGAGCAGGGCGGCGAGCATGTCGTCGGACAGGCCCAGGTCGAGCATGCCTTTGGTGACGAAGATCTGGCCCGCCGGGAGGGCGAAGGCGTTGGGGATCGGCGTATCGACGACCCCGAAGGTGAAGGGATAGCTGTCGAAGTTCGCGTGGTAGGCAACCTCGTAGCCGATCCGGTTGACCCGCTCCTGCACTTCCGCATCGTCCAGGAGTCCGTACTGCTTCACCGCCTCCGCCGCTGCCGCCACGCTCTTTTCGAACAGCGAGGGATTCGCGATCTCGACCGCCGGCGCCGCATTCGCCGTGGTCAGGACGAAGGCCAGTGCGGCCGCGATTGCGGACCGCGCCGCGCTGCCGCTTCTGGACGATTCGTGTGCGCGCTTCATGGGGGGACCAACGGGCGCGGAGCCTGGCGGATTCCGCAACGCCTTAGGATACCCCCGTGGCGGCGTCACAGGCGCGGGAGGCGGTCGCGGCCGCGGCCCGTAGCCGCCGCGGTCATGAGCCGTGGCTGTTCTACCCGCGGGACGGGCACTGGCGCTGGTGGTCCTTCGAGCGCGGGTGGACCGAGGTCGAGCGTTGGCGAGCCGTGCTGGAGCGGGGCGAGGGACCGGCTGCCGGCGCCATTCCGGCGCCCGAGTCATCGCCGGAGGCTCTCTGCTTTCACATCGCGGCGTCGACCGGTGAGTCCGGGGAGGCGATCGCCGCGTTCGATCGTCTGCTCGCGCGCGGTGCTCCGGCGCGGGAGATCGCCGTCGTCACGCCGCCGGTTGAAGCGCCGGCGCCGTCGCCGGCCGATCGTCTCGCGCGGTTGTGGCTCGACTGGTGCTGCGCGCACCTTGCGGTGCTGGCGCTCGAACCGAGCCGGGCCGCCCTGGTGGGTTCGGTGCTGTGGTGCCGGCCGACGACGATGCTCGTGGACGCCGAGCAGGAGCGGTCGCTGGCCGCGGCGGTCGTCGAGCGGAGCGGAGGACGGGATCGCCGGGCAGCCGGGCTGGTCGACCGGTTGCGTCTCCTTCTGGTTGCCGCGGATGATGGGGACGACGACGGCGAGGTTGCGCCGCCGGAAGCCCGCTGGCGGGCGTGGGGTGTCGAGCGTCGCCTGGTGGGGGAAAGCGGGATCGGCCGTTGATACAGTGCCGTCTGGTGGACACTGCGAGGCCATTCGTCCGGTTCCTGCCGCTGATCCTGATCGCGGTGTTCGCCGCGCAGCCCGTCGCCGGCGCCGGCTTCGCGGTCAAGATGGCGACGCTTTCGCCCGACGGCTCGCCCTGGGACGGCTTCTTCGAGACGATGGGCAGGGACTGGGAGGCCGGTACCGACGGCCGGGTCACTCTCACCATCTACCCCGGCGGCGTCGCGGGCGACGAGCCGGACATCCTGCGCAAGATGAAGATCGGCCAGTACCACGCGGCCGCTCTCTCGGTCAGCGGTCTGGCCGATATCTCGAAGGACTTCACCGTCTTCGAGATCCCTCTGTTCTTCCACGATGAACAGGAGATGTTCCACGTGCTGCGGGAGCTGACGCCCGGCCTGCGCGAGACGCTGGACGAGGAGGGTTTCGTGCTTCTCGGCTGGGGCTACGTCGGCCAGGTCCATTTCTTCACGAACGAGCTGGCGCGGACGGTCGAGGAGATGCAGCGGCTCAAGATCTTCACCTGGGCCGGTGACGAGGCGATGACGAGCTGGTGGCGCGAGGGCGGCTTCAAGCCGGTGGCGCTGGCGGCCACCGACATCGTGACCGGACTCCAGACCGGCATGATCGACGCGCTCGCCGTGCCGCCGATCTACGCGATGCAGGTCCAGTTCTTCAAGCAGGCGAAGTACTTCGCCGACATTCCGTTGATTCCGATGATGGGGGCGATCCTCGTCACCAAGCGGGCGTGGAACCGGATCTCGGAGGCGGACCGGCGGGTGATGATCAAGGCGGGTCAGCGGGCCGAGGACCAGATCTTCGAGACGATTCCCGCGATCGAGCAGACGGCGGTCGGGTTGATGGGCGGCCAGGGCCTGGAAGTCGTACCGATCGTGGGCACCGAGGTCGAGGACGACTGGGTCGAGATCGCCAACGACTTCGCGGCCAGCATGCGCGGGAACACCGTTCCGGAAGCGATTTTCGACCGGGCGGCGGCGGTTCGGGACGCCTATCGCCGGCAGTCTTCGGTTGACTGAGAGCGACGCCGCGGTCCACTCCAGGGCCCCGGTGCGCTTCCTCCACCGGCTGGAGGACAGTGTCTCGATCGTCCTGCTCGGCGCGATGGTGCTCCTGCCCCTGGCGGAGATCGTCGTCCGCCAGCTCGGCACCGGCATCCCGGGCGCGCTTCCGTTCGAACAGCACCTGACCCTGTGGGTCGCGTTCCTGGGGGCGGCCCTGGCGGCGAGAGAGGGACGCCTGCTGGCCCTGGCCACCGGCAACTTCCTGCCGGAAGGCAGGTTTCAGGCCGTCGCCAGGGTGTTTACCGGCGGCGTCAGCGCGATGGTCGCGACGCTGCTGGGCACGGCCAGCCTCGACCTGGTCCAGATCGAACGCGAGGGCGGCATCGAGATGGCGGCCGGCGTGCCGGTCTGGGTGGGGCAGGCGGTCATGCCCGTCGGCTTCGCGATCCTGGCCCTGCGCCTGGCCTGGAAGTCGTCGGATCTGTGGGCGGGCCGAGCGATTGCCGGGTTCGGCATCGTCGTCGGTCTGTGGATCGGCGCGAACGCGGACTCCTTCGCCGATCGAGCGGCCACGCCGTGGTTGGTGCTGATCCTTGCCTCCACCCTCCTGGGCGGCCCCATCTTCGCCGCCCTGGGCGGCGCGGCGGTGTTCCTGTTCCTTTCCGACTTCGTGCCGCTCGCGGCGATCCCGGCGGAGAGCTACCGGCTCGCGGTGTCGCCGACCCTGGCGGCGATCCCGCTGTTCACGCTGACCGGCTTCCTGCTCGCCGAGGGCGGGGCGTCGGAACGGCTGCTCAGGGTGTTTCGCGCCCTGTTCGGCTGGGTGCCGGGCAGCACCCCGGTCGTGTGCGCCGTCGTCTGCGCGTTCTTCACCGTCTTCACGGGCGGCTCCGGTGTCACCATCCTGGCGCTCGGCGGCGTCCTGTTCGCGGCGCTGTCGGCCGATGGCTACCGCGAGCGCTTCTCGCTCGGCCTGTTGACCTCGTCCGGGTCGCTGGGCCTGCTGCTGCCGCCGGCTCTGCCGTTGATCCTGTACGGCATCGTCGCGGAGGTGCCGATCGAGGACCTCTTCATTGGTGGCCTGCTGCCGGGCCTGCTGTTGATCGCCCTCATCGCGGCCTGGGGAGTAAGGGAGGGTCTGCGCCGTGGAACCGGCAAGACCCGGACTTCCGCGGTGGAGGACGACGGCGGCATCGCGCGTGCGCTCTGGGCCGCCAAGTGGGAGCTGCTGCTACCCGTCGTCATCCTGGGCGCGTTCTTCAGCGGCTACGCCACCCTGGTCGAAACGGCGGCGCTGGCGGCTCTCTACGCCTTCGTCGTCCAGTGCCTGGTTCACCGCGACGTGAGGCTGGGCAAGCCCCTGCTGGCAGTTTTCCGGCAATGCACCGTCCTGGTCGGTGGCGTCCTGATCATCCTGGTGGCGGCCATGGGCCTGACGAGCTGGCTCGTGGACGCGCAAGCAGCTCAGGCTCTCGTCGAGCTGGTGCAGAACAACATCGAGTCGAAGATCGTCTTCCTCCTCGCGCTCAACGTCTTCCTGTTGCTGGTCGGTTGCCTGATGGACATCTTCTCGGCCACCGTGGTCGTCGTGCCGCTGATCATCCCCCTTGGTCTGGCCTTCGGCGTCGATCCGATCCACCTCGGGATCATCTTCGTCGCCAACCTGGAACTCGGCTACCTGACGCCGCCGGTGGGCCTCAACCTGTTCCTGGCGTCCTACCGCTTCGAACGGCCGCTGCTCGCGGTCTATCGGGCCGCCGTTCCGGCGCTGGTCATTCTCGGCTTCGGCGTGCTGCTGATCACGTATGTCCCGGGGCTCACCCTGGGCCTGCTCGACCTGCTGGGGAGAACCTGATGACACCCGGAGTTCGTCCATGAACTGGAAACGACTGCAGAGCATCGCCGTCGTCTGGTCGGCGGTCTTCCTGGGGCTGGCGATCCTGACGATCGTCGGGGTCCAACTCCTCCCCCGCGACGTTCCCGGCCTGGTCTGGGTCCTGCACGTGCTGGTGGCGGCGATCGGCTTCGTGTCCGGCATCGCGGCGACGCGGCGCCGGGCCGAGATCGACGTCGAGCGGTGGAAGCTCGTGGAAGACCCCGACCTTACGTCGGGCGAGCGGGAACACGCTCACCGCGAGGCCGAGTCCCAGTTGCGACGGGCCAGCGCGCAGTTCCTTCTCGCCGGCGTGACCCTCGGCGGCTGGCTCGCCTACCAGTTGCGCTCCGAGCGCCCCGAGGCGGGCGCGGCGGTCACTCGAGTCCTTGGCGGCGAGACCCCGGACGTGCCGTCCCCGGGCCAGACCCTGACCGAGGCCCTCGCGGCCGAGCCCGTGTACACCCTGAGCCCTTCCGATCTGCTGATCGCGACGCCGCTGGTCGCTTTCGGCCTCGGCGCGCTCTGGGCGCGCTACCAGGCAGGGCGCTCCTAGCCGGCGCTAGCGGAGCCGCGCCACCGTGGCGCCCCAGCCGCCCCCACCCGGTCCGCCACTCCTGAACGAGACGACGCGCGGGTCTCGCTCCAGCACCTTCCGCACGATCTGCCGCTGCACCCCGATGCCGCGCCCGTGAATGATCCGCACTTCCCGGAACCCCTTCTCGTAGGCGGCATCCAGGTAGCTCTCGACGACATCCTTCACCTCCCGCGGCTGAAACGGATGCAGGTCCATCTCATCCCCGATGGGAACCTCTACGACATCGTCCGGCTGAAGTTCATCCTCCGGGTGCATGATCAGAAGAGCTTCAGCACGGCGATGAAGGCGCTCCAGCCGTCGTCGGGGCCGGCGAGGGCGTGGCCGATGTCCATGTTGACGACGGTGCCCCAGGGGCCGATGAAGGTGCCGACGATGCCGGCGCCGGCGAGGAGTTCGCGGTCGAGGCCGGAGGCGGGGTCGGTGGCCCAGGCGGCGTCGCCGACCAGGTCGATGCGAAAGAGCTCGCCGAGTTCGAAGCCGTAGCTCACGTGGGCGGCGGCCGCCCGTTCGGCCCGCACCTTGTCGCTCTGGTAGCCGTGCACGTTGACATCCGAGAAGAAGCCGAACTCGTACTTGCTGAACCGGTCGAGGTCGCTGCCGTCGACGTACTCGAGGGCAACGCCGAACTTCTGGAACTTCGGCAAGTGCCAGGTCTTGGCGACGCCGACGTTCCAGAGGGTGTAGCTGTCCGGGGTCAGGTTGGCGGCGCCCAGGCCCCAGGGCTGCCACTCGTCGCGCAGGTTCCACGAGCCGCCAACGACGAGCCGGTAGCCCGAGCGGATGTAGCGGACGATGGCGCCGACGCTGTGGCTCAGGTGGTCCGAGGGCAGAACGAAGTCGTCGCCCGTGTCGTCGGCGCGCTGGAAGTTGTTCCAGGACAGCTCGTAGCGGAGGTCGAGCTTGGTGAAGCTGCCGAGCGGGCGGCCCAGGCTGAAGTCGATGTTCGGGCGCAGGCGCTCCACGTTCTCCGTCGGCGACTCGACGCCCTCGCGGTACAGCACGTCCTCGCCGGCGAACGCGAGCGCGAAGACGTCGACGCCGGCGTCCCAGCGGGAGCCGAACAGGCTCGGATTGGCGATGTCGGCGAGAATCAGCGGCCCGGCGATGAACAGGTCGGCCTGGGTGCCCGTGCCGCGCCAGTCGAAGGACAGCCAGTTCACGCCGCCCAGCGGCAACGGGCCATCCTGGGCCTCGTCGTAGAAGGCGCCGCCGAGGATGAACATCCGCGTCTTGTCGTCCTCCTTGACCACGCGTTCGCCGGTCTCCTGGTCGAGCTCGAGGTAGCGGAGGCCGACCTCCGTATCGCGCACCATCGTCGCTTCGGAGGCCAGGGTCGCGTCGCGCCGGGCGTCGAAGTCGGACGGGTTGATCCGGATCCCGGTCAGCTCGATCTCCCGTTCGACGATCGTCGTCGCGTTCAGCACCGAGAACAACTGCTGGCCGATGACCCGGGTCGGCAGCCAGTAGGACGACCGTTCCCACGCCGCCGGCTGGCCGCCCGCGTCCACGGGGGTGTAGAAGGTGGTCTCGTCGTTGGACAGCACGTCGCCGGTCAGTCCGAGCTGAACCGCGCGCGTCTTCACCCGTGCGTAGATTTCACGATCCACCCAGACCGTGCCCCGAAACAGGCTGCGTCCCTCGGTCAGGGCCTCCGCCGGCTCGAAGTCGACGACCCAGGTGTTGCGGCCGTCCACCGTCGCCGTGCCCCGCAGCCGGTAGCGGTACTCCCTGGTGAACGTGATCTCGGCCGGCATCGCCGCCGCCTTCTCCGGCTGGATCAGGGGGATCTCGGGGATCCGCTTGCGGCGCCAGCGGATGCCGTTGACGTAGAAGTTGTCCCAGGCCCAGTCAAAGCCCGCGCCTTGCCGGAAGAAGAAGGGGCCCTGGAAGGTCGCGTCGACCGACTGGACGCCGGTGCCGAGCTGGAACCGGAGCGAGGTCGTGTTCGTGGCGCTGTAGTTCGCGACCCGGCGCGACTGATCGTCCTCGAAGGCCTGAAGCCGGCGCAGGATCTCGCCGACCGGGATGCGGCGGGTGTCGGCGACCGTGAGCGCCTCCTCGACGCTCTCGGCGCCGTCGAGCCCGATCGCCAGGTCCCGCTCCAGGCGGAACACGAAGGGTTCGGCGGCGTCCCTCAGCTCGAGTTCGTAGCCGTTGCGGGTGCGGCGTCCGCCGAAGACGAGGTCCGACTCGCCGGTCGCCGGGTCGAAGCGCGCCGGCGACCCGATCTGCCGGTCGCTGAAGCGGAGCGTGAACGGCCCGCCCTCCGCGGGCGGCGCCACGACGATCCGCAGGCTCAGGTCCTCGCCCCGGACGAAGCTCCAGGCTTCGGCGCCCGCGGGAGTGGAGTAGGGATCGAAGGTGATGTCGCCCGAGAACTCCTGGGCGATCAGCCGGGCGGCACGGACCGTGGCCGCGTCGGCGCCGGCCTCGCCGGAGAGCGGGAAGAGGGAGAGGGAGGCGCCCGCCTCGGCCTCAGCCGCGGCCCGCACCAGCGTTGCGCCTTCGCCGCTCGCGGCTGCGGGGTTCGCGTCGAGCGCGACGAGCGCGTCCGGGTCGAGCTCCCGAATGAGCTGTTTCAGTTCGGCGACGCCGACTGAGCCGGCCGGACGACCGTGCCGGAACGCGACACCGTCGAGGTAGGCGTCGAGTTCCTGCGCGTACAGCGCCCGGACCAGGTCGGGGTCGGCCGGCAGAGGCTCGGTGACGACGGCCGCGTCCGGCTGCGCTCCCGAAACGGCGACCGATGCCCGCTTGAGTGCGAGCGCGTACTCCTGGACCGCCTGCGGCTCGTTGAGGAGTTCCCCCGGCCAGTTGAGCTGAAACAGGGAACCGGCCTCCGCGGTGCGGGCAAGGTCGGCGAGCCGCTCGAGCTCCGCCGTCAGGTCGTCTCCCCGCTCGGCCGGAGGCGGCGGCGCGCCGAATCGAACCGCGTACCAGGGCAGCGCACCCGTGGCCCGAAGCGTTGAGGCCGCCTCGCGCGCGGCAGACACGGCTGCGTCGTCGGCAAGTTCCACCGGCCACTTGACGACCAGTACCGCCTCCTCGGGCAATGCCGGCAGCGTGCCCAGCAGGTCCGCCGTGGCAGCAGGGTCGTCGGTCGCCAGGCCGACGCACGGGTTGCAGGGCAACTGCGCCAGCGCCGGCAGGGCGCCAGCGAGGAGGAGCAGGATTGCGGCGGAGGTTCGTCTGAGCATGGCGTTTGGGGACTTCGTGGCGGTTCGGGCGAGGCTAGCCGTAGTAACAGTGGATCGGGGCTCAGATTCCCGCCGCAGGCCCGATCAGGTTCTCTACGGCGGTCCGCTAGTCCGTGTTTCCGGCTGCACCGCGCCAGAACTCGTCCGCGAGATCTCCCGCGAGGACGATCTCGGGGCGCAGTTCGACGTCGAAGCGCTCCCGCACGGCCCGGTGGGCGGTGATCATCAAATCGAGGACGTCGGCGGCGCGGGCGTTCTCCTGGTTGACGATCACGTTCGCGTGGCGCCGGCTGATCTCGGCGCCGCCGCTGGTCGTGCCCTTGAGACCGCAGGCCTCGATCAGCCGGCCGGCGAAGTCGCCCTCCGGGTTGCGGAACACGGAGCCGGCGTTCGGCTTGCCCGACGGCAGGCTCTCCCAGCGCCGACGGTTCAGTTCGTTGATCCGCTTGAGCGCCGAAGTGCCGTCGCCCCGGTGGAGCCGGAACTCGGCGCGGGTGACGACCGCCTCGGTTCCCTGGAGGCTCGTCGTGCGGTAGGCCGGTTCGAGGTCGGTTGTGGCCAGGGTTTCGACGGGCCGGCCAGGCCGCGCCACCCGGACCTCGGTGAGCACGTCCCGGATCTCCGTGCCGTAGCAGCCCGCGTTCATGACGACGGCGCCGCCGACGGTCGAGGGGAAGCCGGACAGTGCCTCGAGACCGAGGAGACCCTGCTTCGTGGTGTCCCGGGCCAGTCTGGCGAGGGTGACGCCGGCCCCGGCTCGCACCGTTTCACCCTCGACCTCGACCTGTTCCATCTCCCCGCGGAGGCGGCAGACGATGCCCCGCATGCCGCCATCCGGGAACAGGACGTTCGAGCCGTGGCCGTGGAGATGCAGGGGCAGCGCTGCCTCCCGGGCGGCAGTCAGCACTTCGGTGAGCGCCGCCTCGGACTCGACCTGCACGAAGAGTTCGGCGGGGCCGCCGATCCGCAGGGTGGTGACGGAAGCGAGCCGCACCGCTTCGCGGACCTCGACGCCGGGAATCGAGGCGAGCCGATCCCGGGTTCTCAGGTTGACGCCCTCGGGGGGCTGCAATACGCTGACCGCGCCCTTGTCGATGCTGGCTGTCACGTTCTTTCACGCCACGTCGCCGAGCGTCCGCAGCGGCCAACTCCCGACCTCCGTTCAACCGTCTGACGATCCGCGGGAGCGCCGAACCGGTCGCGCGGGAGTATAGCCACGCGCAATCTCCGGCCATGCCGCGGGAACGGCGCCGTGACCGTCTCCAGGGCGTGACGCTCGCAACCCATTTGGCCCGCCAAGCCTCCACCACACCCTCAGGAGAAAGCAACCCATGAAGCAGGCCCGCGCGAAAGCACAGAAGGGAGCCGGCCGTAAGGAGGCCATCTCGGGCGCGCTCACCCAGATCGAACGGCAGTTCGGCAAGGGCGCGATCATGCGCCTCGGTGAGCAGGAGAACCTCGGCATCGAGTCGATCTCGACCGGATCGCTCGCCGTCGACCATGCAATCGGTACCGGTGGATTCCCACGGGGCCGGGTGGTCGAAGTCTACGGCCCGGAATCGAGCGGCAAGACGACGCTGGCCCTCTCGGTCACCGGGCAAGCCCAGCGCAGCGGCGGCACCGCCGCCTTCATCGATGCCGAGCACGCCCTCGACGCCGAGTACGCCGAGAAGATCGGCGTCAACATCGACGAACTTCTCGTCTCGCAGCCCGACAGTGGCGAGCAGGCGCTCGAGATCGCCGAGATGCTCGTGCGCTCGAACGCGCTCGACATCGTAGTGATCGACTCGGTCGCCGCGCTCGTGCCGCGGGCCGAGCTCGAAGGCGAGATGGGCGACTCCCACGTCGGCCTGCAGGCGCGGCTCATGTCCCAGGCGCTTCGCAAGCTGACCGCGATCGTCGCCAAGTCGAGGACGACCCTCGTCTTCATCAACCAGATCCGCGAGAAGATCGGCGTCATGTTCGGGTCGCCCGAGACGACCACCGGCGGCCGCGCGCTGAAGTTCTACTCTTCCGTTCGCATCGACATCCGGCGCATCGCCGCGCTCAAGGACGGCGACCAGGTCGTCGGCTCGCGGGTCCGCGTCAAGGTCGTCAAGAACAAGGTCGCGCCGCCCTTCCGGGTCGCCGAGTTCGACATCGACTACGGCGAGGGCATCTCCCGCGTCGGCGAGTTGATCGACCTCGGCATCCAGCACAAGCGGGTCATGAAGAGCGGCGCCTGGTTCTCCGCCGGCGACACCAGGCTCGGCCAGGGCCGCGAGAACGCGAAGCAGTTCCTCCGCGACAACGCCGACCTCGCCGACGACATCGAAGGCCACCTCCGCTCCGAACTCGGCCTGCCACCCATCGTCGTTGCCGCCTCCAGCGACCAGGCCGCCGCTGCCGGGTAGCGGCGCCGGATTGGCCCGTCTGCGCCGGGTAGCCCGCTGGGACCCTCCCCCGCATCCCGCCGCGGACTGGTCGGTGTCGCCTTCGGGCGGCGCTCGGATCGTGGGCGCGCCAGACTGTTGTGGGTCGAGTGTGCGCTGGCCGGACGTCACACACTGGGTGCGCTCCTCATGAGCGCGGCTTCCTAGTTCTCGGCGTCGAACTCGGCGTAGTCGCCGCGTTCCTCCATCGGGATCGGGTGACGGACCTCGACGTGGAAGCCATCTCCCTCGACGTAGGCGACATCGGTCAGTTCATGGGCAACCTGCCGCTGCGAGCCCTTGGTCAGACCGGTGGTATCTACCCAGAGGAGATGGCGTTCCTTCTCGTTGCCGTCCGGGTCGGCGATCGTGAGGTCGACCGTCACGCCGTCGAGCGTTCCAGAGCCCTCGTTGTGAATCAGGAAGTCGAGCAGGACGGTAGTCATCGCAGGCTCCGCCGGTGCTGCAGCTTCCTCAGTGGCTTCAGCGTCGGCCTCGGCGTCTTCAACCGCCTCCTCGGCCATTGCAGGCGCTACAACCGAGAACGACCCCATCTCCGCGATGTACCCGGCGCGGGCACCGGAAACGCCTCCCTCGCCCGCACAAGCGGCAAACAGGGGCAAACCGGCCAAAGCCAACGCACCCAACTGCCACGGCGACACTCGTTCCTCGATTCTCTTCATGCCCTCTCCCTTCCGTCGATCCGGATTCACTCCGCGTAGTCCAAGAATAGCCTGTCCGACACCGACCAGTCTGCGGCGGGGTGCGGTGGGACCCTCCCCCTGCATCCCGCCGCAGACGGGTAAGCACCGACGCCGTCGCGCCGTCAGTACGCGTTCTTCGTCAGGCCGCGGCGCAGCGTGAGCCAGAGGATCTGGAGGTCGAGGCGGAGGCTCCAGTTTTCGATGTAGTAGAGGTCGTACTGGATGCGTTTGCGGATGGAGGTGTTGCCGCGCCAGCCGTGGACCTGGGCCCAGCCGGTGAGGCCTGACTTGACGCGGTGGCGGAGCATGTAGTTCGGGATCTTGTCGCGGAACTCGCGGACGAAGGCGGGGCGTTCGGGGCGGGGGCCGACGCAGGACATGTCGCCGAGGAAGATGTTCCAGAGCTGGGGCAGTTCGTCGATCGACCAGCGGCGCAGGAAGGCGCCGATGCGGGTGCGGCGGGGGTCGTCTTCCGTTGCCCAGACGGGGCCGGTCGAGGACTCGGCGCCCACGCGCATCGAGCGGAGCTTGAGGATCATGAAAGAGCGGCCGTCGAGGCCCATCCGCTCCTGGCGGTAGAAGAGCGGGCCCCGGTCCTCCAGCTTGATCAGCAGCATGACGACCGGCAGGAACGGCAGGAGCACGACCATCGCGGCGGCGGAGAGGACGACGTCCATCGTGCGCTTGGCCAGGCTGGACCAGCCCTCCATCGGGACGTGGGAGAGGTTGATGACCGGCGTGCCGTCGACGTCCTCGATCTCGGCGCGCAGCGTCGCGTACTGGAGAACGTTCGGGACGAGGCGGATCTCGATCAGTTCGTTGCCGATGCGGTCGAGCAGGTCGAGGATCTTGCGGTGGGCGGCAAAGGGCAGGGCGATCATCACCTGGTCGACGCCGTGTTGTTCGATCGTTTCCTCCAGGTCGTCCAGGGTGCCGAGGACCTGTACGCCGTCGCCGATTTCGGCGTGCAGCTTCTCCGGATCGTCGTCGAGGAACCCGACGACTTCGTAGCCGAGCTCCCGGTGACGGACCAGCTTGGCCGCGATCTCCTCGCCGCTGTCGCCGGCGCCGACGATCAGGATGCGGCGCACGTTGTGGCCGCTGCGGCGCACCGTGCGGAGGACGGCGCGGGTCCCCAGCCGGAGAAAGGCGACGAGGAAGATGTCGGTGACGACGAACAGGGCGAAGAACGCCCGGCTGTAGGAGAACGGATCGTCCGTTCCGGCCTGGGTCAGGCGGTCGAAGGTCAGGGCCGAGGTCAGGATGACCAGCGCGAGCACGGTGGCGACGACGATGCTGACCATCTCGTCCACCCGGCTGTGCCCGCGACGGATGCGGTAGAGGCCGTGGAAGTAGTAGACGGTGGGCCAGATCAGGACGATGAACGGCAGCATCCTGAGATAGGGCTCGAAGTCGGGCACCGACTTCGTGATCTCGATCACCGGCTGGACGAACCGCAGGTACCAGGCCAGGAAGAAGGCCCCGACGGTCGCGGCGATGTCGCCGCCCAGGTTCAGGGCGGCGGTGACGCGAAGTTGCTTGTGAAGCACGGTCTTCAGTCCTGCGAGGTCATCGCCGCTCGATCGCGCGGGCGCCGGATGCTACCAGCCGGAGTCACGGTGAGGAGCCGCGCCGCGGAGCGCATCCGGGCCCTCAGTCACCGGCCTCCCTCAGGACCTCCCGGTAGATGCCCAGGGTGCTCTCGGCTGCCTCTTCCCACCGGAAGCGGGCCGACCGCTCACCGGCGCGGTCGGCCAACTGCCTTGCGTGGTCGCGGTTTCCCATGCAGCGCTCGATCGCTCTGGCGATCTCCTTCACCTCGAGCGGGTTCACGAGTTCCGCGTAGCCCTGGGCGATTTCCTTGAGCGACGACGTGTTCGAGGTGATGACCGGTACGCCCGAGGCCATCGCCTCCACGACCGGCAGTCCGAAGCCCTCGTAGAGCGTGGGGTAGAGGAACAGGCTCGCCCCCTGGTAAAGGGCCGGCAGAACCTCGCCGTCCACGTGGCCCAGCAGGCGGATGTGATCGGCGATTCCGAGCTGGCGGGCTCGCCGTTCGAGCTTGAAGTCGCTGCCCGGACGGGCGCCGACGCAGACGAGCGGAGCATCGAAACCGGCCTGCGACCGGGCCCGCGCGTAGGCCTGGATCACCCGGTCGAGGTTCTTGTGAGGCTTCGGGTTACCGACGAACAGCAGGTAGGGCCGGTGTACGTCGACTTCGTCCAGGGCGTCCCGGAGTTCGTCTTCCGACAGCGGCCGGCGGAAGCGGTCCTCCACGCCGTTGTAGACGACGCGGATCTTGTCCTCGTCGACGCTGAAGTAGTCGAGGACGTCGTTGCGCGTGTTGTTCGACACGGCGACGATCCGGTCTGCCCGGGCGACGCTGTGGCGGAACATCCCCTGGGCGTAAAAGGACGCGGCGCGGTTGGGCAGGAATCCGGGATAGAGGAGGTGGATGATGTCGTGGATCGTGACCACGGTCGGACAGGGCACGACCGCCGGCAGGACGTAGTGGGTGGCATGGTAGAGGTCCAGTCGCGACCGCCAGATGCGCCAGCCCATCGTTCCGATCTCGCGCAGCGAGTACACCGGCGAACGTTCGATGACGCATCGGAAGTTCGGCGGCAGGTCGGCCGCGAAGTCCCGGTCCTCGGGCCGCACGAACAGGATGTACTCGTTGCCGGCGGGCGCCTCGGTCGTGCCTTCGATGCGGGCAAGGCCGTGGATCAGGTTCGTCACGTAGACTCCGATGCCGAAGTCACGCACTTTGCGGGCATCGATGCCGATCCGTGCCACGGCGCAAGCCTAGCGCCGCCAGGGCGTGAAGGCGTTGACAAGTGGCGGTAACGATTCGTAGCCTCTGGAGTTTGCGCGGTTGCGCCTTGCCGGAGTCGCGGCGGCCCATGGGTGTGGCGTCTCATGGGAAGTTGACTCGCGGTTCGAGACGGCGGACGCCTGACGGTGAATGGCATGCACCTGCAGCTCGACCAAGCCCGTAACGGCCCTCTCCATTGGCGCGAAGCCGTCAGCGTGGCGGCTCGAGACCTGCGCCGGGATCAGGCGCTTGTCCTGGGCAGCGTCGACTGCGAGGGCAGCCTGGCCTTCACCGGACCGGACTTTCTGCTCCAGACGCGGCTGCGCTACCGCCACCGACTTCGCTGCGACCGTTGCCTGACCCCGTACGAGAAGGATGTCGACCTGCCGCTCGCGTTCGTCGTGACGGCCGGCGCCGCGGACGGTGAGGCGGATGCGCCCGCCGCCGGGGACGCGCACGGCGTCCGCGAACTGGAACTGGAGGATTTCTCCACGCTCGTCGCGGTCGATGGCGCCGTCGACCTGTTCCGGCTGGTCTGCGAACAGGTCGAACTCAACATCCCGATGAAACCGACGTGCGAAGCGGGGTGCCGGGGCCTTTGCCCACAGTGCGGAGTCGACCGCAACCGGGAGGCCTGCACCTGCGTCGCGGAGAGCGTCGATCCCCGCTGGACCGGCCTTGAAGCGGTCCGCGAACGGCTTACCGGTAGTCTGACTTAGCTACAAGCCAGGAAAGGAACAGTAGGAATGCCCAATCCCAAACGGCGGCACTCGAAGGCGCGGCGGGACCGACGACGGTCTCATGACGGCCTGAAGCGTCCGGCCGGCTCGCTCTGTCCAAACTGCGGTGAAACCAAACTGCCGCATCGCGCCTGCAGCCACTGCGGCTACTACCGCGGGCGTGACGTGATCGACGTCGAGGACGTGCTCTAGGAGTCCGACGCCGGCGGCGCCGCGGTCCCGATGACGAATCGATCTCCTGCACCCGATCCGACGGTGATCGCCGTCGATGCGATGGGCGGCGATCACGCTCCACGGGCCGTGGTCGAGGGGGCGCTTCTGGCGGCGCAGGAGAACGGGCTTCGGCTGCTCCTGGTCGGCCGGCGGGATGTGCTGGAACAGGAGATCGAGGAACTCGAATCCGTGGCCTCCGACCTCGACCGGATCGAGATCGTTCACGCCCGCGAGGTCGTCGGCATGGGCGAGTCGGCGTTGGCGGTTCGGCGGAAGCGTGATTCCTCGGTGCGGGTCTGCGCCCGGCTGGTCAGGGAAGGCCGGGCCGCGGCGATGCTGACGGCGGGCAACACGGGCGCCGCCCTGGTTGCCGGCAAAATGGTGATCGGCGTGGCGCCTGGCGTCGACCGGCCGGCTCTCGCCGTCGCTCTGCCGCGCCGCGACGGCAGCACGATCCTGCTCGATGCCGGCGCCAACGTGGACTCCAAGCTCCATCAGCTCCGCCAGTTTGCGGTGATGGGGCACTACCTCGCGGAGCAGCTCCTGAGCCTCGAGTCGCCGCGGATCGGCCTGCTGTCGATCGGCGAAGAAGTAGGCAAGGGAACGGAGCTCGTCCGCGAGGTGTTCAAGGCGCTCGACGCCACGGGGCTCAACTTCGTGGGCAACGTCGAGGGCGGCGACGTGTTCAACGGCACGGTCGACGTCGTCGTCTGCGACGGCTTCGTCGGCAACGCGATCCTCAAGAGCGCCGAGTCCCTGGGCGAGTTCGTGAGCGGACAGTTGCGTCAGGAGATGGGAAGTACCTGGCGAGCGCGGTGCGGCTATCTGCTGGCCCGGCCCGCCTTCGAGCGCTTCAAGCGCCGGCTCGACTACAGCGAGTACGGCGGCGCGCCGCTGCTCGGGCTGCGGGGCGGCTGCTTCGTCGCCCACGGCCGGTCTTCCGCCCACGCGATCCACAGCGCCGTGCGGCGGGCGGTAGAGTTCTGCGAAGCGGGCATACACCTCAAGGTCAGCGCGAAGCTCGCCGAGGTCGCGTACGAAACGCGCTCGAAGGCGGTGGTGGCGGGATGACGAACGGTTTGCAGGGAGATTCCTCGAACGGGACGCGCCGGGTCCGGATCGCCGGCACGGGCCGCTCGGTGCCCGAGCGGATCCTGACCAACGCCGACCTGGAACGCATCGTCGACACCTCGAACGACTGGATCATCGCGCGCACCGGCATCGAGGAACGCCGGGTCGCGTCCGACGAGGAGTACACGTCGGTCTTTGCCGTCGACGCCGCCCGCAAGGCGATGGAGATGGCCGGGGTCGAGGCGTCGAACGTGGACCTCGTCCTGATCTCGACGGTGACGCCGGACATGCCCTTTCCGGCCACGGCCTGCCTGGTGCAGGAGGAACTGGGCGCGAAGGACGCCACCGCGTTCGACCTGAACGCCGGCTGCACGGGCTTCGTCTACGGGCTTTCCGTGGCCCACCAGTACGTGTCGAGCGGCGCCGCCTCCACGGCTCTGGTCATCGGGGCCGAGTCGTTGACGAAGTACACGGACTACGAGGACCGTTCGACCTGCGTGCTGTTCGGCGACGGCGCCGGGGCGGTGGTGCTGCGCGGTGAGGATCCACCGGGGCCCTCCAGCGAGAACGGACTCCCGGGCATTCTTTCGGTGGCGATCCACAGCGACGGCTCGCTCGCTCACCTGCTCGAGATGCCGGGCGGCGGCAGCCGGAATCCTCCGAACCGTCCCGAGACCCTGGAGGCCCGCCTGCCCTTCATCCGGATGCTCGGAAACGAGACCTTCAAGGTCGCCGTGCGCACCCTGGCCGAAGTCTCGGGCGAGGTGCTCGAGGGTGCCGGGCAGCGTCCCGAAGATGTCCGGTGGCTGATACCCCACCAGGCCAACCGCCGGATCATCGATGCCGTCGGTCGCAGGATCGACGTGCCGGCCGACCGCGTCTACGTCAACGTCGAGCGCTACGGCAACACGTCGGCCGCTTCCATCCCGATCGCCCTCGACGAGTTGAACCGCGACGGCCGAATCGAACCCGGCGACCTGGTCCTGATGGCGGCCTTTGGCGCCGGCCTCACCTGGGGCGCGGCCGCGGTGCGCTTCTAGGCACGCTTCGGATCTGGTCGACATGAGCGGGGTGGCGTACGTCTTTCCGGGCCAGGGCTCGCAGCGGGTCGGCATGGGCCGTGCGCTGGCCTCGGCCTTTCCCGAGGCGCGGGCGGTGTTCGAGGAGGCCGACGACACGCTCGGCTTCTCGTTGTCGGGGCTCTGTTTCGAGGGTCCGGAGGACGAACTCCAGTTGACCGCGAACACCCAGCCCGCGATCGTCGCCATGTCGGTCGCGGTGCTGCGCTGCTATCTGGCGCAGGAACCTCCGCCTGATGCGCCCGCCTTCGTCGCCGGCCACAGCCTGGGCGAGTACTCGGCCCTGGTGGCGGCGGGAGCCCTCGAACTCGCCGATGCCCTGCGGCTGGTGCGGGCCCGCGGGCGGGCGATGCAACAGGCGGTGCCGGTCGGCGAGGGCGCCATGGCCGCGATCCTCGGGTTGAGCGAGGAGGACACCGCCGCGGTGGCGGCAGAGGCGGCGAGCGACACCGATGGCGTCTGCCAGCTCGCGAACCTGAACGCTCCGGGACAGATCGTGATCGCCGGGGCGGCCGGCGCGGTCGACAGGGCCATGGAGCTGGCGGCTGAGCGGGGCGCGCGGCGGGCGATCCCGCTGCCCGTGTCGGCTCCCTTCCACTGTGCCCTGATGGCGCCGGCTCGCGCGGTGATGGAACCCCTGATTCGGAACGTTCCGATGGCGGATCCAAACGTCCCGGTCGTCTGCAACGTGGCCGCGGCTGAGGTGACTACCGCCGCCGCGGCGCGGGACGCGCTGGTGCGGCAGATCGACGGCGCCGTGCGCTGGTCGGAGTCAGTGGCCCTGATGGCGTCCCGAGGCGTCGGGAGACTGGTCGAGATCGGACCGGGCAAGGTGCTCGCCGGCCTCGGGCGTCGCATCGAGCGGAGCCTGAAGGTCCGGGCGATCGCCGAACCGGAGGATCTCGCCGCGTGACCGTCTTCGACCTGAGCGGCAGGACGGCGTTGGTTACCGGCGCGTCACGCGGCATCGGCCGTGCCGCGGCCCTGCTGCTGGCCCGGCAGGGCGCGCGGGTCGTGCTTGCCGCCCGCAACGAGGGACTCCTCGACGAGGTTGCCGGCGCGGTGCGGGAGGGCGGCGGCGAGGCTCATGCGATGGCGCTCGATCTCGCCGATCACGAGTCGGTCCCCGGCGCGGTCCGGGGCCTGCCTTCGGAGTTCGCGGCCATCGACATCCTGGTGAACAACGCGGGCATCACCGCCGACAACCTGCTGGCGCGCATGACCCTGGAGCAGTGGCAGCAGGTGCTGGACGTGAACCTGACCGGCGCCTTCGTCCTGACCAAGGCGCTCGTCCGCGGCATGATGCGGCGCCGCCACGGTCGAGTGGTGTCCGTGTCCTCGGTGGCCGGCGTGGTCGGTAACGCGGGCCAGGCGAACTACGCGGCCTCCAAGGCCGGCCTGATCGGGTTCAGCAAGTCGCTCGCGCGGGAGCTCCTGAGTCGCGGGATCACGGTCAACGTGGTGGCGCCGGGCTTCATCGAGACGGACATGACCGCGGCACTCCCGGACGGAGCGGGCGAACGCTTCCTGGCGCAGCACGGCCTGGTCCGGCTGGGCACCGTGGATGACATCGCGGCGGCGGTGCTCTACCTGGCGAGCGACGAGGCGTCCTATGTGACGGGTGAAGTGTTGAGCGTCAGCGGTGGCATGACGTAGCGGAGTCGATCCCGGCCGCAGGACCTGGCATTGGACGGATGGCCCCGGTGGTGGCATAGTCTTCCTTCTGCCCGCGGGTCCGAAACGCCAACCTGCCTTTACCCTCGAGAGGAACCAGAATGTCCGTAGTCGAAAAGGTCAACAGCATCATCGTCGAGCAGCTCGGAGTCGATGCCGACGAAGTCACTCCGGAGGCCAGCTTCACTGACGACCTCGGTGCAGACTCGCTCGACATCGTCGAGTTGGTCATGGCCTTCGAGGAGGAGTTCGGCATCGAGATTCCGGACGAGGACGCCGAGAAGATCGGCTCGGTCAAGGAGGCCATCGACTACATCCAGGCCCACGGGTCCTCGAACTGATTTCTCTTTGACCGGCGCGGGCCGGTCCAGACCATGAGCGACCGTAGACGCGTCGTCGTAACCGGCGTGGGGTTGGTGTCCCCGCTTGGCGTGGGCACGGAGGCGACCTGGTCCGGCCTGATGGAGGGGCGGAGCGGTGTCGGTCCGCTGACGCGGGTCGACGCCGACCTCTACACGACGAAGATCGCCGCGGAGGTGCGGGACTTCGACGCTCAACGGTTCATGGAGCGCAAGGCGATTCGCCGGGTCGACCTGTTCATCCAGTTCGCCCTCGCCGCCGCGACGCTCGCCCACGAGGACGCGGGTCTCGAAATCGACGACGGCAACCGCGACCGCGTCGCCACCGTCGTCGGGTCCGGCATGGGCGGCCTGCCCCTGATCGAGCACATGCACGGCATCTGGCGCGACCGCGGTCCGCGCCGGGTGTCGCCGTTCTTCATCCCCGGCCTGATCGCGAACATGGCCTCCGGCCAGGTCTCGATCCGCTTCGGCGCGCGGGGCCCGAACACCTGCCCGACGACCGCCTGCACGACCGGCCTGCACGGGGTCGGCGACGCGTTCCGGATGATCCAGCACGGCTACGCCGACGCCGCCTTCGCCGGCGGTACCGAGGCGACGACCTCGGACCTGGCGCTGGCCGGTTTTGGCGCGATGAAGGCGCTGTCGGTGCGCAACGACGAACCGACCAGGGCGTCGCGGCCGTGGGACAAGGACCGCGATGGCTTCGTGCTCGGGGAGGGGGCGGGGATCCTCGTCCTGGAAGAACGTGAGGCGGCGCTTGAGCGCGGCGCCCACGTCTACGCCGAGATCGTCGGCTACGGCATGAGTTCCGACGCCTACCACGTCTCGGCGCCGGAGCCGGAGGGCGACGGCGCGGCCCGGGTGATGATGGCGGCGCTCGACGACGCCGGGCTGGCGCCCGACACGATCGACTACGTCAACGCCCACGGCACCTCGACGCCGCTCGGCGACATAGCCGAGGTCCGGGCGGTCAAGCGAGTGTTCGGAGACCATGCCTATCGCCTGGCCGTGTCCTCGACCAAGTCCTCGACCGGTCACCTCCTGGGCGCCGCGGGCGGCGTCGAAGCCGGCATCCTGGCGCTGGCCGTCGACCGCCAGGTGCTGCCGGCGACGCTGAATCTCGACGAGCCCGGCGAGGAGTGCGACCTTGACTTCGTGCCTCACGAGCCGCGCGAGGCGAAGGTCGACGTGGCGCTGACCAACTCCTTCGGCTTCGGCGGCACGAACGGCGCGCTGATCATGGCCAGGGCCTGAACCGCGCAGTGGCGGCGGTCAGCGACCGCAGGCTTGCATGACGGCCAGCGCGAGGTGGCACGAGGCCAGCGGCCCCGAGACCAGGACGCCGTTGACGTGCCGCTTCGCGGCGGCGGCCAGGCTGTCGCCGGGATAGCCGAATCGCCGGTAGTCGGCGCGCAGGTCGCGCCACGGGATCGGGGGCAGGCTCAGGCCGTGGCTCCGGACGGTCCGGGCCAGGAGGTGGGCCTTCGACGAGGCGTCCCAGGTCAGAACGACGCCGGCCGTCTCGAGCGCCTGAGCGAGATGGCCGTGGACTTCCGGCCAGGGCAGGGCAGTGCCGGCAGCGGCGGTGCCGGGGTTCAGCGTCCGGCCCATGGCAACGAACCGGGCAGCCCCGGTCGTGTCGATCAGGGCGATCAGGAGCGTTTCGGAACGACTGGACGATTGCCTCGACCGGACGTCGAGGATAAGGGCGTCGCGGCGGTTCAACAGTTCGCGCCAGGACAGGTTGGGCACCAGGTGCCGGTGTTCGTCGGGAGGGTGGGACGGTCGCCAGAACCGCCGCCAACTGCCGCTGGCGGGCGGCGCGGGGACCGGACGCCGAGCCAGAGGAGCTTCGTTCGCCATGTTCGCGCTCACTGTGATTCTATCGCCCCTGCTAGTATCGCCCTACATTCTCAGTCTCAGCAGGTGCCGCGCGCCAGAAAGGAAGTGGACATGGCCCCATCCACCACGTCGAACCCCGTCACCAGGCAGGGAGGGTTGGCCCTGATCGTCGGAGTCATCCTGCTGGTTCTCGCATCGCTCCTCTTCCCCGGGGGCGTAATGGATCCGGTGGACCAGACCGACTTCTCCGCCGCCCTCGATGCGGCGGCGGCGAACGCCAGCCTCGCGCATCTGGCGTCCATGCTGTCGATCATCGGGATGTTCCTCTACGGCTACGCTGCCTTCACCTGGCTCCGCTGGCCCAGCAGGGACCCGGTGGCTTGTGCCTGCGGCTAGGGGCGTATGTGAGCGTGTTCGGATGGAGCCTCTACGTCGTCGCGATGGGCATGCGGCAGTTCAGCGTCCACCTGATGCAGCGCGGCATGGAGGACTTGGCCCTCGGCACTTACGTGTCGATGGCCGGCATCGTCATCGCGCTGGTTTCCGTCTATCCCATCGGATCCATTCTGGTCGGCCTCGGCCTTTCCTCCCGCTTCAGCTCAATGAGCATCTTCAAGCTGGCCTCCTACGGATTCGTCCTCCTCGGGGCCCTGGCAATCATCAATTTCCTGGTCCTGCAGCACGTCTCCGGGATCGAGCCTCGAACGCTCCTCATCAACGACAACGCCATGCAGGCGTTCGGTTCGTTCTGCTTCGTCATCATCGGGGTGGGGATGTACCAGGGGAGAAGCGAGCTCACCTCGGAGGCCTAGCAGGCTTGCATGGAGCAGGCCGCCTACTGGGTGCGCGGGTCCTCTGACCCGCTGCCGCCGAAGGCGGCCAGGAAACGGGCCGGCCGCAGGCCGGTTCCGCTTAGCGGCCAAGTCCATGCAAGCCTTGACAGTCCGCACCTTCCGGTGCAGTATCCGGCGTCCTGGAGCCATTCCGGCCCGTTTCGCCCGCACCGCGTCATGAACTCACCGGACAGCAACTTCGCGCTCGTCGCCTCCTCCGTCGCTCCTGCGACCGGGGTTGTCGCGACTTCCTGGTGGGCTCACGGTCACGGCAAGGGCTGAACCCGGGCCAGGTCCCGGTACGCACGGTCCGGGACGAGGGTGAGCGAGAAGACCTCCTTCCGGATCGAAGGAGGTCTTCCCGTTTGAACCCGACAACCGACGAACCCCGGATCGCCACCCTGGTGGCGTCGTTGACCGAGGCGCCCAGCGCGTCCGGCGACGAGGTGCGCGCGCTCTCGGAGTTGGCGGACTGTCTCGAGGTGCGGGCGGATCTGGTCGGCGATCTCGGCGTCGACTGGTTGCGGGAGCGTTTCGCCGGAGAACTGCTCTACACGCTGCGGAGCGAAGCGGAGGGCGGTCGGGGCACCGTGGAGCCGGAGCGCCGGGCGGCACTGCTTTCCGCGGCGCGGGGCTACGACCTCATTGACATCGAGGCGGACCGCGATCTCGGCAGGGCCGTGCTGGAAGCTGTCGAACCCCGGCGGCGCCTGGTGTCGTGGCATGGTCGGGCGCGGAACCTGAAGGTCCTCCAGGGGCGCTTGAGACAGGTTTCCGGGGTCGAGGCGCGGCTCTACAAGCTGGTCACCGAAGTCCGGAACTCCGGCGAGGAGCTCGTGCCGCTCGAGTTGCTTCTTGGCGAGGGCCGGCGCGACATCGCCGCCTTCTCGATGGGCGTCGTCGGCGGCTGGACCCGGCTGGTGGCCCCGCGTATGGGCGCGCCGTGGATCTACGGCGCCGCGGGCAAGCTGGCCGCCGCGCCCGGCCAGCCCTCCGTCGAACGGTTGCGGGTCGACTACGGCCTGCCGAACCTCCGTCGGGCATCGCGGCTGTTCGGCGTCGTCGGCCACCCGGCGGCGCACAGCCTGTCGCCCAGGCTGCACAACGCCGGCTACCGCGACCGTGGCGAGGAGGCCCTCTACGTCGCCTTCGATGCGCCGAGCTTCGAGACCTTCTGGCGCGAGATCGTGTTCTCCGACTTCTTCGACCGGGCCGGTCTGCCGCTCTCCGGCCTGAGCGTGACCGCGCCACACAAGGCGGCGGCCCTTGCAGCGGCCTCCGAAGCGGGCGACCTGGCGCGGGGGACCCAGGGCGCGAACACGCTGTTGCCATGCCGGAATGGCGCCGCGACCAGGAGGTGGAGGGCGGAGAGCACGGATCCGGAGGGGGTTGTGGGCCCGCTCCGACGGGGCGGCATCGACCCGGAGGGCCGCGAGGCGGTGGTCATCGGCGCCGGCGGCGCCGGTCGGGCCGCCGCTCTCGGTCTGGCCGCGGCCGGCGCCGAGGTCGCGCTGGCCAACCGCACGGAGTCCACCGGACGGGCGGCGGCCGAGTCGCTCGGCGTCGCCTTCGTGCCGCTCGAAGAACTGAAACCCGGCGACTTCGACATCGTGGTCAACGCGACTTCCCTCGGTCACCGGGCCGACGATCCGTTTCCTTGCGACCCGGCGGCGCTCCGCGCCTCGGCGGCCGCGGTCGAACTCGTCTACGGCGGTGGTCCAACACCCTGGAGCCAGACGCTCGCGGCCAGGGGCATGATGGTCGTCGACGGCCGCGAGGTGCTCCTGCATCAGGGGCTCTCGCAGTTCGAGGCGATGACCGGAAGAGCCTTGCCCTTCGAGGTCGGCGCCGCGGCCTTGGGCCTGGAGAGGTGTCGATGAAGATCTCCGCCGGCCTGCCGACCGGAGTGTCGGCCGCGCTCTTCGACAGCGCCAGGCGGCGCCGCCGGCTGGAGGCGCGGCTCTCCGCTCTGCTGGAAGAGCGCGGTTTCGCCGAGGTCCTGCTGCCCATCCTCGACTACTTCGAGCCCTACCGGCCGTTGCTGACGGGTCGGCGGCTGGAGCAGCTCTACCGCTTCGTGGACCGCGACGGTCAACTGCTCGTCCTGCGGGGCGACTTCACGCCGATGCTGGCCCGGCTGCTGGCGCCTCACCTCGACGAGCTGGAGCTGCCGCTGCGTCTCTACTACCGGGGCGATGTCGTACGTCACCAGCCCCTGCGGCCCGGCCGGATGCGCGAGTACTCGCAATTGGGCGCGGAACTCCTCGGCGGCGACGAGGCCGAAGCGGACGAGAAGATGTTGACCCTGTTCTTCGACCTGCTGCTGGAGGCGCGCGGGGAGGACCCGGCCCCCGGCGACCGTGAGGAGCACACCCTGCGCGTCGTGCTCGGCGTCGCCGGAGCGCTCGACGAAGCTCTGCTGGCGGCCGCCGGTGAGCGGGAAGCCTCCGACCTCGCCCTGCGCATCGCCAGCCGCGACCGGACCGCGGCGCGCCGGGCCGGTCTGGCCGACGTCGTCGAACGCGGCTACCCGACGGACCTCTCGGTGCTGGGCGGCACGGGAGAGGCGGTGTCCGAGCTGCTCGGTCTGCGCGACCGGTTGTCCGCCGCGTATCGCGACGCGGCCATCGAGATCGAGGTCGACCTCGCCGAGTTCGCCGCCGCCGCCCTCGACCCGCGCATCGGTGTCGGCGACGGCCCACGCGGCTACTACGACGGCCTGATGTTCGCCGCCTACGCGCCGGGGACCGCTGTGGCCCTGGGTGTCGGCGGTCGCTACGACAAGGTGTTCCGGTCGCTCAGCGGCGATTGTTCCGCGGTCGGCTTCTCGCTCGGACTCGACCTGCTGCTGGAACTCGGCGTCGCGGAGGCGCGGTCATGATCACGTTCGGCTTGCCCAAGGGGCGGAATCTGGGCCCTGCGCGCGCCGCCCTCGCCGCCGCGGGGCTGAATCTCGACGGCCTCGATTCCTCGCGGCTGCGCCAGCGTTTCCCCGACCAGAATGTACTGGGGACTCCGGTCGAGGTCCTGCTGCTCAAGGACTGGGACCTGCCGCTCTACGTCGAGCACGGGATCGTCGACTGCGCGATCGTCGGTTCGGACGTGCTCGAGGAGACGCAACCCGACGTCTTTCGGCCCCTCCAGCTAAGGGACGGCAGGAGCCGCCTGTCGCTGATCGCCGAGGCTCCCGAGCTGCCGAAGCGGAGCGGGCAGCTCCGGGCGGCGACCCGCTATCCGACCTGGGCGGCGCGGTTGCTGGCCGCCCGGAACCTCCACGTCGAGGTGATCCACCTCACCAGCTCGATCGAGCTTGGACCGCTGCTCGACCTGACCGACGTGGCCGTGGACATCGTTCAGACCGGTGGCACGCTCCGGGCCCACGACCTGCACGAAGTCGAGGTGCTGGCGGCGGTGGCGCCGACCTTCGTCGTCAACCGGGCGTCGTTCCACGCCCATCGGCGGCGGCTGAGCGGACTGCTCGGCGCGCTCGAAGAGAGGGAGACCGGCGATGGCTGAGGCCGGTGGCAGCGCGCTTCGAGTCTTCGTCACGGGGAGTTCCGCCGGACGGGAACGCCTGGAACTCCTCGACCGGCGGGGCCGCGGCGGAATCGCGGCGGAGATCCGTCAGGCGGCGGCGGAGATCGTGGACGGAGTACGGACCGGCGGCGACGCCGCCCTGCTCGACGCCGTGCGCCGCTTCGACGGTTACGAGGCAGGGACAACGGATCTCCTCCGCCTGTCGGTGCGCGGATCCTCTGAGGTCGAACCGCCAGTCCTCGCCGCCATCGAGCGCGCCCGGGGCGCGATCGAGGCGTATCACCGCGCCCTGCTGCGCGGCCCCGGCGTCGAACGCGTCGACCGGGACGGTGTCCGGATCGAGGAGCGGCGCATCGCCGTTCGCCGGGTCGGCCTCTACGTGCCGGGAGGCCGCTTCCCCTATCCGTCGACCGTGCTGATGACCGCGGTGCCGGCCCGACTCGCGGGCGTCGAGGAGATCGTCGTCGCCACGCCGCCCCAGGCCTACCGGGACAGCCCGGTGCTGCGGCATGTTCTGAAGCTGGTCGGGGTGGACGAGGTCTGGGGCATGGGCGGGGCTCACGCGGTCGCGGCGCTCGCCTACGGCACCGAGTCGATCCGCCCGGTCGACCTGATCGCGGGGCCGGGCAACGCCTGGGTGGCCGCGGCCAAGCAGCACGTCGCGTCGGATGTCGGCGTCGACCGGGACGCCGGGCCGTCCGAGGTCGTCATCGTCGCCACCGCCGGGGCGCCGGCTGAGTCCGTCGGCGCCGACCTGCTGGCGCAGGCGGAGCACGACCCGCTGGCGGTCTCCGTCCTGGTCACCGACTCCGCCGAACTCGCGGATAGCGTCCGCGCCGAAGTCGACTCGCGGCTCGCGGACCTGCCGACCGCCGAGACGGCCGCGGCGGCTCTCGAGCGCCACGGTGCTGCCTTCGTCGCTGCTGACCTGGACGAGGCGATCGCGCTCGCTGAGCGCATCGCCCCGGAGCATCTTCAGTTGATCGGCGAAGCGGCCGAGGACCGTGCCGGCGAGATCCGCAACGCCGGCGCGGTGTTCGTCGGCGCGTCGTCGCCGGTCGTGTTCGGGGACTACGTCGCCGGCCCCAGTCACGTCCTGCCGACGGGCGGCAGCGCGCGCTTCGCCTCCGGTCTCGGTACGGACGACTTCCTGCGACGGAGCCACACCGTCCGGTTCTCCGCCGAGGCCGCGGCGGCCTGGTCCGGCGCCGCCGAGACGCTGGCGACCACGGAGGGTCTGTCCGCGCATGCCGCGGCGGCCAGGCTGCGCCGCGGATCCGAAGACCGGGAGACCAGGCGATGAGCGGCCCCGCCGAGCGAGCGGCGGCCCTCGTGCGACCGGAGGTGCGTGAGCTGTCGCTCTACTCGTTGCACCAGGTCGAGGCCCGCTACAAGCTCGACCAGAACGAGGCGCCCTGGGACCTGCCGCGGTCGCTCAAGCGGGAGGCGCTGGCCCGGCTGGCGGACCGGCCGTGGTCGGAGTACCCGGACTTTCACGCCGACCGGCTGCGCGGGCTGATCGGCGACCTGCACGAGTGGCCCATGGAGGGCGTCCTGGTCGGCAACGGCTCGGGTGAACTGATCACGACCGTGCTCGAAGGGGTCGTCCGTCCTGGTCAGGAGGTGCTCATCTGCGACCCGAGCTTCAGTCCCTACCGGACGTTCGTCGGCCGCGCCGCCGGCGTGCCGCGGCACCTGGAGCCGGCTCCGGACCTGGGCCTGCAGATGGACGCACTCCAGGCCGAGGTCGAGCGCGACCGGCGGCGGCCGGTGCTCCTGTGCACGCCGAACAACCCGACCGGCGCGGCGGCGGATCCCGAAGCCGTGGAGCGCTTGGCCCGGTCCCTCGACGCGGCCCTTCTGCTCGACAACGCCTACGGCGAGTTCTGCCGCCACGACTACCGGCCGCTGCTGCGGGCGAACCCGAACGTCATCCTGTTCCGGACCCTGTCCAAGGCCTGGTCCCTGGGCGGCATCCGGCTTGGCTACCTGCTCGCCGCGCCGGAACTCGTCGCCCAGTTGATCAAGGTCAAGCTGGCCTACAACGTCGGCCACGCCGCGGCCGTCATCGGCGAAGTGGCGCTGGAACACGCCGATCGTTTCCCGCGCCGGGTCGCGGTCGTGCGGGCGCGTCGGGAGCAGTGGGCGGCCATGCTCCGGGAGTTCGGCTTCGAGGTCTTCGACTCGGAGGCGAACTTCCTGCTCGCTCGCCACCCCCGCTGCACCGGGATCCGCGACGGTCTGGCGGCGGACGGCGTGCTGGTGCGGGACGTGAGCCGGTACCCGGGACTCGCCAACTGCATGCGGATCGGGATCGGTGCCGGGCCGGCGCTGCGTGCCACCCGGCGCGCCCTGGACGGGATGTTGCCGTCAACTTCAGGAGGCAGGGCATGAGAACAGCGTCGATCGACCGGAAGACGTCCGAAACAGAGATCCGCGCCGACCTGTCGCTGGACGGAGGCGACCGGCGGATCGATACCCCGAACGGGTTCTTCAGCCACATGCTCGACGCGCTGACGCGCCACGGCGGCCTGGGGCTCGACCTCGTCGCCCGCGGCGACACGGAGATCGACCTCCACCACACGGTGGAGGACACCGGGATCGTGATCGGCGACGCGCTCCGGGAAGCACTCGGCGACCGTGCCGGGGTGCGCCGCTTCGCCCACGCCTTCGCGCCGCTCGACGAGGCGCTGGCGCGCGCCGTGGTCGACCTCTCCGGCCGGGGCTCGTTCCACTTCCGGCTGCCGCCGGACCTCGAACAGGCCTGGGTCACGACCGAGTTCCCGCTCACGCTGGTGGGCGACTTCTTCGGCGCCCTGGCCGACCGGGGCCGGCTGACCCTGCACCTGGACGTGCTCTGCGGGCGCAACCCCCACCACGTGGCCGAGGCCGCCTTCAAGGCGGTGGCTCTCGCCCTGCGCGAAGCGGTGTCGCTACGGGCCGGAGTAGCCGCTGAGGTGCCGAGCACGAAGGGGAGCCTTACCGCATGACCGTCACCGAAGCGACCGTGATCGACGCCGGGGTCGGCAACATCGGCAACCTGGTGCGGGCGCTCCGGCGCCTGGGCGCCGAGGTCGAGATCACCTGCGACCCGGCGACGATTCGCGCCTCCCGCTGCCTGGTGCTGCCGGGAGTTGGCGCCTTCCGGCCGCCGCGGGAGGTCCTGCGCGGCGCGCCCGAGGAGGCCATTCGCGCCGCCCTCGACGATGGCGCGACGCTGCTCGGCATCTGCATCGGCTACCAGCTCCTGTTCGACAGCAGCGAAGAGTTCGGAACGACGGACGGTCTTGGCCTGCTTGGCGGGCGGGTCACCGAGTTGCCGGGCGGCGTGCCCCTGCCGCACATCGGCTGGAACCGGGTCTTCGGTGTCGCCGAGCATCCCCTGCTCGAGGGCAGCACCGAGGACGACCACTACTACTTCGTCCACTCGTTCGCGCCCGAGGGCGTGCCGGAGGAGTCGGTGCTCGGGCGCTGCCGGCACGGGCGCAGCTTCCCGGCGATCACCGGTCGCGGGCGGATCGCCGGCACGCAGTTCCATCCCGAGAAGAGCGGCGCCGCCGGCCTGCGGCTGCTGCGCAACTACCTGGCCTGGGCCGGCGATCTGGCCGCCGGTGCTGATGGAGGAGCCCCGAGGGGCCATGGAGGAACACGTGCAACTGCTGCCGGCCATTGACCTGCGAGGCGGCCAGGTCGTGCGGCTCATGCGCGGCGACGACCGGCGGCGGACGGTCTACGAAGCAGACCCGGGCAACGCGCTCCGCCGCTACCGCGAGGCGGGCGTGTCCCGCATCCACGTCGTCGACCTGGACGCCGCGTTCGGCGGCCCGCCGCAGCGCGGCGTCGTCCAGGAACTGGCAGGGCAGGCCCGCGATTCCTCGAACGGTCGCGGTGGCATCCAGCTCGGCGGCGGCCTGCGCGATCGCGCGGCGGTCGAGTGGGCCTTCGCGGCCGGCTGCGAGCGGGCCGTCGTGACCTCGCTCGTCGTGCGCGACTTCGACGTGTTCGCCGATCTCTGCCGCCGGTACCCGGCGTGCATGGTGGCGGCGCTCGACATCGACGGCGGCGAGGTCCGGCTCGCCGGCTGGACCGAGTCGGCCGACCGTTCACCGGCGGCGCTCTGTGTCCAGCTCGCCGATCTGCCGATCGCCGCGGTCCTGGTCACCGACATCTCGCGCGACGGGATGATGCAGGGCCCGAACATCGACCTGGCCTGCCGGATCGGCGACCTGGCCGGGGCACCGGCGATCCTCTCGGGCGGCGTGCGTTCGGCGGCGGATCTGGAAGCCGCGGCGCGGCGGCCGGAGATCGAGGCCGCGATCGTCGGTCGGGCGCTCTACGACGGTTCGCTCAGCCTGGACGAGGCGATTGCGGCTTGCGGGAGCGCGCCATGAGAGCCGTGATCGAGCCGACCGGCCTCACCCGGCGCATCATCCCCTGTCTGGATGTAGCCGCAGGGCGGGTCGTCAAGGGGGTGCAGTTCAAGAACCTGACCGACCATGGTGATCCGACCGAGGCCGCCGCGCGCTATGCCGCCGAGGGGGCCGACGAGATCGTCTTCCTCGACATCACCGCGGCGCCCGAACGCCGCGACACGGACCTCGACTGGGTGCGGCGGACCGCCGAGCAGGTGTTCATTCCCCTGAGCGTCGGCGGCGGCGTCCGCAGCGTGGACGACGGCCGCAAGCTGCTCCTCGCGGGCGCCGACAAGCTCGGGATCAACACGGCCGCGGTGGCCGAGCCGGAACTGCTCACCAGGCTCGCCGAGCGCTTCGGCAGCCAGTGCGTGGTGCTCTCGGTCGATGCCAAGCGGCGCGAGGACGATGCGGCCGGTGCCGGTCCTAGCTGGGAGGTCGTCACCCACGGCGGCCGCACGCCGACCGGGCTCGACGCGCTGGAGTGGATCGAGGCGGGGATCGAGCGGGGCGCCGGCGAGATCCTGCTGACCAGCATCGACAGCGACGGTACCCAGGCGGGCTACGACCTGGAGTTGCTGCGCCGGGCGTCCGCCTTGTCGCCGGTGCCGGTGATCGCATCGGGCGGCGCCGGCACGCTGGAGCATCTCGCCGACGCCCTGGAGACGGGCGCCGCGGCGGTTCTCGCCGCCTCGATCTTCCACCAGGAGACCTACTCGGTGGGCGCGGTCAAGGAGTACCTCGGCCGGCGCTACCCGATCCGCATTCAGACAGGAGCAAGCAGGTGACGAAGACAACGATCGACCCGGCCGTGCTCACCTACGACGACCGGGGCCTGCTGCCGGTCGTGGTCCAGGACGTGCTCTCCGGCGCGGTGCTCATGCTCGCCTTCGCCAACCGGGAGGCGGTCGAGAAGACGCTCGAGACCGGTCAGGCCCACTTCTACAGCCGGTCCCGCCAGGAGCTCTGGCGCAAGGGCGCCACCTCCGGCAACACGCTGGCGGTGGTCGAGGTGCTCCAGGACTGCGACCGGGACGCGCTGCTGGTGCGGGCGCTGCCGGCGGGGCCGGCCTGCCACCTCGACAGGCGGAGCTGCTTCGAACCGAACGTGGCGGAGTTCGAGCTCGGCTGGCTGCGGCGCGTGCTCGCCGAGCGGGCGTCCGCGCCGGCGGACGAGAGCTACACCGCGCGCCTGCTCGAACAGGGCGTCGACCGGATCGCCCGCAAGGTGGCGGAGGAGGCGGGGGAGACCGTGATCGCCGGCGTCCGCGCGGACGCCGAGCCGCAGTCCACCGAACGCCGGGGCGACCTCGCCGCCGAAGTGGCCGACCTCGCGTACCACGTGCTCGTCCTGCTGCAGGTGACCGGCGTCGAGCTCGCGGATGTCGCCGCGGAACTCGGCCGCCGCCACCAGGAAGCGGGGAGAGTGCCGTCATGAGCCGGCCCGCCGCGGCCATTGCCCACACGAGGGAGTTCCTCGCGGACACCTCGACGCCGCTCGGGGTCTACGGCAAGCTGGCGGCGCACGAGGACGGCGACGCCTCCGGCCGGCGCTTTCTGCTCGAGAGCGTCACCGGCGGCGAGCACGTCTCGCGCTACAGCTTCCTGGGCGCCAGCCCGTCCCAGGTGTGTCGCGTGTACCTCGACCGGCTCGAGATCGAGGATCTCCGGAACGGTGACGGCGTCCGGGTCGAGGCGGGCGATCCGTTGCCTCGGCTGCGGCGCCTGCTCGACGGCGTGACCGCCGATCCCGCGCCGCCGCTGCCGTTCGCCGGCGGCTGGATCGGCGCCTTCGGCTTCGACGCGATCCGGCTGGCCGAGCCTTGCCTCGTCGACCACGCGGCGGGCCGCCCGCCCGATCCCTTCGGCCTGCCCGTGGCCATCCTCGCCCGGTACGACGACATCCTCGTGTTCGACCATGCCCGCCAGCGGATCGTCGCCGTGGCCAACGAGATCGAGGGCGAGAACACGGCCGCCGACGCGAGAACGCGGCTCGACGGGCTGCAGGCGGTGCTCGAGAGCCGGGGCGAGGCGGTGGCGGCGCGGGTCGAGGACAGGGGGCTCAAGGCGGAGACGGCCGATCCCACCCTGAGCGACGAGGAGTACTTCGGGGTCGTCAATGCGGCGAAGGAGTACATCGCCGCCGGCGACATCTTTCAGGTCGTGCTCGCCCGTCGCTGGGCGCTCGATCTCGACGTGCCGCTGACGACCGTCTACAGGGCCCTGCGCCTGGTCAACCCGTCGCCCTACATGGTGCTGTTCGAGTCGCCCGAGGTGTCGCTGATCGGCGCTTCGCCCGAGATGCTCGTGCGCCGGACGGGGCGTCGGCTGGAGATGCGGCCGATCGCCGGCACCAGGCCGCGCGGCCGCACCCCCGTGGAGGACCGGGCCCTGGCCGAGGAGCTGATGGCCGATCCGAAGGAGCGCGCCGAACACGTGATGCTCGTCGACCTCGGTCGCAACGATCTGGGCCGCGTGGCGTCTCCGGGCGGAGTCTCGGTCGAGGAGTTCATGGTGATCGAGCACTACAGCGACGTGATGCACATCGTCAGCTCGGTCGAGGCGGAGCAGGCGGTGGGGGCCGGCAGCGGCGCCGGTTCGGCGCTCGACGCCCTGCTGGCCTGTCTTCCGGCCGGCACCCTCTCGGGAGCGCCGAAGATCCGCGCGGTCGAGATCATCGACGAGCTGGAGCCGGAGGCGCGTGGCATGTACGGCGGCTCGGTCGGCTACTTCTCGTTCGGCGGCGACATGGACACCTGCATCACGATCCGCACGCTGGCGCTCGTCGACGGCGAGGCCTCGATCACGGCCGGGGGCGGCATCGTCGCCGACTCGGATCCGGTGCGCGAGGCGCAGGAGACGCGCGACAAGGCCGCGGCCCTGCTGCGCGCGGTGGCGCTGGCGCGCGAGCTGGAGGGCCGGGCGTGATCCTCGTTGTCGACAACTACGACTCGTTCACCTACAACCTGGTTCAGATGCTCGGCGGTCTGGGCGCCGAGCTCGAAGTGGTGCGCAACGACGTCGAGACGGTGCCGGACCTGCTGGCGCGCGACGCCGACGGAATCGTCCTGTCGCCGGGCCCCGGCCGCCCCGAGGACGCCGGCGTCTGCATCGACCTGCTGCGGGCCCGGCCCAGAACACCCCTGCTCGGCGTCTGCCTCGGGCACCAGGCGCTCGGCTCGGCGTTCGGCGCCACGGTCAGCCGGGCGAAGATGCTGATGCACGGCAAGACGTCCGAGGTCGAGCACCGGGGAGTGGGCCTCCTGGACGGCCTGCCGTCTCCTTTCGTCGCTACCCGTTACCACTCGCTCGCCGTGGAGGAGGGTAGCCTGCCACCCTCGCTCGAGCCCCTCGCCTGGACCGGGGACGCGACGCTGATGGCGATGCGCCACCGGGAACTGCCGTACTGGGGGGTTCAGTTTCACCCCGAGTCGGTGTTGACGGACACCGGCTCGCAGCTACTCCAGAACTTTCTCGACTACTGCGAGGCAGCGCATGACTGATCTCGACCTTTCGGCCCTGCTGCGAACGGCGATCGCCGGTGAGGATCTCCCGCCGGCAACCGTGGAGGAGCTGTTCGGCCGCCTGATGGATGGCCAACTCTCCGAGGTCTGGAAGAGCGCGTTCCTCGTCGCGCTGGCGGCGAAGGGAGAGTCGGTCGGTGAGATCGCCGGCGCCGCCAGGGCGATGCGGGCGCGCGCGGCCCGGGTCGCACACTCGAGTTCCGGCGTGATCGACACCTGCGGCACCGGCGGCGACGGCCGCGGCACCTTCAACATCTCGACCGCGGCCGCGCTGGTCGCGGCGGCGGGCGGCGCCCCGGTTGCCAAGCACGGCAACCGGGCGGTTTCGAGCCGGTCCGGTTCGGCGGACGTCCTGGCCGCGCTCGGCGTGAGGCTCTCCGGCTACACGGAGACCCTGGGACGCTGTCTGGACGAGGTCGGCATCGCGTTCCTGTTCGCGCCGATGCTCCACCCGGCGATGGCCCAGGTCATGCCCGTGCGAAAGGAACTTGGCGTGCGTACGCTGTTCAACGTGCTGGGGCCCCTGACCAACCCGGCCGGGGCGAAGCGCCAGTTGATCGGCGTCTTCTCACCCGACCTGGTCGAGCCGATCGCACGGGTACTGCTCGAACTCGGCAGCGAGCACGCCCTGGTCGTTCACGGCGACGGCCTGGACGAGATGACGACCACGGGGCCGACCACGGTCGCCGAAGTTCGGGGCGGCGAGGTCAGTACGTACGAGGTTCGTCCGGGCGACCTCGGGATCACCGAGGCCTCGCCGGAGGACCTGCTCGGCGGCGACCCCGAGCGGAACGTAGAGCTGATGCGCGGCGTGCTCGATGGCGAAGGAGGGGCGCTGGCCGACATCACCCGCCTGAACGCCGGGGCGGCGCTCTACGTCGCGGGTAGGGCGGACAGCCTCGCGACCGGTGTAGCCGCGGCGTCCGAGGTTCAGGCTTCCGGCGCGGCGGCCGTGAAGCTGGCCGAACTCGTCGGCTGGACCGGCTGGGACGATGGAGGCGGCGGAGACTGAAGACGTGTCTGAGGTTCCCGACATCCTGCGTCGCATCTGCGAGCAGCGGCGCCGCCGCGTGGCCGCCGGAGAGGCGGGCGTGTCGCCGGCCCGTCGCCTGCCTGCCGGAGCGCCGGGCCGCCGCTTCCTCGACGCGATCTCCGCCCGACGCGGTGCTGCCGTGATCGCCGAGATCAAGATGGGTTCGCCCAAGCTCGGCGATCTGCGAGGCCGTTTCGATCCGGTCGCCCGCGCCGTGACCTACGCGGACGCCGGGGCGGCCTGCCTGTCCGTCGTCGTCGAGCCGGACCACTTCCACGGCGGCTACGACCTGCTGGCCGAGTGCGCTGCCGCGTCCGGGCTGCCCGCGGTGGCGAAGGACTTCGTCGTCTCCGACGTCCAGCTCGCATGGGCACGGGACGCCGGCGCCTGTGCGGTGCTGCTGATCGCGGCTCTCTACGAGGCGGCGGAGCTGCGCCGTCTGGCCGGACTAGCCCGCGGCCTCGGGCTCGTGCCGCTGATCGAGACCCACGACGACGCGGACTTCGAGAAGCTCCGTCCGATGGCGCACGACGGCGGCAAGGACGGGGGCTCCGACTGGGAACTGGTGGGTATCAACAACCGCGACCTGCGCGACTTCGCCGTCGACCTGGAACGCAGCGTCGAACGGGTCGGCCGCCTGCCGGCCTCCGCCCTCAAGGTCGCCGAGTCGGGCATCCACAGCGGCGCCGACGTGGAGAAGTTGCGCCGGGCCGGTTTCGACGCGTTCCTCATCGGCGAACGGCTCGTGCTCTCCGGCGACCCGGCCGCGGCGCTGGCCGATCTACTGGGTGCGCCGGCGCCGCGGGAGGTGACCCAATGAAGGTGAAGATCTGCGGCGTCACGACGCCCGCCGACGCCCGTCTCGCGGTGGACCTGGGCGCCGACTTCATCGGGCTCAACTTCTACCGTCCGAGCCCGCGCTGGATCGATGTCGACGAGGCGGCCCACATCCGCCGGCGTATCGGAGACCGGGCCCGGACCGTCGGCATCTTCGTCGACCCCACGCGCAAGGAACTCGAGGCGATCGACCGCAAGGTCGGCCTCGACTACATCCAGTTCAGCGGCGACGAGAGCGCGGACCTGGTCGCCGAGTTCAGCGACCGCGCCATCCGCGTCCGCCGCGTCGGCGGCGCCGCGGTCCCGACCGCCATCGCCGCCGAGGATTGCTGGGCGATCCTGATCGACCGCGCCCACGAACGCCTCTACGGCGGCTCCGGCGAGAGCTGGGACTACGCCGCCGCGGCTGACCTCGTCCGGACACCGGCCGGCGACCGCGAGCCGCGCCGCGTGTTCATCGCCGGCGGCGTCCACCCCGGCAACGTCGCCGCGGTCGCGGCGGCGGTGCCGGGCGCCTACGCGGTGGACACCTGTTCGGGCGTGGAGGCCGCGCCCGGCCGCAAGGACCGCGGCAAGCTGGAGCGACTGTTCGCCAACCTCAGAGCCGGAGCAGCACGATGAAGGTAAGAACCCCCCTCTCCGCCGCGGCCATGGAGCCGGATGAGGGCGGACGTTACGGCGTCTACGGCGGGCGCTACGCCCCGGAGACGCTGATGGCGCCACTCGAGGAGTTGAGCCGCGCCTGGGACAGGCTGCGCCGAAAGCGAACCTTCCGGCGCCGGCTCGACCACCTGCTGGAGCACTACGTCGGACGCCCGACGCCGCTTTACTTCGCGGAACGGCTGACGGAGCACCTGGGTGGGGCACGCATCTACCTGAAGCGCGAGGATCTGCTGCACACCGGCGCGCACAAGATCAACAACGCCCTGGGCCAGGTTCTGTTGGCGAAGGAGATGGGCAAGACGCGGATCATCGCCGAGACGGGCGCCGGTCAGCACGGAGTCGCCACCGCGACGGCTGCGGCGCTGCTTGGCCTCGACTGTGTCGTCTACATGGGCGAGGAGGACATGCGGCGCCAGCGCCTGAACGTCTACCGGATGCAGCTTCTGGGCGCCGACGTGGCGGCGGTCGATGCCGGCAGTCAGACCCTCAAGGACGCGATCAACGAGGCGTTCCGCGATTGGGTGGCGAGCTTCGCCGACACCCACTACGTGCTCGGCACGGTGACCGGGCCGGAGCCCTACCCGCGCATGGTCCGCCAGTTCCACAGCGTGATCGGAGCCGAGGCGCGGCGTCAATTGCGGCGGCTTGCCGGCTCGCCGGACCCCGACGTGGCGGTGGCCTGCGTCGGCGGCGGCAGCAACGCGATGGGCCTGTTCTCGGCTTTCCTCGACCGTCCGGACGTGCTGCTCGTCGGCGTCGAAGCGGGCGGCCGGGGGCCGGACCTCGGCGATCACGCGGCCCGGTTCTCGGGAGGCACGCTCGGCGTGCTTCACGGCGCCCGGACCCTGGTGCTCCAGGACGAGGAGGGCCAGGTGGTCGGCACCCACTCCGTGTCGGCCGGGCTCGACTACCCGGCGGTCGGCCCCGAGCACGTGTTCCTGCACGCGCAGGGGCAGATCGAGTTCACGTCCGCGACCGACCAGGAGGCGATCGAGGGGTTCCACCTCCTGTCGGCAACGGAAGGCATCCTGCCGGCGCTCGAATCGGCTCACGCGATCGCGGAGGTGACGCGGCGGGCGCCCGAAATGGAACCCGACCAGGTCATCCTGGTCAATCTCTCGGGTCGCGGCGACAAGGATGTCGAATCCGTGCTCGAGTACGACGCGGCTTCAGGCGGTCGAGCGTCGGTGCGCCGGCCCTCTGGCCGGCATTCCGAGTCCGCGCCGGGCGACGGAGACGTCGAATGAGCCCCCGACGCAAGCGCCGCTCCGATAGCGCCATTGCCGCCGCGTTCTCCCGCTGCTCCCGGGCGAAGCGCGCCGCCTTCGTCCCCTTCCTCGTCGCCGGCGACCCGTCGCTCGAGGCTACGCCCGACCTGCTGCGCGCGCTGGTCGCCGGCGGCGCCGACGTGATCGAGCTCGGCGTCGCCTTCAGCGACCCGATCGCGGACGGTCCGACGATCCAGCGCGCCTCCCACCGCGCGCTTGCCGCGGGCTCCTCGCTCAGCGCCGTGCTCGGCATGGTCGAGCGTCACCGCGAGGGACTCGGCGTCCCGATCGTCCTCTTTACCTACTACAACCCGGTCCACGCCCGCGGAGTCGAGACCTTCGCCGCCCAGGCCGCCGGCAGCGGCGTCGACGGCGTCCTCTGTGTCGACCTGCCGCCCGACGAGGGCCTGCGCGACCTGCAGCCGGCGCTCGAGGAGCGGGGCGTCGACTCCATCTACCTGATCGCCGCCACCAGCACCCGGGAGCGCATCGACCGCGCCGCCGCCGCGTCGAACGGCTTCGTCTACTACACCGCCCGCTCGGACGTAACCGGCGAGCGGGAGGACCTGATCCCTACTCTGGCCCGGGAAGTGAAGCGTGTCCGCCGGCGGGTGCGCCTGCCGGTCGCCGTCGGCTTCGGCATCTCGACCCCGCGCCAGATCGAGGAGGTGGCGAAGGTCGCTCACGGCGTCGTCGTCGGCAGTGCCCTCGTTCGGCTGGTCGAGGAGAACGCCGCCGAGCCCGACCTGGTGGCTCGACTCGAACGCCGGGTCGGCGAACTGACCGCGCCGCTTCGCGGCTAGAGCGCCGCTCGATCGGCACATGGCCGGGAAGTTGACCAGATCTGGCCGGTCTCGCGCGGATCTGGCCGAATCCTGCTAAGCGGTGGCCGGTTCTCCTGCGGAATCCTCTCTAGAGTGGTTGGTGGAGAGGAGCAACGGAATGTACCGCTACACACAATCCTTGAATGCCGGGCAGATGCGGCGTGACCTGCGCCGAGCCGACCGCTTCGGCTTCCTCGTACGCTTCTGGTCGCGGTGGGGCGATCCGCTGCTGGCCGGCGCGCTGCTGGCCCTGATGGCCTGGGCGATCGTGCACGGCTTCACACGCTGAGTCGGAGTCGAAGGGATGCGGGCTAACATGCCGCGCATTCGTGGTCGGGCAATCGCTTCCCTGGAACGCCAGGCCCACCTGGCTGTGCTGGTCGGGCGGAAAGGACTCCGCCTGGGCGCTCCGGGAGCTTCGAGCCGATCCGTCCTTCGAGGTGCAGGGCCTGATCAGCCTCGTGAACGAGAAGAACGGCCGGGTGATTCTCCACGGCGTGCGTCATACCCTGCTCCAGCGGCAGGCAGAGGCGGTCGGGTTGCCGCTGCGGTTCATCCCGCTCGACTGGACATCGTCGAGGGGCGAACGGAATGCCGCTCTCGCCCGGGGTTTCGGAGAAGTGCGGGCGGCCGGGGCGGCTTGTATCGCCTTTGGCGATCTGTTCTCGGTGGAGGGCCGCGAACGGCGTCTGCTCGTGACGGCCGACACGGGCCTCGAAGTCGTTTTTCCGCTCTGGAATCGCGACACGCGAGACCACTCGGCGGAGATGCTGGATGCTGGTCTTGCGGCTTGGGTGTGCTCGGTCGACACCGGGTCCCTGCCGGCGAATCTCGTGGGACGCCGGTTCGATTCGGACTTCGTGGCCGGATTGCCCGAGGGTGTCGACCCCTGCGGCGGGAACGACGAGTTCCACACGTTCGTGGAGTGGGCGCCCGGCTGGGAAAGCCGTGTGGAGGTCGAGGCGACTCGCACGATCGAGGTCTACGACTTCGCCTTCGCGGAGATCGAAGCGGTTCGCTCGGGGGATGGAACCGCGCCGCCGCGGATCGATCCGTTCAGCCACTTCGCGAGACTGGACCGCGTGCGGCGCCACGTCGACCTCCACATTGCCGAGGATCTGAACGTCGACGCGGTCGCCAGAGTCGCCGCGATGTCGCGCTCGGGATTCTCCCGGTACTTCCGGGAGCACGTCGGCGTGACGTTCGCGGGCTGGCTGGCACACCGCCGGATCGAACGTGCGTGCCAGCTCCTGCGCGAGAACAATGACGCGGTGAGCCGGATCTCGGAATCGGTCGGCTTCCACAGCGAGAGGACGTTTCGGCGGGCCTTCCACGAACAGATGGCCTGCAGCCCTTCGGAGTACAGGAGAAGATCGCTTGAGGAGTAGGCACGCGCTGGCCATGATCTTCGTGATGACCCTCGCGGTCCCGGCGCCGATGATTGCCGCGGCCCAGGTCGCTGGCGAGGTGGAACTCGCGGTTCGGTTGGGCGCCATCGTGGCGCGCGACGAAGCGCCGTTCGGCGACGTGACGATCGAGTTTTCCGAAGCATCGACTCGCGAACCGGTGGCGTCCTACGTCGTCGAGGCGTCCGCCGAGGAGCAGACTTTCTTGGTCACGGTGCCGGCTCTGGAGTCGCGATCCGGCTGGCTTCTTTGGGCGCGGTCGGAGGGCTGGTGGAGTCCCGCCGCCTTCATCCCATGGGACGAGCGGGAGGCGTCCCTGACCCTGGTGCCGGAAGGCCTGGTGCGGTTTGCCGTCGACGGCACGGATACGGCGGTGGACTTCCTGGAGACCGGCAGGGTCTGGATCGACGGGCGGGTCGACAGGCGTCGCGTCCGCCTCGACCGCGGCCTCTACGGCGGTCCGTGCGAGGTGGACCGGGAACCGGACCGGCGCGAGGTGCTGATCACGTGCCCGTTCGCCCGGGACGAGGAGGTGGAACTGCGAGTGCGGCTGGGTCCGTTCCTGCCCCTGCTACGGTCCGAAGTGACGGTCGAGGCGGATACGGACCTGGGATTGGTCGAGCCCGTCAGGGGCGCGCGTGTGACCGCCAGCCTGGCCTCGCCGGACGGCTCCAGCCAGCAGTTCCGCCTGCGGCAGCGGGATGGGTTTGGGGCTCTCGGCTGGGTTGCCTGGACGGATTCAGGAGGCGCCCTGACGTTCGAGGGCCTTTCGCCGGCAGCCTACGAACTCCGGCTCACCGGTTCGGACGGCGACAGTTGGCCGGTGCGCATCGAGTCGCTGTCCGATCAGATCGACCTGGGTCCACTCGTGTCGTCGGCCGGGAACCTGCTGTCCGTTTCCTTCCTGACGCCGAGCGTCCTGGAAGTCGCCGACCTGAGGCCGAACGCGCAGGCAGTGACGCTCGGGCCCGATGGAGAGGTGGAGAACCGTGCCCGCAGGTTCGAGTTCGACGAGCGGGCCCCGGACGGCTCGTTCCTTTGGCGGGGTTTGCCGGCCGGCGACTACCAGATCTGGGTCGAGGACAACCGCGGTAGCCGCTGGCACCACGAGGTGGTCAGCTTCTTCGGCCACGACCGCTACACCGTCGAACTCGACGCCGTGCCGCTGGTGGGAAGGGTCGAACTCGGCGATGAACCTCTGGAAGACGCGCTGGTCTGGTTCGGTGGTGTGCACGGTTTCGAGCGGGTCTCCTTCCGCAGCCGTGAAGAGGGCCGCTTCAGTGGGCTGCTGCCGCGCGAGGGCTTCTGGCCGGTCGAAGTCACTCCGGCGCCTGACTGCGATCCCTGCGAGGGTTCGTGGGACGGCGACGGTTGGGATGGCTTCGACGGCAGAGAGATCAGCAGCGCCGGTTTCTTCGAGATCGAGGCCGGTTCGGACGGTACGGCCCGTGTTGACATCGATCTCCCGGCAGGCTCAGTCAGCGGCCACGTGGTGAGGCGAAACGCGGTGAGCGGCGTTCGCGAGCCCGTGGCCGGTGCCCGGGTCTGGGTGTGGGCCGTGAAGGAAGTGGCGGGTGAACGCCATGACTACCTCTTGCCAGACAACTGGCGCAGGCGGACGGACGGGTCGGGCGCCTTCGAGGTCAAGGGTCTGCACGAGTGGGAGTACAGCATTCACGCCGAGAGCTACATCGACGAGCGCGAAGTCCAATCGCGTCCGCTACAGGTTCGGCTGTCCGGTGACGATCAGATCGACGATCTGGTACTTCAGCTCCTGGACCAGCAGTCCGTCACCGTTGTCGTCCGTTCCGGAGGCGTGCCTGTGTCCGGTGCGCAGATCTTCGTGCTCCACCCGGCGGGCTCAGGCATTCCGGTGACGAACCGCTACTCCGACGGCGCCGGCGAGACGAGGCACGACGTGTCGATGGACGCGGAGTACGTTGACGTCGTCGTTCGCGCCGAAGGGCTCGGCATGAATGGTTGGCGGTTCGATATCCGCGACGGCGTACCGATCGAGATCGATTTGTCGGCGGACCGCGGATCGCTCCGCGTGCCGCGCTGGCAGGACGACAACTTCTTCCGGGAAGCTCGCCTCATTACGCCCGGCGGCGCCTCCATTCGGATCGACACTCTCGCGGCGGTCGCCGACAGGGGCCAGATCCGGGAGGACGGTGACGAGGTGATCGTGAGGAACCTGGCGCCGGGGACCTACTCGTACTGCCCGGCGGGCGCCGCCTGCACCCGGGTCGACATCCTGCCCTGGGCCGAGGCCCGGGTACGCGACTAGCCGCTGCCGGCGGTCAGAACGGATTGACAACGGTCAGCGATTCGATCTCCTGGCCGTCCTGGAGGTCTTCGCTGTAGAGCACCTTGCAGTTCGACTCCAGAGCCGCCGCGACGATCAGCGAATCGTAGAAACTGAATCGCCACCGCCGGTGGAGCGAGAGCGCCGTTTCGTAGAGCGAGACACCGGGGAAGACGGAGCAGAGCGGATCCAGCACCTCTCGCAGGTAGCGAAGCGCCTGTTCGTCCGAGAGAGGGCGATCGAACTTCTGTAGGGCTACGTTCAGGAACTCCTGCACGACCTGAAAACTGACCACTCCCTCGGCGGTCTCCAGTGCACGCTCCACCAGGCCGCGGGCGCGAGCTTGCTTTGCCGGGTCGCGTCGATCGAAGGTGTAGACGAAGATGTTGGTGTCGAGGAAGAACTCAGCGGGCATTCATCTCATCCCGTGAGAATCGACGGCCAGCCGAAACCTCCGTCGCCTCCTCCATGAATCGGCGGTAGTCCCTGACCCGGCGTTCGCCCTGCTGGCTGCGGGCAAACTGTCCGAGCCAGACACGGAACTCCGCGTTCAGAGTCGTCCTTCTCCGGCGGGCTTCTTCGCGTGCCGCGTCGATGAGCCTCTCGTCAGCACTCAGGGTGATGTTCCTCACGCTGCTTCCTCGTGGTGGCAGTGTACACGAGGGAATAGTGTACACGATCAAAGTGTGGATCGTGCGAAGCACCTCCGGCCGCGGAGGCGCCCGCGACGTCGACCGTGATCCCTCCCTGCCGGCCTAGCCGGCCACCATCCGCACGACCTTCTCCGCGACGGTGTACACCGCGAACGCGATGTACATCACCGAAGCGATGCTCACGAAGAAGATGTTGATCCAGCCGGGTCGTGCCGACTTCGGCAGCTTCGTCAGGTTCATGTACAGGAGCAGCGGCACGTAGACCGCCATGGCGAATCCGCCGATGAGCGCCGAATAGAACAGGAAGTCGAGTCCCGCCGTTCCCCTTCTCTCGAAGAAGGCGACGCTGGCCGTTCCGACGACGATCGTCGCGCCCACCAGGACGAGATACCACTTCTCGAGGGAGAGCCGGCGCCCGAACTTGAAGCTCGTGTGCAGCATGTCCGCGAAGATCCGGCTCCCGCCGTCCACGCCTCCCAGTTGCGAGCTGAACAGGGCCGCCATGCCGACGAACAGGAACAGGTAGTGCCCGGAGGTTCCCATGCTCTCTTCCAGGATCCCTGCCAGGTCCCACACGAGACTTCCGCGGCTGGGCACGAGACCCTCGGGATGCAGCACCGCCAGCGAACCGAAGATGAACAGGAACATCGTGAAGCTGCCGAGGATCCAGAAGCAGAAGACCTGATCGACCCACACGTACTTCATCCAGTCCCGGAAGCTCCGGCGGTTCTCCTCCGACTCGGGATAGACGTAGCCGGCGTCCATTTCCTTCACTTCGTGCTTGTGTGTCGGGCTCATGAGTGGCGGCATCCGCTGTCCCATGCCGATCTTCTTTTCGCGCAGGTAGTAGGCGTAGTAGAGATTGCCGAGGCCGCCCAACCCCGCGAAGACGACCGCGCCGAAGAACTGGCTGAAGGCGAACGGCGGACGTGCTTCGCCGTCGACCGGCGGGATCTCAACGGGAAAGTCCGGGAAGCGCCCCACGTTCAACAGACCGCGCCACATGTCACCGAAGAGATCCGCTGATCCGATCTCCCAGACGACGTAGATCAGGCCGACGACGATGATGGCGACCAGCCCCATGATGCAGCGTTCGACCGCGGTGTAGATGACCTTGGGTCCGAACAGAATGGCGGCAATCACGGCGAAGACGATCGCGGTCCACACCCATTCCGCCCAAAGCCACTCGGGGAGACTCGTGTTCTCGACGCCGAAGATCAGGCTCCTGAGGGAGACGCCGGTCTCGCGCGCCCAGCCCGGCAGGAACTTGCCGACAACGACGAGAAAGACCCAGAGATAGACGATGAGCTTGACGACCCGGACCATTCCGATCAGGGGGCTCTCGCCGGTGACCACGGTCCAGCGTCCAACCTCGACGTTGATCCAGAGCTGGAGGAAGATCCCGATCGCGGCCGCCCAGATGAGCTCCGCTCCGACGATCGATGTGATCCACGGCCACATGATCAGTTCGCCGGAGCCGATCGCGATTCCGGCCATGACGATGCCCGGGCCCATCATCTTCAGAAGCGCCGTCTTGCGTTTCGGCAGTTCAGCCTCTTTCAGAGGCGGGACAGGTAAGGGCATAGGCGGGAGTAGTCGCTACCGCGACGGCACCTTCGCGACATCCCGGACCAGGGACAGCTCTGCCGTCGTCTCGTCCCGAACACCGACGACGACCTGGTAGTCGCCCTCGGCCAGGCTGACCGACACCTCGAAGCGGAAGGCGCCTTCGGTGGCCTGGACGTCGCCGGCGGGTCCCACCGGCACCGTCATCTGGCGCACCGGTGTGCGGCCGCGTTTTTCCTCGTCGACGGCGAGCAGGAGAAGACGGAGCGCGCCGCTCGGTCCGCCGGCGGCCGGCACCAGCAGGACCGCCTCATCTGGTACGACGATGCTGACCGGTTGGCGGTGCACCTTCTTCTCCCGCGGGGTCGTCGGGCCCAGACCGACCTCGAGGCCAAGCGGATTCGGGGTGCTGCCGAGGTAGGCCGCCGAGATCAGTCGTTCCGCGAGCTGCTCGTCCTGGGTCTTGTCGCGGTAAGACCGGCGGTACTCCACGCGGCGCCCCTGAGCGGCGTGGGGTGCGAGTTCCACCTTCAGGCGGCGTACTTCGCCCGACCGTCGCTCATCCGGGGAGAAGCCCAGCGAATAGGTGGAGGCGAGTTGCTCGGTCACGTCGTCGAGCAGGTCGGCCAGGTCGTTCGAGTTGAGAAGCGCCTTGCCGCCGGTTTCGGACGCGAGCTGCTGCAGGCCGCCCTGGATGTTCGTCCAGTGCAGCCGGTCGTTCTGGTACGACGGCGCCGTGCCATCGAACGACATCGACTGGCTGAGCCCGGTGCGAATGCCCCCGGCGTCCAGCGTGAAGAGTGTGACCCGGTTCGCGTTGGCGTGCGCCGTGAGCTGCTGGAAGCGGCGGGTTTCGTCGTGGCGCTGGGCTGCCGCGTTCGTCTCGGGGACGATTCGCGGGTCGTTCGGGCAGAGGTCCTGAGCGATGTAGTCGAAGGCCGAGAGCCCAGGCTGCTGCGGCAGGCCGTCGCTCATGTAGACGACCGCCTTCCTCCCGGGGATTCCGGCCAGGGTGCTGGTCAGGTCGGCGAGCCCGTCGGCCGCGATCGCGGCGCGATTCGCCTGCTCGACCGCGTACGTCTCGGCGAGCGCCACGAGCTGGCCGGTGTTCTGACATCCCCGGCTGTTCACGTTGATGTCCTCCAGGGTGAACTGGCGGGATCGCTGGTTCCGGACGGCGCGGGCCAGCCCCTTGGGGCGTTTGGCCGCGGCCTTGAGGATCGCGTCGAGATCCCGGGTCGGCGGCACGACGACTTCCAGCCGGTTGACGAACCGCGCGAACATGAAGTGCGCGTTCAGGGACCGCCACGACTCGACCGCCTTCTCCAGACGCCGGAGCAGCCGGGAGCGGTAGGGCGGGAAGAGGTTCGCGTCATCCATGTAGAGGACGACCGTGAGCGAGGCGGGATCGGCCGTGACCTCGGCTTCGGACGGCTCGGCATCGGCGGTCGGCGCGGCGGTCCGGTCCGCTGGTTCGGCCGGTTGCCTCAGGATCTCCGACTCGAAGAAGTTCGTGATCTCGACTGGTTCGCCCTCCACGTAGAGCTCGAAGTCGTCGCGGGTCAAACCCCTGACCGGGCGGCCGTTGCGGTCCGTGACCACGACATCCACTTCGACCACCTGCACGTCGAGGGTGTCGATGAAGGTCTCGTTCGGCTGGGCCTGGACAGCGGCGGCGCCGGCTAGCACGAGGAGCATCGCCGTCGTGGTGGATGGAAAACGGCTCTTCATGCGCTCGAGTACGTTCTGCTGCAACGTCTGGCCTCCCTCGGTGGCCGTCTATCCCGACGGCACGGACACTGGTTCGCGAATCAGGGAGGTTAACCCCGTCGTTTCGTCCCGGATTCCGACCGCGACCTGGTAGTCCCCTTCGGGTAGGTTCATCGCCACTTCGACGCGGTAGTTGCCGTCCTCGGCCGCGACGCCCGCCGCGCCGCCGACGTCGATCGCCTTCTGCCGGACGGTAGTCCGCGCGCCGTTCTCGTCTTCGACGGCGACCAGCCAGAGGCGGAGCAGGGCCCTCGCGTTCGGCGACGCGCCGTCCTTGCCGGGCAGGCTCAGGAGGGAATCCGCGGGTACGCTGATGCCGACTGTCAGCTCGTGAACCTCCTTCTCCAGTAGCTTCGTGCCGCCGAAGTCCACGACCGCTTCGAGCGGATTCTCCGGGTTGCCGAGGTAGGCGACCGAGAGGAGCCGCTCGGCGAGCCGCTCGTCCAGTGACTTGTCTCGGTAGGTGCGGCGGTACGCGATCCTGCGTCCCTTGTCGGCGCCGGGGGCGAGTTGTACCGAGATCTGCCGCACCTGGCCCAGTTTGTGTTGTTCGGGCACGAAACCCAGGGAGTACGAGGCGGAGAGGTGACCGGTCATGTCATCGAGGAGGATCGACAGGTCGTTCGCGTTGATCAGGGCCTTGCCGCCGGTTTCATGGGCCAGCAGGTGCAGCCCGCTCTGCGCGTTCATTGCCAGAAGGCTGGCGTTGTGGAAGCTCGGCGCGAGTTGGGGATTGTCGAGCGAGATGTCGGTGTTGGCGCTTCGCACTCCGCCCGCGTCCAGGCCGTAGAACGTGACGCGATTCGCGTTGGCGTGAGCCGAGATGCGGTTGAAGCGTCGGCTTTCGTCGTACTGCACGATCTCCGCCATCGTCTCCGAGGGCGCGCTGGTGCGCAGGTCTCTGCAGAGTTCGTTCCCGAGGTAGTCGAGGACGGAGATCCCGGGCCTTTGCGGCAGGCCGTTGGTCATGTAGACGACCGTCTTCTTGCCGGGTACGCCGGCGAGCGTCGTGACGAGATCAGCCAGGCCGTCGGCGGCGATGGCCGTGTTCGTCGCCTGGTTGTCAGCGTACTGTCTCGCTAGCGAAAGGAGCTCTCCCCAGTTGTCCTCACAGGGACGGCAGTACGGTGCCTGTCGGCAGAATTCGTAGCTGTCGATCAGGCTCCTGATCGCGAAGCGGCGGGCGCCTTCGCCGTTCTGGATCGCGCGTGGCGATCCCTTGGGCACGGTCGCGGCGGCTTCGAGGATCGCGTCCAGGTCGGGAGTCGGCGGCACGAGAACCTCGAGGCGGTTGACGAAGCGCGCGAGCATGAAGCTCGCGTCCATCGAACGCCACGGTTCAACCGCGTTCTCCAGGCGCCGCAGCAGGCGGGTGCGGTGGGACGGGAAGATGTTGGGATCGTCGAGGTAGAAGACGACGGTCAGCGGGCCTTCGTCCGCGGCGTTCGATGTCTCTTCGTTGCGGACGGCAGGACGTTCGCGGTTGCGGCGGCCGGCTGGCTGTTCCAGGAGGATCGCCGACTCGTAGAAGTTCGCGATCTCGACCGGCCGGCCGTCCACGTAGAGCTCGAAGTCCTCGCGCGCCAAGCCCTTGACCGGGCGCCCCTTCCTGTCGGTGACGACGACGTCGACTTCGACCACCTGGACATCGACGGAGTCGACGAACGGCTGGTTGGGTTGGGCTTGCAGTGCCGCCGCCAGGGCGAGGCACAACAACGGTGCCAGGGCCGGCGCCGATCCAGGAATGCGTTCAGGTCGCGTCACCATGTTGCCTCCCATGCTCCATCTGGAGCCTGCTGGTCGATCCTGACGCGTAGTGACGCAACTTCCGTGCCGGGAATGGAACTCCGCACCCGCACGGGAGCGCCGTCGGCAGACTGCGAGCAGATCCTCTGCCCACTACCATACAGGCCTGTTGCAGAGGCCATTCCGATGACGTCCCGCTCGTCCGCCGCGCTCCAGGCAGTCGTTGCCGGCATTCTGTTCTCGACCGGCGGCGCGGCGGTCAAGGCGACGGAACTCGACGGCTGGCAGGTCGCCGGGACACGCTCCCTGATCGCGGCCGTCGTGCTGCTGGTGGCGATTCCCGCGGCGCGGAGGTGGGCGGGCGGCGTGGACGGGGAGCGTGGAGTGGCCGCGGTCTTCGGCTGGCGGCGCAGCCCGGCGCGGCGCCGGGCCCTTCTTCTCACCCTGGGCATTGGCTGCTGCTACTGCCTGACGCTGGTGCTGTTCGTCCACGCGGCGAAGCGGACGACGGCGGCCGAGACGATCTTCCTGCAGTCGACGGCGCCGTTGTTCGTGCTGCTGCTGTCGCCTCTCCTGCTGCGGGAGCGACCGAGCTTGCGCCAGCTTCTGTTCGTGCCGCTGTTCGGCGCGGGCCTGGTGATGGCTCTGTATGGCGGTGCCGACGCGGCCGCGTCCGCACCCGACCCCCGCACCGGCAACGTACTGGCTGTGTTCTGCGGACTGGCGTACGGCTTGACCCTGATGGGGCTGCGCGCCGCCGGCCGGCCGCGGCCCGCGGGACGAGATGCCGCTGCACCTGGGATAGCGGCTGCGGCGTGCGGCAACGTGATCGTCTGCCTTGCGTGCTTGCCGGTGATGTTCCCGTTCCGCTCCGTCGAACCGGGCGACCTCGTCGTGGTGGCGTATCTCGGGCTGTTCCAGGTCGCTCTCGCGTACGTGTTCGTGACGCGGGCCGCCCGCGTTCTACACGCCCCCGTCTTGGCCCTCCTGCTGCTGCTGGAGCCCGCGCTCACTCCGTTCTGGGCGATGTGGTTTCATGGTGAACGGCCGCACCTGCTCACCTGGCTGGGCGGCGGCGTAGTGGCCCTGGCGACGGTGCTGCTCGCGACGGTGGTGAGGGAACCTGAGTGAGGAAGAGGGAAGCCGGTCTGCTAAACAATCGTCCTTTGCGGCGTTTTCTCCACTGAACCCACCCGGGCGCCGGCGTCGAGCCGGCGTGCCCGGAGCCAAGGAGACGCCGTTTGACGATTGCAAGCGTTTCGATGACCGAAGGGCCGCCCGCAGCGCCTCCCGCCACGCCGGACGCCCCCGTGGACGGGCTGCAGGGCCTCTTCGAGGAGCACCACCGGCTGATCTTCCACACGGCCTACCGCGTCACGGGCAACGCGTCCGACGCGGAGGACGTGCTGCAGACGATCTTCCTGCGGATGCTCAACCGGCCGCCGAAATCGCTGGACATGGCGAAGGCGGGCGGCTACCTGCGGCGGGCGGCGATCAACGCCTCGCTCGACCTGATCCGTTCACGCAAACGCTCGCGCCTCGTGGCGCTGGACCAGCAGGTCCTCGAGGAAGTGGGACCGTCCTCCGCCGTGGAGAGCGATCCGGCGCGGCGCTTCGCCTCGCTGGAGCTGCGCGACCGGCTGCGGCGCGAGCTGGCCAACGTGAACCCGCGCGCGGCCGAGATGTTCGTGTTGCGCTACTTCGAGGGTTACCGGAACTCGGAGATCGGGCCGATGCTGGGTACGTCGCGCATGACGGTGGCGGTGACGCTTCATCGGCTGCGCAAGCGCCTGGGCGCGGCGCTCGCGGAGGAAGACCAGAAAGACCAGGAAGAAACGCGGAGGGTGCTGCAATGAGCGACCGCAACCAGATGAACCAGACTCTGATCGAGACCGCGCAGGCGATCGCCGCGGAGCAGCCGTCCACCGACGTCGAGGCCGCCGCTGCCGAGCGCGTGCGCCAGGCCCTGGCCGCTGCGGCGGCCGGAACCGATGCGTCCGAAGCCGGTATCGATGCGAACTCGACGTTGACCTCCTGCGCCGACTACCAGGCGCGGATGCCGGCCCTGGTCGCCGGCACGCTGCCGGAGGCGCAGCGCCTTCTGGTGGAGGACCACGCGCGCGAGTGCATCCCCTGCCGCAAGCACCTGCAAGCGGTGCGGGCCGGCCGCGCGGTGACCGATGCGCCGGGAGGCCCCTCCGCGCCGGCGCGGGTCGGCCGTTACTACGCGGCTGCCGCGGCAATGGTCGGCGTCGCCGTCGCGGGCGTCTGGCTCAGTCAGCGGGTGCTGCTGCCGCCCCAGGACGGCATCGTGCAGGTCCGGAGTGTCGATGGCCGGATGTTCGTAGCCGGTGACGACCGCGGAACGGATCTCGTCCCGCTCGGCCCCGGTGACGCGGTCGACGGCGGCGACCGAGTTCGCACCGGCGCCGGCAGCCGCGCGGTGCTCGAGCTCGCGGACGGCTCCCGGGTCGAGGCCGCGGGACTCACCACGTTCCGCGTCGACGCCCGGCGCAGCGGCCACCGCGTGCGGGTCGACCGCGGCAGCGTGATCGTCCAGGCCGCGCAGCAGGAGAACGGTTCGCTGATCGTGTCGACCGAGGAGATGCTGGTGGCGGTCAAGGGCACGATCTTCGCCGTCACCCACGGCGTCAAGGGGTCGCGGGTGTCGGTGATCGAGGGCGAGGTCGAAGTCGAGAAGGGGCGCGAGCGCCACAGCCTGCTGGCCGGCGATCAGTTCCGCAGCCGCCCGACCCTGGTGGCGATGACGTTGCAGGAGGAAGTCGGCTGGAGCCAGGACGCGGACCGCTACCTTGCTCTGCTCGAGGAGTTCAAGTCCCTGCGCAGCGAACTGAACCAGTTGATGGAGGCGGCGCCGGCGCGCCACTCGACCCGGCTGCTCGACCTGATGCCGGCCGACACGAAGATCTACGTGGCGATGCCGAACGCCCCGGCGACGTTGAGCGACCTGTTCGAGTTGGTGCGCTCGAGGATCGAGTCGAGCGAATTGCTCGCCGAGTGGTGGGCCGAGTTCGAGGGCTCCGGCGCTGTCGGGACGATCGACGACGTGATCGGGTTGCTGGGCGAACTCGGCGAGACGATGGGCGACGAGACGGTCGTCGGGCTCGCCGGCGGCATCGCCGACAACACGGCCCGTCCACTGATGGTGACGGAAGTGTCGGACGCCGCGGCCCTGCGCGAGGCGCTCGAGGGACACATGGAGGAGTTGGGCGACGCGATGGGCGACGAGGGCACGCCGGTCATCGTCGAGGATCTCGATGCGGCGGAAGAGTCGGACGGCGCGCTCCTGGTCTGGATCGCTGACGACCTCGCCGCGGCCTCGCCCTCGCTCGCCGCGCTTCGCGCCGTGGCGGCGAACCGGGACGGCGCCGCCAACCCGTTCGTCGGCTCGCGGTTGCACGGTCGGCTCGCGGAGCGCTACGCCGCCGGCGCGGAGCTGCTGGCCGCGGTTGAACTGGCTACGGTGGTGGCCGAACTGGCGGACAGCGAGGACGCGGACGAAGATGACGCGGACGACGGGGGCTTCGCGTTCACCGGACTGGACCATGTCGAGGATCTGGTCGTTTCCCGGACCCAGGACGGGGACCGGGCGAACGTCACCGCGACCCTGAGCTTCGACGGCGAGCGGTCCGGGATGGTCTCCTGGCTGTCGGAGCCGGGAACGAACGGCGCCCTCGACTTCTTCTCTCCGGACGCGTCCTTCGTCGCCGCCGGCGTGATCGAGGATCCGCTGACGATCTACGACGAGTTCCTGGAGTTCCTCGCCGGACTGGGCGGCGAGATAGACGGGCCGCCGGCCGAGATCGAGAGTGAACTGGGCATGTCGATTCGCACGGATTTCCTCGAGCACCTGGGCGGCGAGTACGCCGCCGGCATCGACGGCCCCGTGCTGCCTTCGCCGGCGTGGAAGGCGGTGGCGTCCATCTACAATGCGGAGGGTCTGCAGAGTTCGATCGAGACTCTGATCCAGAAGGCGAACGACCGGCTGGCGGCCGAGGGCGTGGGCGCGGCGGCCACGCTCGAGGAGCAGGAGTCGGGCGGCCGCACGGTCTACCGTCTGGCGGTCGCGATCGACGACGCGGACGGCGACGGCGAGGAGGCCGACGACGGCGACGACGAGGACTCGCTGGAGGGCGTGCTCGAGAGCCTGGTGGAAACTCCCGAGATCTTCTACACGTACTTTGATGGGTACATGGTGAGCGCATCCAGCGTGGCAACGATCGACACGGCGATCCGTTATCGCGGCAGCGGCGCCTCGCTGACGTCGAGTCAGCAGTTTCTCGATCTGCTGCCCGAGAACGGCTACGCGGACTTCTCGGCGGTGGTCTACAACCGGCTCGCCGAGACGGCCGGCGAACTCTTCGACCTGCTGCCGACGGAGGTCGTGGGCGACGACCAGCAGGCCGTCGTTCAGGCAATCGAGGAGTCGATCACCAGCCAGGGACCGTCTCTCTACACGGTGTACGCGGGCCGCAGCGAGATCGTCGTGACTTCCAGTGGTCCGAGCTTGCTGGCCTTCACCGGGCTTGGTCCGTTGCTGGGACTCCCCAGTCTTCTGGAGGGGCTGGAGTCGATCGACGGCGTGGACGAGGCCGAATCGGAGGCGGAGGCTGGTCCCGATGTCGATGTCGTCGCCGGCCTGGCGGCCGGCTCGTTGTTCTCCGCGGGTCAGAGGACCCGCGGTCACGGGCCCGCCGCCTGATGAGTGAGGCGGCGCCGGTCATCGACCTCGACGGTCTCGGGGTTCGATTCGGCCGGCACCAGGTGCTGGACGATCTGCGCGGTGCCTTCTCGGGCCGCGCGATCGGCCTGCTCGGGCCCAACGGCGCCGGCAAGACGACGCTGCTGAACACCCTGCTCGGCTTCTACCGGCCGACCGCGGGCACGGCCCGCCTGTTCGGCATGGACATCACGGCCCAGGGCCGGGAACTGCGGCGCCAGGTCGGCTACATGCCGGAGCGGGACGCCTTCATCGCCGGCATCTCGGGCGTCCGCTTCGTGCGGCTGATGGCGGAGGTCTCCGGGCTGCCGCCCGAGGCCGCCCTCGAGCGCGCGCACGAGGTGTTCTTCTACGTCGGCCTGGGTGAGGCGCGCTACCGCAACGTGGAGACCTACTCGCTGGGCATGAAGCAGTTGCTCAAGCTGGCGCAGGCGATCGCCCACGGTCCGAGCCTGCTCTTTCTCGACGAACCGACGAACGGTCTCGACCCGCCGGCGCGCCTCCGCATGCTGCGACTGATCCGGGAGATCAGGGACTCGGGCAACGCGCGGATCGTCGTCTCGTCGCACCTGCTCCGGGACGTCGAGGAGTGCTGCGAGGAAGTGCTGGTCCTGAACCGGGGCAGGATCGCTACCTACTGCAACCTGGCCGAGGAGCGCCGCGCCAACCGCCGGTTCCTCGAGCTCGATCTGGCCGCGGAACGCGAGGGCGCGGGAAGCAGCTTCCGGGCCGCGATCGAGGGGCTCGGCTGCGAGGTCGCCGTGGTCAACCGCCGCCGGATCAAGGCCGTCCTGCCGCCGGGGGTCGAGGTGCGCCACATCTACGCCTCGGCGATCGAGCAGGACGTGACAATCCGTCGTCTGGACTACAAGCGCACTTCGCTGGAGGAGATCTTCCTCCAGGCGATGGAGGGCGACGATGGCCGTCTATGACCACGGCTACAAGGGCTACGACGGTCCGCTGATGCCGGCGCGGAGCCGGTTCCTCGTCATCAGCCGCTACGGTCTGCGCGAGGTCTTCGCATCGCGGCTCTTCCTGGCCTTCTTCGCCTTCTGTTTCGCCTGGCCGCTGGTGCTGCTCGGCGCCATGTACCTGCGCTACAACGCGGAGGCGCTGGCCCTGATCAACCTGGATTCGGCCGATCTGCTCGAGTTCGTCCAGGTCAACACCTGGTTCTTCCAGACCCTGTTCCTGCGCGCCCAGTTGTATCTGGCGTTCATCGTCGTGCTCGTGGTCGGGCCGTCGCTGGTGTCGGCGGACCTGCGCAACCGCGCGATGCCGCTCTATCTTTCGCGCCCGCTGACGCGGACCGACTACGTGCTCGGCAAGCTCGTCGTGCTCGGGGTTCTGGTCTCGGCGATCACCTGGGTGCCGGGGCTGCTCCTGTTCGTGATCCAGGCATCGCTCGGCGGCAGCGATTGGCTACTGGAGCACTGGCGGGTCGCGCCGTCGATGGTGGTCGTATCGGTCGTGTGGCTGCTCTGCATGTCGCTGCCGCTGCTGGCGATCGCGGCCTGGGTGAAGTGGAAGCCCTGGGCGCGGATCGTGTTCATGGGCGCGATCCTGACGGGCACGGCCTTCGGCGAGTTCTACAAGGAGTTCTATGACTCCTGGCTGGGCAGCATGGTCGTGGCCTTCGACGTGACGGACGCGCTCTCCGCCTCCGTCTTCGGTACGGAAGGGACCGTGCTGATGCCGGATACGGCCGCCTGGCTCGCGGCGGCGGCGCTGGCCTCGCTCTCGGCGGCTCTGCTGTACCGGCGCGTCCGCGCCTTCGAGGTCGTCAAGTGAGCGACGACCGCAACATCGTGATCCGGGACGTCTCGAAGTTCTACGGCGACGTTCTGGGCGTCAACCGGGTCGACCTGGAGATCGAGCCCGGCATCACCAGCCTGGTCGGCCCGAACGGTTCCGGCAAGAGCACGCTGATGAACCTGCTCGCCGGCCTGCTGCGGCCGACGCGGGGCGAGATCAGCATTCTCGGCCTCCCGGTCACCAGGCCGCAGGATCTGTTCCGCCGCTTCGGCTACTGCACGCAGTACGACTCGTTCCCGCGCGGCGCCACCGGCTGGCAGTTCGTCTTCTCCTACCTGCTGCTGCACGGCCTCGACCGTGGCGAGGCGGAGAGCCTGACCGCCCGGGCGCTGGAGCGGGTCGGCCTGGTCGACTCGGCGCACCGCCGGATCGCGGGTTACAGCAAGGGCATGCGGCAGCGGATCAAGCTGGCGCAGGCGATCGCGCACCGGCCCCAGGTCATGGTGCTCGACGAGCCGCTCAACGGCCTCGATCCGATGGTGCGGGCCGAGACGATCGAGCTCTTCCGTCAACTGGCCGGCGAGGGCCAGCACGTGCTCATCTCGAGCCACATCCTGCACGAGGTCGACCTGCTCTCGGATCGGGTGATCCTGATCTCGAACGGCTACATCGTCGCGGAAGGCGAGGTGCCGGGCATGCGGGCGGAAGTCGAGGAGGTGCGCGAGCAGCCGCTCCAGGTGTTCGTGCGCTGCGATCGCCCGCAGTGGCTGGCCGGCCGCGCCTTCGAGCTCGACCACGTCACCGAGGTCCAGCTTCACGACGACGGCGCCGGCCTCCACCTGCGCACCCGGGACGCGGACCGCTTCCTGCGCCTGGTCGCCGAACTCGTCGCCGAGGGCGGCGTGGAGGTCGAAGCGGTGGGCCCGGCGGACAGCGACCTGCAGGCCGTGTACCGCTACCTGGTTCACGAAGAGGAGGAGCCGTCGTGACGGTTGCCCAGGAGACGGAGGCGCGGCCGCGCCTCGACTGGGCGCTGCTGGCCCGGCAGGTCGGCGGACTCGTGCGCCTGGAGCTGCGCCGGCTGTTGCTGACTCGCAGGGCGGTGATCCTGGGGCTCGCGTCGGCGGTTCCGGTGGCGATCGTCCTGCTGGTCGGCTCGATACCGATCGGCGGCCAGACAGTGCTGGAGCGGTTCGGCAACCGGATCGTCTACGAGACGATCTTCGAGACGGTCTTCCTGGGCGCGATTCTCTTCTTCGGCTGCCTGTACGTCTTCTTCAACCTGTTCCGCGGCGAGATCCTGGAACGCAGCCTGCACTACCTGCTGCTGACGCCGCTTCGCCGCGAACTGGTCGTGGCGGCCAAGTACGTGGCCGCGGTGGTCGCCGTGGCGGCGCTGTTCATGGCCAGCACCGTGTTCAGCTACATGCTGATCTACCTGCCGGTGGGCTTCTCGGGCGCGATCGAGGACCTGACCGCCGGCCCCGGCGGGCGGCATCTCGTGGCCTACCTGGGCGTGACCCTGCTCGCCTGCATCGGCTACGGCTCGCTGTTCACGCTGGTCGGCATGGTGTTCCGGAACCCCATCATTCCGGCCGGCGCCCTGTACGTCTGGGAGATGCTGCACTTCCTGCTGCCGCCGGCGCTCAAGAAGCTCAGCGTGATCCACTACCTGAAGGGCCTGCTGCCGGTGCCGCTTTCCGACGGACCCTTTGCCGTGGTCGTCGAACCGCCGCCGGCGGCCGTCTCCGTGCTCGGCCTGCTCGCCTTCGCCGCCGTTGTCTTGGCTGTGACCGCCCTGATCATCCGCCGCATGGAGATCCGGTACACCGAGGACTGATCTGCCACCATAGCCTCATGGCCACGCTCGACATCGGCGGCCTCGCCATCCCCGAGCGCGCACTGACGTTCAAGTTCGTCCGCGCCTCGGGCCCGGGCGGCCAGAACGTGAACAAGGTGGCGACGGCCGCGCAGTGCCGTCTCGACCTCGACGCGGCCGGCATCGAAGGCGGTCTGCGGCGTCGCCTGGAAGCGTTGGCCGGCAAGCGTCTTACCGTCGCCGGTGAGATCGTGGTGTCAGCCGATGTCCACCGCACCCAGGCCCGCAACCGGGCCGAGGCGCTCGCACGGCTCGGGGCGATGATCGAAGCCGCCCGCACGGAACCACGGCCGCGCCGACCGACGCGGCCTTCCGCCGGCGCCAGGGAGAAGAGGCTTCAGGACAAGCGCCGGCGCGGCGAAACGAAGAAGCGCCGTGCCGCGGTCGACTCCCGCGACGAGGCTCTCTGACGCGCCGCGGCTACCTCAGTCCGCCCCGGCACGACACCGTCGTGAACCGGCCGCGGTCCGAGGTCTCCAGGTCGATCTCGATGTCCTGGCCGCGCGTCAACTCCTCCCAGACCGGATGGTCGAGCGGCGGGCAGGCGATCTCCGCCGTCATGCGCTCCCTCTGACGACCGGGCATGATCATGAGGTCACCGGCGAACTCCGGGATCACGATGACGCGATGGATGAGCGTATCCACACGCTCCAGCTCCCTGCCGACCCAGACCCTGGTCCACCCCTGGCGCAGCCGCTGCGGCGACGGGAAGTCCAGGCTGTGCCGGTAGACGAGGTCAGCGCTGACGTGGGGCGGAGAGCCGCACGAGACGGGCGCCAGGGCGGCGACGATCAGCGGTAGAAGCAGGCGGCGCATCGCGGCGGACAAACTACCGCACTTGACGCGCCGACGACAGTGACCAGCCGCTCCCCACGGCTATGCTTCGCCCCATGAGAACGGCAGCCCTGATCGCTGCATCGGCGGTCGCCTTCGCGCCGTACCCGACCCACGCCGACGACTGGCCGCAGTGGCGGGGCGACGAACGCCGCGGCGTCTGGCACGAGGACGGCATCCTCGAGCGCTTCCCAGAAGGCGGCCTCCGCTTCGTCTGGCGCGTACCGATCGGCCCGGGCTACGGCGGTCCGGCAGTGGCGGCCGGTCGCGTGTTCGCCACCGACTTCGAGCGACTGTCGGGCAATCGGGGTCGCGAGCGCCTTCTGGTCCTCGACGAAGCAACCGGCAAGCAGCTCTGGGAGCACGCCTGGGAGACCGACCTGGCCGGGCTCATGCCCGCCTACTCGAATGGCCCGCGGGCCACGCCGACCGTCGACGGGGACCGCGTCTACGTGCTCGGCTCGGCCGGCTACCTGGCGGCGCTCTCGGTCGAGGACGGCCGCGTGCTGTGGCGGCACGACCTGGTAGCGGACTACGAAGCGCCGGTGCAGGCCTGGGGCTTCGTCGGCGCGCCGCTGGCGGACGGCCGGCAGATCATCACCCTGGTCGGCGGCGAACCGGACGCCATGGTCGTGGCCTTCGACCGGGAGAGCGGCGACGAACGCTGGCGCTCGATGGAAGTGGGCAACGAGCCGGGCTACAACCCGCCGGTCATCTACGAGTTGGGCGGCAGGCGGCACCTCATCGTCTGGCACCCGAAGGGCATCGCCGGCCTCGACCCGGACGGCGGCGAGGTCTTCTGGCAGTTTCCGTACGAGGTGGAGTACGGGCAGACGATCGCCACGCCGATCCAGAATGGAAACCAGCTCCTCGTGTCGTCCGCCTCGCACGGCTCCACGCTGATCGAGGTCGCCGCCGCGTCAGGCGGCAGGCCCGAGGCCAGGATCGTCTGGAAGGGAAAGAGCAGCAGCAAGGAGGACCTCGACGGCCTGCACGCCTTCAACTCCACGCCGGCCTTCGACGGCGACATGATCTACGGCATCGGCGGCCAGGGCGCCCTGCGGGCCATCGACCGAGCCACCGGCAAGGAGGTCTGGGCGACCTTCGAGCCCAGCGAGGACGCCCGCATCGCCACCGCGTTCCTGGTCCGGAACGGCGACCGCTACTTCATCAGCAACGACCGCGGCGAACTGATGATCGCCCGCCTGAGCCGCGACGGCTACGAAGAGATCGACCGGACGCAACTGCTCGAACCGACCACCCGCAGCGTCCGCATCCGCCGCGAACGCGGCAAGCTCCTCTGGGTGCATCCGGCGTACGCAAACGGACACATCGTCCACCGCAACGACCGGGAGATCGTTAGGGCGTCACTGCTGGCTGAGTAGACCGACTGTCGGTGCGCCGGCCTTCTGGCCGGCATCCGCCCGAGCTACGACGCGCCGCCATCCGCTTCGGCATTCACGACCACCGCTGCTTCCTTCCGCCGCTGGCGGGCCCGGGAGACCGCGGGACCCACCAGAGCCGCTATCAAGCCCACCACGGGGAAGAGAAGCCACACTGTGGCCCAGGGCGAGCCCGGGTCCTCCTCGATCTTCTCCAGTCCGCCTTGGGCAAGGTGTAGAAGGGCGATCGAACCAGCAGGCACACTGAACCAGGGGTCACGAAGCGCGGCTCCGACGGCGGACTCTTCCTCGCCCGATCTGGCCGCCTCCCCCGGCAGGTTCGCCGGCACGTCCTTTGGCCGCTTCTTCGAGGCCGTGGGGCCGATCAGCCCGAAGGCCAACGCGAGAGTCGCGATCCCCAGTCCCGCCAGGAACCACACCGCCTGGTCGGTCCTCGGCGGCTCGGCCACCAGATCCAGGACGAACCGGGAAAACAGGATGAACACGCAGAAGATCGCGGGCACCTGGTACCAGGGGTCGGTGAACAGCGTCGACTTGTACCAGCCCGGGCCGGTTCGTGGCGCTTCCACTCCTGGTGAAGTGTCGCTTCGGGCACCGCGACGGAAGGCGACCAGCGTCGCGACCGCGGCCGTTGCCAGCGCGACCGCGTAGACCATCGAGAGAGGCGAGGTGCGGAGCGCATCGATGCTCAGGAGACCGGTGTCGCCGCCAGTGGTCAGGAGCCCCATCAGCACGATGAGCCTCGGCCCCGGCTTGGACTCGTCGTACTTTTCCTTGCTCTCGGTCATTGGTCAGGAAGCCTCCGTGAGGCACCGCTCCACGAACGGCATCATCGCCGCGACGCAGTGGGCCGGCTCTTCGAGCTGGAGGAGGTGCGTCGTGTCCGGCACGAAGTCGTAGTCGAGGGCCAGGATCTCCCTGAGGTCCACGGTGGGAAGAAACGAGAAAGGCACCGTGGGGTCGGAGCCGACGATCTTCACAGGACACGAGACGCGGCTCAGATCCGCTGCTCTTGCCCATCGAGGCCCCTCCAGCGAGATTCTCGCTTCGTACTCTCGGGGGCAGCACAGTTCGTAGCCGTCGCCGTTCGAGACCGGCCGCAGTGTGCTACGCGCGATGAGTTCGGGCGCGCCCGGGCAGAGAAGCTGGAAGGCGGGAGCGCGTAGGACGCGGTCCATGAACTCCTCGCGGCTCGCGAAGCGTTCGCGGCGCCTGAGCGCGGCCTTGCCCAGGTGGCCGAGCATCCTCTCCACCTTCTCGACGTCCTCGGGCCGGCAGCCTGGCGGGCAGACGACCGGGTCGAACAGAACCAGGGCCGAGTAGGCCGACTCACGACTGGCGTGGATGAGCGCCGACTGCGCCGACACCGAGTGGAACACCCCGATCTTGGGCTTTTCCCCGAAGTGTCGATCGATCGCCTGCGCGATGGTCGCATGGTCTTCGATGAAAGTGCCGACGCTGTGATCTGCGCTGCGGCCGACCGGGTTCCATCCATGGTTGCGGAGGTCGAACAGGACGACGTCGAACCGGTCGGTCAGCAGCGACCAGAAGGGATAGTAGGCGTCTGCGGCGAAGCCGTTGCAGTGGCTCAGCACGAGCCGGGGACCACTGGGGTTGCCGTGCCGCCGGAGAACGATGCGGCTGCCGTCGGCCATGTGGGCTTCGGCCGTCGCCAGCGGCTTCGGCACGTCCCAGCGTTTCGGTTGGCTCATGGATGGGGCAGGCCTGGCAAAGGACTCTGGATTCTAGCCATGTGTTCTGTGTGCTAAGTTCGGCCCATGAGATTGCACATAGCGCTCGACGACGATCTCGTGGCCGAGCTCGACCGGCGTGCCGGCCCCAGGCAGCGTAGCGCCTTCATCGCCGAACTGATCCAGCGGGGACTCGACGACGAACGGCGCTGGGACGACATCGAAGCGGCGCTTGGCGGCATCGCCGACACCGGCCACGACTGGGACGACGATCCGGCGGAGTGGGTGCGCCGCCAGCGGCGCGGCGACCGGCGGCGCTCTGGCTGACCTTGAGCCGCCTGCTGCTCGACTCGACCGTTCTCATCGACGCCCTCCGAGGCCGTCGGGCGGCTGCACAGGTGGCGGCGCTGCGCCGCGAAGGCACCGAGCCGTGGGTATGTGTTATCTCGGTGGACGAAGTGTGGCGCGGCATCCGGCCCGGCGAGGAGCTGGCGGCGAGGAGGCTGTTCCGGGGCCTTCGTCTCGCTCCCCTGGGCAAGGCTCAAGGCATGATGGCCGGCCGTTGGCGCCGGGAGTTCGCGGAGAGAGGCGTGACCCTGCACCAGGCGGACTGCCTGATCGCCGCGGCCGCCGTCGGGGTCGGAGCCGCGCTGGCCACGGCCAACGTGCGGGACTACCCGATGGCGGCGGTCGAGGTCAGGGAGTGGCCGGCAGGCTAGGCCCCGATGTCGCGCGGCGACCCGCGAAACACCACCCGCCGATGCCAGTCGACGAATTCGTGGTGGGGCCGTTGACAGGATCGCTGGGGCTCGCGAACTTGCCGTCCGTGCTGGGCGAGGAGGCGCCGGAGGGGCTCGCTCTGGCCGTTCACGCTTTCCGAGACGACGAGCCGGAAACCGTCGGCCGCCGGGTCGAGGCCGATCGCTCCGCGGTCGAACGTGCGGTGGTGCAGCGTGCACAGGGCGAGGCCGTTGGGCACGACGTCGGGCCCGCCGGCGGCGTGTAACTTGATGTGCGCGGCCTCAAGCGCCACGAGATCGTCGTCGATGCGCATGTCGAAGTCGCAGATGGCACAGCGACGCTCGTAGGCAGTAAGGACCGCGTGGCGGAAGTGCGGGTCGCGCTGGCGCCGCTCCGTGGGCAGGTTTGTTTCGGCGCTCCGATCCAGGCCCACCTCCTCGCAGATCGATTCGTGGAGCCCAGGAGCGAAGTGGCCGTGGAGGATCCGTTGAGCCGCCTGAACGATCAGTTCAGGGCGGCGAGAGAGCAACCGCTCGGCGTCTCGCGGCAATCCGCCGCGAACGCCCGCGTCGCGCAGTCGACGGTCGGTCGGGCTACCGCCCCCGCCCGTGACTCGGGCCAGGTCCTCGTCCGGAATCTCCCACAGGTCATCGTTCCGTAGATACCAGAAGGGGTACTCCGGGTGAAGCCGCTTTCGGGGCTGCGCGAAGCTGCGCAGCAGTCTCTTCAGTTGATCGCGAATGTCCTGCTCGTAGCGGGCCAGTCGGGCCTCGCCGCGCTGCTGCTTTGCAAGGGCGAGCAGCAGGAGCATCGGTTTGTGCGCTGCCCGTTGGTCGCCACTACGCCAGACGCTCAACTCGTCGATCAGCTGGAAGAACGTCTTCTCGTCCATCGCGGGTGTTGGCTCTCGGCGCCGCCGGCATCGTCCGGTTTACGCGGCGGTGTACGCACCGGCATGCCACAGTCTACGCCGCGGATCGTGACAACGCGGTCGGCGTGCTCTCGCCGTGGGCATGGCATAGCGACGCCAGCGCATCGCTCAGGATTGGTTACTCTCGAGGAGAATCCCCTTTCCGTTCGATACCCCTCGACCGCTGGACGGGATTCGAAGCACCTTCCAGGTCAGTTACCTGAAGGCCTTAGCGTTCGGACGCTCCCTCAACCAAACGACCTGGGCTCGAAGTCCTCGGCGTTGATAATGCTGGCGCTGCTGCCCGTGGCCCGGATGACGAACAGTCCCTTGCGCTCCGCGTAGGTCGTCACGTTGCTGTCGCTCTTCAGGTAGGCCACGGCGCCCAGGATCCGCTTGCCCCGGTACTCGCGTGCGAAGTCGGTGAACTTCGACAGCTTGGCGAGGAACCGGGTCACGTCCTCCGAACGGAGGGTCGTCTTGACCTCGACGACCACGACGTCCCGGCGGTTCACGGCCACGATGTCGAACTCGAAGTGCTCGCCGTTTCGCCGTCCTTCGCGCCGCTGGTGGGTGTGGTCGACGGCGATTCCCCTGACGTTGAGCAGGGGCACGAGGTCGCCATCGACCAGGCTTTCCATGAGCTTGCCCCACTGGGACGTGAAGTAGCTCTCCGTCTTCTTGATCTGGCGGCCGGTTTCGGCTATCTGGCGATCCGTCGCCTCCTGCCTCTTCCGGAGTGCCTCCATTCTCCTCTCGGCCTTGGTGTCTCTCTCCTTGGCCCTGGCGTCGTTCTCGGCCGCCTGAGCGGCGATCTCTCGGTACGTTCGCCGTGCCTCGGCGAAGATCTCCCGAATCTCGGCGAAGGTCGGCGGCTCGCTGGGCTTGGCTGTCTCGTGCGTCGTCATGTCTTCCGCTTGTCTCCTTGTCGCGGCAGAGTTCGGAGGCGTCCGGAGCGGGGCAGGACGCCGAAGGCGCCGCCGTCAGGCGGCCGCCGGGCCGAGTCGGCAAGGGACTGCAAGCATACGCGAAGGGAGTGACCTTCACGCGTCCCCTGAGCTGCCCTCAGAACCGGTACCGCAACCCCGCCGACACCCCCACGTACCCGAGGCCATCGAACCCCAGGTCGCTCGTGAACGGCGTCGTGCCGTCTGCCTGAACGGGTTCGTGGCTCCGGACCACCTTCCACAGGTCGCTGCCGCTGAACTCGTCGAACCGGGCCCATCGCGCCTTGATCGTGAACGATGCGCTGTCGCCGAGGGCGTGGTCCAGACCGGCCAGGACCTGGTAGCCGGAGAGGGTGTCGCTGAACTCGCTGTCGAAGAGGCTGATCGTGCCGGCCGCCGCGGCTGGACGGTCGGCGAGGGTGAGCGGCGGATCGATGTCCTGGTAGCCCTGTGCGAGCGTCTTGCGCAGGAGGCGGGTGCTGTAGCGGAGGCTCGCGCGGGCCTGGCCGATGCCCAGGCCGACGAAGGGGGTCCAGGACGTGGAGTTCTCGAAGTCCCAGTAGGCGTTGACGAAGAGCTCGCGCGAGTCGAAGTCCGAGACGGTCACGCTGGGAGGATCGGCGGGGCTCCACTCGGACATCTTGTCGTCGAAGGTCGGGTCGCCGGTCGTCGACAGGAAGTAGATCGTGCCGCCGCCGTGCTGCCTGGCCGTGTGCTCCAGTTCGACGCGCAGTCTGCCCAGGTCGTAGCCGACGCCGAGGCTGCCGGCGAAACGGGAACCCAGGTCGAAGCGATTGGTGACGGTTGGCGACGAACCCGGTCCGCCGCACGCGGGGTCCCCGGTCGGCGCCAGGGCCGGGTCGGCGTAGAGCAGGACGTCGCACCGCGTCGGATGGTCGGCGCCCGAGATCGAGGCCTCCAGAGTGGAGGCGTCCACCAGGCCGGCCTCGAAGGCGAGGTAGAAGCCACGGTCATGCTGGGCGCCTGCGGCTCCGGCGGCGCCGAGGAGGCAGAGGTTGAGCGAAAGGACGAGAAACCGTGGCACGGTTCGGGGGCGGTGCGTCGCCAAGTTCAACTACAGGCTAGCTGTCGAGAGTGACGAAAGGACGATCCTCGCGTGACATGAGGGCGACCGTCGGCCGAAGATGTCCGTTCTGTTACTGCCGCTTGCAGACGAACAGCTCGTACTCGCCCGGCTCGATCTCCGAGTGGTCGCAGGGCACCGCTTCAGCGTCGAACCCCACGTCCGCCAACAGGTCGAGCCAGTCGGCGCGGCGGAAGAGGCCCGTGACGTGGCGGTCGTGCACGACCTCGACGCTGCCGTCGGCCTCTCGCAGCACGAAGGCATAGTCCGTCGTGATCATCGTGTCCTCGGGATCCGGGTCCCAGGTGTTCTCGAGGTAGTGCGCGCTCCGGTCCTCGCCGTCGCAGTCTCCGCAGTCGGTGCTTGGCTGGAAGTTCTCGCGCAGGTGGTCGGGCGCGAAGAGTGCTGCGCCGCCGGGCCTGCAGTGGACCCAGGCGGTCTCGAGGGCGGCGCGGAGGTCCTCGAGCGTCGTCATGTAGTCGATCGCGTCGTGGACGAAGACGCAGTCGAAGGTCCGGTCGAGCCGGACCGTCCGCATGTCGCCCTCGACGTGCCGGCACTCGGGATTGAGCTGCTGGCTCATCGCCAGCATGCCGGGCGACAGGTCGACGAGGGTCATCTCGAAGTGCGCCTTGAGGTGGGAGGCGTTGTGGCCGCCGCCGCTGCCGAGTTCGAGGACGGTCCGGGGCGTGACCTGCGACGCTTCGAGCAGGTGCCGGCGGTAGATGCCGGCTTCTTCTTCGTACTCGTGGGGCGGCGAGATCAGCGGCCACCAGGGCGCGATTTCGGCGTAGAGCCTGGGCAAGGTCAGCCGGAGTTCGAGGAGGTCGATGCGGCGATGATCGCTGGCATGACGGCGGCCGCGGCGACGGCGGCCTGCGCCGCCTCGACGGCGCCCGCGGTGGCGCGGCCGATGACGTCGCCCTTCACGAGGCTCTTCAGACGCTGCTTGCGGGGCCTCAGTTCCCCGCGGCCGAAGGTCGGGTTGAGCAGGCCCACCGCGTGGGCGAGCGCGGTCAGGACGACCGTTCGCGGCTCGACTTCCCGGTCGTCGCTGAAGATCGCGGTCCGCAGGCGCTCGATGATCTCCCGTTCAGGCCCCGGGTCGATCTCCGGGAAGATGCGCCGCCTAAAGATGAGCAGGATCTCCTGCTCATCCGCCCGCAGGATGCGCCGCGCGCAGAGTTGTTCCGCGACCCGGTGGTGGAGCTTCTTCATGGAGGAGAAGCGGGTGATCCAGGTCTGGATCGAGGCCCTCCGTTTGGCGGACCGGATTCTCTTCAGGCACTCGTTGAGGATGTAGTCGTCGGTCCGGCTGATGTTGCGGACCTCGACCAGCTTGCGCCAGCGGCGCGATTCGTCGATGCGGATGCGTTCCTGGAGCAGCAGTTCGGCGGCGATGGCGCCGCCGAGGCCGATGCTCGTGTGGGCGCCGCCCAGGGTGCCCTTCGTGTCGTGCAGGGCGAGGAGCAGCAGTTCTTCGTGGAGGTGGAGTTGGTCGGCGTTCATGAGGTGACTCTAGAACGCCTCGCTCCAGGGGCGGCTCAACCTCAGCGCCGAGTTGATCAGGCCGACCATGGAGTAGGTCTGGGGGAAGTTGCCCCAGAGTTCACCGGTCTCCGGATCCAGGTCTTCGGAGAGAAGCCCCACCGGGTTGCGCCGTTCGAGCATCTGCTCGAACAGGTCGCGGGCCTCGTCGCGACGGCCGAGGGCGTTGATCGCGTCGATGTACCAGAAGCTGCAGACGGCGAAGGAGGTGGCCGGGGAACCGAAGTCGTCATCCTGGTAGCGGAAGAAGCTGCTGCCCCGGCGCAGGGGTTCCAGGGATTCGACGGTGGCGGCGAAGCAGGGATCGTCGGCGTCGAGGAAGCCCAGGTCGTGGAGCAGGAGCAGGCTGGCGTCGATGCCGACGCCGTCCAGAGTGGCGGCCAGCCCGCCGCTTTGCGTTTCCGCGTTCTGCAGGATGTGCGAGCGAATCGCTTCGGCCCGATTGATCCAGTGCCTTTGGCGTTCGGCGAGACCCAGTGTTCGAGCGATGCGCGCCAGACGGTCGCAGGCGGCCCAGCACATGACGCTCGAGAAGGTGTGGACGGCGCTGCGCTGTCTGAACTCCCAGAGCCCGGCATCCGGCTGGTCGAAGAGCGAGGCGGCCTGACCGCCGAGTTGCTCGAGCCAGCCGAACACCCGCGCGTTTCCCGGCTTGACGAGCCGGCGGTCGAAGAAGCTCTGGGTGACGGAGAGGATCGCGCTGCCGTAGTTGTCGTTCTGGAGTTGCCGCCAGGCGTCGTTGCCGACCCGCACGGGTCCCATGCCGCGGTAGCCGGCAAGACCGTCGACGGTGCGTTCGGTCAGTTCCCGCTCGAACTTGATGCCGTAGACGGGCTGCAGCACACCGCCCTCGGCCGCGGCCGCCAGGTTCGTGATGTAGCCGAGGTAGCCCTCCATCGTGCGAGTGGCGCCCAGGCGGTTGAGCGCCTGGACGACGAAGTGGGAGTCCCGCAGCCAGCAGAACCGGTAGTCCCAGTTGCGGCCGCTGTCCGGCGCCTCGGGTATCGAGGTCGTCATCGCGGCCAGGACCGCTCCGGTCTCTTCGAAGCTGCACAACTGAAGCGTGATGGCGGCCCTGATCACCGCCTCCTGCCACTCGAACGGCACGGCCAGGTGGCGCACGAACTCGCGCCAGTAGTTCTCCGTGCGGCTCCGGAACTCGCGCGCCACGGAGTCCACCGGTTCGGTCAGGCTCTCGTCGGGTCCGAGCAGCAGGGTGAGAGGCTGTTCGAGGACGAAGGCGATCTCGTCCGTGACGAAGGAGACGGGCGCGTCGGTCGTCAGCCGCAGCGCGAGCGCCGGGCCGACGTAGCGAACGTGGTTGCTGCCCCGGGTCAGTTCGGGGCGCCGGGCGCCATAGTCGAATCGCGGCCGCAGGCGGATGCGGATACGCGGTTCGCCGGAGAGCCGCTCGATCGTGCGGATGATCATCGTCGGCCGGAAGGAGCGGCCGAACTGCTCGAACCGCGGCGCAAAGTCGGTGATGCGAACCGCGGCTCCGTTGCCGTCGCGAAGCGTCGTCTCCAGGATCGCGGTGTTCTCGAGGTAGTGCTGTTCGCTGTCCCGCAGCCCTTCGAGCGCGACGTCGAAGAAGCCGCCCGCCTCGGGATCGGCCTCCTGGGCGTCGTCCAGCAGGGAGTGGAACACGGGGTCGCCGTCGAAGTGTGGCAGGCAGGCCCAGCAGATGCGCCCAAGGGGGTCGATCAGCGCCCCGAAGGAGCAATTGCCGATGACGCCGCCATCGAGCGGCCGGACTTGGCCTGGCGTCATGAGTTTTCGTCCGCCACTCCGTCGCACAGGGCCTCGAGCCAGCGATGCAGCTCCCTCACCCCACTCAGGCCGTACCGCGCGCTGCTGGTGCGGCCCGCCTGGGTCTCCAGGCCGACCACGATGGCGGCACCGCCGGCGCTCTGCGCGGCCGCGAAGCCCTCCTCGTCGGTGATGTCGTCGCCGATGAAGACGGGGACGCGCCCACGGAACGGCGCTTCCTGCATGAAATCCTCGACGACGGTGCGCTTGTTCGGGCGATGGGGCTTCAACTCGAGCACCATCTTGCCCTCCTGGACCCGGTAGGCGGCGCCCAGGGACGCTCGGATCCTCTCCATCACTTCGCGCGCCGCGGCCTCGGCGCCGGCCGCGCGCCGGTAGTGGAGCGCCAGGGTCGCCGACTTGTCTTCGAGCAGGGTGCCGGCGTGGGTGGCGGTGAATCGCTCCAGCTCGCAGCGGGCCGGGCCCAGCGCGGCGGCATCGTCCGTTCGGTTCACGGAACCGTCGGCGGACCTGCGCTCCAGGCCGTGCAGCCCGGCCGCCGGCAGTTCGAGAGGCGAGAAGAAGCGGTCGAGCACGTCGAGCGAACGCCCGCTCGCCAGCGCCAGCGCGCCGCCGAGCCGGTGGTGCAGTCGTTCGAGCAGGCCGCCGATCCGGTCGTCGACGTGGACGGCGTCGGGTGCCTCCGCGATCTCGATCAAGGTGCCGTCGACGTCGAGGAACAGGGCCCAGGAGTGAGGCGGCGGGGTGTCGGAACCCGGTTCCAGCAGCATCCAGGCGGCGTGCGGAGGATGCGCGTTCCGGTTCACAGGGCTCAGCCTCCGAGATCCCTTACGATACAGAAACCGATGAGTTCTCAGGAAGCGCCGGCTACCCGGCAGTCGGAGCTGGTGATCGTCGCGAACACGTTGCCCGTGCGTCGCGAGGAAGTGGACGGTGAACTGCGCTGGACGCAGAGTCCCGGCGGCCTGGTCAGCGCCCTGTCGCCGATCGTTCGGGAGGCCGGCGGCTGCTGGGTGGGGTGGACCGGCGGCGCCGACGACGCGCCCGAGCCGTTCCGGCACGAGGACATCCTGAACGTTGCGGTGCCGGTGTCGGAGGCGGAAGTCGCCGGCTCCTATCAGGGGATGTGCAACTCGACCTTGTGGCCGCTCTACCACGACGCGGTGCGGCCTCCCGAGTACCACCGGCACTGGTGGAATCCGTACGTGGCGGTGAACCGCCGCTTCGCCGAGGAGGCGGCGCGCCGCACGGCGCCTGGCGGCCGGGTGTGGATCCAGGACTACCACCTGCAGCTCGTGCCGCGGATGCTCCGCGAACTGCGGCCGGACATCAACTCGGGCTTCTTCCTCCACATCCCGTTCCCGCCGATCGAGCTGTTCCTGCGCCTGCCGTGGCGGCGCGCGTTGCTGGAGGGCCTGCTCGGTGCGGACGTGATCGGCTTCCAGACTCCGGCCGGCGCCTACAACTTCACGCGGCTCGCGGACCGGCTGATCGAGGCCGAACCGCAGGGCGAGACGATCCGCTACCAGGGGCGCGACATCCGGGTCGGCGCTTTCCCGATCTCCATCGACACGGACCGGTACGCGAACGCGGCGCTGTCGCCCGAGATCCGGGAGCGGGCCGAACAGCTCCAGCAACTCCGCCGCGGACGGAAGATCATCCTGTCCGTCGACCGCCTCGACTACACGAAGGGCATCGACCTGCGGCTCAAGGCCTTCCTCGAATGGCTGGGGCGCGAGAACCGGTCGATCCGCGACGCGGTAATGGTCCAGGTTGCCGTGCCGAGCCGGGAGCGCATCTCCGAGTACCAGATCCTGCGCCGCGACGTCGAGGAACTCGTCGGCCAGATCAACGGGGAGTACGGCGAACTCGGCGTCGTTCCGGTGCAGTACTTCCGGCGCAACCTGCCGTTCGAGGAGCTGATCGCCTTCTACCTGGTCGCCGACGTGATGCTGGTGACGCCGCTTTGCGATGGCATGAACCTGGTGGCCAAGGAGTACGTCGCCACCCGGCTCGAGGACGACGGTGTGCTCGTGCTGAGCGAGTTCGCAGGCGCTGCCGCGGAACTGCCCGACGCTCTGCTCGTGAATCCGCACGACGTGAACGCGATGGCCGCGACGATCGAGCAGGCGATCACCCTCGACCCGGACGACGGGGCGCGACGGATGAAGGCGATGCGCGACGTCGTGCGCCGGCATTCCGTCCACGAGTGGGCGGCGCAGTTCGTCGAAGCCCTGGCCTGACGCCCATGGAACGCCCCGTCAGCGATGCCGAAGCGGGGTTCGAAGTAGGCGAGGGTTTCGAACGCTTCGCGCAGAAGGACGATGTCTTCTGCCGTTCCTTCTGGGACCCCGAAGTGAGGACGTCCAACTCGGACATGTTCTACGAGACGTACCGCACGCCGGAGTTGCGATGGCGTCCGGTCGACGGGTTCACGCGGCGCGACTACGCGCTCCGCAACGCTTCCTGGCACGTCACCGATCTGTTCGCGGAGCTCAAGGGAGATGCCGACCGTCGCGAGGGCTTCCTCGACCCCTACACGGTGCTCCGGGACGGTCCGGGTCCGCCGGACGAGAGCGACGAACCGGAGGAGGTCCTCGCCACCCGACTCGCCGCTGACCTCAAGACCGCCGCCCGGGTGCTGGGCGCCGACCTGATCGGCATCACCGGGTACGACGAGCGCTGGGTGTACACGCATGCGTACTCGAGGGAAACCGAGTCGGAGAAGCCGCAGGAGCTTCCAGGCGACCTGGGCAATGTCGTCGTCATCGCGCAGGCGATGGACAGGAAGCTGGTGCAGACGGTGCCGTCGGCGCTGAGCGGCACGGCGACGGGGGTCGGCTACAGCAGCGACACGGTGGTGCTGCTCGCGATCGCCCAGTACATCCGGAACATGGGCTATGACGCGGTGCCGACGATGAACGACACGGCCCTGGCGATACCGCTCGCGATCAAGGCGGGGTTGGGCGAGTACGGCCGTCACGGCCTGCTGATCACCAGGGAGTTCGGCCCCAGGGTGCGGCTCGGGAAGATCTTCACCGACATGCCCCTGGCGCACGACCGTCCGCGGCGCTTCGGCGTGCGCGAGACCTGCGAAGTGTGCCGCGCGTGTTCGGATGCATGCCCGCCGAAGGCCATCGCGATGGACGCGCCGTCGGACCGCGTCTACAACATCTCCAACATCCGCGGCGTCAGGAAGTGGACGACGGACGCCGAGAAGTGCTTCCGCTTCTGGTCGAACCAGAACACCGACTGCTCCATCTGCGTCCGGGTCTGCCCCTACAACCGCGACTACTCCAGGCGCCTCAACCGGCTCTGGCGGTGGCTGGCCGGGACCGGCCTGCGCCGGCTCGCCCTCTGGCTCGACCGCCGGAGCGGGCGTGGGCGGAGGATGGAGCCGAACACGTGGTGGGGCGGCGTCCGGCTGGTAGGCTTAAATGTAGCGCCCGGCCGTTCGGCGCAGGAGAACAGGAGGAAGCTCCGAACGGAATAGCGACTCCGCCCGTCCCGTTCGGATCCAACACGATGTGGATCAAGAAGTACGACCCCGCCCGTTACCTTCCCTCCGACTCCGGCATCGCGCTGCCGAGCCGCGAGCTGACGCCGCGGGACGTGTACATGGACCGGCGCAAGTTCGTGGCCGCGGCCGCGGCCACGATCGGTGTTGCCGGCGCGTCGCCCCTGGCCTCCCAGTTCCGCCTCCGCCGGCAGGTGCCGGCGCCGCCACCGGCGCCGCCCATCGAGGAGATGCTGAAGCCGGCGCTTGAGCGGCCCGATGTTTACGGCGCCGAGCCCAGCGCCAGACCGAAGCGGAACACGAAGTTCGTGGGTCCGCCGGCAAGCGTCGGCGGCGAGCTGACGCCGCGCGAGGCGGCCGGCATCCACAACAACTTCTACGAGTTCTTCCCGGGGCGCGCCGGTCCGGTGTGGAAGTTCGCGGGCAAGTTCACCGTGGAGCCCTGGAAGGTCGAGGTGACGGGCCTGTGCGACAACCCGATGACGCTCGACCTCGACGACATCTTCGCCTTCGCCCACGAGGAGCGCTTCTACCACTTCCGCTGCGTCGAACGCTGGGCGATGAACGTGCCATGGAGCGGCTTTCCCCTGAGCAAGCTGATCGAGAAGGCTGCACCCAAGTCGTCGGCCAAGCATGTGCGCTTCTTCACTGCCCTGAAGAGGGACGAGATGCCGGGCGTTAGGGAGGCCCACTGGTACCAGTGGCCCTACTTCGAGGCCCTGCGGATGGATGAGGCGATGAATGAACTGGCCTTCGTCGCCACCGGCATCTACGGCGAGCCTCTGGTCAAGCAGCACGGTGCGCCGCTCCGGCTCGCGGTGCCCTGGAAGTACGGCTACAAGAGCGCGAAGTCGATCGTCAAGATCGAGTTCGTGGCCGAGGAACCGAAGATCTTCTGGCAGATCCAGCCGCACGAGTACGGGTACCTCTCGAACGTGAACCCGAACATCCCGCACCCGCGCTGGAGCCAGGCGACATCGCACTGGCTGCACAACAGCCAGCCGTTCGACACGCCGATCTTCAACGGCTACGGCGAGTACGTTGCCAAGCTCTATCCCGACGAGCCGACGACCATGCAGCGCGCGCTGCGGACGGGCCAGGTCGCTCGGTAGGCCTACGGTTCGTCACTTGCCGCAGCCAGTGGGGCGCCAGCTCCATGGCGTGCCGCCTGGACCGCCGCGGCGAACAGTCCGATCGCCGCGGCGAAGGTGATCAGGCCGGCCAACTGGATCCAGCCGAACATGTCGGACGGGGTGGCGATCGCGAGCAGCGCTGATCCGAAGCCGAAGTCGGCGAACTCGCCATCACGCACGGCCTCCAGCGCGGCCAGACCCGTGAGCAGGAGGGCGCCTCCGGCCAGCGTGAGACTGCCGTACGTCACGCCGTGGGCAGCGAGTTGCGCCGGCGACCGTGGCGGAAGCGGCTCCTGCCGCCGGACCTGGAACTCCGGCTCACGCTGGCTCGGCCTGACGAAGCGGCTGAGCATGTAGAGGCCGGGCAGGCCAAGCGGGATCGTGAACAGGAAGAAGTTGGACCATCCCACGGAGTGGACCATGAAGCCGGCGATAGGCCCGGAGACGATCCGCCCCATACCGAACAGGGTGGAGAACAGTGCGTACTGAGTAGCCGAGAAGCGCTTCTGCGTCATGCGCAGCAGCAGAACGGAGAAGGCGCCCGTCCCCAAGCCCTGGCATAGCGATTCGAAGCCCATCGCGCCGTAGAGGAGGCCCGGCTGCATCGGCAGGTTCGCCAGCAGGATGTATCCGACGTTGGAGAAGATCTGCAGGAAGCCGAAGATCCACAGCGCCCTGCCGAGGCCGATCACGTTGGTCCCCAGGCCGCCGGCGATCGAGCCGACGATCGTCGCCGTCGTCCCGACGGTGGCGAGAGCGACGCCGCGGTGGAACTCCGAGTAGCCCATGTCGACCAGGAAGGGCCGGAGCAGGCCCTGGGCCAGGTTGTCGCCGAACTTGAAGAGAATGACGAAGGCGAGGATCTCGACGGCCCGGTGGCGGGAGAGGAAGCCCAGGAAGGGTTGCCACACGGCGTCCCGGAGCGTCTTCGGGCCGGGCGGGAGGTCCTTCGGTTCGGGCGCCAGGATCGTGATTGCCAGCATGGGCAGGTAGAGAGCCGCCAGACCGACGCAGACGAGCGGCCAGGAGAAGGCTCCGGCAACCGAGATCGCGGTTCCACCGGCCACGAGCATGGCAAGTCGATAGAGGCCGATCCGGGCGCCGACCGCCGCGCCCTGTTCCTCCTTGCGGAGCACGTCCACGGCGTAGGCGTCTACCGCGATGTCCTGGGAGGCGGCCGCCATGGCGATTGCCAGGGTCAGGGCCAGAGCCAGCCAGGGGGTGTCCGGGTGATCTCCGACGCCGGACAGGCCGAGAGTGCCGAGGAGCAGACCGACCTGGGCGATCGCGGCCCATCCCCGTCGCCGGCCAAGGAAAGGCGGCGGAAAACGGTCCATGAGGGGCGCCCAGACCACGTTGAACGTCCACGGCGCCTGGGCCAGGGTGAACAGGCTGACAAGCCGGATGTCGATGCCGGCGTCGCGCATCCAGTCCGGTAGCGCGATCCAGACCAGGCCCAGCGGCATGCCGGAGGAGAACGAGAGCAGGACGACCGACAGCGTCCGCCAGGAGCGGACGGCCTGTGCAAGGCTCCGCAGCGTTCCGAGCCGTTCCGGAGCCTGCTCTTGCTCGGCCATCGGACTCATCCTATGCGTAACCGGCTATGAGTCGGCCGAAACTGGCGACCTGGAACCAAGGTCGTTCAGAATCCGTAGTTGAACGTGAGCAGTGTCTCCCAGGAGGAACCGACCGTGACCGCCACAGCCACCCAGTCCCGCCCCCTTCATCGTTCCGGATCCGACCGCCTGATCGGCGGCGTCTGCGGAGGCATCGCCGCCTGGCTGGGCTGGAACCCGACCGGCGTCCGTTTGCTCTACATCCTGGTCTCGATCCTCTCGGTCGCCTTCCCCGGGATCATCGTCTACATCCTGCTCTGGATTGTGATGCCGCTCGGCGACTGAGGCGTCCGGGCTGGCAGCGGCACCGTGCCGCGGCGTTGTAGGCTGATCGTCGACTCATGACGACAACCGACGCAGCCGACTTGCTGGACGGGCTGACGCGCCGCCTTGGACCTGAGCGCGTCCTCACCGGCGCCGCGCCGATGGCGGCCTACGAATCGGACGCCCTGACCGCGTTCCGGGCCCGGCCCCGGGCCGTCGTCCTGGTCGATTCGGCGGAGGAAGTCGTCGACGTGGTGCGGCTCTGCGCCGCGGCGAACGTGCCCTTCCTGGCGCGCGGAAGCGGCACCAGCCTGTCCGGCGGTTCGCTGCCGGTCCACGACGGCGTCGTCATCGCGATGAACCGGCTCAACCGGATCCTCGAGGTGGACCCGGTGCGGCGGACGGCGGTCGTCGAGCCCGGTGTGGTCAACCTGGCCGTGTCGGACGCCGCGGCGCCCTACGGCCTCTACTACTCGCCCGATCCGTCGAGCCAGTCCGTGTGCACGATCGGCGGCAACCTGGCCTTCAACTCGGGCGGCGCCCACTGCCTGAAGTACGGCATGACGAGCAACCACGTGCTGGGCCTCGAGGTGGTGCTGCCGGACGGCGAGGTGATCGAGATCGGCGGCGACAGCCTGGAGGGTGTCGGCCCCGACCTGGTCGGGCTGTTCGTCGGCTCCGAGGGGCTGTTCGGGATCGCCACGAAGATCACGCTGCGCCTGCTGCCGAAACCCGAGACCTACTTCACCCTGCTCGCGGCCTACGATTCACTGGCGGCGGCGGGCGAGGCGGTGGCGGCGGTCGTCGCTTCGGGCCTGCTGCCCGGGGCGATGGAGATCATGGACAACCTGGCGATCGAGGCTGCCGAGGCGGCGGTCGGCGCCGGCTACCCGCTGGACGCCGAGGGACTGCTGATCGTCGAACTCGAAGGCGAGAAGCAGCAGGTCGCCGCCGAGAGCGAACTGCTGCTCGATGTCGTGCGGAAATCGAAGCCCTACCTGGAGCACATTGCCAGCGACCCGGACGACCGGATGCGAATCTGGAAGGGCCGCAAGAGCGCCTTCTCCGCGGTGGGCCGGCTGAGCTCGGACTACATCGTTCAGGACGGCGTCGTGCCCCGGTCCCGCCTGGGCGAAGCGCTGACGAAGATCCAGCACCTGGGCGAGCAACACGGCATCCGCGTGGCCAACGTCTTCCATGCGGGCGACGGCAACCTGCACCCGCTCATCCTCTTCGACGGCCGGGTCGAGGGCGAGCTGGAGCGCGCCGAGGAGCTGGCCGGGGAGATCCTTCGTCTCTGCATCGACCTCGGCGGTTCAATCACCGGCGAGCACGGCGTCGGCATGGAGAAGCGGCAGTACCTGGGCGAGATGTTCGGCGAGGCCGACCTGGACGCGATGCGCCGGATCCGCCTGGCGATCGATCCCGGCGAGCTCGCGAACCGGGGCAAGATGTTCCCGGACGCCGAAGCGCCGTCGCTGCTGAGCCACGCTCCGCATCCGCTGGAAGCGGCGGGCGTGATCTCGCGCGAATGAGCCGGGGCGGCGCGGTCAACCAAGGAAGCCCAGGAGACCTGTGACCGTCGTTGTCCATCGGCCGGCTTCGGCGGCCGAGGTTGCCGAGGCCGTACGCGGCGCGGAGTTGGTGGTGCCGCGCGGCGGCGGCACGAAGCCGGCGTTGTGGTCGGTGGAAGGCGCCGACGTGCTCGACTTGGCTGCGCTCAGCGGCATCACGGAGTACCTGCCCAGCGAGTACACGGTAACCGCGCTGGCCGGCACGCCGCTCGCCGATGTCGAAGCGCGGCTGGCCGCCGAGGGCCAGTACCTGCCGTTCGATCCACTTCTCGTGGCCGCCGGCAGCACCGTCGGAGGCGCAGTCGCTGCGGGCGCGAACGGTCCCGGCCGGCTCCGCTATGGCGGGCTGCGCGACTTCCTGCTGGCGGTGACCTTCGTCGACGGCCGCGGCGAGATCGTCCGCGGCGGCGCCAGGGTAGTGAAGAACGCCGCCGGTTTCGACCTGCCAAAGCTCATGGTCGGCAGCCTGGGGCGCCTCAGCGTGCTCACCGAATGCACGTTCAAGGTGTTTCCGCACCCGGAGAACTGCGCCACCCTGCGCGTCCCGGGTCTGGCTCTCGACGAGGCCATCGAGGCCGCCGGCCGCGTCGGGGCCGGTGCCGTCGAGATCGAGTGCCTCGACCTGGTCCATGGTCTGGCCGGCTGGGACCTGGAGATCCGGATCGGCGGCCGCAGCTTTGCCCTGGACGCCCGTCTGAAGCGCGCCGCCGATCTTCTTGACACGGACGTCACCACTCTCCCGGGCGACACCGACGCGAGCCTCTGGCGAACCCGCCGCGAATTCGGCTGGACCTCGCCGGACGCCTCCGTCCTCAAGCTCCCCCTGACTCCGGCCACGGCCGGCGCCCTGGAACGGGTCCTTGCCGACCTCGAGGCATCCCACGTGGCCAGGGTCTACAGTGCCGGCATCCAGCAGGCCTTCGTCGCCTGGCCGGCCGAACGCGTGGCCGACCTGCCGGTCCTCGACCGCGCCCTGACGGCGGCGAAACTGACTGCCTTGGCGCTGCGCGCGCCGGCCGACGCCGCGAACCAGCCGATCCTCGGCTACCGCACCGGCGGCGAGCTGCTCCGCCGCGTCGAGCAGGCGCTCGACCCGGCCGGCCGCTTCGGTCGGCTATAGACCAGCCACACCTTGACGCGCCGGCGGTGCCGCCGTAACGTCAAGAGTGCCCCGCTTGCTGCGACGGAGAAGCGAGCGCGTGACTACCCAATCGTTCGACACTTTGGCTGCTGCCCGGGAGTTGCAGGCCGCCGGCATCGGCGAGCGGCAGGCTGTTGCCATCGTGAGTGCGATACAGGGCGCCACCGGCGACCACTTGGCGACGAAGGCCGATCTTGAGCATCTCGCCACCCGGGCCGAACTCTACAGAGTCGCCATCGGCATCGTCCTGGCCAACGCCGGTCTGACGGCTGCGATCATTCAGTTACTGCTCTGACCCGGGTCGAGCGAGCCAGGTCCTCGGGCGTAGTTCAAGGCGGTCGGATTCCAGCTGTACAGCGCCGTCTTGACGACGTTGCCGGATGCCAGAAGCCCGTGGGTCAGGGCCAGCATCTGCGAGAGCTTCAGTCGACTCCGGATGCGGCCACTTCCGAGCTCTTCGTCTTGGCCGGCTGTGCTGGCGAGGTGGTAGATGCGGACCATCAGTCTGGTGATCGCCGCTGCCGAGTCGGCCGCCAGGTCCGCTAAGGGCACGCTGGCGGCTCTAATCGAGTTGCTGACTCCGGGCAGCACGTCTGTCTGGTTGGTTTCCGAGACATCGACTTGCCATCGGCCGCTGGCTGCACCCGTCCGGTCTCGCGGTGTCCTGCACCTCAGCCTGACGTGCCTCACTCGCGCCGTCCCGACGATTCCGATCGCGCGGCGTCTTTGTACGGTGCTGTCCTCCGAGGAGCCCGGTATAGCGGCGGGCTCGTAGACGTCACGGCCCTCGCCAAAGCCAGAACCGGCGAGCTTTGCCCGTTTGAAGCGTCCTGGGTCCGACAGCGGCGAAGAACACCGGAAGTCCAGTCCTCGACCGGCGGACGTTCGGGGTCGAGTTCCGGGTCCGCGGCGGCTTCCAGCTCGTGGTGTCCGTCCTGGGGTTGCGGAGAGCACGGCCACGCATCCGATAGCCGGTACACTCTTCGGCGCAGGAGGTGCCAAGATGTACTCAATTGTCCGCGTCGTCGTCGCGACCGCCGCGGTTCTGCCGTTCTTGCCAAAGGAAGTACACGCCCAGCGTCTGATGGAGCTAGAGGGCATCCAACTGCTCGGCAGCGCGCGGGTGGTGGCGTACGGCGCCGCCACGTGCGAGATTCGGGAGGGCTTCGAGGGCGACGACAAGGCTTGGGACCCTGCGAACCGGGGTCAACCGCTGGACGTCTGGCAACTGGACTTCTCGATCTACAACGGCTCCGGCAAGTGGCTCGATCACCTGATCGCGCGCTACAACATCGCCAGCGAATGGCCGCCCTGCAGTAGCTGGGACGGTCCGAGCGCCGCGACCGTCGGGGGAGCAACGGTCGAATGGGGGAACGCGGCCGGCTTCATTCAGGAAAGTGGCCGCAATGTGGTCGAGCCGGGCCAGACGTTGACGGCAACCACCTATCTGGTGGTGTTTCACAGCGACGAGCCGCCCCGCTTCGAGCGCTGGTCCATGGACTACAACTTCGCGGCCTCACCGCCTGCCGGCGACGCGGGGAGCGACACTGCGCGGCAAACGGCAGCCGCTCCCTCGGAGCCCGCCGGGACCGCCACTCGGTTCCGGCCGGACGAGACCTGCGCCGGTAAGGCGGTCGGCTCGTCGTGCTGGCAGGAGATTGCAAACCAGCCGGGCTGCTACCTCTGGAACCCGGGCCTTGCGAGGGACTCGATGGTTACCTGGACCGGCGGCTGCTCGGGAGGCTGGGCAAGCGGAAGCGGTGAGATAGCCTGGGAGTACACGTCCGAAGACGGGGAACCGGGCTCGGAGACCGGCACCGGCGAGTTACGGAGCGGCAAGGCGACCGGCCACTGGACTCGGCGAGCCTCCGACGGCTCTGTCGTAGAGGGCTCCTACGTGGACGGTAAGCGAGATGGCCGCTGGACTTGGCGGTGGGCCAACGGGACAGTGGAGGAAGGCCACTACGTTAACGGCGAGAGGCACGGACATTGGACTTTGCGGTTCCACGGCGGGTCAGTCGACGAAGGCGCGTATGTGAACGGCAAGAGGCACGGTCGCTGGACCAACCGCGATGCTGCCGGCGCTTGCCGGTGGATCACCACTTACTCCGATGGTAACGAGGTCGGTACAGACTATGACTGCTAGCAAGCTGTCGGACTTAGCGGGTTAGCTAGATGGTCCGGGCTGCGCCCGGACCGGACAGATCCACCATCTGCTGTCGGTACTTTGCCGGGTACCGACTCCTCTTCCTCGACATCGTAGACACCTCCTCCTACAAGGATGAAGTGTCCACGAAAGCGGGGCAAGCTCAGCACTATTCCATCGGGGCCGAACTCGTAGACACCGCAACGGAGTACTTTCGATAGGCCACCCACCCGCCAATGCGTAATGCCAGCCAGCAGATCCAACGTTGGAGGAACGACGCATAGACCGAGCCCGAGCCCGCGATCTTCCGCCAGATCCGGTCGGCGTCTCCGCGCGCGGTGGTCTGCGTCTGGTACAGGTAGTCGTGGACCACGCCGGCCACATCGACCGTTGACCACCGCACGAGCCATCGGCCAAACCACGGGATCGAGCTGTAATCCGTGACAAAGCCTTTGGGGACGATGATCTTCCGGGCTTCGAACGTCACCTCGAAGTCCCGCAGCAGCTCGCGCTTCCCTTTCGGCAGTCTCCTCGTCTCCAGAGGGTCTCCAGTAACCGAGCTTCTACCGGCGTGCCGCACCAAGTACTCCGCCAGCGAAACGAGGACTACGGTGTAAACGAGGTTGCCGACAATCAACAAGATGAGCGTGCTGTCGATGGCTCCCTACCTCTCTCCAAAGTACGTCTTCACTGCCCCGCTCGCGACTCTTCGTGACTCGGAGGCTTGCCCCTTCGTGCGCGCCGGTTCCTGAACCGAACGCCGAGACTCCCCAGAGCGGCCAGGATAGCGGCCACCGGAACCCACCTATCGAGGACCCACTCCCCGGCATCACCGAAGCGTTGGGCGGTTGTCACTTTGACAGTGACGACTTCATCGAAGCTGCGCACCATGTGCGGCGCCTCGTTGCCATCTATGGCGACCGGCACCAGGAGCAACGCGCGGAACCGGACTTCGCCGCCCACGATCGGAGTCACTGACCACTCCCACTGCGTAGGCTCATCGAAGGGTACTGCACGGGAGGAATACCCGATGACCTCGATCTCAGCTGCGTCGCGCTCGATCGTCGTCAACTGGGCCTCCATCCGATTCGTGAGTTGTACCCTGTCTGATACCCCCTTGGTGGAACCGCCAAGCGCCTGCTCAAGATCACGCTGGAGTTGCTCCGGGGTGGTTCCGACCGCGCTGACTTTGAGCACCGCGGTCACGGTAGTGTCCCGCCGAATCGGTGACGGAATCACGAATGCTGCGGATCCCGGTTGCGCTTTCTCCTGGAGGAAGGCGCGTACGGTATCGGGGTCTATCTCGTCGACCACGTCCTCGGGAACGCCCGATGGGGAACGGTCTGAGGGTCCGGAGGCACATGAGAAGGCTACGGTCGTCAGTAGCAGAACGCCGCAGACGCTTGCCCAACGGCGGCGGGAGGGATGTTCGAATGGCTGCTCTAGACGCATGACGCGACGCTTTCCTCTGGTTTGTGGTCGTCGACTCTACTTTGTAGTTGACGCCCGACAGATTGCCAAAACGACGAGGTAGTACTGAGCTTGACCCGTTTTCATGGACATGTCAATTGCAACCGAAACTGCAGACTTGTGCCGGGGCCGTAAGGGCCAAGGGAGGGGTTCGGAGAAGCGCCGCAGGACTCCGGTGTCGGCCGCAGGGATCGGAGCGACCGGAGGCCGACACCGGGCGCGCAGGGAGGCCAGGGGGTTGACGGTCGATTACGAGCCGGTTCCTGGTGACGCTCTTCGCGGACAGGCCGGAGCAGGTCCTGGTGCGCCCTCATCCGGTAGCTGTTGCCGCGGATGTTGACGATGTGGCAGTGGTGCCGCCGGCGGTCGATCAGCGCTGCGGCCATGATCTCGTCGCCGAGCACGCTACACTCCTCGAAGCTCCTGTTTCAGGTGAGGACCGTGGAGGCCCGCTCGTGGCGGGCGTTGATCAGACTGGAAGAAGAGCGCGGTGCCGTCTTGGCTGATCGGCAGGTAGCCGATCTCCTCCACGACCAGCAAAGCAGGATGCGTGAGCACCCGGAGCCGGCCCGACAGGTTGCCCGTCAACTTCGAGAAGACCTACCGAGAAGCTGCTTGATTCCCCAAACGTAGACTGTCCACGGAACCGGGGCAACTCCAGTCAGATTCTCGGCGACGTCTCCGCAGACGAATCGCTACCGCGCTACTTCGTTCCCGCGCGGTCCCAGATCGAGACGGTGATCACGACGGAAACGGAGTGACCCGTCGTTTCCACAAACAGGGGCAGCAGATGGCCTTCGTTGCCGTCGCCCGGAGATGTCTCGTAGGCGCGAAAGTCGTCACGCAGCGTCCGGGCTCGGTTGTCCAGGTAGTAAGCGATGCCGAGACCGAAGCTCAACGGCCCTTCGGAATCGCCGGAGCGCGTAACCCCGATCATGGCACCCAGACCCGCCTCTTCCCAAGGGCCGTTCTCGCCGAAGACAACCATGGGCCCGAATCCCCAGCGGCGGTTGCCCATCCCCCATGTCAGGTCACGCGGGAAGTAGGTCACGACTGCGACTGGGCTGAGCTGCTCTTGGGCGTATGCCAAGGGAACCACTTTCTGTTCGGCATCGAGCCGCGCATCGATAACCCGGCGCTCCCCGCCAGGGAAAAGCGCCGCGACGCCTGCGCCGTACGTGAACACACCTTGCTTCGTGAACAGCCGGACCGTCTCGTCTCGCTCCTTTCGGGCATCTTCTTCGGCCCGCCTAAAGGACTCTTGCGCTTCCTCGATAAGGACTCTGTGGATTCGCGCCCTGTCAGTCGAGATCTCGTACGCGTCGTCTTCCGCGTTCGGTATACCTTGGGCTTCTTGATCCGGTTGGATGACTGCCGTCGCCCTCCGCAGAGCCGCCTCGTACTCGGTCTTGGCGTGTTGCTTGTCCTTCTCGTACTGCGCTTTCGCGCAGGCGATGGCCCTCTCTCTACGTTCCTTCGCCTTGAGCTCTTTGAACGCGGTTCGGCAGTCCGTGGCGTCGATTTCCGCTCCGACGAACGACAGTGCAACTCCGACCGCCACAGTGAGGCGCAGGCGAGCCTTCACTGTGTTCTGACCCTCGTCACTTACTCCCCTTGAAACCGTTCGGTTCTTTGGGCTTGAATCGAATCACTGTCGGTTCAGGGTCGGTAGCCCGGCGCGCATTGGCACGGCGGTCCTCCCAAACTGGCGAGGCCATCGAGAGTGTCGCATGCAGCGTTGATCTCCTGGTGGCGTGCCGTCACTTGTGCGGGTGCCGAGGATGTCCCCTCCGCAATCGCGCACCAGCTTGCAGCGGCTTGAAGGGCGAAGGCTCGTCGTTGGAATCCGACGTTGGACCGGCACCAACTCAAGCCTACGCTTTGCACGTCGGCGGGCGTCGGATAGCCCGGGATCTCGCAGGTTCGACCGTGAGCTTGTGGTTGGGGTGTCTGGGCTGCTTGCGCCTGTGGATTGCCGGGCGGGATTGACGCCGAGTGGTGTTGCGAGCTTCTGGCTGGAGTTTGAGCACCGGCTGATCCCCGTCTCGGCCGGTTGAATCGGGCATCGTTCAGGAGCCAGAAAGCATCGGAGTTATTGAGTTTTTCGTTGTCTTGCGCAAGGTCCCAAGGAGTCCGGTCGCCATCGTCCCGTGCAAGCGCATCGGCCCCCGCGTGCAAGAGGGCTTGAATCGTCCCGCTGTCCGGGAGTTCGCTTGGCGTCCAGAACCTGTCTTCTGCTGCGAGGTGCAGCGGAGTCTTGCCGACAGAGTCCCGAGCGTTGGGATCGGCACCTGCCGCAACCAGGGTCAGGATCACGGATTGATCGGCCCAGGTTTCTGCAGCATGGTGCAGCGGCGTTGTGCCGCCTCGAGTCCGGGCCGAAGGACTGGCTCCGGCGTCGATCAAGGCCTTGACAACGGAGGGGTCGGTTTGGAACTGAGCAGCATGGTGCAGAGGCGTCCCACCATCGGCATCCCGACTGGCGACCTTTGCTCCGACCGCGAGCAGCGCTTCGACGACAGCCGGACTAAATGCTGCTGCGTCGTGGAGCGGTGTCTTACCAAAGCGATTGCGTGCGTCGACTTGGGCTCCGGCGACGATTAGTGCGTCGACCGCAGCCGCGTTACTGCCCCTGGCTGCTGAGTGAAGTGGTGTGTCGTCGTCTACGTCACTTGCATCGACCCTTGCTCCGGCCGCGAGCAACACTTTGATGACCTCCGGACTGTGGGATCCGTGATGAAGGGGAGTCGAGCCAGAGTAGGTTCGCGCTCCAATGTTGGCTCCTGCGGCGAGAAGCGCCTCGACGGCAGCTAGGTTGCCGCCGTTGGCTGCCGCGTGCAGCGGTGTGTTCTGGTTCTCGTCACGCGCATCCACTTCGGCTTCGGCCGCAAGCAGCGCCTCGACAACGGCTCGACTCTCGTTGTTCTGGGCGGCCAAGTGCAGTAGAGAGCGGCCGTCCTCAAGCCGGATCTTCGGGTCGGCACCGGCGGCTAACAGCGTCCGAAGAACGGCTGGATTGCCGTTGGACCAAGCCGCGTCTTGAGCAGGTGTGATGCCGCTTTCGGTCGTAGCGTCAACTTCCGCCCCTGCGTCCAGCAAGGCGCTGATGATGGCGAGGTTCTCGTTGAGTCGCGCGGCCCAGTGGAGCAATGTCGCGCCGCTGCTAGACGTCGTTCTCGGGTCGGCACCGGCTGCCAACAGAGCCGTCAGCATGGCCGGATTCTCGTTTCCGGCTGCTTCGTGCACAGGTGTGTGGTCGTCGGCGGTTGCTCCCGCTGAGATATCGGCCCCGGCGTCCAGCAGGGCTCGGACCACGGCCGGGTCGTCGTTTAGGTCGGCGGCCATGTGCAGCGGCGTGTGTCCGTCTCCCGTCGTGGCCTGAATGTCCGCGCCGGCGTTCAGGCAGGCCGTCACTACCTCCGCGCTTGCGGTCCTGAAGAACTCCGTTGTGTTCCACCCCTCGCAGCCGGATATCGTTTGCTGCCGGCCGTGTGCCTGGGCGCAGAGAAAGGCGGCCAACGCGCTGAGCAGCAGGACGGGCAGCGGAAGTGGTGTGAGCCTCACCTGGCAGTTTCTAGGTTCCTATCGGAACCGGCGTATTCAAGGAATGGGCCAAGCATAGCAGGGGCAACCCGGCGCGTGGATGTTGGCCGGCCACGACGCTGGCTTGTCGTCGCCTCAGCTCGCCTTCGGCAGCGCCCCCATCACGGCCTTGACCTCCAGGAACTCCTCGAAGCCGAAGTCGCCCCACTCGCGGCCGTTGCCGGACTGCTTGTAGCCGCCGAAGGGGGCGCCGAAGTCGGCGGGGGCGCCGTTGATGTGGACGTTGCCGGCACGGATCCGGGAGGCGACGCTGCGGGCGTGGTCGAGGTCGCCGGACTGGACGTGGCTCGACAGGCCGTAGGGTGTGTCGTTGGCGATCCGGATCGCTTCCTCTTCCGTCTCGTAGGGGAGGATGGACAGCACGGGGCCGAAGATCTCCTCGCGGGCGATCGTCATGTCGTTGCTGACGCCGCCGAACACCGTGGGGCGGACGTAGTAGCCGCTGTCCATGCCCTCGGGACGGTCGGTGCCGCCGGTGACGAGTTCGGCGCCTTCCTCGATCCCCTTGGCGATGAGACCCTGGATCTTGTCGTACTGAACCTTGCTGACGACGGGGCCGATGGCGACGCCTTCCTGTTCCGGAGGGCCGACGGCGGTCGCTTCGGCGGCGGCCTTGGCGACCTCGAGGGCGCGGGCGTGCGCGGCCGCCGGCACCAGCATCCGCGTCGGCGCGTTGCAGGACTGGCCGCTGTTCAGGAAGCACTGCCGGGTGCCGGCCTTGACCGCTCTGTCGATGTCGGCGTCCTCGAGGACGATGTTCGGCGACTTGCCGCCGAGTTCCTGCGAGACCCGCTTGATCGAGTCGGCGGCGGCCTTGGCGACCGCTCGGCCGGCCCGAGTGGAGCCGGTGAAGGACATCATGTCGATGCCGGGATGGGCCGACATCGCGGCGCCGACCTCGGGGCCCTCGCCGTTGATCAGGTTGAAGACGCCCGGCGGTACGCCGGCGTCGTGGAGGATCTCGGCGAGCAGGACGGCGTTGAGGGGCGCCACCTCGCTCGGCTTCAGGACCATCGTGCAGCCCGCGGCGAGCGCCGGCGCGACCTTGCAGGCGATCTGGTTGATCGGCCAGTTCCAGGGCGTGATCAGACCGCAGACGCCGACGGGTTCCCTGACGATGTTCGTCGTGCCGCGGGTCTCGACGAAGTCGTAGTCCTTCAGGACGTTCAGGGCGCCGGCGAAGTGGCCGAGGCCGGACGGGGCCTGGGCGGCCTTGGCGAGCCAGGCCGGGGCGCCCATCTCCATGGAGATCGTCTCCGCCATCTCGCCGATCCGGGCCTGGTACCCGGCGACGATCCGGCCGAGAAGTTCGACCCGTTCTTCCTGGCTGGTCTGCGAGAAGGACTCGAAGGCGGCCTGCGCCGCGGCCACGGCCTTGTCGACATCGGCCGCGCTGCCGAGGCTGATCCGGCCGATCGCTTCTTCCGTCGACGGGTCGACCACGTCCATCGTCTTCGGGGTCGTCGGGTCGACCCATTCACCGTTGATGTAGAACTGCAGCGCTTCCTTCATGGGGACTGTCTCCGAGAGTGTTGAGCTGGTGGGACGGGTGAGTGTAGCCCGGTTTGACGGCGCTAGCTGACCAGCAGGCGCGCGGCCTTTTCTCCGCAGTCGGCGCCGACCGCGATGGCGCGGCTCAGGCCGACGCCGTGGAGAGCGTTGCCGGCCAGATGGAATCCGCCGATCGGCTCCAGGGCCACTTCGATCCTGGCCACTCGCTGAGGGTGCCCGGGCGCGTACTGGGGGATCGCGTGCGGCCAGCGGGCGACGCTTGTCCAGGTCGGTTCCGTGTCGATGCCGGCCGTTCGGCGGAGTTCACGGAGGGTCAGGTCGACGAGTTGAGCGTCGCCGAGGTCGGCGGCTTCCGGATCGACGCTGCCGCCGAACATCGAGCGGGCCAGGAACGTGCCGTGCGGGCCGCGGCCGCGGAAGGTCGCGGTTTCGTACTGGCAGCCGAGCATGCGGATTCCCTCGCCGCGGGCGACGAGGAAGCCGTAAGCCGGCTCGATGTGGGCCGCGGCGGCGGCCTCGAAGGCGGTGTGGACGACGGCCATCGGGGGCGACTCGACCTGCCGGAGCTCGCGCGCCGCGTCAGCCGAGACGCCTTCGACGAGGTCTGCGGCGGCGGGCAGGTCGGCCGCGACGACGACCGCATCGGCGGCGAGGTCGCCGGTGGGCGAGGTAACGGTGAAGCCCCTGCCGCGACGCTCGATTCCGCTCACGCGCTGGTTGCACCGGACCTCGATCCCCGGCAGCGCGGCGATCGCCTGCGGCAGGCTCTGGATGCCCTGAAGGAACGTTCGGTGGCCGGGCGGCGGCACGCCGCGTTTGCGGCCGGCGCGCATCGCCTTGAACAGCGAGCCGTAGGCCCGCTCCATCGCGACCAGCCTCGGAAACGCCGCCGTTGCGGAGAGTTTCCGCGCGTCGCCGGCGAAGATGCCCAGGACGACCGGCGAGATCAGGCGTCGGGCCGCCTGCCGGCCCATGCGGCGGGCGGCGAAGTCGAAGAGCGACTCGTCGTCCGCGGCGGCGCCGTTGCTCGTCGAGTCCGCTCCCTGGGTGCGATTCCCACTGGTACGTCTGGCTGGCACGAGGGGCTCCATCGCCAGCCTGGCCAGACCGAGCGGCCCGAGCAGGCCGCTTCGGGCGAACGCCAGCGGGCTGCGCGACAGCTCCCGCAACCTGCCGCCCCGATAGATGTAGCGCCGGTTCGCCGCCGCTTCCGGCGTCAGCACTTCGTCGTCGAGACCGCAGGCGTCGATCATCTCCCGCAGCACGGGCTGATCGTCGAGAAAGCCCTGCGGGCCGGTCTCGATCAGGAGGTCCGCGGCATGCTCCGTGCGTGCCTTGCCGCCGACCTGGTCGTCGGCTTCGAGTACGACGATCTCCAGGGATGCGCCGGCGCGATCCGCCTCAGCGGAGGCCTTCCACGCGGCGGCAAGTCCGGAAGGCCCGCCGCCGACGACCACCAGACGGCGCGCCGCCGGCGGTTCGCTCAAGCGCCCTCCGCCTCGGCGTGGACCGCCTCGATCAGGGTCTGCACCGCCTGAAGCGGGGTTTCCGACAGCACGCCGTGTCCCAGGTTCACGATGTGGCCGCGGCGAGGGAGGCTGGCGAGCAGGCGTCCGGCTTCACGCCGGACGGCGTCTCTGCCGGCGAGCAACACCGCGGGATCCAGGTTGCCCTGCAGGCAGAGGTCCGGCCGCCGCCGGCGCAGCGCGCCGAGGTCGGTGCGCCAGTCGACGCCGAGGACCTCGCAGGGCAGGTCGGCGTAGTCGTCCACCAACTGGGGCGCGGCGTGGAGGAAGAGGATGCGTGGGATGCCGGCGTCGCCGAGGCGCCGCAGCAGCCGGTCGAGGTGCGGCCGGACCCGGCGCCGCCACTCGGCACGCGGGAACAGGCCGGCCCAGGAGTCGAAGACCTGCACCGCGTCGGCTCCGGCGTCATGCTGGCTCAAGAGGTAGCGGGCGCAGAGCCGGCCGAGACGGTCGAGCAGCGCGTCGAAGGCCGCCGGCTCCTCGTAGGCGAATGCCCGCAATCGGGGAAAGTCGCGAACGCCGCGGCCCTCGACGAGGTAGGCCGCGAGGGTCAACGGCGCGCCGGCGAAGCCGAGCAGGGCCGTTTCCGGGCCGAGCTCGGAGCTGACGATCCGCTGGGCGGCCGCGACCTCGGGAGCGATGGCGGCCTCGTCGAGTTCGTCAGGATCGGGCAGGGCGGCGACGTCCCGCGCGCTTCGAATCGGCTCGGAGATCACCGGGCCGGGGTCGAAGCGGAAGTCGACGTCGAGCGCCGGCAGCGGCGACATGATGTCGGCGAAGGTGATCGCGGCGTCGAACGGGAAGCGCCGGAGCGGCATCAGGGTCACTTCGGCTGCCAGTTCCGGGTCGCGCGCGAGACCCGCGAAGCCGTGACGCTCCTTGAGCGCGCGGTACTCGGGCAGGATGCGCCCGGCCTGGCGCATCATCCACAGCGGCCGCCGCGGCGCCTCCTCGAATCGAAGGGTTCGCAGCAGCAGCGGCCCGGCCGGCGGGCTTGTCCCTTGGGCCGGGCCGGGAGCCTGCCCGGTCGCCGCCGTGGGTGCGGCGCTCACTCGCCGGCCGCCAGGTGGGTCGATGGCTCGGAGGACTTGCCGGCACGCCGCTGTTCGAGCAGCTCGGGCGCCGCGGCGGCAAGGAACGCGTCGACGCCGTCCTGACCGATCTCGATCGCCACCGCGCGTAGTCCCACGACGGGCAGGTGGCTCAGGCGCTTCGCCATCACGGCGGTCCACTTCCGGAGCGCTTCCCGTTCCGCCTCCGAGAGGTCCTTGAGGTCGCTCTGCAGCAGGCGGTCCAGGTTGGCGCCCAGCGAGTCCTGGTACTTGGCGCCGATGGCCCGGATAGCACCGGCCACCGACCGGGTGGCCATCGCCTCGCGGTAGGCGTCGAGTTCCTCGTCGATCAGTACGCGGGCCTCGGCGGTGCGCTCGCGCCGGTCGCGGAGGGTCTGCTGGGCGAGTTCGTTGATCCGGTCCATGCCGATCCGTTCGAGGCCGGCCGCTTCCGCGTCGCTGGGGGTCACATCGGCCGGTATCGCCATGTCGATGACGAACGGAAGTGTTCCGAACCGGGTGCGACTCTTCGTCGCGAGGCCCAGGAGAGAGCGCCGATCGATCACGGGACCGGGCGCGCCGGTCGAGAACAGCGCCGCGGTGACCGCCGGGGGCTCGCTCCGGAACTGCTCGAGGCTCATCGTCTCGACCGCCTTTGCGGATCCGTTCGCCGCGGTCGCGCCGCCCGTTCGCTCGGCCAGGTCTTCGGCCTTCGAGCGGGTACGGTTGACGAGGACCAGGGGGATGCCGCGAGAGCGCAGCCTTTCCGTGCAGGTCTCGGTCATCGCCGCCACGCCGACCAGGGCGACCGGGCCCGGGTTGTCCGTGGCGCGCTCGGTCAACAGGTCGGCCGCGATCTCCGAGAGCGAGGTGCGCCCGGCGCCGACGCCGGTTTCCCGGTGGACCCGCTTGCCGGCGCGGAGCGCCGATTCGACCACGCGTCGCAACTCCGGGTCGACCGTGTCGCTGGCGGTCGCGTCTTCCAGTGCGTCGCGCAGTTGCCCGCGGATCTCCCGCTCTCCCGGCTGGGCCGAGTCGAGGCCGGCCGCGACCAGGTACAGGTGCTCCACCGCGCCCTCGCCTTCCCAGCTCCGGAACACTCGCCGCGCCGCGCCCTCGCCGGCCAGCAGCCGCAGCAGCTCCCGCCGGCACGAGGCGAGCGTTGCTCCCGGCTCGGCCGAGAGGATGAACGCGGCCCGATTGCAGGTGGCGAGATAGATCAACCCCTGAGCGCCGATCCGCTGCTTCAGGCGTCGCATCTCCGCCGCCCGCCGCTCGTCCGGCAGCGTGTACCGCGCGATCTCCTCCGCGCTGGCGTAGCGCCAGGTCGCCGCGACGACGCAACAGTTGTCCATCGGGCGATTCTGACCTAGTGCGACGCGGGGATTGTCACAGCCTTGTCAGCCGCCCTGCCACTCGCGCGTGTTGCGGAGGATCAGGTCGGTGAGGGCGTCGAGATGGTCGGGCCGGTCGTTGAGACAGGGGATGTAGCGGAGGCGCTCGCCGCCGGACTCTTCGAAGTAGCCGCGGTTCTCGACCTCGATCTCCTCGAGAGTCTCGATGCAGTCGGCGGAGAAGCCGGGGCAGGCGACGTCGACGTTCCTGAGGCCGGCTTCGGGCAGTTCGCGCATCTGCGCGTCCGTCTTGGGGCCGATCCAGAGTTCGCGGCCGAACTGGGACTGGAAGGTGCTGATCACGCGCTCCCCGTCTATGCCGAGTTCCTGGACCAGCAGGCGCGTCGTTTCCAGGCACTGGCACTGGTAGGGATCGCCGTTGTCGATGTAGCGCTTGGGAACGCCGTGGTAGGAGAGGACGAGTCGGTCGGGCTCGCCATCGGCCCATGTTTCGCGGATGCTGGTGGCCAGCGCACCCAGGAAGCCGGGGTCGTCGTAGTAGCTGTTGATCGTCCGGATCTCGGGCACCCAGCGCCAGCGGCGGATCTGCTTCGCCAGCATGTCGATCGTCGAGGCGGTGGTGGCGGCGGAGTACTGGGGGAACAGGGGGAAGAAGAGCAGGCGCGTGCAGCCCCGGTCGCGGAGCTGGCCGAGCGCGCTCCTGATGGACGGCTGCCCGTAGCGCATGCCGAGCGCGACGTGGAAGGGTGGGTCGCCGTCGGCGCGGGCCGCTCGCAGCCGGCGCTCGATCCCCTCGACCTGGCGTCTGCCGATGGCGAGGAGCGGCGAGCCTTCCTCCGTCCAGATCTTCCGGTAGAGCCCGGCGACTCGCTGCGGCCGCGTGGTCAGCACGAACAGGTAGAGGATCGGCAGCCACTTCCAGCGCGGCACCTCGGCGATCCGGAGATCGCTCAGGAACTGCCGCAGATAGCGGCGCAGGGCCTTCGCGGTCGGCGCCGCCGGCGTGCCGACGTTGGCGAGCAGGACGCCGATGGCGCGGCGGTCCACGGAGGCGTCGACGCGCGGTTCCGGTTCGTAGAGAGATGTGCCGGTGGTCATGGTTTGTCCGGCCGGATCCAGTCGCGACGGACCAGGAACTCCGAGGCGAGGCGGGCTTCGGGGGAGCCGGGTTCGGGAGCGTAGTCGTAGCGCCACGCCGCGAGCGGCGGCAGGGACGCCAGAATCGACTCGGTGCGTGCCCGCGCCTGCAGTCCGTAGCGGGTGCCGCGGTCGTACACGAGGTTGAACTCCACGTAGCGCCCCCGGCGGTAGAGCTGGAAACCGCGTTCCCGGTCGCCGTACCGCGTGTCCTTGCGACGCTCCAGGATCGGCAGATAGGCGGGCAGGAAGTGGTCCCCGATACTGCGCCCGAAGGCGAAGCAGCGTCCGAACGGGTCGAGTTCGGCGGGTCGCTCCAGCCGGTTCAGATCGTCGAAGAAAAGGCCGCCGACCCCGCGCATCTCCTGCCGGTGGGGGAGGTAAAAGTAGTCGTCGCAGGCGGCCTTGTAGTGGGCGTACAGGTCGTCGCCGAACGGCGCGCAGGCCTGAGCCGCGGTGTGATGCCAGTGGACCGCGTCCTCTTCGAAGCCGTAGTACGGGGTCAGGTCGAAGCCGCCGCCGAACCACCAGCCTTCTTCCTCCTCGTCTCCCGTTTCTTGTGGCGACTGGCCTTCCGGTGGATGGGCGATGAAGAAGCGGATGTTGGCGTGGCTGGTCGGGGCGTAGGGGTTGCGCGGATGGACGATCAGGGAGACCGAGGTCGCCTCGAAGCTCCGGCCCGCGAGCTCCGGCCGGCGCTCCGTCGCCGCCAGGGGCAGCGAGTCGCCGCGGGAGTGGCTGAAGTTGACGGCCGCCTTCTCGATCACGTCGCCGTCGGTCAGCACGCGCGGCCGGGCGACGCCGCCGCGTTCGCCGCGTAGCTCGCGGGCGTCGAAGGCGCCGCCGTCGACCTCGACCAGGGCGTCGCAGATCCGGTCCTGTAGCTCCCGGAAGTAGCCGGCGACTGCCTCGGCAGCGGGCTGGTCTGCCGCTGGCGAAGACGTCACTGTGCCGGAATCTCCGCCAGCGCTTCGCCGACCGCGCCGGCGAAACCGGTCAGCGCCTCCTTGTCGTGGGCGAGCGATAGGAAGCCGACCTCGAAGGCGGAAGGAGCCAGCATGTAGCCGCGGTCGAGCAGGCCGCGGTGGAGGAGGCCGAAGACCTCGGCCGTGTTCGGGTGGAAGCGGTCGGCCCGGCGAGGCGGTTCGCCGTCGCCGTAGGCGAGCCAGAAGATCGAGCCGCAGCGGACGAGCCGGTAGGGGTGGCCGCTCGCTTCGAGGACAGGGCCCAACTCGCCTTCGAGCAGCGCGCCCTGGTCTTCCATCCGCTTCCAGCCGTCACCGGCTACCAGTTCACGCAGGGTGGCGAGCCCGCCGGCGACGGCGAGCGGATTCCCGGACAGGGTGCCGGCCTGGTAGACGGGTCCCAGCGGCGAAAGCCGGTCCATCAGCCGCGCCGGCCCGCCGTAGGCGCCGACCGGCAGTCCGCCGCCGATCACCTTGCCGAGGGTGACGAGATCGGGCTCGATGCCGAGCTGTGCGCCGACGGTGACCCCGGGGACGCGGAACCCGCTCAGCACCTCGTCGAAGATCAGGAGAGCGCCGTGCTCCGTGCACAGACGGCGCAGGAGTCGAAGGTACTCCGGCCGCTGGACCAGCAGACCGTTGTTGGCCGGCAGCGGCTCGATGATCGCGGCCGCGAGCTTCGGGCCGTGGCGCCGGAAGGCCTGCTCGAGCGCTTCGTCGTCGTCGAGCGGCAGGACGATCGTGTCGCGGGCCGTCGCCGCGGGGATGCCGGCGCTCGAGGCGATTCCGAAGGTGGCGAGACCGCTTCCGGCTTCGACCAACAGCGCGTCGACGTGGCCGTGGTAGCAGCCCTCGAACTTGAGCACGAGGTCACGGCCGGTACAGCCGCGGGCGAGCCGGACCGCCGACTGGGTCGCCTCGGTGCCGGAGTTGACGAAGCGGATCTTCTCGATGACCGGCACGAGTCCCTTGACCATCCGCGCCAGCTCGACCTCGCCCTCGTGGGGCGCGGCGAAGGACGTGCCGCGGGCGGCCGCCTCGCGCACGGCTTCGACGACGGCCGGATGGCTGTGGCCTAGCACCAGGGGCCCGAAGGAGCCAACGAAGTCGACGTAGCTGGTGCCGTCGATCGAGCGCATGACCGCTCCTTCGGCCTCGGCGATGAAGGGCGGCGTGCCGCCGACCGCGCGGTAGGCGCGGACCGGGCTGTTGACGCCGCCCACGAGGTGGCGCTGCGCCTCCGCCCAGAGATCCTCGCTGCTTTGTCCGGCGCTCATCCAGTTTCCCTCGGGTCGCGGTTGGCTTTCGGCTGGGCGCCCACCTCCTCCAGCCACAGGCGTTCGATGCCGGCGGCGGTCGGTTCCTGTGCGCACTTCACGTTGCCGGCTCCGGCGCTGCGGAGCGCCGCGGCTGTGGCGGCTCCGATTGCCCAGCAGCTTCCCGGCCAGTCCAGGCCGGACGCTACGAAGGCGGAAACCGCCGATGGAGCGGTGAAGAGTACGCGGGCACGGGCCGCTTGCCAACCTTGGGGCCAGTCGAGGTCCTCGTTCGGATGCACGGTGTAGGCCGCCCAGGCCGTGACCCGGCGGCCCGCCGCCTCGAGCGCTTCGACGAGCGACCCTCCGCCGCGGGCCGAATGCGGTACGAACAGCGGACAGTGCGGGTCGAGCACCCGGGCCGCGTAACGAGCGAACTCTTCGCCGCCCGAGGCCCGAGCGGCCAGGTTCGGCGGCACGCCGGCCGCAAGCAACGCGCGCGCGGTGCCTTCGCCGAGCGCGCACCATGGCAGCCGGCCCCAGGCTGGTTCGCGCACGGCTCGGTTTGCTGTGACCCTCGCCGCGGTCGGCGAGGAGACGAGCAGCCAAGGCCACTGGCGGCGGGGACGGTTCAGGTCGATGCGGTCGGCCGGCCAGGGGGCGTCGAAGACTTCGACTACGGTCGCCGGCAGAGCGGCCACTCGGACAGCCGGATCGAGTCGCCTGGTCAGACGGCGGACTCCGGCAGGGGAGGAGGTGACGATGAGGTCCGGAAGCTCCACACTGGGTGCGCGGGTCCTCTGACCCGCTGCCGCCGAAGGCGGCTGCGAGAACGCGCCGGCCGCAAGGCCGGCGTCCGCTTTGGCGAGACCCCGCTCGATCCGCCCAGCAAGGGCGTCGAGATCGACTGCACCGTCCTTTGTCGAAGCCGCGGCGTGAACGACGCGGGGCGCCTCGCCGACTCCCGCAGGTTCGCGCCAATCATCCGCCGCAATCAGCGCATGGACCTCGTGCAGCACCGGCTCCGCCGCGCCGGTACCGCGCGCGTCCGCCCAGGCGCCGAACGGCCGCAGGCAGCCGCCGCCGAGCCGGCCGAGCAGGGAGCGTTCGGCGAAGGCCGCGGCGCGGCTCGGGGCGTCGTCGAGCGCGGCCATCGCGGGATGACCGTCGAGCCGGCCTCCGCGCAGGATCTGCACGGCGAGGGCGCCCTGTCCGGGAGCGCAGGGCCAGGAGCGAAGATCGAGCCGGAAGCCCCGGATGGCGGCGGCCGAAGCTTCGAGCTCGCCGCTTCGCGCCAGGCGCAGGACGCCCGCCTCGGCCGCCAGGAGGGCGTCGATCGCACCGTTCTGGAGCCACTCGAGCCGGCGGCCGACGGAGCCGCGGACGGCGCAGCAGACGAGGTCCGGCCGGATGGCCAGCGCGCCGGCCTGCCGCCGCGGGGAGGAGGTGCCCAGACGCGCCCCGGCGGGCAGCGGCGCGAATGCGTCGGCGGCCGCGGCCACGTTCCGACCGGCGGCGTCTTCACCGGCGTCGAGCAGTGTCGCGAGTTTCGCCGCCTCGCTCGCCCTCCCTCCCCGGCCGGTCGTGAGATCCGGCGCGAACAGCAGCAGATCGAACGGCCGCTCCCGTTCCGGCACCGCCGCGATCACCAGGTCGGGCTCGTCCTCGACCGGCAGGTCCTTCAACGAGTGGACGACGAGGTCGACCGAGCCGTCGCGCAGGGCCGCGGTCAACTCACCGGTGAACACACCCTTGGCCTGGGCGAAGCTGCCCCCGAGGCTGCGGTCGCCCTGGGAAGACATGGCTCGGATCGCCGTGTCCACGCCCAGTTCACCGAGCCGGCGTGCAACCAGGTCGGCCTGGATCCGCGCCAGTGGCGTCGCCCTCGTGCCGATGACGATCGGGGCCATGGGACCGGGATTCTACGGAGCCGCCGTTCGGCGTGCCGGCTCGGAACCCTGCAATAGAGTCAATCCCCGGTCCCGCCGTTTGATGCCTGGAACCGATTGGGAGGAACTCGCCGTGTCGCTGATTGCGCTTCAAACCCGACTGCGCCCCTTCTACCTGCCCCTGGCCGCCGCGGCGGTCGTCCTGCTTGCCGGTTGCGCGGGCGAAGCGCGGCCGTCGGCGGCCGAGTTCACGGCGGCTGCGGAGGAGACGATTCTCGAGCACTACTACGACGGCAGCCGCGCGGCGTGGGTGCAGTCGACCTACATCAACGAGGATACGACCGCCCTGGCCGCGCGTGCCGGGGCGGAGGCGCTGACCCGCGCGATCGACTTCGCGCAGGAGGCGGCGACCTACGACGCGGCCTCGGAGGCGCACGAGGTGGCGCGCAAGCTCAACCTGTTGCGGGGCGGGCTGACCGTGGCCGCGCCGGCCGACGAGGCGAAGATCGAGGAACTGAGTCAGATCACGACCGGGATGGAGGCGGCATACGGCGCCGGCGAACACTGTCCGAGCGGGCCGGATTCCTGCCGTTCCCTCGACGATCTGGAGGACGTGATCGACAACAGCCGGGACGCCGGCGCACTGCTCGACGCCTGGGAAGGCTGGCGGACGATCTCGCCGCCGATGCGCGCGGACTACCAGCGCTTCGTCGAGCTCTCGAACGAAGGCGCTCGGGGTCTCGGCTACGCCGACACCGGCGCGATGTGGCGCTCGGGCTACGACATGGCGCCGGACGACTTCGCCGCGGAGACGGACCGTCTCTGGGAGCAGGTGAAGCCGCTCTACGACGACCTGCACTGCCACGTCCGCGCCGAACTCGCGGAGGAGTACGGTCCGGACGTCGTCGATCCCGAGGGGCCGATCCCGGCTCACGTCCTGGGCAACATGTGGGCGCAGACGTGGTCCAACGTATTCGACCTCGCCGCGCCGGAGGCCGCCGATGCCGGATACGACCTGACGGAGATCCTCCGGGAGCGCCAGACCTCCGAGCGGGAGATGGTCGAGATCGCCGAGGGCTTCTTCACCTCGCTCGGGATGGAGCAACTCCCCGACACCTTCTGGCGGCGCTCACAGTTCCTCCGGCCGCGGGACCGCGATGTCGTCTGCCACGCCAGCGCCTGGCAGCTCGATCTGGACGAAGACGTTCGGATCAAGATGTGCATCCAGATCAACGCCGAGGACTTCTCCACGATCCACCACGAACTGGGCCACACCTACTACCAGCTCGGCTACCGGGAGCTGCCGCCCCTGTTCCGGGACAGCGCGAACGACGGGTTCCACGAGGCCCTGGGCGACACGATCTCCCTGTCCGTCACGCCTGGCTACCTCGTCGACATCGGCCTGCTCGACGAGGAACCGCCGGCCGAGGCCGATCTCTCGCTCCTGATGCGGATGGCGCTGGACAAGGTCGCCTTCCTGCCCTTCGGACTGCTCGTCGACCGCTGGCGCTGGGGCGTGTTCTCCGGCGAGACACCGCCGGAGGCGTACAACGCGGCGTGGTGGCGCCTGCGCGAGCAATACCAGGGCGTGACCGCTCCGTCGGCACGAACGGAGGAGGACTTCGACCCCGGCGCCAAGTACCACGTGCCGGGCAACACGCCCTACACTCGCTACTTCCTGGCGCACATCCTCCAGTTCCAGTTCCACCGCGACCTGTGCGCGGCGATCGGCTACGAGGGACCGCTTCACCGCTGCTCGATCTACGGCAACGAAGTGGCCGGCAGCCGTCTGCGCGACATGATGGCGATGGGTCTCAGCCGTCCGTGGCCGGACGCGCTCGAGGCGATCGGCGGCAGCCGCGAGATGGACGCGACGGCGATCCTCGACTACTTTGCCCCGCTCGCAGACTGGCTGCGGGAGCAAAACGCCGGCCGTTCCTGCGGCTGGAGTTGACGGCTTGCTGATCGCCACCTGGAACATCAACGGCCTGGGAGCGCGGTTCGACTTCCTCGTCCACTGGCTCAAGGCGCGGCAGCCGGACATCGTCGGCCTCCAGGAACTGAAGGCGACCGCCGACAACGTCCCGGTTGAGGCGCTCGAGGAACTCGGCTACCACGCCGCCGTCTGCGGTCAGAAGGCCTGGAACGGTGTTGCCGTCCTCTCGCGCGAGCCGATCGAAGACGTGCGGTCGGGCCTGCCCGGCGAGGAGGAGGCGGGCGCGCGGCTACTACGAGTGAAGACCGCGGGCCTCGACTTCACGACCGTGTACTGCCCCAACGGCAAGGACATCGACCACCTGGACTATCCCCGCAAGCTGGCCTGGTTCGACTCGCTGCGCGACTACCTCAGCGGTTCGCTCCGCGCGGACGAAGCGGCGGTGCTCTGCGGCGACTTCAACATCGCGCCCACGAGCCTCGACACCCACGACGAGGAGCGCCTTGCGGGAGGGATTCACCACACCGACGCGGAACGGGCACGGTTCCGCGCGCTGCTCGACCTTGGCTTCTCCGATCTGTACCGGGAGCTCCATCCCGACACGGTCAAGTTCTCCTGGTGGGACTACCGGTTCGGCGCCTTCCACCGGAACCTCGGCCTGCGGATCGACTTCCTGCTGGCGACCGAAGCCGTCCGCGAGCGGGTCGAGGAGGTCGAAACCGACCGCGACTACCGGAAGAAGAAGGAGGGCCTCATCGCCTCCGACCACGCGCCGGTGATGGCAAGGCTGAGGTCATAGCCCCGGTCAGGCCGCCTCGACCACCTCGCCCGCGGTCTGCGCACGCTCGATCCGGCTGCTCTCCTCCGCGACCACGCTACGGCCGGCGAGCCAGAAGAAGATCCCGCCGAGGACATAGGCACCCAGGCTCGCCACCATCGCCAGTTGCAGGGAGCGACCGGAGTCGGCGCCGCCGGCTTCCAGAGTGGTGCTCAGCCAGCCCATCAGGAAGGGTCCGAGGGCGAGGCCCACGAAGGTCATCATCAGGATGTAGAACGCCGATGCGGTTCCTCGCATCCTGGGCAGCACCAGGTCGTTGGCCAGGGCGACGGCCGAACCGATCCACGCCGATCCGACGACCGTGTAGACGAAGTTGACCACGTAGGCCGTGGTCACGCTCTCGGTCAGTACGAAGAAGGCTCCCAACGGGATCGAGGCCAGGGCGATGATGAGGCCGCAGAGCGGCCGGGCCTTCGCCGTCCTCTGCTTCATCCAGTCGGAGAAGTAACCGCCGCCGGCGACTCCCATCCAGCCCGCGACGGCGGCCGTGAGACCCAGGATCAGGCCGGCTTCGCCGGCGCTCTGGTCGTGTACCCGCCGAAAGTAGGTCGGCGCCCAGAAGCCGAGGCCGTAGCCGACGAACGCCATCCAGCCGAAGCCGAACATGCCGTAGATCATCGAGCGGGAGCGGTAGACCAGCTCGAAGGTAGGCCTGTCTCTCAGCTTCAGTCCCTGCACCCAGGACAGGAAGGCATAAGCACCGATCGCGAGCGCGATCCACTGGACCGGGTTGCCGAAAACCTGGATCAGGCCGAAGCAGGCTACGGCGCATCCGACCGCGATCAGGAGGTTCCGGGCCACTGTCCTCGGGCCGCCGCTTGCGAAGAGCGAGAAGACCGTGAGCGGAGGCAGAATGGCGGCCGTCTCCCGTCCCAGTTCCTTGAACGGCTCGGGATGCGGGGGAGTGACGATGCCCTCGCTCTGGCCTCGCACGGGCTCCTTCAGGGTCCAGACCCAGATCGCCATCAGCAGGCCCGGCAGGCCGACGGCGAAGAACGCGACCTGCCAGCCGACCAGGCCGAATGGTGCCCCGCCGTCCGCGTACGCGTTGTTCCACCTGTCGACGATCTGACCGCCGATCAGGATGCCGAGGCCGGCGCCGATGTAGACGCCGCTCGAGTACATCGCGGTCACCGTGGCCCGAAGCCGGGGCGGGTAGTAGTCCCCGAGCATCGAGAACGCCGCCGGCCCGGCGCTCGATTCGCCGATCCCGACGCCGATCCGGTACGCGGCGAGCGAGGCGAAGCCGCGAGCGGTGCCCGACAGCGCCGTCATCAGGCTCCACGCGGCCAGACCGATAGAGATCAGGCTCTTGCGGGTCCACATGTCGGCCAGGCGGCCGATCGGAATCCCGAAGATGGCGTAGAAGACGGCGAAGGCGGTGCCGTAGAGGAAGCCGAGCTGGGCGTCGCTGACGCCGAGATCGTTGCGGATGTCCTCGGCGAGGATCGAGAGAATCTGGCGGTCGATGAAGTTGAAGACGTAGACCAGGACGAGGACGCCCAGGACGTAGTTGGAGTACCGCCGGCTCGGCGCCTGCGGGGCTGGGGTCTGGCGATCCTGGTCTGTTGACGTCATTCGACTCCCATGGTCATTCGGCTCCGTCCGCTTCCGGTTCCGCCATGGCGCCGGGTACCGTGCCCTTCGCCAGCTCCTGGTCGATCATCAGCATGCCGACGCCGTCGCCGCCCACGAGCCTCAGCCTTCCCAGCAGGGTGCGGGCGACGTTCTCCTCCTCGACCTGCTCGTTGATGAACCACTGGAGCATGATCGAGGCGGCGCGGTCGTGGACCTTCTCGGAGAGGTCGTAGAGCTCCTCGATCGCCGCGGTCACCCGCTGCTCGCTCTCGAGAATGTCGGCGACGGCGGTTTCCGGCGACGCCCACTCGGTCGGCTGGGCCGGAATCTCGGGGATGCGGACGAGGAGGTCGCGGTCCGCGAGGTGATCGATGATGCGGTGGGCGTGGCCGAGTTCGTCGGCGGACTGGCCCCGCAGCCAGGCACCGAAGCCGGGCAGGTCGATGCGCTCGAGCCAGAGCGCCATGGACAGGTAGCGGTGGGCGGCCTCGAACTCGAGCCCAAGGTGTGCGTTCAAACGGTCGTGGAGGGTCTGGTCCATCGTGTCCTCCGTTTCGGGCGGTTTGGGGCGATTGGAAGCGGACGCCGTCAGCATAGCGCCGCCCGATGGAGAACCGGTGAAGCGGCGGCGGCCGGTGCCTACGGCAGGAGCTCTTCGACCCCGGCGCGCTCTTCGAACAACTCGTCGAGCGTGGCCTGCATCCGCCCCTGGCTGAACTCGTCGACGGCGAGGCCCTCGACGATCTCGTAGTCGCCGCCGCTGCAGGTGACCGGGAACGAGTAGACGACGCCCTCGCGAGCGCCGTAGCTGCCGTCGGCCGGGATCGCCATGCTGACCCAGTCGCCGTCGGCCGTGCCCTGGACCCAGGTGCGGATGTGGTCGATCGCGGCGGCGGCCGCCGAGGCCGCCGACGACGCGCCGCGCGCCTTGATGATCGCCGCGCCGCGCTGCTGAACGGTGGGGATGAATTCCTCGCGGGTCCAGGCCTCGTCGACGAGCTCCGGCGCCGGCCGGCCGTCGACCACGGCGTGGTTGAGGTCAGGGTACTGCGTCGCCGAGTGGTTGCCCCAGATCGTCATGCGGTGCACCCGGGTCGTGTGAGCGCCGGTCTTCTCCGCGAGCTGGCTGATCGCCCGGTTGTGGTCGAGCCGGGTCATCGCCGTGAACTGCCGCCGGTCGAGGCCGGGGGCGTTGCTGGCCGCGATCAGGGCGTTCGTGTTCGCCGGGTTGCCGACGACGACCACGCGCACGTCGCGGCTCGCGTGGGCGTCGAGCGCCTTGCCCTGGACGGAGAAGATCGCCGCGTTCGCCTGCAGCAGGTCCTTGCGCTCCATGCCCGGCCCGCGCGGCCGCGCGCCGACCAGCATCGCGAAGTCCACGCCGTCGAACGCCTCGTCCGCGTCCGAACTCGTGACGATCTCGTGCAGCAGGGGGTACGCCGAGTCACGGAGTTCCATCACGACTCCCGAGAGCGCATCCATGGCCGGCGGAATCTCCAGCAGGTGGAGACTCACCGGCTGCTCCGGCCCCAGCATCTCGCCGGCGGCGATACGGAAGATCAGGGAATAGCCGATTTGACCGGCGGCTCCAGTGACGGCGACTCGAACGGGTGTCTGCATGGCCTGGTTTCCTCCTCGATCCGGCGCGGGATCGTAGCACCGCGGACTCGTGCGGGGCGGCTTCGGAAGGATCGGCGGCGGAGTGGGGTTGGACAGGTCGTTCGATAGATTCGGAACTCTCGCCGCGAGGAGGATCATGCCGCGACGCGTGTTCCATGGCGTTCGGAATCGGGTTGCCGCCACTGGTTTGGCGACAGGCTTGTTGGCGGTAGCCGGAGCCTCGGCTTCCGTAGAGGTGCATGGCTCGATCGGCCAGTCTGCCGACGCTGGCCCCATCCATGTTTCGTTGGTGCCCGCGCCGTCGTTCCACGCATTGTTCAGCGCCGTGCTGAACGACGACATGAGCGGCCTCTACCCGGTCGAAGCGACGGTTGACGTCGTGGACGGCCGCTTCACGTTCGAAGTCGGCGAACCCGGTGTGCGTTGGATCAGAGTGCGAAGTGCGGCGGCCGGGGAACGGGCGTTTCTCCTGGTCGGGCCGGCGACGCACACGCTGCTGCCGTCGCACGACTTGAAGAAGGTCGCGTCCTGCACGGTGTCGCTGAGGGGGCCGCCGAGCGCCTGGATCGTGCGCGGCGGGAGTCTGCGCAACTTCGGCTACTTGCGCTCGTGGAGTGCCTGGTCCCGGATAAGCCGGATCGAGGCCGGAAGGCCGGTTCACCACGAGCTCAGGGATGAGCCGTACGCTTTGTCCAGGTCTGGCTCGCGCCGCTTCGAGCGCCTCACGATCGGCGCTCCCGGCTACGTACCGGAGGTGGTGGAGTGCGAGGCGCGAGCCGATGTGGCGGTGGAACTGACGCGGTCCACGGCGCCGGCGCTCAACGGTGTACTGAGCACGAACGGTGTGCCGGAACCTGCCGCGATTCTGGTCGGCGAAGACGGTTGGCCGGTCGGTGCGACGGACGAACGAGGACGCTTCCAGGCACCCGCGGGCGTGTACCACGTTCTGACTGCGGCCGGTGGCCTGGATGTGGTCGAGATCCTCGTGGAAGGTGCGGTGGAGCTTTCCTCGAAAGCGAGGCCGGCAGTGACGGTCGGAACAGGACGCGCCGCCTCGAGATCGGGTGACGTGCCGCGGTGGACAGCGGTCCATTGGTCCTCGGCCCGAATGCCCCTCGCCCTTGAACGGGGGAGACTGACCGGAACTCCGTTGACGGTGGAAGCTCCGCGGGGGGCTGCAACAACGACTGTGTTCGCGGAACGTTTCGCGCCGCTCACGATCGACTGGTCGGCGCCGCCCGCGGCGCTGTCGCTGGAGCCGCTGCTCCGGCTTGAAGGGACCGTTGCGGATCCGACCGGTGTGGGGATCAGTGGCGCCCGGCTGTCGATCGGTGCCTACGGCGCACGCCCTGTGGCCTGGTCCGACAGCGGAGGACGGTTCTCGCTGGAGGTCGCCGAGTCGCCGGGCCGGAAGCAGGTCGTCGTCCGGGCGGTCGGCTACGGCGAGGCGCGTCGCGAGTTAGGCGAGGTTCTGAGCGTCGGACGGGAGCCGATCGTCCTGGAACTGACCCCTCACCGTGCGATTCTCGGCCGGCTCGTAGCCGCCTCGGGCGGCGGGATTCGAGGGACCGTTGGGCTGGCCGGGCCGTGGCATCGAGAGCAATTCATCGGCGAGGCCGCCTTGTGGAAGGTCGAGAATCCGGCCCTGCTGGAGGTAGTCGATACGGATGACGACGGCGAGTTCGCGCTAGATCCGACCGGCGCGAAAGATGTCTCGCTGGTCGCGGCCGCGCCCGGCTACGGCACGGTGAGGAGGAGGCTGCCCGTGTCTGACCCGGGTTCGCCCGGAGAGCGGCATGTCGGAGACGTGGTCCTGGAACCGGAGATCGTCCTGCGGGGTCGCGTGGTCGACGGGGACGGGGTGCCGGTCGAAGCCGCCGCGATCCTTCTGGATGAAGGTGAGACCTTCGTGCATTCCCTTCGACGAGGCCCCATGCGCCTTCCAACCAGGGAGCTGACTTCCGGCGCTGACGGCCGCTTCCATATCGCCGGGTTGGGGCGGGGCGACCAGCTCTCCCTTCACGTCTCGGCGCCCGGTTTCGTGAGGGAGTCGATTCCCCTGGTCAGGGTAGACGCCTCCCTCGGTGCCGAGGAAGTGGAGGTCCGGCTGCGCCATGCCCTGGAGTTGAGCGGGCGGATTGCGGACGAGGTCACCGCCAGCGGTGTCGAAGGAGTCCGCGTGCGCTTTGCGCAGACCGTTCGCGGTGGCTCCGCATGGGTGGAAACGGACGAGGCGGGCGAGTTTCTGTTGAGCGGCTTTCCGGTCGGCGCCGGCGTCCTCAGCGCGACCGCCGACGGCTACGAGGACCTTGAGCTTCCCCTGAGCGAACCCCCGGGCGAACCCTTGGAACTGGTGCTGCGGCCGAAGCCGGAGATCGCTGTGGCGGGTACGGTGATCCGGGAAGGCGCACCGGTGGCGGGGGCGTCCGTCTCGATCGAGTCGGTCGTGTCGCTGACCGATGCCTCGGGCCGGTTCGCGATGAGGTCGGCGCAGGGATCAGCGAGTCTCGTGTGCCAGGTACCGGGCTCGTCTCAGGTCATACGGAGGCAGATCGAGGTCGACGCGAACCTCGGCGAGGTCACGATCGATGTCACGCCGGTCATCCTGCGCGGGCGGGTGATCGAACCGGACGGCGTGCCGATGCCGTCCGCCTCGGTGTCGGCTCGACGTGACGATGGAGGTTGGTTCGATACGCGGCGTACATCAACGGGGCCGGAGGGAGAGTTCGAGTTGGTCGTTGAGCCGGGTTCCTACTCGGTCGGCGCCAGATCCGACAACTTCGAGGGTCCACCGGTAGTACTGGAGGTCGCGGCGGGCGACTCGCCATACGTGGAGCTGACGGGGCCGGGTACAGGCCTGCTTCGAGTTGTGGTACTTGGCCTGACTCCCGCTGAAGCAGGCGCGGTCCTTCTGATGGTCGAGACGATCCATCCCTCCGGAGGAAGGTCTGGTCGTGGGATGCGCGCTGCTACCGGCGGTACCGCGACCGAGCCGGTGTTCGAGATGCCGTTCCGGCAGACGGACGGCACATCGACGGTCATCGCCTCCGTTGAGTCCACTGGTCGCTCCCGCCGCGCGCCGTTGCGGATGGCGCCCAATGGAGTCACCGAAGTGGAGCTCTCGTTCGTGGACGATTCTGGTCTCCTCGAGGGAGCCGTCACGCTCGACGGCCGGCCCTTGGCGGGTGAACACGTGTTCGTGACCGACGAGCGGCGGAACCTGGCCTGGAGCGTGAACACGGATCACCGAGGCAACTTCCTGATCGAGGGCTTGAGGAAGGGCGACGAGATAGCGATCGCCGCCGCCGGCCAGCAGCGGCGGGTTCGCGTGGCCGAGAGGACCTCCCGTGTCGATTTCGAGGCGTACAACGCCTCGGTCCGGGGGCGGTTGCTCGACGCGGAAACGGGACTGCCTGCCGCCGGGATGCGAGTCTCCGCGGTACCTGCCTGGAGCGCCACGGAGAACGATGTGGCGAGAGTGTTGCGTCGGCAGGCCACCACGCGCACGGCGGAGGACGGTTCCTTCGTCATCGATGGCCTGTTCGCGGCGCCGTACCGGTTGGAGATACGGCCGGCGGGCAGGAACCTCTCGACGGAACTCGTGCTGGGTTCTTCGGATGTCGATCTGAGCGGCGGTGATCTGGACGTAGTGGTGGCCGTACCCTTGCCCTAAGAGCGTTAGCGTCGGAACGAGCGCGGTCGTTTCGCTTCGGGCGAGGGAAGGCGGCTATCGTGCCTCGTGCCTGACGAGCCACCGAGCCTCCGCACTCAGCATCAGTGCAAACCGGCCGCCCTCCGCGTGCAGCCGCTTCCACTCGTCGATGGTGTACACGAGCAGGTCGGCCGGCACCGGCAGCTTCTCGGTCGGCCAGTCGCGAGCCCGCTCCATCGCCGGGCGGTCGTCGGCTTCGACGATCGCGATCAGATCGAGGTCGCTGCCGAAGCCCTCGTCACCTCGGGCGTAGGACCCGAAGTAGCCGAATCCGAGGAGTCCATTGCGGTGCGCGACCTTGGCGGCGCACCACTCCTCGAGGGAACTGAGGACGACCTCAGCGCTCGGCCAGCGCTTGATCGACGAAGCTGAAGATGTGACGGGCATGGCTGAGTGCCAGTTCGCTCTGGATCGGGCCGTAGTGCTCGAAGGGAGCGCCCTCGGCATGTCCGTTCGGATACCGCGCGGGCACGTAGAAGTTGTCCAGAACTCTACCGCTCTCAACAAGTTCCTTCGGTACGGGCGTCGGCAGCTCGGCCAGGAGTCGGGCCACGACGTGGCCCCAGGCCTCCTGGCCCGCCGCGAGATGGAGCGCCTTGACGGCCTTCTCGGCTGCCTGATGGGCCGCGAAGCAGGCCCATTCGTGACGGTCATTCGCCCTGTTCTCGGCGGCGGTTTCCAGGTCGCGCTGTGCCTGTCTCCACCAGTCCTGCGATCGTTGCGCCATCTGGCACTCCCTTCGATCAGTGTACCTACGGAAGCCCCAATAGACTCCCGCACATGACGGAGCGGGTTCTGGTCACCGGCGGAGCCGGCTTCATCGGCAGTCACACCTGCGTCGAGCTGCTGGCTGCCGGCTGGGACGTCACGGTCATCGACGACCTCTCGAACAGCTCGCCGGAGGCGCTGCGGCGGGTCGAGGAGTTGGCCGGCCGGAGCCTGCGCTTCGTCGAAGGAGACGTACTCGACGAAGCGGCTCTGGAGCGGGCGTTCGGCGACGGCGGCTGCGCGGCGGTCATCCACTTCGCCGCGAAGAAGGCGGTGGGCGAGTCCTGCGCCGATCCGCTTGGCTACTACCGGACGAACGTGGCGGGCACGCTCAGCCTGCTGCGGGCGATGGGCCGGCACGACGTGCGCCGGCTCGTCTTCTCGTCGTCCGCGACGGTTTACGGCGACCCCGGTCCGGGCGCTTGCCCCCTGGCGGAGAGCGCAGCGCTCAGGCCGTCGAATCCGTACGGCCACACAAAGCTCTGCGTCGAGCGCATGCTGCGCGACCTGGCCGCGTCGGAGGAGGGCTGGCGGATCCTCTCGCTGCGCTACTTCAACCCCGCCGGCGCCCATCCGAGCGGCCGGATCGGCGAGGATCCGAGGGGCTTGCCGGAGAACCTGCTGCCGGGCGCCATGCAGGTCGCCGTCGGCAGGGTGCCCCAGCTACGGGTGTTCGGGACGGACTATCCGACTCGGGACGGCACGGCGATCCGGGACTATCTTCACGTCGTCGACGTAGCGACGGGGCACTTGCGGGCCCTCGACTACCTGCCGGCGGTCAACGGCTGCGCCGAGTACAACCTCGGCACCGGTTGCGGGGTCACCGTGTTCGAGGTGCTCGAGGCCGTGAGACGGGCCAGCGGCCGGGAGATCCCGACCGTGCTCGAAGGGCGGCGGCAGGGTGACGCGACGGAGGTGTGGGCGGACCCGGTGCTAGCGGGCCGCGACCTCGGCTGGACGGCGGAGCGCGGCCTCGACGACATCTGCGCCGACGCCTGGCGCTGGCAGAGCGCGAACCCCGAGGGGTTCGGGAGTTGAGCGGCGACGGCGGGCGGGCCGCCGCGGATACGCCGCTCGAGGTGTTCGTCTACTACGACTTCGCCTCCAGCCTGAGCTACGTCGCCCACCGGGTGCTGGCGCGGATCGACGAGCCGCTCGCGGCGGAGCGCGTCGACCTGCGGTGGAAGGCGATCGACCTGACCGGCGTCGGCAACTTCCAGCGCGGCCGGCTCCTGGACCCGGCGCGGCGGGAGAGTCTGGTGAGGGTGGCGGCAGCGCTGGACGTGGAGTTCGATCCGCCGGCGCGCTGGCCCGATTCGCGCCTTGCCGGCGAGGTCGCGGTGATTCTGGACGAGCGAATCGATCGCGGGCTCGACCGGGCAATCGAACGGGAATGGCGGGAGGCCGCGTTCGGGGCCTACTACGAACAGGAGAGTGAGGTCGAGGATCTGCTGCGGGACTTCGAACGCCGCGCTCCTTTCCCACTCGGCACGGCCGATGATCTTGCCGCTGGCCGCCGGCTGGCCGAAGTCACGCGCAGCGCGGTGGCGGCCGGAGTCGAGGGCGTGCCGACCCTGATGCTCGACGTGTTCCCGCTGTGCGGAATCCACGACGAGGAGACGATGCTGGGAATGATCCAGCGCTACGCCCGCCGGCGCCGCCGGCTGGAGGCGGGCGCCGCTGCCGGCGTCAACTGATGCGTCTCTTCGCCCTGGCCGCGGCCGCCTCTGTGATCTTCGGTTGCGGGTCGGAGGAAGGCGTTTCGGAGCCGCCGGCGGCGCCGTCGACGGACGTGGCCGTGGCGGGCGGGGTGCGGTTCGTGGACGTGACGGCCGAGACCGGCCTCGACTTCGTCCACGCGACCGGATCGGCCGGGACCTTCCCGATGCCGGCGATCATGGGCGGCGGCGTCGCGGCGTTCGACGCCGACGGCGACGGCCTGCTCGACCTGTACTTCCCGAACGCGGGCAGCGAGATTGCCGGCGAGCCGGGGCGGAACCGGTTCTACGTGCAGCGTCCGCGCGGCCGTTTCGTCGACGCGACCGACGTCTCCGGGCTCGACAACCCGGGCTACGGCATGGGCGCCGCGGTCGGCGACATCGACAACGACGGCGATCTCGATCTCTACGTGACGAACCTGGGCGCCGACGTGCTCTACCGGAACGAGGGCGGCGGCCGCTTCGTCGACGCGTCGGGGGCGCTCGGCGTTGCGACTTCTGGCTGGTCGACCTCGGCGGTGTTCTTCGATGCCGACCTCGACGGTTGGCTCGACCTGTACGTGGCCCGCTACGTCCAGTGGCACGATGCGCGCGAGTGCCAGGTCCAGGGCGGACGGGTCGACTACTGCGGTCCACAGCAGTTCGAGGGCGAGGCGGACGTCTTCTACCGGAACGAGGGCGGCCGGCGCTTTGTCGATCGCAGCCGGGACGCCGGTGTTTCGCTGATCGAGGACGCCGGCCTGGGCGTCGTTGCCGCCGACCTCGACGAAGACGGACTACCCGACGTCTACGTCGCCAACGACGCCGACCCGAACCAGCTCTGGATCAACCGGGGCGACGGAGTGTTCGAGGACGATGCCGTGCTGCTCGGTGCGGCCTACAATCGGTTCGGTGTCGGCGAGGCGGGAATGGGCATAGCTCTGGGTGACATCGATGGCGACCGGGACCTCGACCTGTTCCTGAGTCATCTGATCGAGGAGACGAACACGCTGTACGTGAACCTGGGTGGAACGCCGGGAGCGACGGACGGCTTCGAGGATCGGGCGGCCGAGGCCGGCCTGGCGGCACCGAGCACGCCGTACACGGGCTTCGGAACCGCCTTCTTCGACGCCGACAACGACGCCGACCTCGATCTCGCCGTGGTCAACGGCGCGGTCAAGCGGCGCCCGGAGGTGCTCTCGGACCGCGACGACTGGTTCTGGCGGGGGTACGCCGAGCCCAACCTGCTGATGCTCGGCGACGGTGCCGGCGTCTTCGCCGATGCGAGTGTCGCTTCGGGAGACTTCGGGACGGCGCTCGACGTGAGCCGCGGCCTCGTGCCCTTCGACCTGGAGGGCGACGGCGATCTGGACCTGTTGGTCAGCAACCTGGAAGGTTCGGCGCGCGTCTACCGCAACGAGACGATCGCGGAGTCGGCGCCGGCGGCCGGCGCCGGCTGGGTGCGGCTACGGGTGATCGACCCGGAACTGCGGCGCACCGCGATTGGCGCCTCGGTCGTCGCGTGGGTCGACGGCCGGCCGGTCCGCCGCCTCGCGCTGCCCCTCGGCGGCTATCTGACCGGCGGCGAAGCGCCGCTCCACATCGGCCTTGGCGATGCGGCCGCCGTCGAGCGCTTCGAGGTGACCTGGCCCGGCGGCGCGGTCGAGACCTTCGAAGGCGCCGCCAGCGGCAGTGAAGTGACCCTCCGCCGCGGAGAAGGCCGATGACTAGCGGTACCTCTGGGTGCGCGGGTCTTCTGACCCGCATCCGCTGCGGCGTCATCGCTGCAAGCCTCCTCTCCCTCGCCGCCGTCACACAAGCCGCCGTCACCCAAGCCGCCGAACTGCCGACCCCCGACCTCACCGCCGTCGAACCCCGCGTACGCGCCGCCATCGAGAAGGAACTCGCCACCGCGGCTCGCGAGCCCGATTCACCGTCCACCTGGGGACGCCTCGCGATGACCCTGCACGCCCACCAGTTCGACGACGAGGCCGCGGCTGCTTACGCCGAGGCCTCGCGGCTGGCGCCTCGCGACTTCCGCTGGACCTATCTGCAGGCGAACGTCGAAGAGGTGAGAGATCCGGCCGCGGCGACGGCGCTCTACCGCCGGGCCGCCGAACTCGACCCCAACTATGCGCCGGCCCGCATCCGGCTCGCCTCCGCCCTGGAGAAGGTCGGCCTCGCCGCCGACGCGGACGAGCACTACCGGGAAGCCGCGCGTCTCGAACCGGACAACGCCGTGGCGCATCTCGGCCTCGGCCGGCTCGCCCTCGCGCGCGGCGACGTCGATCAGGCCACGCGGCACCTCGAACGGGCCTACGAGCTGAGTCCCGAGACTCAGGCGGTCGTCGCGATGCTGTCGCGCGCCCGGCACCGCGCAGGCGACGGCGACGGGGCGAGGCGTCTCGCCCAGGCGGCGCGAGAGCTGCCGCCGCTGCTCCATCAGCGCGATCCGCGCCGGGCCGAGGTCGACCTGCTGGCGGTGGACTCGGAGAGCTTCCTGCGCCGGAGCAAGACCTACCGGGAGACGGGGCAGTTGCAGGCTTCGCTCGGGGAACTCCGGCGGCTGATCGAACTGGAACCCGGGAACGCCCAGGCGCACTTCGCCGCGGCCGGCGTCCACGACCGGATGAACCGCCCACGGGAGGCGGTCGCGGCCGCCCGTCGCGCCCTCGAACTCGACCCCGATCTCGCGGGCGGGCGGGCCGTGCTGGCGGGCGCCCTGTTCAAGCTCGGACAGTTCGGGGAGGCGGCCGCCGAGGCGGAACGCGTCCTTGCCGAAGACCCGGCCGATGTCCACATGCTGCTCGTCACGACGATGCTGGCGATGCGGGAGAACGACGTGGCGCGGGCTCTCGAGCGGCTGGATCGCGCGGCCGCGGCCGGCGTTCCCGATACACGGATGCGGGATCTGATGGTTCAGCTCCAGCTCGAACTGGCCGATGCCCTGGGCGGCGCCGGCCTCTACGACGACGCGGCCCGCCGGATCGAGCAGGTGGTCGAGACGCTCGAACGCGCCGGCGCGGCCGACGGCGAACTGCAGCCGCACCGCCGGCGGCTTGCCCGATATCGCGAGAGGGCACGCGGATGAGCGCTTCCAGTCCGGAGACTGTGGCGCCGGTTCGGGTTCGCGTGGCGCCGTCGCCCACCGGCGACCCCCACGTCGGTACCGCGTACCAGGCGCTGGTCAACCTGGCCTTCGCGCGCAGCCGTGGCGGCGTGTTCGTGCTGCGGATCGAGGACACGGACCGCGCCCGTTCGAGCCGCGAGTCGGAGGCGGCGATCCTCGATGCCCTGCGCTGGCTGGGTCTGGACTGGGACGAGGGTCCGTACCGTCAGAGCGAGCGGCTGGAGCTGTACCGGAGCGAGGTTGACCGCCTGCTCGCCGCGGGCAGCGCCTACCGCTGCTTCTGCACCCGGGAGCGGCTCGACGAGATGCGCCGGGAGAACCGCGCCCAGCAGCGTTTCCCGGGCTACGACCGCCGGTGCAGGGACCTGCCGGTCGCCGAGTCCGAGCGGCGGGCGGCGGCGGGGGAGGCCCACACGGTTCGCCTGGCGATGCCGATCGAGGGCGAATGCGTCATGCAGGACCTCCTGCGCGGCGAGATCCGCCGCGAGTGGGAGCTGATCGACGACCAGGTGATCCTCAAGGCCGACGGCTACCCGACCTACCACCTCGCGTGCGTCGTCGACGACCACGCGATGGGCATCAGCCACGTGATCCGCGGCGAGGAGTGGATCAACTCCCTGCCCAAGCACCTGCGCCTGTTCGAGGTGCTGGGCTACGAGCCGCCGGTCTTCTGCCACCTGCCGCTTCTGCGCAACAACGACGCGAACCGGTCGAAGCTCTCGAAGCGCCGCAACCCGACCTCGATCACCTGGTTCCGGGATGCCGGCTTCCTGCCCGAAGCGCTGCTCAACTTCCTGGGACTCATGGTGTCGAGCCGGGCCGAGGGCGAGGAGAAGTTCAGCCTCGACCAGCTCGTGGACGGTTTCCGCCTCGAGGACATCTCGCTCGGCGGCCCCGTCTTCGACCTCGACAAGCTGCGCTGGCTGAATGCCCGCTACCTGCGCGAGGACTACGACGCCGCCGGCCTGGCGAACCTCGTGCGGGAATGGTCGATGGAGCGGGAACGGCTCGCCGCGATCGCCGCCCTCGCCCAGCCACGCCTGGAGACCCTCGGCGACTGGGGCCGGCTGACGAACTTCCTGTTCGTCGATGCCCCGGAGGTCGACCGCGAGAAGCTGGCCGTCAAGGGGCTCGAAGAGGCTCAGGTCGCCGAGGCGTTTCAGTTCATGCTGTGGACGCTGGAGCGCGAGCAGGAGTTCACGGCAGACGTGATCCAGGGCCAATTCCGGCGCCTGTCCGATGCGCTCGACATGAGCCTGCGGAACCTGACCCGCCCCTTCTACGTCGCCATGTCGGGCGAGACGTCCTCGCTGCCCCTGTTCCAGTCGATGGAGATCCTCGGCCCCGACCTGGTCCGCGCCCGCATCCGCCGCGCCATCGAGGCGCTGGGCGGCATCTCGGGCAAGCGGATGAAGAAGCTGCAGAAGCGCTTCGACGAACTGAGCTGAACACACTGGGTGCGCCGGCGTCGGTGCGCCGGCCTTCTGGCCGGCATCAGGCGCGATGCCGCGAGGCGGCGAGCGCGAGCTGGTCCTCGCTATCGCTCAGCTGCCTTCTGTGCCCGCTCGATCTTCGCCCAGGTGTCCCGCAGCGTCACCGTCCGGTTGAACACCGGCGCCCCGGGCGCGCTGTCCGGATCGACGCAGAAGTAGCCGAGCCGCTCGAACTGGACCCGGTCGCCTGGTGTGGCCAGGGCAAGGCTGGGCTCGAGCCGGCAGTCCTTTAGGACCTCCAGCGAGCCGGGGTTCAGGTGATCCTCGATCTCGCCGGGCGCGCCGCCGGGGTTCGGGTGGTTGAACAGCCGGTCGTAGAGCCGGACCTCGGCGGAAACCGCGTGCGCCGCCGAGACCCAGTGCAGCGTGGCCTTGACCTTGCGGCCGTCCGGGGCGTCGCCGCCGCGCGTCGCCGGATCGTAGGTGCAGCGGAGTTCGACGACGTTGCCGTCGTCGTCCTCGATCACGTCGGTGCAGGTGATGAAGTAGGCGTAGCGGAGCCGCACTTCCCGGCCCGGCGCGAGCCGGAAGAACTTCCGCGGCGGGTCGCGCCGGAAGTCGTCCCGCTCGATGTAGAGCACCCTGGAGAAGGGCACCTTGCGGGTGCCGGCCGAAGCGTCTTCCGGGTTGTTGATCGCGTCGAGTTCCTCTTCGTGGTCCTCGGGGTAGTTCTCGATCACCACCTTGAGCGGCCGCAGCAGGGCCATCGCCCGCGGCGCGGTCCGGTTGAGTTCGTTGCGGATCGCGAACTCGAGCTGGCTGAGATCGACGGTCGAGTCGTTCTTGGTCAGGCCGACGCGCGCGCAGAGGTCGCGGATCGCTTCGGGCGGGCAGCCGCGGCGGCGGAGCGCGGTCAGGGTGGGCATGCGCGGATCGTCCCAGCCGTCGACCAGGTCTTCGTCGATCAGCCGCCTCAGCTTGCGCTTCGAGGTGAGGGTGTAGGTCAGGTTGAGACGCGCGAACTCGATCTGCTCCGGCAGGTGGATGCCGTCGATGTGGTCGAGGAACCAGTCGTAGAGCGGCCGGTGGTCCTCGAATTCGAGGGTGCAGAGCGAGTGGGTCACGCCCTCGATCGCGTCGGACTGGCCGTGGGCCCAGTCGTACATCGGGTAGATGCACCACTTTGAGCCCGTGCGGTGGTGGTCCGCGTGCAGGATCCGGTAGAGCACCGGATCGCGCAGGTTCATGTTCGACGAGGACATGTCGATCTTGGCGCGCAGCGTGTGCGCTCCGTTCGCGAACTCGCCGCTCTTCATCCGTTCGAAAAGGTCGAGGTTCTCCTCCACGGAGCGGTCGCGGTAGGGGCTCTCGCGTCCCGGCTCGTTCCAGCGCCCGCGGTAGGCCCGCGCCTCCTCCGGACTCAGACTGCAGACGTAGGCCTTGCCCTTGCGGATCAGTTCGACCGCCCACTCGTAGAGCTGGTCGAAGTAGTCCGAGGCGTAGAGCGCCTCGCCGCCCCAGTCGAAACCGAGCCAGCGCACGTCGCGCTCGATGGCCTCGACGTACTCGGTGTCCTCCGCGGTCGGGTTCGTGTCGTCGAACCGGAGGTTGCAGTGGCCGCCGTACTCCTCGGCGACGCCGAAGTCGAGGCAGATCGCCTTCGCGTGGCCGATGTGCAGGTAGCCGTTCGGCTCCGGCGGGAAGCGGGTGACGACTTTGCCACCGTGCTTGCCGGCCGCGACGTCGGCCCGCACGCGCTCGCGGATGAAGTCGAGGGGCCTGGAAGTGGCGGAATCGTCGGTCATGGCGGGCGGCAGGGGCGCTTTGCTGCGAAGCAGCGAAGGTTATCGCGCCCGGCGATCCGTCGTCAGCCGTCGAACCGGTAGCCGAGCCCGTGCACCGTCACGACGAACTCCGGCTTGCCCGGATTCGGCTCGATCTTCTGCCGCAGCGACGAGACATGGACGTCGACGGTGCGGGTCGTCGGCGTCGCGTCGTAGCCCCAGACCTCGTCGAGCAGGCGGTTCCGGTCGTGGACCTGACCGCGGTGCTCGATCAGGAACCGGAGCAGCCGGTACTCGAGCGCCGAGCAGGCGATCTCGGTCTCGGCGCCGTCTTCGCCCGTCCGCCACACCTGGGCCCGGTCGAAGTCGACGCGGACGTTGCCGAAGCGGTAACCGCGAACAGCGTCGGTCGCCGTTGGCGACGCCGGCGCTTCGACCTTGCTTCGTCGCAGCAGCGCCTCGATCCGCGCCAGCAACTCCAGCGTCTCGAACGGCTTGGCGAGGTAGTCATCGGCGCCGAGCTTCAGCCCGAGGACGCGGTCGACGAGTTCGTTGCGGGCGGTCAGCATGAGGATCGGGGTCGCAACGCCTTCCCGGCGGAGGTCGCGGCAGACATCGAAGCCGTTCTTGCCGGGCAGGTTGACGTCGAGCAGGACGAGGTCGAAACCACCGCCGGTGGCCGCTCGCTGGCCGGCGGGGCCGTTGGCGGCGACCTCGACGTCGTAGCCCTCGGCGGTCAGCCGGTCTCCCAGCGTGCGGGCGAGGCTGGGTTCATCCTCGACCAGGAGCAGGCGCCGGGCGGTCATTCGGCATTCACTGGCAGCACGACGCGGAAGGTCGTACGCCCGGGCTCGCTGTCCACGGTGATCGAGCCGCCGTGCTCCTCGATGGTGGTCCGCGCGAGGCTCAGACCCAGGCCCGAGCCGGGCAGACCGCTCTCGGTCGCGGCGAGGCCGCGGACGAAGGGATCGAAGATGCGCCGCTGTTCGTCCTTCAGGATGCCGGGGCCGCGATCGGTGACGGAGACGGTAACCCGTCGTCGGCCGGTGTCGCCGGTTACGTCGATTCTCACTCGGGCCCCGCCCTCGGCGCCGCGACCGTACTTGGCGGCGTTGTGCAACAGGTTCATGAAGACGGTGATCAGGCCCTCGCGGTCGCCCCGGAGCACGGGCAGATCGTCCAGCCCTTCGAGCTCGAGTTGGACGCCGTTCTCCTCCAGAAACCACTTCGATTCGGCGACTGTCGTGCGCAGCAGTTCGCCGAGGTCGATTTCGGCCGTGGCTTTCCGCACCGAACCCCGGCCGATGCCGGCCCACTGGAGCGCCTGCGCGACCAGCCGGGACAGCCGGCGTCCCTCGCGTTCGATCATCTCGCCGTAGCCACGGACGTCGTCGGAGCTGTGGACGATCCCGGTGCGCAGGTTCTCGCCCGCCGAGCGGATCGCCTGGAGCGGTGTGTTCAGTTCATGGGAAACGCCGGCGACGAAGTCGGCCTGTTGCGCGGCCAGTGCCCGGGCCCGGCGGGCGGACACCAGGACCAGGGCGAAGGCGACGCCGATCAGGAACAGGGCGCCAGTGCTGTGGTAGAGGTTGCGCTGGCGCGCCGCATCCGTGGCGGCTTCGAGCGATCCGCGGCGGTGGGTGATCCGTACCAGCCAGGCGCCTTCCGGCAGGCCGGGTTCGGTGCCGCGGCCGCGACGCGCTCGTTCGCCGGGCGGGAAGAAACGCCGGTCGTCCCGGTCGCCCGGTCGGAAGTCCGGCCCGTTGCGGCCGTCGCGGCGTTCGGGGAATGGCCGCGTCCGAAGCGCCCGGAACTCGATGTCCGCCGCTTCGGATGGGGCCGTGGAGGCGTGGCCTGGACCACTCGCCGGATCGGGATAGACCTGGCGCGGCGCGGGACCGGACACGTCTGTCACCGAGACCAGATACGGCGGCTCCCCGCCTGGTGACCCGGCGCCGAAGTGGCGTTCGATCAGCACGGGCAGCATCTCCTGTTCGAGCACCGAGACGTCCAGCCTGGCCACGATCAGGGTCGTCGGTGGGCCAGGTCGGCCGCCAGGCGTCCGGCCGGCAACCGGAATCACCAGTCGATCCGGGCGGGCCTCGGGCAGCCAGCGGCCTGGCGGGCGCAAGGGGCGAACCAGCTCTTCCAGGTCGTCGGGTCCCGGGTCGAGCTGCAACCGCCCGGCGTCCTCGTCGAGCCGGGAGACATCGCGCGTCCCCTGACGGCGGTCGGTGACCACGATCCAGGTTGCGTCCAGAAGGTCCGGGAATGCGGAACTCTCGCGCCAGTCCCGGACGGCTCCCGCAAGCAGTCCCTCGAACGGCCCGGATGCGGCGTTCCGGCTACGGCGCGGATCGTCCCGAACCGCAAGCCAGGCTCCCGCCGCGGCCGTTCGCCGACCGATGCGCTGGAACGAGGCATGGAGCTGAGCCACTGGGGCGTCGATGTCGTTGGCAAGCAGCCGGCTCGACTCTTCCAGGTTCGCCCGCATCCGCTCGTTGGCGGAGGCGCTCAGCTCACCGATCCAGTGGTACTGCAGGACCGCGAGCGTCACCAGCAGCAACGAGGCTGCCACGGCGACGATCAGGGTCCAGCGGTCGCCCGAATCGCGTGCCTTCCGCGGGATGGCGGCAACAGGCATGGTTGGCAGTGTAGCGCCGCGGAAACCCCGTCAATGGAGGGCTTTACAAGCGTTACAAACATCTTGCACCGGTTTGATGACTGCCCGAGCGAGACCCCGTACTGTCTTCTCACGTTTGATCCCTTACACCCCTACAGGAGGTGCTTGACATGAAAAACAACTCGATCCGCATCGCCCGCACCCTGTTTCCCGCTCTGCTCGTCGTGACCGCAACCGCGTTCGCGGCAGCCGAGGAGGGCGAGGGCCGCGAGTCCCGGCGAGGCGCCCGGGGCGACTTCGCGGAGCGCGACGCCGAGCGCATGGCTCGGGTGCTCCAGTTGACGGAGGACCAGAAGGAAGAGTGGCGCCGGCTGCGCGAGGAGCACGAAGCGAGCGTCGGCCCGTTGATGCGTCAGATGCGTGACATCACCGACCGTCTCGAAACCGAGGCGAACCTGGAAAACCCCGATCCGGCCGTCGTCGGCCAACTGGAGCTCGACCGCCGTGCGGTTGCGCGGCAACTGAGAGACTCGAGAGTCCAGGCTCACGAGGATGCGACGCGGTTGCTCGACCGCGATCAGCGGATCCGCTGGGAGGCCTTGCAGGAGAATGGTCGCGGTGGTTTCAGGGGACTCTTCGGTCCCGGCGGCCGCGGTCCTCGTTCCCGGAACTAGGGCTTCGGGCTAGCTGCCGCCGTCTGACGGGCGGGCGTCTTGAGGGCGCCCGCCCTTTCTCGTCCATGGAGCTAGGATCGCCGCTCATTCATCGAATCGGGCGGCACATCGAGCCGCCCGGCGGAGGTACACCGCATGGCAGACGTTGCGTTCGTCGGACTTGGAGTCATGGGCTATCCGATGGCTGGCCACCTGGGGGCCGCCGGGCACCGGGTGACGGTGTTCAACCGCACGGCGGCAAAGGCGGAGCAGTGGGTCGAAGAGCATGGGGGCGAGAGCGCTTCGACCCCGGCCGAGGCGGCGGCAGGCGCCGAGTTCGTGTTCTGCTGCGTCGGCAACGACGACGACGTGCGGGCGGTGACGCTGGGACCAGGCGGTGCGCTCGAGGGGATGACCGCCGGCAGTGTCCTGGTCGACCACACGACGGCGTCGGCGCAGCTCGCCCGCGAACTTGCCGGCGTCTGCGCGGAGAAGGGCTTCGGCTTCGTCGACGCGCCGATCTCGGGCGGTCAGGCCGGCGCCGAGAACGCGGCGCTGACCGTCATGTGCGGCGGCGAACCGGACGTCTTCGAGCGGGTGAACGCCGTTATCGACTGCTACAGCCGGGCGGTGACCCTGCTCGGCCCCGCCGGAAGCGGCCAGTTGACGAAGGCGGTCAACCAGCTTTGCATCGCCGGCATCGTGCAAGGCCTGTCCGAGGGCATCCACTTTGCCGAAAAGGCCGGACTCGACCCGCTGGCGGTGATCGGCGCCATCTCGACCGGCGCCGCCGGGTCCTGGCAGATGGACAACCGCGCCGAGACGATGGTCCAGGGCAAGTTCGACTACGGCTTCGCGGTCCAGTGGATGCGCAAGGACCTCGGCATCGCCCTGGAGGAGGCGCGCCGGAACGGCGCCCACCTGCCCCTGGCCGCGCTCGTCGACCAGTTCTACAGCGAAGTCATCGCGCTCGGCGGCCTGCGGTGGGACACGTCGAGCCTGGTGGTGCGGCTGCGGGCGATGAGCGAGGGCGGGGCGGACTCCTAGCGCCCGCCGTCCCGGATCGAGAAGGGCCCGCCGGCCGTCAGCGGCGCGGGAACCCGTACGCCGTCAGAACCCGCTGCACCAGGGCGACCTGACCGGATACGCCCTGCTTCTTGTAGACCTGCTTCAGAAGCCAGCGGACGTAGCTCTCCTTGTAGCCCGTGGTCGCCGCGATCTCGCGCACCGGCCGACCCTCGGCCAGCAGCGCCGACACCCGGCCCTCGGACGGCGACAGGCCGAGCAGCGTCGACAGCCTGGCCGGATCGATGCGGGGACGGCTCTCCGGGTCGACCACCAGCACCAGCGCGGCCACCCGCCTACCCCCGAAGTCCGGTTGTCCGGCTTCCACGGGATGTACGTGAAGCTCTAGGCGCGACGGCAGCAGGGGGCGCTGGATCCTCATCGACCCGCCGGCCGGCGGCGTCGCGCTCCCGATCACCGGCAGCGCGCGCTTCAGCAGCCTCTGCAGGCGGCCATCATCCGCGGGCAGCGAGGCCTGCAGGCCGCCGTTGCGGTCGGCCAGCCCGTTGCCACGGCGCAGGATGGCGCGGGCGGCGTCATTCGCCGCCAGCACATGGCCGTGGCGGTCCAGGTGCAGGACGCCGATCCCGGTGTTGTCCAGCAGGCCGGTGAGACCGGCGCTCAGCGCATCGGCGCAGCCCAGCGCCTGGCGGACGCGGACGAACTGGTGGACATGCGGCAACAGAGATTCGATCAACCGGAGCTGATCGGACCCCCACTCGCCGGTTGCGATCGGGTCGGCAAAGCCCCAGATGGTGAGCAGGCCGCCCGACCCGCCGAGAGGGATACACAAGCCGTTCTGGCAGCGGCAGGCGAGCCAGGCCTCGTTGTAAGCCCGCGACGTCTTCAACTCCTTTTCGGTGTACAGGTCGGGGGCATGCGCCACCTGGCCGGCGGGCAGCTTCCAGATGCGGGGTACCGCCTCGTCGCGGTGGTAGTAGCCGTCGAAGTACTTGCGCGCCAGGTCCGGTCGGGGCTCGCCTCGATAGAGATACCGCGTGAAGTTGATGCGCGTGTCGTCGACGGAGCCTTCGCTGACGATCAGCGCATTACCCGCGGTGCCGCAGGCCTCGTCGATCAGTAGTGCGGTCGCGGGCCACTGGGCGTCATCGAGCGCGGCCTGGTGCAGGGCCGCAAGGATGCGGTCGAAGGCATCTAGTGGTTGCACGACTCGGGATTGTGACGCTCACGAGTGATTTTTGGGCGATTGAATCGGATATGAACGCGATAAGTCAGCGACGAAATCAGGCTAATTCACTTCCGTGTCGGCGATTCGCCCGGCAACGTAGTGATGTGGAGCGTTCGCTATCTCCCGTCTTGGAGATAGTCAGGGCGGCGCAGATCAGGGGACGTTCGGTTCGCCAGCGACGTAGAACCGCCACAGCCGGCTCGGGGCTCGCGTGACACCGATGCGGCCGCTGCGGCCCGGGCTCTCGGGAGGCGGCGTGCCGTCGTCGGCAATGAAGATCGACACGCGTTGTCGGGGACGGATGGTGGGGCCGACCAGATCGGCGCCGTCGTCGCGCCGGTCGATGCCGAAGGCCTGGCAGAGGCGGGCGGGGCCGGAACAGAGATCGACGGTGCGGAACGGCTTGGTGGAACGCCTCCGGCTTGCCGCGTTGCGGGCGCGGCGCATGATGCCGGTGCCGGCGAGCGGTGCGGCGGCGCGCAGCAGGACGGCCGAGCAGACGCCGTCCTCGCCGGAGACGACGTTGGCGCAGTGGTGCATGCCGTAGGTGAAGTAGACGTAGAGATGTCCGGGCGGCCCGAACATGGTCCGGGTGCGATTCGTAGGACCCCGGTAACCGTGGCTGGAGGGGTCGTCCGCGCCCTCGTAGGCCTCTACTTCGACGATCCGGGCGGCGCGCCGGCCGCGGACGAGGACCTTGTTCAGGAGCCGCGGCGCCAGGTCGAGCGCCGTGGGTGTGTAGAACGAGCGGGGAAGCGGCGAAAGGCCGGCGCCCGGCTTCAGACGGGCACCTCCTCCAGGTCCGTCTCGGGCCCCATGTAGGCCCGGATCTCCGGAGGTGTTTCCTGCTTCGTGTAGCCGGGCACCTTCACGCTGACGTAGACGACCTCGCCGGTGAAGATGGGCCGTCCTTCGTGAGTGCCCCGGTAACCGAGGATCCAGGAAGTCCGCCCCCAGTGCCGGATGGCGAGGTCGATGTCCAGCAGGTCGCCGTCGGTGACCGAACCGAGGAAGTCGATCGTTGTGCGACGGAGCATCATGTCCCAACCGAGCCTGTTGCGGAGTTCCCGGATCGGCAGCAGCCAGGTCTCCATCGCGTCGTCCATGTACGCCATGTAGTGGGCGTTGAAGACGACGCCCTGCTTGTCGACCTCGCCGTAGCGGACCCGGATCGTGTGCCGGTAGGGCGTGGTCACGTGCCGGAGCGCGGCTGGAAGCTCGGTTCGAGGCCCAGCGCCCAGGCGGCGAAGGCCCACTGGTCGGCGACGTCCTCGATCTGCATCCACGTCGGTTTACCGGCGCCGTGGCCGGCGCGGGTTTCGACCCGGATGAGGACCGGGTTGTCGCAGTCCTGGGCCCGCTGCATCTCGGCCGCGTACTTGAAGCTGTGCCAGGGCACGACCCGGTCGTCGTGGTCGGCGGTTGTGATCAGGGTCGGCGGATAGCACCCGCCTTCCTGCACATTGTGGAGCGGCGAGTAGGCGTACTGGGCCTGGAACTCGTCCTCGTTCTCGGAGAGGCCGTAGTCCGTCGACCAGTTGCGGGCGTTGGCGCTCGGCAAGTGGTAGCGGAGCATGTCGAGCACGCCGACCGCCGGCAGTGCCGCCGCGAACAGGTCGGGCCGCTGGTTGAGCGTGGCCCCGACCAGGAGGCCGCCGTTGCTGCCGCCCTGGATCGCGATGCGGCCGGCGCTGGTGTAGCCCTCGGCGACCAGCCACTCAGCGGCGGCGATGAAGTCGTCGAAAACGTTCTGCTTGTTCTCCTTGGTGCCGGCCAGGTGCCACTCGCGGCCGTACTCACCGCCGCCGCGCAGGTTCGGGATCGCCAGCATGCCGCCCATTTCGAGCCAGGCCAGTCGGGACGAGGAGAAGCCCGGCGTCAGCGAGATGTTGAAGCCGCCGTAGCCGTAGAGCAGGGTCGGGTTGTCTCCGTTCTTCTCGAGCCCGGCGCGATGGGTGATGAACATCGGGATGCGGGTGCCGTCGCGGCTCTCGAAGAAGACCTGCTCCGTCTCGTAGCCGTCGAGGTCGGCGTCGATTGCGGGTCGGCGGATCAGCGTGCTTTCGCCGCTTGCCACGTCGTAGCGGTGGATCTGGGACGGCGTGCCGAAGCTGGAGTAGGAGTAGAAGGTCTCGGTGTCCTCCCAGCGGCCGCCGAAGCCGCCGGCGGTGCCGATGCCCGGCAGCTCGACTTCGCCGGCCGGAGTCGCTGGCTTTGCGCCGTTCGGCTCGGCCAGGCGGACGACGGTGCGCGCGTCGTGCAGGTAGTTCAGGACCAGCTTGCCGCCGACGGCGGAGGCGTACGAGAGCGTGTCTTCGGCTTCAGGCACCACCTCGTGCAGCGTGGGGTTCCCTTCGGGCGATCCTTCGTTCAGGTCGACGGCGACGATCCGGTTGCGCGGCGCGTCCTTGTTCGTCTCGAACAGGAACACGGGACCGATGTTCACGACGTAGCCGTAGAGGGCGTCCCACTGGTCGAGCAGCGGGCGGATCGCGGAATCCGGCTCGTCGATCTTCCGGTAGTGGACCGCGTTCTCGAGGTACCCCTCCTGGAGGTTGACCAGCAGGTACTCGCCGTCCTCGGACACCGAGGCGTACGGGTTGCGGCGCGGGTGCTCGGGCTGGCTGAACACGAGCCGGTCCTCGCTCTGGTCCGTGCCCAGGGCGTGGAAGTAGACGGAAACCGCCTTCGAGCCGTCGCCCCTGGTCGGGTCGTCCTCGCGCGGGGGATAGCGGCTGTAGAAGAAGCCCGAGTTGTCCGGCATCCAGGAGATGGACGTGAACTTCGTGAAGTCGATCAGGTCGCCCGTGTCCTCGCCGCTGTCTGTGTCACGGACCTTCCACTTCCGCCAGTCCGAGCCGCCGTCCGACTGCGCGTAGGCGACGTAGCGGCCGTCGCGGCTGGGTGCAAAGCCGGCCAGCGCCACGGTTGCGTCGTCGCTCCAGGTGTTCGGGTCGAGCAGCACGCGCCCCGGCGGCTCGTCGCCTTCCTGGTCCATCGACTCGGCCACGTAGACCACGCTCTGGTCCTGGAGTCCGTCGTTGTGGTTGTAGAAGTAACGGTCGCCGCGCTTGCCGGGCGTGCTCCAGCGCTCGTAGTTCCAGATCGCGCGCAGCCGCTCTTCGATCGCTTCGCGACCGGGGAGCGCCTCCAGGAAGGGCTCGGCAACGGCGTTCTGCGCCGCTACCCAGGCCGCCGTCTCTTCGCCGTCGAGGTCCTCCAGCCAGCGGTACGGGTCCGCGACCTGGACGCCGAAGTAGTCGTCCACCTGGTCGACCGTCCGGGTCTCGGGATACTCGACCGGCCCGGGGTCGAAGGTGTCGGAGGAACAGGCCAAGAGGGGTAGGACAAGAGCCGGCAGAAGCCGGCGAGGAGTCGGTTTCATGATGGGGCCGGATTATAGGGGGAGCACTGGCCGGTGCTCCGGCTCTTGTCCGACCTTCAGAGCGCGAAACTGACGATGTACAAGGCGGTACCGCTGGCGGAGGTCAGGAACAGGCCGACGAAGGTCAGCGCTCCCGTGCGCCGGTGCGGTCCGCCGAACGAGCCAGGCAGGGTGTGGGCGAAGCGCCGCCAGGACAGGACCACCAGCGTGAACCAGGCGATGGCTGTCGCGAAGGCCACGACGAGATGACCGTAGAAGAGCCAGGCCTTCCAGGGGCCGGTCGCCGAACTCAGTGCGAAGGCCTCCTGCGCGCTACCGAAGCGGATGCTGCCCTCCAGGGCCAGGACGGCGACGATGCCCGCAATCAGCAGGATCACCTGCAGGTTGCGGTGTTGGCGGTACCGGCGCTTCCGTGCGAGTCGAATCGCATAGGCCATCAGGAACGGCGCCGCGACGAGAAAGACCATCGCGGAGTCGACGAACGCGTCGGCCCTGGTGCCGAGGAACCCTGAGCCGAGCATGTCGGCAACGTATCACCGGGGGTCAAGGCCTACTGTAGGCCGGTGAGGCGTGCCGGGGCGACCTATAACTCCAGGACCTCCCGGCACCACTCACTGGCCGCCTCCGTGACCTCGTAGTCCACGGCCTCCTGCCGGCGGCCTGATCTCTTCAGTACCTGCAGGCTGTGGTCGCCGCCCTCGACCAGGTGGAGGGCCGCGCGAGATCCGAGCCGGTCGCAGACGCCGGCGAGCAGATCCGGGTCGGCAAGCCGGTCGCGGGTGCCGTTCAGAAAGAGCATCGGCTTCTCGACCTGGCTCAGGTGGTCGGCACGCGAGGTTCCGGGCTTTCCCGGCGGGTGCAGCGGGAAGGCGTGAAAGACGAAACCGGCGACGCCGAGACTGTCGGCCGCGTCGGCGCCGGAGGCCATGCGGCCTCCCATCGAGCGGCCGCCGGCAAGGAGGGGCAGGTCGGGCCGCATGTCCCCGGCATGCGCGACCGCTGCCCGAACGGATCGCTGCAAGAGAAGCGGCGGGTCCGGACGGCGGCGGCCAGCTTCCGTGTAGGGGAACTGGAATCGGAGCGTGGCGATTCGAAACCCGGCCACGCCTCGGGCGAAGGTCTCGATCGTCGCGTGACGCATGCCCGCGCCGGCGCCGTGGGCGAAGACGAGGAGACAGCGCGGCTCTTCGGGCTCGAGCAGCAGGGCGCTTACCCGCCGGTCGTCGCCGACGGCGACGCTCGTCTCGCGGATGCGCGTCACAGCCCGAACATCTCCGCCGCCCGGGCGGCCAGCGTGTCGCCGATCGCCAGCGACGCCGTCGCGCCGGGTGACGGGGCGTTCAGCACGTGGAGCATGCGCGGGCTCGTCTCGATCGCGAAGTCGTCGACCAGGTTGCCCTTGCGGTCCAGAGCCTGGGCACGGACGCCAGAGCCGCCGGGCATCAGGTCGGATGCGCCGAGATCGGGAACGAAGCGGCGCAGGTCGCGGGCGAAGCGGGTGCGGCTCCCGGAGCGCGCCATCTCGCTGATGCCGACCTTCCAGAAGCGGAGGGCCATCTTCCAGAAGCCGGGGTAGCTCAGGCTGCTCCAGGTGTCTCGGGCGTCGAAGCTGCTTCGGTCGTAGCCCTCGCGTTTGAGTGCCAGGACCGCGTTCGGGCCGGCCTCGACCGAGCCGTCGACGCGCCGGGTCAGGTGGACTCCGAGAAAGGGGAACCGGGGATCGGGGACGGGGTAGATCAGTCCGCGCAGCATGTGACGGCGCTCCGGAGCGATGTCGAAGTACTCGCCGCGGAAGGGAACGATCCGCACGTCCGGATCGAGGCCCGCCATGCGCGCGACGCGGTCCGACTGGAGGCCGGCGCAGTTGATCGCGTGGCCGGCCTCGAACTCGCCGGCGGTGGTCTCCACGACGACGCCGCCAGAGCGTGGCGCCAGACCGGTGACGCGCGTCCGCAGGTGGAGGGAGACGCCGGCTGCCTCGAGTTCTTCGGCGTAGGCGCGGGCCACGGCCTTGAAGTCGACGATGCCGGTCTCTGGCACCCAGAGAGCGTCGACGCCGGTCGCGTGCGGCTCGAACTCGGGGATCCGCTCGGGCGGCAGGCGCTCCAGCCCGGCAAGGCCGTTCGCCCGGCCGCGGCGCTCCAGTTCGTCGAGTCGGGGGATCTCCTCCGGCTCGGTTGCGATGACGAGTTTGCCGCAGATCTCGTAGGGAATCCCGTGCCGGTCGCAGTACTCGATCAGCCGCTTCCGGCCGCCGACGCAGTTGCGCGCCTTGAGCGATCCCGGCTTGTAGTAGAGGCCGGAGTGGATGACGCCGCTGTTGTGGCCGGTCTGGTGGACGGCTGGACGGGGCTCCGCCTCGACCGCGCGGATGTCGAGCTTCGGAAAGCGGCGATGGAGACTGCGGGCGACAGCGAGGCCGATGATGCCGGCCCCGATGCAGACGACGTCGGCTCGCTCGGGCAAGGCGGGCTCAGGCGCCTTTCGCGGTGTCGCCTTCCGCGTCGGCGCCCTCGGCTGGGCGCTCCGCGGGCGATGGCGGCAGCGCGCTCGGGTAGGTGCCGAGGATGCGGAGCTCCTTCGCCTTGGCTTCGATCGACTGGAGCGCCTCGGTCACCGGCACCGAAGCGGCGTGCCCCTCGATGTCGAGATAGAAGCAGTAGCGCCAGGGCGTTGCCGGGATCGGCCTGGACTCGATCTTGGTCAGGTTGACGCCGCGCCGCGAGAAGCTCCGCAGCACCTCGCCCAGGTCGCCCGGCTGATGTCCGGTGACGAGAAGCAGCGAGGTCTTGCAGGGCAGGTCGGGCGGGCAGGGCGCCGCTTCCGCGGCCACTTCCACGAACCGGGTGAAGTTCCCGGCCTGGTTCTGGATACCGTGGGCGAGGATCTCGAGGCCGAAGACCCGCGCCGCCGGCTCGCTGGCGATCGCGCCGACCGTCTGGTCGTTGCCTTCGCGGACGCGCGCGGCGGCGCCGGCGGTGTCGAACTCGGGTTGGGGCCGCAGCCAGTCGTGGTCGTGGAAGAACTGGTCGCATTGGCGGAGCGCCTGGGGGTGGGAGAGCACGAGCCGGAGGTCCTCGACCTTCGCGCCGGGCAAGGCGAGCAGGCAGTGCGCCACCTTGCTGATGACTTCGGCGGTGATGACCAGGCCCCCTTCGGCCAGCAGGTCGTAGGTCTCGTTGATGCTGCCCGCCGTGCTGTTCTCGATCGGCAGCAGGGCGATGTCGTGGCGACCGTCGCGGACGCCCTCGGCCGCCCCCCGAAACAGCTCGTAGCCCTGGAGCACGACGCCTCCAGGCCGGCCGGCATACTGGCGCTGGGCGGTCAGGTGGCTGAACGAGCCCTCGACCCCCTGGTAGGCGACGCGCAGCGGCGCCCGGTCGAGATCGCGGATGTAGCCCTGCTGCGCCGCGATCGACATCTCGATCAGCAGCCGGAAGATGCGCTCGGTCTGGTGAGGATCGAGGTCGAGCTCGGCGGCGATGGTCCGCACCCGGGTCAGCAGTTGCTCCTCGCGCAACTGGTCGCGGAACGGGAAGGCGGCGGCGATCTTGGCGCCCGCGACCTCGCGCGACAGTGCAACGCGGCGCCGGAAGCCTTTCAGCAGTTCCTCGTCGACGCGCTCCAACTCCTGGCGTACCGCCTCGAGATCGGGCAACAGGTCATTCTCGGCGGCGGCCATGAGGTGCTCGGCTTTCGCGGCCTCTGGTGGCCGCGGGGCGCAGTATACGGCGCTCCTGCGTAAACGCCTGGGTACGCGGGTCTTCTGACCCGCTGCCGCCGTAGGCGGCCAGCTATTCGTTGGAGTGCGGCCGGATGGCGACTTTCAAGGCGTGCCGGCCGATCATCAGGTCGAGTGCCTCCGGCAGCCGGTCGAGGGGCAACTCGCGTTCCACCAGCGCGCCGTAGCGCTCCGGCGCGCCACACAATCGGTCGAGCGCCGCGCGGAACGACGAGGGCCGGTGGTGGTAGACGCCCAGCAGTGTCTGTTCCTGGTAGTGGACCCGCTCCGCGTCGATCACAAGCTCGGTTCCCGGACGGCAACCGCCGAACAGGGCGGCGACGCCGCCGGGGGCGAGCGACTTGACAGCGTAGTCCCAGCCGGCGGCCGTACCGGTCGCATCGATCGCGAAGTCGAATAGGTCTTCGATCGCCGGGCCTTCGCCGTCGCCGGCGCGGCCCCGGCCGGTCTCCGCGGCGCCGAAGGAGCGCGCCGCGTCGAGCCGGTGCGGGTGAGGGTCGAGCGCGCAGACATGGGTACGCACGCTGTGAAACAGGTCGATCAGCATGAGTCCCAGCGGGCCGCAGCCGATGACCAGGGTCCGCGCTTCGGTGGGCGGAGCGCTCCAGGCGCCGAGGCAGCGTTCGAGGCAGTGAACAGCGCAGGCCAGAGGCTCCGCCATGGCGGCGACCACGGGTTCGAGCCCGTCGGGGCGCGCGTGAACGCTGCGTTTCGCGACGGTTTCGGGTATCAGCAGGTAGTCGGCGAAGGCGCCGTTCAGGTAGACGAGGTTGCGGCAGAGGTTCTCGCGCTTGTGCCGGCACGGTGTGCACTCGCCGCAGGAGGCGCTGTTGGCGACGACGACGGCATCGCCTTCTGTGCAGGCGGACCCGGCGCCGGCTCGGACGACGGTGCCGGTGACCTCGTGGCCGAAGGGTGACGGCAGGGCCAGCATCGTCGGATGGCCGCCGCGGCGGTAGACCTTGACGTCGGTGCCGCATGTGGTCGCGGCGTCGACCCGGATCAGCAGCTCGCCCGCACCGGCTTCGGGCATCGGCAGCCGCCGGAACTCGACGCTCCCGGGGCCGGTGAGGAAGGCCTGGGTCTGATGCTCCGGGATCATGCCGTCAGGGGTGCAACAGTACCTTCAGCGCTTCCCGCCGCCGGCACAGGTCGACGGCCTCGGCGGCGCGGTCCAGCGGCAGGCGGTGGGTGACCAGGGGCGTCGGATCGAGCGCGCCGTGGACCATCATGTCGAGCACGCGTTTCTGTTCTGCGGGCGAACCCGAGTAGGCGCCGATCACCTGGCGCTCGGACCTGAAGACGGCGTTGATGTCGAACGTGACGCGGGCATCCCGGGCGGCGTGGGCGAAGAGGACGATGCGGCCGCCCGGTCGCGTGGCCAGCAAGGCCAGGTCGAAGGCGCTCTGGCCGCCGGCGGTGTCGAAGACGGCGTCCACGCCTCCCTCCGGAGGGCCGGAGGCTGCCTGCTCGGCCATGCGGCCGGGGCTCAGCACCTCGTCCGCACCGAGGCGGCTCGCGGTCGCCCGGCGTTCCGGGTCGGGTTCGACGACGACGACCCGGGTTCGGGGTAACGCCGCCCGGAGCACGAGTAGGTGGAGAAGGCCCATCGATCCCGCGCCGATCACGGCGACCTCCAGAGCATCGCTGGCCAGGCCTGAGCGGTCGATTCCCCGCAGCACGCACGCCGCCGGCTCGACGAACGCGGCCGCTTCGTCCACGAGCCGTGCCGGGAGCTTCCGTACGGTCGCTTCGACCGCCCGCCGGCGCAGGCGAATCAACTCGCTGAAGCCTCCGGGATCGAGCAGGTTCTCGTCGAAGTGGGGGCACATGGTCTCGGCGCCCGAGCGGCACAGGTGGCAATCGCGGCATGGCGCATGGTGCGGCGCAACGACCCGATCGCCGGGTTTCAGCGAGTCGGCGCGACTCTCACGCACGCGGCCGACGACCTCGTGGCCGAGCACTTCGCCGGCCTGGCGCCCGGCGTCGGCCAGCTTGTAGAGGTCCGTTCCGCAGAGGCCGCAGTAGATGAGTTCGATCAGCGCCTCACCGTCGAGGATCGTCGGCGCCGTTGTTACGCCGGGTTCCAGGCTGCCGTCGGCCGTGGTGCGAGCGACCTTCATCGCCCCTCATTGTCGCCCATTTTCGTCAGGCTGGGGTTCCCCCGGACGCCTGCCGCTTTGACTGGGGACCGGAACTCGTGTACGTTCCGCCTGCCGCCGGGTCCAGCTTGCAGTCCCCTGGTCGCCACGACGACCAAGAGCGCTTGATTGCCGCGCCAGGGTTGATGCAGCGGTGGACGATGGTCCTCCACCTGCTTGCTCGCCCGCGCCGTATTCAACTGCCCCTATCTCCCGACCAGAGGAGTCTGTTTCCGCATGTCCAGGAAGTCCTTTTCGACCAGGCGTCGCCATTCCGGCCGCCGGCCGTCCCACCAGGCCGTCTGTGCCGAGTGCGATAGCCCGACCACCGTTCCCTTCAGGCCCGCGCCGGGCAGGCCTGTCTACTGCCGCTCCTGCTTCATCAACCGCCGTGACGGCGTCGGCGCTCCGGCGAAGGATGCACCGGCCAACCGAGCCGTGAACGGCAGCCGGCGCCCGGTCGAGCGCGTCGACGGTAGAGGACGGGACAGCCAGCCCGGCGAGGTCTTCTCCGGCATCGCGCTCACGCGCGCGACCCGGGCGGCGATCGCCCGAATGGCCATCTCCGAGCCGACGCCGATTCAGGAGCAGTCCATCCCCGTTCTGCTGGAGGGGCGGGACCTGGTCGGGCAGGCGCAGACGGGATCGGGAAAGACGCTGGCCTTCGCCGTACCGATCGCGGAAGTCTGCGATCCATCGATCCGGCGGGTTCAGGCGCTCGTCCTGGTGCCGACCCGGGAGTTGGCCCTCCAGGTTGCCGGAGTCATCTCCGGCCTGGCTTCGTCGCGAGGCGTGTCCGTGACCCAACTCGTCGGCGGCCGGCCGATACGGCGTGAGCAGGCGGCGCTGAGGAGGGGAGCGGATGTCGTCGTCGGCACTCCCGGCCGCACTCTGGACCACCTGCGACAGGGGTCGCTGAAGTTGGACGCCGTGCGGTTCCTCGTCCTGGACGAGGCGGACGAGATGCTGGACCAGGGCTTTGCCCGCGATGTCGAGGCGATCCTCGGCCACACCCCCGCTTCCCGGCAGACGGCCCTGTTCTCGGCCACCATGCCGAACTGGGTGGCGAACACGGCGAAGAAGTACCTTCGCAACCCGGCGAGGGTCGAAATCGACGCCGGTCTTCAGGAACCCGCGGTGGAACACCGGGTCTATTCGATCCAGCGGGACGACAAGATGAAGGCTCTTCGGACCCTGCTGGACGGCCGCAACGGCGACCCGATCCTCGTCTTCGGCCGAACGAAGCACGGGGTCAGGAAGCTGGCGAAGAAGCTCGGCGCGCTGGGCTATCCGGTGGGGGCGCTTCAGGGCAACCTCAGCCAGGGCGCTCGCGAGCGCGTGATGAGGGGTTTTCGTTCCGGCGCCGCGCCGATTCTGGTGGCGACGAACGTGGCTGCCCGCGGCCTGGACGTTCGGGGCATCGGTCAGGTCATCAACTACGACCTGCCGGACTCGCAGCGCCTGTTCACCCACCGGGTCGGACGCACCGGGCGCATGGGGAGTTCGGGAGAGGCGGTGACCTTCATCACGCCGGACGAAGAGCGGAAGTGGCGCGAGATCCAGCGGGGCCTGGGTCGACGGTTCCCCAGCCGGCCGTGGCGCGCGCCGGCGAACTGACGGTCGGTCGGCTTGGTCAGTCGGCCGCGGGTTCGGCCAGCCGGGATTGCCGCGAGGACGAGTCCCTGATGTGGATGTCGTGCTGACTGAAGGGGATCTCGATGCCGGCGGCGGCGAACGCCTTGTGCGTCGCCTTGACCAGTTCGTGGGTCACGATGCCGCGCAGCACCGGCTCTTCGACCCAGCACAGAAGCTCATAGTCGATGGAAGAGGGGCCGAAGGTGCGGAACCGGACACGCGGTTCGGGCTGTGTGCAGACCTTCGGATTGTCGGCGGCAACCTGGAGCTGGACCGCTTCGACGTGGTCCACATCGCTGCCGTAGGCCACCCCGACCCGGACACGGATCCGGTACTTGACGTGAGGGCCGCCGCTTTCGTTGTTGATCTTGGCGTTACCCATCACCGCGTTGGGGATCGTGACCTCGATGTCGTCGCGGGTCAGCAGACGCGTGCTGCGGATGCCGATCTCGGTGACCATGCCGCGTTCCCCGGTGTCCAAGGTGATGAAGTCGCCGATCTTGTAGGGGCCGTCCGCGAAGATGAAGATGCCGGCGAACAGGTTGGCCAGCGTGTCGCGCGCCGCGAAGCCGACCGCGAGGCCGGCGATGCCGCCCGCTGCCAGGAGCCCCGAGACGTCGGCGCCCCAGGCCTGGATCACCAGGTAGGTCCCCAGGATGACGATCGCGACCTTGGCCAGGTTCTCGAACAGGGGCTCGGTGTGCCTGGAGACGAGAGCGCCCTGGCTCCGGCGCCGCGCCAGGGCCCGTAGCAGGACGCCCGAGGCGCGCAGCGCCGCGACGACCCAGAACACGAGCGCCACGGTCTGCAGCGCGTCGACGATCCTCTGCTCCGTGGCGTCGGCGAGCTGCAATCGGGCAACGCCCATCCGCAGGCCGATCAGGAAAACGGAAACCCAGAGCGGCCAGTGCGCCGCCTCGAGCAGCCGGTCGTCGACTTCGGTCTTCGTCTTACCGACGAGCTTGGTGGCGCCGAACTTGAGGATCCACCAGACCACCCAGGCGCTTAGCGCGGAGGCGAACGCGATCGCCAGCAACTGGAGCCACGCGCCCCATGTTTCGTGCACGTAGACCGGAACCAGCTCCGCGAGCCGTCCTTCCAGTGCGGTCAGTTGCGCGTTCACGGGTGTAGTGCCCACGCCCGGTGACCGGGCGTACCGGTTGTTACGATAGCCGACGCTCGGAGGAGGCCATCGTAGTGAACTGGCTGTTTGTGGGACTGTTGATGTGCGCGGCCTCGGTGGCCGCGGGCGCTTTCGGCGCGCACGGCCTGCGGTCCGCGCTCGACGCCGAGCACCTGGCTCTGTGGGAGACGGCCGCGCGCTACCTGATGTACGGCGGTGTCGTGGTGGCGCTGCTTGGGCTCGCTGCCCGCGGCTCGAACGTCGATCTGCGGCTCACCGGCTGGCTGCTGTTCGTCGGCTCCCTGATCTTCTCCGGAACGGTCGCTGCGATTGCGGTCGGCGGCCCGCGCTGGCTGGGCGCCATCACTCCGATCGGCGGCACTCTGCTGATCGTCGGAATCCTGGTTTTCGCCTGGAGGATGCTGGAATAGCGGCTCGTTCGGATTCGTTCGCTGGGTTCCCTTGACCACCGTGGCGGGCGGTTTATGCTCCGGCCCCGGCCGCGCCCGGGCGGTCCTCACATTCCAGGAGATCTGAAATGCCGAACGGCACCTTGCAAGTACCCGCACCCCGTAACGAACCCGTCCTCGACTACGCGCCCGGTTCCGCCGAGCGGACCGCTCTCGAGGCGCGGCTGAAGCAGATGCTCGGCGAGCGGGTAGAGATTCCGGTCCTTGCCGGCGGGCGCGAGATCCGCACCGGCCGCACGCAGGACGTCATTTGCCCGCACGATCACGGTCACGTTCTCGGCACCTGCCACCAGGCCGGCGCTGCGGAAGTCGAGGCGGCCGTGGCGGCCTCTCAGGAGGCCTGGCCTGCCTGGTCCGCGATGCCGTTCGAGGAGCGGGCAGCGATCTTCCTGCGCGCCGCGGAGCTTCTGGCCGGTTCCTGGCGCTCGACGGTGAACGCCGCCACCATGCTGAACCAGTCGAAGACCTGCTACCAGGCCGAGATCGACTCCGCCTGCGAGTTGATCGACTTCCTGCGCTTCAACGTGGCGTTCGCGGAGGAGCTCTACGGCCAGCAGCCCGTGTCGTCGCCCGGGATCTGGAACTACGTCGAGTACCGGGCCCTCGAGGGCTTCGTGTTCGCGGTCACGCCGTTCAACTTCACCGCGATCGCCGGCAACCTGCCGACCTCGGCGGCGATCATGGGCAACACGGTGCTGTGGAAGCCGGCGTCCACGGCGCTGCTCTCGGGCTACTACCTGATGAAGCTGCTCGAGGAGGCCGGGCTGCCGCCGGGGGTGATCAACTTCGTGCCCGGCCCGGGCGCCACGGTGGGCGATCCGGTCCTGGCCAGCCGCCACCTGGCGGGCATCCACTTCACGGGTTCGACGCCCGTGTTCCAGCGCATGTGGCGGACGATCGGCGACCAGATCGAGAACTACGACACCTACCCGCGGATCGTCGGCGAGACGGGCGGCAAGGACTTCGTGTTCGCGCACCCCTCCGCGGACGTGGCCGCCTTGAGTACGGCGCTGATCCGCGGCTCCTTCGAGTACCAGGGCCAGAAGTGCTCCGCGGCTTCGCGGGCCTATGTTCCCGCTTCGCTCTGGGGCGAGGTGCGGGAGCGCATGTGCGACGAACTGGCGACAGTGAAGATGGGCTCGCCGGTCGACTTCTCGAACTTCATGGCCGCGGTCATCGACCAGTCGTCCTTCAACAACATCTCCGGCTACCTTGCCGATGCGGAGAACGGAGCTCCGTACGAGGTCGTGTCAGGTGGCGGCCGGGACGATTCGGCCGGCTACTTCGTCGAGCCCACCGTCGTCCGTAGCGAGGATCCGCGCTCGCGCCTGATGAGCGAGGAGATCTTCGGGCCGGTGCTGACCGTCTTCGTCTACGAGGACGCCGCGCTCGACGAGGCGCTGGAACTCTGCGACACGACGAGCCCATACGCGCTGACCGGCGCGGTGTTCGCCAACGACCGCACGGCGGTCGCCAGCATCGGCGCCCGCCTGCGCAACGCCGCCGGCAACTTCTACATCAACGACAAGCCGACCGGCGCCGTCGTCGGTCAGCAGCCCTTCGGCGGCGCGCGGGCGTCGGGGACCAACGACAAGGCTGGCTCCATGGCCAACCTGCTGCGCTGGACGTCCCAGCGGGCGGTGAAAGAGAACTTCGCTCCGCCGACGGACTACCGCTACCCGCACATGGGCTGATACGGCTTGGACCACGGCCCGCGCGGGCCGTGAAAGAGGCAGCAACTTCTCGCGCACCGCCGGTGGACTACCGATACCCGCACATGGGCTAACGGAGGCGGTTCACGGCCGCCATCATCGACTCGACGTCGGTGTACTTCTCGCGGACCTTGTTCTGTTCCTGTCCGAGGCGGACCTCGTCTTCGTCGAGCCTGTTCCAGTCATCGAAGCTCACGAAGTCGACGCCGCGTTCACGGAGCAGTTCGACGATCCTCTCCGGGGCCCTGGCGGAGTCGGCCGGGGCCGTCACGCCGTCGATGTCCTCCAGCATCTTCTTGACGGTGGCGGTCGAGTCCGGGCTGTTCGTGCCGATCAGGCCGGTCGGGCCGCGCTTTGCCCAGCCGACGACGTACTGGCCCGGCACGATGTCACCGTCCGGCTCGGTCTGCAGGCGGCCCTCGTCGTTCGGCAGGATGCCCCAGCTTTCATGGAACGGCACCCCCGGCAGCGGCACGCCGCGATAGCCGACCGCCTTGAACACCAGGTCGACGTCCACGGTTTCGGTCTCGCCGGTGCCTCGCGGCCGGGGCGTGCCGTCGTCGGCGGCGTAGAGTTCGTTCTTCTCGATCACGACCCGGCCGACCCGGCCGTCGCCGCCGGCCTGCAGGTCGATGGGCGAGACGAGGAAGCGGCAGGTCACGAGACGGTCGTCGTCGCCGGCTTCGGCGCCGGCAATCTCGCTCAGGTAGGTCACGTTGCGGCGCGCGCTGGGCGCGGCGCTTTCCTCGAGCCAGGTGCTGCTGATTCCGTCGAGGTCCATCTCCGCTTCGGACACCAGCAGGCTGACTCCGTCGAGCGAACCGATCTCCCTGATCTCCTGGGGCGAGAACGCCGCCTGCGCCGGTCCCCGGCGGCCGAGCAGGATGACCTCCTCGACCCCGCTTTCCCGGAGCACTTCGAGCGATTCTGCCGTGATGTCGGTCGGAGCCAGTTCGTCCGTGTCCCGCACGAGGACCCGGGTCACGTCCATCGCCACGTTGCCGTTGCCGACGACGGCGACGCGCCTGGCCGATGCCAGGTCGAAGCTGCGATCCTGGAAGTCGGGATGCCCGTTGTACCAGCCGACGAACTCGGTCGCCGAGTGGACGCCGGGTAGCTCCTCGCCCGGAATCCCCATCTTGCGGTCCGACTCGTTGCCCGTGGCGTAGACGATGTGGTCGTAGTGCCGGCGGAGGTCGTCGACCGAAACATCGCGGCCGAGCTCGACGTTGCCGAAGAACCGGAAACGCTCATGCTGTGCGGTGCGGTTGTAGACCCGGATGACGTTCTTGATCTTCTGATGATCGGGCGCGACGCCGCCCCGCACGAGGCCGAACGGCGTGGGCAGGCGGTCGAACAGATCGACGTCGGCCTCGACGCCGTCCGCCTTGAACAGCGCGGCGATCGCGTAGAAGCCGCTGGGACCGGAGCCGATCACGGCAACCCGCAGCGGTCGTTCACTGCTGCCGAGAGGCCAGTTTCCTGAGGTCTCGTGCACTTGTTCCTCGCCTCCGCGCCCGGCAGACGCGGTCTTCGTTCCGGTGTCGGGTATGGTCGATCGGTCGGGAATCATAGCGCCGCGCCTGCCGGCGCCGTTCCGGCGGGTGGCAAGGCTGGTCGGCGGCATTTGTCAACGTGGCTAAGTGTTGACATGATTAGACATACGCCCCTCCGGCCCGCTCGGTCAAGCGGACCGCGGTGGGGAAACTCTGGGGGAGAATGCCATGTCCCATCGCCGTTGGCTCGTTGAGTACGCCGCCGTCCGCACTTCGGCGCGGACGACTTCCGTCCTGTTCCTCCTCGCCGGCCTGATCCTGGCCGCGCCGGCCGCCGCCCAGCTCTGCGAGGGTGCGTCGTCGATCACCCGTCTGGGAGGCGCCAACAGGTTCTCGGCGCCGGTCGAAGACCAGGAGTCCCTGCAGGCGCTGTTCGCGAACCAGCGTGAGGACATCCTCTCGCTGCTCGACGAGGCGAACTGGTCGGGCGACGCCGACGATCTCTTGGCCGCGGTCGCTGCCTGGCGGGGCGTCACTTCGACCACCTTCGAGCCCGGCCAGCGAATCCAGTGGATGTTCTTCCGCGAGGGCGGTCAGACGCCGACCGTGGGTACCAACCTCTGCTGGGCCGGTGACGAGGCGTTCGCGGCCTGGGAGATCCGTTTCAACTCGAACGGACGCTGGTACTCGATGATCGTGCCCGAGTCCTGCGGCAACCTGGCGCTCCTGGCGGAGCAGCCGTTGCCGAAGGTGACGCTCGATCTCGACATCGGGGGCCTTTCTTGCAGCGATCAGACGTTCGACTTTCAGAGTTCCTGCAACGACGGCAACGGCTCGGTGACCGTGACCATGCCGGACGGCAGCAAACGCGCTGCGGCGGCCGGCAACGTGTCCTTCCCCTTCACGACGGAAGGCGACTACACGGTCACCGCCACGTGCAGTGCGAGATCGTCGCGCGGCGATTCACTCGAGGACTCCGTGAGCCAGGCGATCGCGGTCGGCTGCCCGAGCTGTCTGGTCGGCGCCGTGCCGGCCGCGGTCAACCTGGGGCAGTCATCGGAGTTGACCGTGGTTCCCAAGCCCGGGCATGGCGCCCAGGTCAGCCGCGTCACGCTCGACGGTCAGCCCCTCGCGGCCCCGTACGTGAAGGAGATCACGCACGATGGAGCCGACGCCTTCAGCCATACCGTGACCGTCGAGACCAGCACCGGCCAGAGCGCCCAGTGTTCGACCGGGATGAAGGTCGCGCCCACGGTCACGATGTCGATCGAGCCGGACCGGGTGCTAGTCCGCCAGACAGCCGTCGTCACGGTGGCGCCGGAGAACGGCAACGGAGCGCCGGTGACGGTTGCGCTGGACGGCCAGCCGCTGGACGAGCCCTACCGGCGCGAGGTCGTTCACGCGACGGACGGCGAGTTCACCCATACGGCGATGGTGGAGAACGCCGGCGGCAGCAATGAGGCCTCCGCGATGATGAAGGTCGATCGTCGGTGGACCCTGATGCCGACCCTCAGTTCGCTGAGCGGAGACGACGTGCACATCTCGGTGCTCGGTCCGGACACGCGGGACCGGCTCAAGGCCTGCGTCGACGGAGTCGGCGTCGGGCTTGCCGCCGAGTACCGCCTGAGCTATCCCGTGGGCATCATGTTCGGGGCGAACACGATCAACTGCGAGGTCGACTGGTGGCTGCACCCGGGCGGCCGGACCGGTTACGCCGGCGCGGACATCGAGATGAAGAAGTTCTTCGTCGGGCTGAACATGCACCTGACCCGTCCCGGCAGCCGCGTGGACTGGTGGCTCGGTCCCGTGATCGCCCAGCTCGACTACAGCTCTCCCTCCCTCGTGCCGACGGGAATGGACGGCGCGTCGGTGGACGCCGTCTATCGTCCCGAGTGGCCCGGCGAGACCGTTCTCGGCGCCAACATGGGGCTGAAGATCCCCTTCAAGACGGATTGCCCAGTCGGTCTGTATCTCGGCGCTTTCTGGTTCGACTCCTCGATGAAGGCGAAGAGCTCGGAGATCCGGGGAGATGACGGAGCGCTCGCGCCCGCGTTCGAGCTGCGCAAGACGCCCGTGTACGTGCACGCTGGAATCTCGATCGAGTTCTGACGGTTTCCGGGGCCGGAGGCAGGACTTGCCGTGAAGCCGACGGAGCTCGAAGAACGCTACGGCGCCCGGAACTACGCGCCGCTGGACATCGTGATCGACCGCGCCGAGGGCGTTTGGGTCTGGGACATCGACGGTCGCCGTTACCTCGATTGCCTCGCCGCCTACTCGGCGGTCAACCAGGGGCACTGCCATCCGCGGATCGTTGAGGCCCTGATCCGGCAGAGCCGGAAGGTGGCGGTCACTTCGCGGGCCTTCCACAACGCCGAACTCGGGGCGTTCTTTCGGGATGTCTGCGAACTGACCGGCTTCGAGCGGGCGCTGCCGATGAACACCGGCGCCGAGGCGGTCGAGACCGCGATCAAGCTGGCCAGGAAGTGGGCCTACACGCGCAAGGACGTGCCTGCGGGCGAGGCGGAGATCCTCGCGTTCGCCAACAACTTCCATGGCCGCACGACGACGATCGTGGGGTTCTCGAGCGAGGCCCAGTACCGCGAGGGCTTCGGCCCGTTCACGCCCGGTTTCGAGCTGCTGCCGTTCGGCGACGCCTCCGCGGCAAGAGCGGCGGTGGGTCCGAACACGGCGGCCGTGCTGGTCGAGCCGATTCAGGGCGAGGGCGGAATCGTCGTGCCGCCGGACGGTTTCCTTGCCGAACTGCGCGAGGTGTGCAGCGAGCGGAACGCGCTTCTGATCGTTGATGAGATCCAGTCCGGCCTCGGCCGTACGGGACGGATGTTCGCGCACGAGCACGACGGCATCCGGCCGGATGTGATGTTGCTCGGCAAGGCGCTCTCCGGCGGTCTGTATCCCGTGTCGGTGGTCGTGGCGGACGCGGAGATCATGGACGTGTTCCAGCCGGGCGACCACGGCTCGACCTACGGCGGCAACCCCGTGGGGGCGGCGGTGGCGCGCGCCGCGCTGGCGGTGCTGCGGGACGAGCGTCTGATCGAGAAGTCGGCCCGCCTGGGTGAGGTCGCCCTCGGCCGGTTGCGGAGCGTTCGCTCACCGCTGGTGCGCGAGGTCCGGGGACGGGGGCTGTGGATCGGAATCGAACTCCATGAATCCGCCGGCGGGGCCCGTCCGTATTGCGAGGAACTGGCGAGGCATGGACTGCTGTGCAAGGAGACACACGACCACGTGATTCGTTTCGCGCCGCCGCTGGTCATCGGGGAGGAGGAACTGGACTGGGCGCTGGACCGGATCGAGGAAGTGCTGACGGCGTGACGGCCGACGCCGCGAGCGTGGCCTTGCCTCGGCCCGAGACCGCCGACGACCGGGTGCGGGCGATCCGCCGCCCACATCCCAAGCTGCTGCGCTACTACCTCCTGTTCTCGCTGATTACGGGACCGGCGTTTCCCGTCGTCTTCACGATCCTGTTCCTGCGCTATCGCACGCTGAACTATCGCTTCGACGACGAAGGCGTGACGATGAGCTGGGGCGCGGTGTTCAAGCGCGAGATCAGCCTCACCTACAGCCGCATCCAGGACATCCACGTGCAGAGCAACGCCGTCGAGCGCTGGCTCGGCCTTTCGCGCCTGCTGGTCCAGACGGCGAGCGGTTCGGCGAAGGCCGAGATGAAGGTCGAAGGCCTGCTGGAACTCTCGGCGGTTCGCAACTTCATGTACGGCCGGATGCGCGGCGCCCGGACCGCCGCGCCGGCTGCCAGTGGCACGTCTCCGGCTCGGGCCGCCGGGGACGATTCGGTTGCGCTCGCCTCGACTCTTCGGGAGATCGCGGTCGAGGTCACGGCGATTCGTGAGGAGCTGGAACGGCGGGGGTTGGATTGGGACAAGCGATGACTGAGGGCCCGGCCGGCGGAGCATCCCGGACGCGAATGCCGAAAGGCCTGAAGCGCTTCCTGCTTTGGCTGTTCCAGGTCGACGAGCGTCCCGAGCCGCCGCCGGGATCGCCGGAGTCGCTCAGGGTGTTCCGGGCTTCGTCGCGGTTCTTCGGGTACAGCGTGCTGAAGTGGGCGATCGGCCAGGTGTTCGCCCTGGTGGGTCTCGTCGGGTCCGCCATCGGACTCGGATTCGTCGAGTTCTTCGAGGACCATGCCGCTGGTGCCGCTCTCTGGTTCAGATTCACCGAGACGCTGGCGCCTCTGCTGATCGTCCTCTTCGTGGTTCAGTTCGTCACGTCGTTCTCCGTGCTTCGCCTGGGCTACGAGATGCGCTGGTACATGGTCAGCGATCGCGCTCTTCGCATCCGCTACGGCATCTACAGCGTCAGGGAACAGACGATGACGGTTGTGAACATCCAGAACATGGCGGTGAAGCGCGGTCCCCTTCAGCGACTGTTCGGCATTGCCGACCTCGAGATCCGTACGGCCAGCGGCGGCGGTTCGGACGATGACGACGAGGACAGCCTGAACCGCGGCCTGCTCCAGGGCCTGGACAACGCGGAGGAGCTGCGCAACCTGTTGCTGGCGTCGCTACGGCAGAGCCGGGACGCCGGCCTGGGTGATCCCGACGACCGGGCGGCCGCGCTCGCCGTACCGGCTGCGTCAACGGAGGCCGGTCCCTCGGGCGGAGCGGAGGACGCTTCGGTCCTCGCTTCCGCCAGCGACCTGCTTGCCGAGTGCCGGGCCCTGCGACGAACGGTGGCCGGGATGGCGGAAGCGCGGTGACCCGCCTGATCCCTGCCGGCTCGTAGCCTCCCATGCCGGAGCTTCCCGACGTCGAGGTCTACTGCGAAGCGATCGAGCAGCGGGTCGCGGGCCGCGAACTCGTCCGCGTCCGCCTGCGGAGTCCGTTCCTGCTGCGTTCGGTGCGTCCGCCGCTCTCCGAGGCGGAGGGACGCACGGTCGTCTCCGTGCGCCGGGTCGGCAAGCGCGTCGTCTTCGCCCTGGAGGGGGAGCTGTTCCTCGCGATTCACCTGATGATCGCCGGCCGGTTCCGCTGGGCCGGACCGTCGGCGAAGGTGCCGGGCCGCGTGGGGTTGGCCGCGTTCGACTTCGGCTACGGCACCCTGCTGCTCACCGAGGCGGGGAGCAAGCGCAGAGCGGCGATGCACCTAGTCTCGGGTGAAGACGGCCTGGCTGCCCTGGACCGCGGCGGACTGGAAGTGTTGCGCGCGGGCCCGGAGGCGTTCAGGGAGCGGCTCAAGGCGGAGAACCACACACTGAAGCGGGCGCTCATCGACCCCCGCTTGTTCAGCGGCATCGGCAACGCCTACTCGGACGAGATCCTGCATCGCGCGTGCCTGTCGCCGATGCGCTGGACGACCCGGCTCAAGGACGAGCAGGTCGATGAGCTGTACCGGTCGGCCGTGGACGTCCTGACGGAGTGGACGGATCGCCTGAGGGCGCAGGCCGGTGGTCGATTCCCCGCGAAAGTGACCGCCTTCCACAAGGAAATGGCGGTCCATGGCCGCTACCGCGAACCGTGCCCGCGTTGCGGGGCGCAGGTCCAGCGGATCGTCTACGCCGAGAACGAGTGCAACTACTGCGCGCGCTGCCAGACCGGCGGCCGGCTGCTCGCCGACCGGGCGCTTTCGCGCCTGCTGAAGAAGGACTGGCCGAAGACGGTCGAGGAACTTGAGGAGCGCCTGGGCGGGAGCGCCGGGGAGCCGGCCGGCTGATGGGGGTAGCGCCCGGGTTGTCGGGCCTGACCGACTGTCATGCCCACCTCTGCGACGGCTCGTTCGCGGGCGATCTCGACGAGGTGCTCGCGCGGGCACGCGACGCCGGAATCGGGGCGGTGGTCGCCGTCGGTGAGACGCGCGCCGACGCGGAGCGGAACCTCGAGTTGGCGGAGGCCTATCCGGGAGTCGTGCGGCCGACCGCCGGCCTGTACCCGACACATCTCGATCCAGCGGAAGCGGACCAGGTCGTTGACCTGATCCGCCGGGAACGTCCGCGCCTGGCCGCTATCGGCGAGGTCGGCCTGGACCGCTGGAAGGTGCGCGACGAGCGCGACCTCGCGGTGCAGCGCGAGATCTTCGCGTCGTTCATCGACCTGTCGGTCGAGCTCGATCTGCCGCTCAACGTCCACTCACGCTCCGCCGGCCACTATGCGATCGACCTCTTGCGGGAGCGTGGGGCGAAGCGGGTGCAACTTCACGCCTTCGACGGCCGCGCCGCCCGGGCCGAGCCAGGGGTGGAGGCGGGCTACTTCTTCTCCGTACCGCCGTCCGTCGTCCGTTCGCCGCAGAAGCAGAAGCTGGTCCGGCGCCTGCCCCTGTCCTGCCTGCTGCTGGAGACGGACAGCCCCGTGCTGGGGCCGGATCGAGACCGGCGCAACGAACCGGCGAACGCGGTCGTGTCGCTCACGGCGATCGCGGAGATCAAGGGGCTGCCGGTGTCGGACGTGGCGGCGGCCGTCCGGGAGAACACGGCGCGCCTCTACGGCAGGGTGGAGCCGGCCTCCGGCCGGCACGCCTCCTAGCCGCCTTCGGCGCGCGTTCCGGGGGGCGGAAGACCCTCGGCTACGGACCCGCGCCCCTAGGGAGTGGTGGCGATGGAGGCCGGCTCGCCGAGCCACAGCGCCGGGTCGACCCGTTCTCCCTGCCAGCGGATGCCGAAGTGCAGGTGCGGGCCGGTGGATCGTCCGGTCGAGCCGACGGTGCCGATCCGGCGCCCGCGGGACACCTCGTCACCCTGCTCGACGAACATTTCGTGCAGGTGGAAGTACATGCTGATCAGGCCGTTGCCGTGGTCGAGAAAGACCGCGTTGCCAGAGAAGAAGAACTCCCCGGCCAGAGCGACGACCGCGTCGTCGACGGCGAGTACCGGCGTGCCTTGGGGGACGGCGTAGTCGGCGCCGGTGTGGGGCGAGCGCGGCTCGCCGTTGATGATGCGCTTCGCACCGAAGCGGCCGCCGGCGGGCATCTTCTCGAGCGGTGCGCCCAGAGGCAGGGAGAACCTCGGTTTGCCCTGCCGTCCCCACAGCTTGCCGATCAGGGCGTTCTCACGCTGCACGCGGGCGAGGTTCTCGGGCGACAGATCGACCCGACTCCGGTCCTTGATCTCGAGTCGCTGCACCGAGTAGGGGTACTCGCCGAGGCCGATGTGCAGCCTCTCCCGCTTGCCTTCACGGTCGCGCTCCGCGATCACGTCGGCGGTCCGGGTCAAGCCGACCGGCAGCAGGCAGCCGGGTTCTCCGCCGACCACGGTGGGTGCGAAGGCGCGGTCGCCGACCAGGCAGCGTTCGATGCCTTCGCCCGGCCAGTGGACGAGGCTGCCCGGAGCCGCGGTCTGAGCGGGCAGCGGATGGGCGCCGCCGACGGCGAAGGCGGCGGTTGCGCCGAGTACGGCGATGCAACGGAACGGGTCCATGGAGCAATCATAGCCAATGGTGCATAGATAGCCGGGCTTGAGGGCGGCCATGCTGGAAGGACGCGGTACGCTTGACCCTTGCCGGCAAACGACCTGCCGGTCCGGGAGGGTGCTTTGAGTCTGAGAGAGACGTACCTGGCCAGCGACGGCTTGGCGCTGGCTGAACTGCTGCGGAGCGGCGAGCTGGGGCCCGACGAGGCCGTGCAGTGCGCGGCGGAGATCGCCTCCGAGCTCGACCCGGAGTTGAACGCGGTCGTCTGCACGGACTTCGAGCGAGCTGTGGCCGCGGCGCCCGACGTCGTGGCGGCTGGTGGGCCGTTCGCGGGCGTGCCCTACCTGCTGAAGGATCTCTACGCCAACGCGGTGGGCTTGCCGCTCACGAACGGCAGCCGCCTCTTCGAGGGCTACGTGCCGGACCACGATTCGGAGATGGTGAGCCGCTACCGGCGGGCGGGCCTCCTGATCGCGGGGCGTACCGCTTCGCCCGAGTTCGGGCTGACGACGAGTACCGAGTCCGCGGTCTTCGGGCAGACGCGCAACCCCTGGCACCTGGAGCACATCGCGGGCGGCTCCTCGGGCGGCGCGGCGGCGGCCGTCGCCGCCGGCATCGTGCCGGCTGCCCACGCCAGCGACGGCGGCGGATCGATCCGCATCCCGGCTTCGTGCTGCGGACTCTTCGGTCTCAAGCCGAGCCGCGCCCGGGTCTCGCTGGCGCCTGACGCCGGCGAGGGCTGGGCCGGTTTCTCGGTGCAGCACTGCGTGAGCCGCACCGTTCGCGACAGCGCCGCGCTGCTCGATGCGGTTGCCGGTCCGGTCGCGGGAGATCCGTACTGCGCGCCGCCGCCCGAACGGAGCTTCCTCGAGGAAACCGGGCACGAGCCGGGAAGGCTGCGGATCGCGCTGGCCCTGGAGGCCTTCAATGGCGCCGCGGTCGATGAGGCGTGCGTCGCCGCGGCCCGCGACGCGGCCGAACTCTGCGCGGGGCTTGGGCACGAGGTCGCCCAGGCGGCGCCGGAGATCGACGCGACTGCTCTCGGTCTCGCGACCCGGCTGATCGTCGGCGCCAACGTGCGCGCAACGATCGCCGAGCGCTCCGAGGTCCTCGGCCGCGAGCCCCGGGACGACGAGCTGGAGCCGCTGACGTGGGCGACGGCATCCACGGGCGAGCAGGGCGACGCCGCCGCCTACGCTCGCGCGACCCGCACGGTTCACGCGGTGGGACGCCGGCTGGCCGCGTTCTTCGACGAGGGCTTCGATGTCCTGCTGTCGCCGACGATGGCGGCGCCGCCGGCGAAGCTCGGCGTGCTGTCGCTTTCGAACCGGGGCGACGACTACATGCCGGCGTTGCTGCAGACGATCGGCTTCACCCAGTTGATGAACGTCTGCGGCAACCCCGCCGCCTCGGTGCCGCTCGGCTGGGGCGGAGCGAACGGCGGCCTGCCGATCGGCGTCCAGATCGCCGCACCGGCGGGCGGCGAGGGAGTGCTGCTCCGGCTGGCGGCGCAGCTCGAGCGGGAGCGTCCCTGGATCGACCGGAAGCCGCCCTGCTCGGCGTGGCGGAGCGCCTGAGCGACCCGTGACGCCGCGGCCGACAACCCGAAGGCCGGCGAACCTCGTGGCGCCGGCGCTCCTTTTGGCCCTGGCCTGGCCGGCGGCGGCCGCCGACCCGCCCTGGCAGCGACTCGAGTTCCAGGCGAAGAAGCTCTTCCTGACGGCGGACGCCGCGGTCGAGTTCGATCCCGCGGCTCAGCTCCCGCCGGACGAGCGCTGCGAAGGCAAGCCGCACATGCCCGGCTCGGCCGCGCGGATCCGGATCGAGTCCACGATGTTCGGTCGTCGCTCCGAGTCCTCCCTGTGGTTCGATCCGGACAGCATGAGGGCCCATCTTCGCGTCCAGGAAGAACGGGGCAGCCGGAACCGCTACAAGCGGTACACGTTTTGTCACGGCACCGTGGAGGCGGAGCGCGCGACTCCCAATCCCGGCGAGGCCCGCCTGCCGGTCGCGGAATGGACCCATCGCTATCCGCTCCATCATCCTGTTCCGCCCGGAGTCGAGGCGCCGCTTTCGGAGCCTTCGGCGCTACTGCATTTGGTTGGGCGGTTGGCTGCGCTGCCGTCCGGGGCGGAGGAGCAGATGTCCTGGACGGTGCCGATGTTCTCGAACCGGAGGGTGCTGGCGGTGCGGATCGAACGGGAGCCGGAGACCGTGACGGCGTCTCCCTCGTTCTCGGTAGCCGGCGGCCAGGCGCCGGCGCAGTTGACACTGGTGCGCTTCGCGATGACGCCGGAGGTGTACGGATCCGAGGGCAGCGCGGAGGACTTCGAGTTGCTGGGGCTCGAAGGCGCGATCGAGATTGTCGCGGTGAAGGAACTCCAGGCGCCCGTGTCGATCAGCGGGCGCCTACCGCCCGCGGGGAGGATCACGGTTCGGCTGCGTCACGTGGAGTTGCGTTAGGGTGCCGAGCGTGGGGGTCGAAGGCGCCGGGAATGTGGATCGGGTTCGCGAGGAGTTCGTGCAACTCTGGGGCGCTCTGGGCACCTTTTGGGGTGTGCCGCCGACCACCGCGCGCGTCTTCGGCTGGCTCATGTCCCGTAGCGAACCCGCCGATGCCCAGGAGATCATGGCCGGGCTGGAACTCAGTCGCGGCGCCGTTTCCATGGCCTGCAGGGAGCTGCGCGAATGGAAGCTGATCTCACCGGAGCGCGTCGCCGGCGCGCGCCGCGTGGTCTACCGGCCCGAGACGGACCTCGAGCGGGTCCTCCGCAACGTCGTCGAGATCCGCAAGCGGCGGGAATGGGACCCGATCCGTGAGAACATGCGGGACTGGATTCCGGCACTTGAGGCTCCGTCTTCTCCTGGTAAAGCAGCTTCTCCCGAGAATGCGGTGTTTCTCAGGCGCCTTCGCGAGATCGACCAGGTCATGGGACGAGTGGACTCGATCGCGGAGTTCCTGCTCAACGGCGGCACGGTGACGGACTTCGGGCTGAAGGCCCTGCTGGGAGCGGGTGCGGTCGCCGCGCGGCTCGGCAATCTCGCCCGCCGCGAAGCCCAGTCCTTTTCGGGCAAGTCCGCCGAGCCGGCGGAGCCGGCGCCGGACCTGGATCCGGAGGAGCAGGAGAGTTGACCGTGCTCACGGATCGCCCTGCCGGGCCCGTGTCGAGAAGCACGGCCGTGGAAGACGAGGTGCTCGGACGCCTCCGCGACCTCTGCGACGTCGGCGGGCTCCCCGAGCTTGCCGCGACGATCGACGACCTGGTCGGTTTCGTCCGCGACGATCTCGCGGCGGTGGAGGAGGGACTGGCGACCCTGTCGACAGCCGACTCTCTGGTCGGCGAGGCCGGCGCCTCCCTCGTTCACCTCGGCGGCAAACGGCTGCGTCCCCTGTGCGTCGTCCTGGCATCGCGGGTCGGGTACGCGCGGGCTTCGGCGGTGCGCGATATCGCGGTGGCGGCCGAGCTGGTTCACAACGCCACGCTGCTGCACGACGATGTCATTGATCACGCGGACCGCCGCCGGGGCCGGCCGACGGCACGGGTAGAACTCGGCAACGCGGCTTCGATCTTTGCCGGCGACTACCTGCTGATCGAGGCGCTGAGCAGGGTGCAGCGGGCGGCCGTGCCGGGCGTCATGGAAGGTCTGCTCGAGACGATCGCCGAGATGATCCGGGCCGAGTCCCTTCAGCTCGAGAACCGCGGCTCTCTCGACGCGTCCGAGGATCTCTACTTCCAGGTTGCCCGGGGCAAGTCGGCGGCGCTGTTCAGTTGGGCGTTGGGCGCCGGCGCCTTGAGTGGTGGAGCGTCGCCTGAGCTTTGCCGGGCGCTGCGGGCGTATGGCGAGTCGATCGGGGTCGCGTTCCAGTTGATCGACGACCTGCTCGATCTGGTCGGACACCACAGCAACACCGGCAAGACCCTGTTCAGCGACCTCTCGGAGGGGAAGATCACGTATCCGCTGATCGTAGTCCTGAATCGCGAGCCGGCGCTTGTCGAGACGATCCGCGCGATAGCGGCCGAGGCCGCTCCTTCGTGGGACGGCGATGGCCTTGGCTTCCCCGGCTCGAACGGCGACGGTTCGGCGAACGGACATCCGGATGGTGCGAACGGGGCGGGCCGGGAGCGTGAGCGCGTCCTCGAGGCGATGGCTCGCCACGACGTCGAGGCGACATGCCGCGACCTCGCCGCGAGCTACATAGACGAGGGGATCGAGGCGTTGGCCGAGGTCCCCGACGGCCCCGCCCGCCGTGCGTTGACGGTTGTCGCTCGGGCGAGCGTGCTGCGGGAACGATGATGGCCCTGGCCGAGCCGCTTGCTGGCCGGAGCGACGGTTCGGGCGCGATGTTCGACCGGATCGCCGCCCGCTACGACCTGCTGAACCGCCTGAACTCCCTGGGCCTGGATGAGGCGTGGCGCCGGGTCACGGCGGAGGCCCTGGCGCCGGCCGCGGCCGCCGACCGGCCCCTGCGCATGCTCGATGTCGCGTCCGGGACCGGCGATCTGGCGATCGCGATCGCGCGGCGGTTTCCGTCAGCGGTCGTCAGGGGTGTCGACACGTCGACGGCGATGACCGTGATCGGACGAGAGAAGGTGGAGGGTGCCGGCCTCGCGGAGCGGGTCACGCTGACATCCGGCGACGCACAGGAACTTGGCTTCCCCGATCGCTCCTTCGACGCGGCGGCGATCGCGTTCGGCATCCGCAACGTCCCCGACCGGGTCCGGGCCCTGCGCGAAATGGCGAGGGTCACCCGGCAGGGGGGACGGGTCGCGGTTCTCGAGTTGAGCGAGCCGGCTTCGGGCCCGCTGGCGGTGCTGGCCCGCTTCCACATTCGTGTCCTCGTGCCACTGATCGGAGCCCTTCTTGCCGGAGGCGCCGAGTACAGGTACCTGCGACGGTCGATCCGCGCCTTTCCGCCGCCTGACGAGTTCGCTCGAACGATGACCGCCGCCGGCCTGGAGCCGATCGAAACGCGGCCTCTGACCTTCGGCGTCTGCAACCTGTTCCTGGCCAGCCCGGCCGTGGCGCGTGGTACGGGAGGCGTTGGTCCATGACCTCGCCGGTGATCAGGCCGCGTTCGGGTCGGGAGACGCGGGCTCCGCGGTCCGGGCTCCTGACCGTGGCCGCCGAGGCGCCGCGAGTAGCCCCCGAGGAGTTTCTCCGGCGGGCTTCGCGGAGCTTCCGCGAGATCGGCCCGGTGGGCCACCTCTGGTCGCCGTCCGGTGGGATGCAGTCCGCCGGCTGGGGCGTTGCCCGGCGTTTCGAGATCGCCGGAGACGGGCCACACTCCGGCTTTCCGGGCGGAAACGGCAATGGCGGCCAGGAGATGCATGCCGACGGCCTCGCGCTCGACCAGGTTGCGGCGCAGGCGTCCGGGCTGTTTGGCGAACTGACCGGCGGGAATGAGGTGCCGTTGCGGCTCTTCGGTGGGCTCGCGTTCGATTCCGGACCGGACGGCGCCGGCTCCGGGGCCTCCGACTGGAACGAGTTCGGCGCGGGGAGCTTCGTGCTGCCGCGGCTGGGGTACGTTGCCGACGGCGACGCCGCACATCTGTATGCGGTCGTTGACGCGACGGCGGTAGGGGCGGTGCAGGAGTGGCAGCGGCGTCTGCGGCTGCTGGCCGAAGACCTCGACCTCACCGGCGCCCTCGAGAGCGGCGCGAACGGCAACGGACACCTGGGAGAGCTGCCGGAAACGGCCGACACCCTGGAGGCGCTGCCGGGGATCCTGCGCAGCCTCGATCGCCCGGCCGCTTCGGAGTGGCTCCAGCGTGTGGAAGAGCTTCGCCGGGAAGTGCTCTCTGAACGACTGCAGAAGGTCGTGGCTGCACGCGCCGTCGAGCTCGACCTCGACCGGCCCTTCGGCATCGACGACCTGGCCCGCATCGCCGGGCGCCTTCGACACGGCATGCCCACCTGCACCCGTTTCGCGTTCCTGCGCGGCGGTTCGATCTTCTTCGGTGCGACGCCGGAACTGCTGGTCCGTCGCCGGGGGCGCCGCATCGAGACGCAGGCGCTGGCCGGTTCGATTGCCAGCGACCCCTCGCCCGTGCGCCGGCGGGAGTTGGAGCGGCGTCTGCTGGAGAGCCGGAAGGACCGGCTGGAACACGATGTCGTCGTGCGCTACCTGGTCGAACGCCTCGACCGGAGCTGCGGCGCGGTGGTGCCGCCCGCCCCTCCGGAAGTCCGTGTCTTGCCGAACGTGATGCACCTGGAGACGCCGATTCGCGCCGCGCTGCCGGAGACCGTCGAGCCGCCGCACGTGCTGCGACTGGTGCGGGCGCTCCACCCGACTCCCGCGGTAGCGGGTAGACCGACGGCTCTCGCCCTGTCCGCGATCCGGCGCAGCGAAGACCGGGGCCGGGGCTGGTACGCGGGCCCGGTCGGCTGGTTCGACGGCAGCGGCGATGGTGAGTTCTCGGTCGCTCTCCGCTCCTGTCTCGCGACCCGGCGTCGAGGCCTGCTCTACTCGGGCAACGGCATCGTCGCCGACTCCGATCCCGCGCGCGAGCTGGCTGAGACGAACCTCAAGCTGGACGCGATCCTCGGAGCATGGAGCTAGCGGGGACCGCCGCGGGCGAGGCGCAGTTTCAGCGTGCGCGGCTCCTGGTCGGCGCCCTGATCCAGGCCGGCGTTCGGCGAGCGGTCACGAGCCCGGGATCCCGCTCGACGCCGCTGGTGCTGGCGGCGCTCGATGCCGGGGCCGCCGGGCTGGATGTCGCGAGCATCATCGACGAGCGTGCGGCGGCGTTCTTCGCGCTCGGCCAGGCGCGGGTCACCGGCGAGCCGACGGTCCTGATTTGCACGTCCGGCACGGCGCCGGCGCACTACCTGCCCGCGATGATGGAAGCCCGCGAAGCCGGTGTTCCCCTGATCGCCCTGACCGCCGACCGGCCGATCGAGTTGATGGACTGCGCCGCGCCCCAAACGACGGACCAGACGAAGCTCTTCGGCTCGGTCGTCAACCATTTCGCGGAGGTCGATCTCGCGGGTCCGGTCGATCCGCTGAGCCTGCGGGCGATCAGGCGAACTGCAACTCAGGCCGTGTTCCGTTCGCGCTGGCCTCGGGGAGGCGCGGTGCATCTCAACGTGCGGGCGCGCAAGCCGCTCGAGCCGGAGGCGGGTGCCGGGGACGGTTCGCTCGCGGCGGCGGTTGACGCGCTGCTCGCCGAGCCGATCGAGGCGGCTGTGCCCGCGGCGCGACCGGATCCGGCGGCGCTCGATCGGGCGGCGGCGCTGTGCCGGAAGGCGGAGCGTGGCCTGATCGTTGCCGGGCCGTTGCCGCTGCCGCCGCCGGCGGCTCGTGAGGCCGCCGCCGATGCCTTCGGCCTCGCGGAGCTTGCTCGGCGGACCGGCTTTCCGCTGCTCGCCGAGGCGACCAGCCAAAGCCGTTTCACGGAAGCTGACTCCGCGGCCGACGCCGCGCGGCTCGGCGCGGCCTGGCAAATCGCCGCGGGCGGAGGCTTGCCTCTTCCGGACCTGATCCTGCAAGTCGGAGCGCCGCCGGTCGCGGCGGGCGCCCAGGGCCTGATCGAGGCCGCGGGGTCGCCTCTGATCGTGCTGTCGGACGGCCTCTGGACCGATCCTGACGGACTCGCTTCGGTGTTCCTGTTCGGGAATGTCGGACGCCTGACGTCGGAGCTCTGTCGACGGCTCGAGGAGGTGGGGCCGGGCGCTGAGGCAGCCGGTTGGCGGGAGGACGTTCTCGGGTTGTGCGGGCGGTTTCGGGCCGCGGCGGCGCGTCCCGACCCCGACGATCCCGGCTTTCACGACGGGGAAGCGGCCAGAGTGGCGGTCGCGGCCACGCCCGCAAACGCGCTCCTCATGCTGGGCAACAGCCTGCCCGTGCGCCTGGTCGAAACCTGGGCTGCTCACTCCGGTCGCCGGGCGTGGGTTGCGAGCCAGCGGGGGTTGAGCGGGATCGACGGGTTGGTGGCGGGCTTCCTGGGGTCGCTCAGCGCGGGCGGTTTCCCGGGCGGCCTGCTGCTCGCGGGCGACGTCAGCCTGCTGCACGATCTCGACGGTCTGGCCATCGCCCCCGAGTACGGCGACGGGCCGCCGGCCGTGGTCGTGGTGATCGACAACCAGGGCGGACGCATCTTCGATCGACTGCCAATCGCGCAGGCCGGGATCTTCCGTGGCCCGGCAGGCAGGCACTGGTTGACGCCCCACGGGGTCGACTTCGGCGGCCTGGCACGAGCGTTCGGTGTAGCCCACGCGCGAGTGGAAGATGCCCCGGCGCTCGCGCGGGAGATCGGGGCGGCACTCGGCCGGAGAGGGGTTTCCCTGATCGTTGCAACGGTCGCCCCCGGGGCTCTGGCGGCGGCCGAGGAGTCGCTTCGGCGGGCCATGGCCGCGTCGTGGTCGCGATGACCACGGCCGTTCTGATCCACGGCTTCTCGGGCAGTCCGGCTAGCTGGCGGCGGGTGGAAGCGCTGCTCAACGTGCCGGGCCACGCGCTTACGGTCTGCGGTCATGGTGGCGAGCCTTCGCCGGCCATCTCCAGAGGCCCGGCCGCGTTCGAGGCGGAGGTCGATCGGCTGGGAGCGGTCGTTCGGGCCGAAGTGCCGCCGCCTCGCGTGGTAGTCGGTTACTCCCTGGGCGGGCGGCTGGCTCTCGGCCTGCTGGTCCGTCATCCGGACCTGTTCCTTGGCGCAGCTCTGATCGGCGCGAACCCGGGTATCGGCGGGGAAGACGATCGCGTGGCGCGCCGGCGCGACGACGAGCGCTGGGCTCGGCTGATCGAGGAAGGGGGTCTCGCCGCCTTCGACAGCGAGTGGGCGGCCTTGCCTTTGTTCGCCAGTCAGCAGGATCTGGATGCCGGACGGCTGGCCGAGCAGCGGCGCGTTCGCCTCGGTCACGATCCCGCGGCTCTCGGGGCGGCGATGAGGGCGCTAAGTCTCGGCGCCATGCCGGACTATCGACGCGCACTCCGCGACATCGCCTGCCGCGTCGAGTTGATCGTTGGCTGTCTGGATACGAAGTTCGAGTCGCTGGCTCGGCAGATGGCGGAAACGCTCCCCAACGCTGCGGTCCACGTCGTTGAAGGCGCTGGCCACAACTTGCCTCTGGAAGCGCCGGCCGAGCTGGCCCGCCTCTTGAACGCGACCCTGGTCAAGGTTGATCGGGACAGCCGGTGCGGAAGGCGAAGCCCGTTGTAGTGTCGCCGATCGAAGGAGGCGTGGGGGGATGAGCGGAGAATCGCACCAGGAATGGCGGAGTGGCGGTGACTACACGGACATCCGCTACGAGAAGTCCTATGTCGATGGCGAGCCGGAGGGGATCGCCAAGATCACGATCAACCGGCCGGAGGTGCGCAACGCGTTCCGGCCGCTGACGGTCCAGGAGATGAGCGCGGCGGTGGACGTGGCCCGCGATGACGGCGAGGTCGGCGCGGTGATCCTCACCGGCGAGGGACGTAGCGCTTTCTGTTCGGGCGGCGACCAGCGCATCCGGGGCGATGCCGGTTACGTCGGCGACGACGGCGTGCCGCGCCTCAACGTCCTCGACCTGCAGCGTCAGATCCGCACGTTGCCCAAGCCGGTCGTGGCGATGGTCGCCGGCTACGCGATCGGCGGCGGCCACGTGCTGCACATGGTCTGCGACCTGACGATCGCCGCCGACAACGCGCGCTTCGGCCAGACCGGGCCGCGGGTGGGGAGCTTCGACGGCGGCTACGGCGCTTCGTACATGGCACGGATCGTGGGCCAGAAGAAGGCGCGGGAGATCTGGTTCCTGTGCCGCCAGTACAACGCCCGGCAGGCGCTGGAGATGGGCCTCGTCAACACGGTCGTGCCGCTCGAGCGGCTCGAGCAGGAGACCCTCCAGTGGTGCCGGGAGATGCTGGCCAACAGTCCGATGGCGCTGCGCTGCCTGAAGGCGGCGATGAACGCGGACTGCGACGGCCAGGCCGGCCTGCAGGAGCTGGCGGGGAACGCGACCCTGCTGTTCTACATGACGCAGGAGGGTCAGGAGGGCCGGCAGGCGTTCCTGGAGAAGCGGAAGCCGGACTTCTCGAAGTTCCAGCGCTATCCATGAGCCCGGGCGTCCCGGGCTCGGCTGGCCCGGCGACCGGAGACGATCGGCCGGGCAAGCTGGCCGCGTGGTTCGAGGCAGTCCGGCCGAAGACGCTCTGGGCCGGCGTTACGCCGGTGCTCGTGGGGACCGCGTGTGCCGTTTCGGTGGGCGGTTCTCGCACGGCTCCGGCGCTGGCTGCGCTGGGGACGGCGCTCGGTCTTCAGATCGGCACGAACCTGTCGAACGACGTACTGGACTTCGACCGCGGCGCCGACACGGAGAAGCGCGTCGGCCCACGGCGAGCCGTCCAGTCCGGCCTGCTTGGTCGCGGTGAGGTCTGGGGCGGCGCCTGGTCCGCGTTCGGAGCGGCCGTCCTCTGCGGCCTCTACCTGGCGTCGGTTGCCGGCTGGCCCGTGCTCGCGCTGGGCGCCCTCGCGATCGTCTCCGGGCTGCTCTACACGGCCGGTCCCTGGCCGCTCGCCTACGTCGGCCTGGGCGACGTGTTCGTGCTGCTCTTCTTCGGTTTCGCGGCGGTTGTCGGGACGACGTGGGTCCAGGCGCTCTCCGCGCCGCCAGCGGCCTGGTGCGCCGGCCTTGCGGTGGGCTCGCTGTCCGTGGCGATTCTCGTCACGAACAACCTCCGCGATGAGGAAACGGACGCGGCCGCCGGCAAACGGACCCTGATCGTGCGGTTCGGTCGCCGCTTCGGTCTCATCGAGTACGCGGTCTTCCTCAGCGTGGCCTTCCTCGCCGTCCTGCCGATGGTGGCGATCCTCGGTCCGTGGCCCATGCTGTCGTGGCTGGCTCTGCCGTTCGCGGTCGCCGTGCTGCGGTCCGTCTGGCGCGGCGAGGGGGCGGCCCTCAACCTGGCGCTGGCGGCGACCGCCCGCCTGCTCCTCCTGTTCGGCGTGCTGCTGTCGATCGGCATCGTTCTGGGAGCGCGGAACTGAGCGGCGAACTCTCGGTTCGAGCGGCAGTGCGTGACGCGCGCGGGCCGGCCCTGGTCGACGGAGGTCGCGAGGTCGGCTGGGGGGAGCTCGTTCAGCGGGTGGATCGGACGCGGGACGCTTTGCGGCGGCGTCTCGACGGCGTGACGGCGCCGGTCGTCGCCGTCGTCGGCGGCGCGGGGCCTGAGGCGGTGGTCACGCTTCTCGCACTGCTGGAGGACCGCGTGCCGTTCGTGCTGATCCACCCCCGGTGGACTCGGGCCGAACGCGACCGGGCGATCGCGATCGCCGGAGCCTGCGTTTGCCTTGAAAGCGGCGGCTCGTTGGCGACCGTGCCGGCGACTGCCCCCGTTGGCAATCCGAGCGTCGAGCGGGGCGCCGCCATCGTCTTCACATCCGGCACGACGGGTCAGCCGCGGGGCGCCGTGCTCGCTCGGCCGGCGCTCCGCGCCTCGGCGCGCGCGCACGCGCGGGCCATCGGCTGGCAAGCCGGAGACCGCTGGCTGCTGAGCCTGCCGACCGCTCATGTGGGCGGCCTGATGATCGTCGTCCGTTGCCTCCAGGCGCGACGGACGGTCGTCGTGGGCGGGCGCCGGGCGTCAGGGAGCTTCGACGCCGGCGAGACGCTCCGGGTCGTCGAACGCGACCGGGTGACCCTCCTGTCCGTCGTGCCGACGATGCTCGCGCGGCTGCTTCAGACGAGCAGGCGCCCGCCGCCGAGCCTGCGGGCCGTGCTCGTGGGCGGCGCCGCCGCTCCGGCGGCGCTGATGGAGCGGGCAAGAGAACGCGGCTGGCCGGTGCTCGCTACCTACGGGCTGACGGAGGCCTGTTCCCAGGTCGCCATTGAGCGGCCGGACGAGACGCCGGGAGGCGTGGGTCCGCCGTTGCCAGGCACCGAGGTGCGCGTTGCGGCTTCGGACGGGTCCGCCGGCACGATCCAGGTGCGCGGCGACGCGCTGTTCGACGGCTATCTGGGCGCGGAACCCGGCGCGCCGCTCGAACGGCCCTTCGAGGCGGACGGGTGGTTCGACACGGGCGACCTGGGCGCGATCGACGAGGACGGCCGGGTCCGGGTCGTGGGTCGCCGCTCCGACCGGATCGTGACCGGCGGCGAGAACGTCGATTCGGCGGAAGTCGAAGCGGCCGTCTTGGAGTGGCCCGGCGCGGCGGACGCCTGCGTCGTCGGTCTGGAGGACGAGGAGTGGGGCGAACGGGTGGGCGCCGTCCTGGTTCCGGCCGCCGGGTTCGAGGCGCTCGGCGGGCTGGCCGGACTCGGGCGGCACCTGGGTGGACGCCTCGCCGGGTTCAAGCGCCCGCGGTGCTGGAGCGTCGTGGATCGTCTACCCGTCGCCGCCTCGGGCAAGGTGGACCGAAGCGCCTGCGCTCGACTCCTGGTCGAGTCACCGAGCCCGCGGGCGGGGGAGGCCGGCCGGTGACCGTCGACACCGCGGTGGCTGAGTTCCGGGAGCGGCTCGACCTCGAGCAACGGCTCCGGCCCTTCGAGCCGCTTCGCTATCGGGCGAGCGACGCGGGAACCATGGCCGTTCACCTGGACGACTTCGCGGCGATTCCGTTCCTGGACGGCGTGACTGGCGTCGAGCACTACCAGCACCGGGCCCGGCTGCGAGCGCGGGGAGGCGACTGCTATGTGGCCTCGACGCCCGCGTCGGCCGGCTACGAGCGCTACTGCCGGGAAGTCCTCGGCCTCGGCGCGGTGGAACTCCTGGCCGTCGACCCCGCCGGCGACCGGCTCGCGATCGCCCGCGCCTGCATGGAGAACCGCGCGCTCCTGGACCGGTTGGGAGTGTTAGCCCGCCGTGGCGGCCTGGTCGTCGAGCCCTTCCTCGGTACCGAGGCGATCTGGGACCTCGCGGCGGCCGTTGCCGCCGAAACCGGCGCCCGGGTGCGGGTGCTGGCGCCGCCGCCGCCGGTGACCTGGATCGCCAACGACAAGGCGAACTTCGAGGATCTCGTCACCGCGGTCCTCGGTCCCGGCTTCCTCCCCGAGAGCCGCCGGTCGGCTTCGGCGGAAGGGCTTGCGCGGGCGCTGCTCGAGCTCTCGTCAACGGGGCCGTCCGTTGCGCTCAAGCGGCTGCGCTGCGCTTCGGCGATGGGCAACGAGGTGTTCGAGTCCGCGGCGCTCCGTCGCCATGGGTTCCCGCGTGTTCTGGACATCGTCCGGGGTTTCCTCGAGAGGACGGGCTGGGACGGCGACGAGGACGTGCTCGCGGTGTGCTGGGAGCGGGCGACATCGTCGCCTTCGACGCAGTGGTGGCTGCCGCCGCCCGGCGGCGGTGAGCCGGTTCTCGGCGGCATCTACGAGCAGATCCTGGCCGGAGAGGAGGGCGTCTTCGTCGGCAGCCGGCCGAGCGGGCTGGCGGCGGAGCTGGAGGAGCGGATCGTGTCGCAGTCAGGCCGGGTAGCGGCCGCTCTGCAACGCCTGGGCTATGTCGGCCGCTGTTCGTTCGATCACCTTGTGCTTCCGCATGGCCGGGTCGTGTTCACGGAGTGCAACGGACGCTGGGGCGGCACGAGCACGCCGATGAACCTGGTCGACCGGCTCTACCCGGGCGGTCGCCCGCCGTACCAGGCGCAGGCCTTCGTTCACCCGGAACTCAAGGGCACCACGTTTCGGCTACTCCTGGCGCGGCTTGGCGACGCCGTGGTTGACCGCGGCTCGGAGGCCGGCCGGTTCCTGCTCTACAACGTGGGACCGCTGGAGCAGTTCGGCAAGTTCGACGTCGTGGCGCTGGGCTCGAGCCGCGCCCACGTCGAGGAGCTGATGACCCGGGAGCTGCCGCGCCGGCTCGGGCTGGGAGCTTGAGCCGGAGGACGTAGCCAGGCGAGTCTGCCGCGTCAGACGGCGGTGTCGTCGTCGCGGAGGCTTCGGTCGAGCTGCTCGCTCATCTGGCGCAGGCGCTCCGCTTCGGCGGGCGACAGCACGCCGCCGTCCTGGCAGGCTTCGATCGTCGAAGTCATCTCGTTCAACCGGTTGAGCGCCTCGTCGGACGCCCCGCGCCGCTCCGGCGACGCGTGAGCCGCCGCGAACAGCAGGGTCGACAGCGTCAGCGCGAGTCGTCGCAGGCGCTGCCGCGGCGGCGCCGGTGCGGACTCCGGCTCGGCGGTCGCGTCGTAGACGTCCGCCAGCAGGATGCGCGAGATCGCGTATGCGTCCTTCATCTTCCTGGTTGCCTTTTCCCGGTTCGGTGACCCAGACCGTCGGGAGCCTTCATTGGTTACAACGAACGCGGGGCCCGGTTGGTTTCCGGGTTTCGAGTACGACTCTAGCCGCCGTAGCTTGCTACCAGTGGAACGAGCCGCGCAGGCCGAGAACGAAGCCGGACCGGAGGGGGCCGATGCCGTCGCGATGGACACCTTCGAAGTCGAGGTTGAGGGCGTCCCAGAGCCTGAAGCGGGCGCCGAGGCGGAAGGCGTGCCCGGACTGGTCGGAGAGCCCGGCGCCGATGTACGGCATCAGGTTCGCCCGGTTGCTCAGCACGTCCAGGCGATAGCCGAGATCGGCCTCCGTGACGGAGTGGATCCGCGCCGGGCCGTAGCCGGGGAAGGCCTGCCCCTGCTGCTGCTCCCAGAGCCGTCCGATGCCGCCGAACGCGTTGCCGAACGAGGAGCGGAGGTTGAAGGACAGGCCCTGCCTCGAGGACACGGGATCGATCCGCAGCGTGCCGGAGACACCCCATTCCGTCAGCTCGCCCGATTGATGGGTCAGCAGCGAGCGGCCCTTCAACTCGACCTGGAGGCCGCGGGGCGGGTTCGCATAGCGAAGACCGGCGCCGAACTCCATGCCGGTTCCGGTCTCCGCGTCGCCGCCGTCGTGGCGAAGGCCCAGTTCCGCCGTCGGCACCAGCAGGGCGCCCGATTCGAAGCTCCGGGTCCTCGAACCCTCCATCATCAGGCGCGCTCGACTCACGTCGCGCGACAGCGCGGGCAGAGCGACGACCTGGTCGGAGGTCGCGTTGAGCACCAGGACATCCGACTTGATCGCCAGGTCGAGGCAGCGGCACTTGGACGTGTTCTTCTTCAGTTCGCGGCGGAAGCCGAGGGCGCCCATGTCCATCGCGATGTCGGTCCCGATCGAACCGAGCCCCTCCTGGCTCAGGGTCATCGTGCCCCTGCCATGACCGAGTACACCCCAGATCGACATGCTCTCTCCGAGCGCGACCCTCAGGTAGGGGAGGCCCGTCGTCAGTGTGCTCTCCATTTCGGTGTCGCGCGCGATCCGGCGGCCGGCTCCGTGCTCGAGAACGTCGCCTTCGCCGTAGGTGTGGGAAGCGGCGATCCCGAACATGACGCGACCACGCTCGAAGTCGATACCGACCGTGCCGGTACTGATGTCGCCGTCGACGGTCAGATTGCTCTCGGCGCCGCCGAAGCGGGTGGCGGCGCCGCGGCCCCAGATAGACCAGTCGTGGCTGCCAGCGTCAGTCTCGTCGCCGTCGCCCTGGAAGCCGGAGAACCGGAACGAGCTGTACTGCAGGATGTAGCCTGGATCGGTGCCGGTTGCGGGGTCGGCCCTCGGGTTTCGGGCGATGCGCGCTTCGCGGCTGGACAGGTCGAGCCGGTGCCCGGCGATCGTGATCTGCGAACCCTGTCCGGTCGGACGCGTCATCCGCTCCTCCACGGCTTCGAGTGCGTGGCTCGCCGCGGTGCGGGAGAACCGGGCCAGCCAGGCCTCGGACAGTTCAGGTCCGTCATCGTCGCGGATGACTCCGGTTGCTCCGGCGGTTGCGATGGTCGCGTTCGACGGTTCCGAGAGGGTGACGCGAAAGGTCTCCGGGCCTTCGTACAGCAGGTCGTCGAGCAGCGTCACCGCGATGTTCGCGGAAGTCTGGCCCGGCGAGAACGTGAGCGTTCCGTCGCTCTCCACGTAGTCGAGGCCGGCCGTTGCCGTTCCCGCGGACGTGGCCCAACGCACGGTGGCCGGCATGCCGGCGGCGCGGTTCAGCGTTGCGGCGAAGACCAGTTGACCTGCCGACTCGGCCGCGGCGCTGTCGGTGATCCGGATCTCGGGGAGCGGCCCGCGAACCTGGTCGTTGTCCCGGATCGTGCCGGTGGCTGAGATCGTACGGCCGTTGATCCTCGCGTTCAGCGGCTGGCTGAGGGTGAGAGTCAGGGACTCGTCCTCTTCTGGAATCGTGTCGTCGAGAAGGGTGACGGTGATCTCTCCCCTGTTCGCGGCCGGGCCGATGATCAGGGTGCCGCTGGACTCGACGTAGTCTTCGCCGGGCCTTGCCGTGCCGGCCGAGGTGGTCCACTCGACGGAAAGCGACCGATCGCTGCGCCCTTCGAGCGTGATCGCGAAGTTCAGTTCGCCTTCCTCCTCGGAAGCGGTGGCATCGGAGACCAGGATGCGGGGCGAACCGTCGTCGTCGACGATCGTGCCGGTCGCGGTTTCCTTGCCGCTCGCGATGGAGGCGTTGGCTGGATTGCTCAGGGTTACGGTGACGGTCTCGTCGTCCTCCTTGACCTTGTCGTCTCGTACCGTGACGTGCAGGGTCCGCGCCGTCTGGCCGGCCATGAAGGTCAGGGTGCCGGTGGCTTCGGTGTAGTCGCGGCCAGGACCGGGCGTCGCAGTGCCCGCCGAGGTAGCCCACTCGACCGTCACCGATTCTCCGCTTTCGGCGCTCAGGGCAACCGGGAACGCCAGTACTCCTGCGGCCTCGGAATCTCGTGTGTCGGAGATGCTGATTTCGGGTTCTTCATCCGGGCCGTCGTCGTCATCACCGTCGTCGTCATCACCGTCGTCGTCATCGTCGTCGCCGTCGTCATCGCCGTCATCGTCATCGCGGTCGTCGTCGTCGTCGTCGTCCCCGTCGTCGTCGTCCCCGTCGTCGTCGCCGTCGTCGTCATCGTCGTCGCCGTCGTCGTCATCGCCATCACCGTCGTTGTCATCACCGTCATCGTCGTCGTCATCGTCGCCGCCGTCGCCGTCGCCATCGCCATCGTCATCGCCATCGTCGTCGTCGCCATCGGCGTCGCCATCGTCGTCGTCCCCACCGCCGCCATCGGCGTCGTCATCGGCGTCGTCCCCGCCGCCGCCGTCGCCGTCGTCATCGCCGTCGCCGTCGTCACCACCGCCGCCGTCGTCATCGCCGTCGTCACCACCGCCGCCGTCGTCATCGCCGTCGCCGTCGCTATCGCCATCGTCTTCCGGGCCACCGCTGGTACGCCAGCCGTTTTCGCAGGGTGTCGGTTGGTTCGGATGCGGCCGGATCAGTCCTTGGACGCATGCCTGGGAGCTGGTGTGGTGACACCCCATGTTGCCGCCGGTGATCGTGGCACCCTCGGCCGACAGGAGTTCGAAGTTGAAGACGAGTCCTTCCGGCGGTACGCAGATTCCGGGGCAGACACGAACGTGGACCATCTGCTCGAGAGTGTCGCTGCCTTCGGGGAAGGTCAGTTCGCCGCTCATGTACTCGAAGTGGCCGCGTTGAGCGACAGCCTCACTGTTGCCACCGTGCATCGTGCATCGGTCCATTCCCGGCGGCGGCACACTGCCGATCGGCGTTCTTCGCGCGGTGCGGCCATTGTCGGCGCGAAAGAAGGTCTTCACGACGCCGCTCTGAGCAGTGCGGGTCAGAGTGACCCCCATCATGACGCCAGTCCCCTCGTGGCCTGAACCCGCTACGAGCGAGAGTTCCTGCGCGGCGAGGTTGGACCCAAGAACGATCGCCAGAGGAAACAGGAGCCTGGCGACTCGCCCGCGGTGTCGAGTCGTGTCGGCGCGGTGTGCGGCCGTGCGAGCGAAGGAGGCCTCTGTCGAGCCTTCGGGCTGTTGAATAGGGGCTTTCAACCTGTTGACCCGCCTACCGCCAGGTCAGCCCCGGGGGAGACTTCCCGGTGACGATTCCGGAAGTCGCTCCCGAAGCAGACCAGTATACAACCGCTTATAGACATAACGCGATTTCTTGTTCCTACCGGAATGGCGGTAAGCGACCCTGGGAGCCGGGCCTGCTGGCTGGTTGAGAACGGCTTCGGCCGCAACCTGAATCGGTTAGCTGTCGGACCGAGGTTCCTGCACAACCCGGCGGTCGTCGAGGCGGATCGCGGTGAGCGGTCCGCCCCAGGCGCAGCCGCTGTCGAGGGCGATGAGATCGTGCTCGAGCCGCAGTCCCAGGGCGGCCCAGTGACCGCAGACGATCGTGTGTTCCGGACAACTCCGGGGCCGGACGCGGTACCACGGCTTGAGTCCCGATGGTGCGTCCTCGGGTGGACCGCTCCACTCGTGCGGTCTGAGTTCGGAATCGAGCATCCGTGTGCGGGTGAACGCTGCCAGAGCGGCTCGGTTCCGTGCCCCTGGGTCGCCCGCTGATGGCATCGGTGGTGGAGTCGGGCGGCACCGGCGCTGCCCCGGATCGGAGCCGCGACGCAACAGAAGCTGCGCGTCCCGACCCCTGAGCAGCCGCCCCAGTCGTTGGCTTGCCGCCAGCGCGTCCGCCGCCGACCAGCCCGGTACCAGCCCGGCGTGGACGAGGACGTAGTCGCAGTCGCCTACGCGCTCGAAGTGGACGAAGGGCCGTCGCCTCAGCCACTCGACGAGGTCGGGGCCCTCGGGTGCGTCGAGGATGCCGTCCAGCGTGTCACGGGGCCTCGCTTCGGCGATCCCGAGGTGCCGTGCGATCAGGTGCAGGTCGTGGTTGCCGAGCACGACCTGGAACCGATCGCCCATCTCCTTGTCAAGCTCCTGGGCCCAGCGGAGGACCTTGAGGGACCGCGGCCCTCTGTTCACGAGATCGCCGACCATCCAGAGGCGGTCCCTCCGTACGTCGAGGTCCATCCTGCCGAGCAGGGCCTGGAGCGTCCGATAGCAGCCATGGACGTCGCCGATCGCCCAGGTCGCCATCGGGGACGTCACTCTCTGCGTTTCGTCAGTCGACGATGGCCTGGTAGGTCAGGCTCTGCAGATCCTGCCGGATGTTCAGGTGCGTGTAGGGCCGGACCTGCGTCATCAGGATGCCGATCAGCTCCTCCTCGGGATCGACCCAGAACACGGTGCAGAACGCGCCGCCCCACGAGTAGGACCCGACCGACGCAGGCATCGCCGAGGCGCCCTTGTCGGTCACCACGCTGTAGCCGAGGCCGAAGCCGTAGCCGGGACCGCGCAGCCAGAGGCCGTGATCGCCGGTGTGGTTCGACGTCATCAGTTCGACCGTCTTGCGGCCGAGAATGCGCTCGCCGTCCAGCTCGCCGCCGTTCAGCATCATCTGGTGGAAGCGGTAGTAGTCGGCCGCGGTGGAGACGAGGCCGCCGGAACCGCTGAAGTACCTGTGCGGCTCGCGCACGTGCCGGGCGTTCACGTCCGGCGCCTCGCTGAGGACGATCTTGCCGTCCTCGCCCGGCCGGTAGAGCGCGGCGAAGCGGCCGACCTTCGACTCGGGCAGGTAGAAGTACGTGTCGACCATGCCCAGCGGCTCGAAGATGCGCTCGTGCAGGTACTCGTCCAGGGTCTGGCCGGACAGCACCTCGACCATCCGGCCGACGACGTCGACCGAGGGGCCGTACTGCCAGGCGTCGCCGGGGTGGAACTCGAGCGGCAGCTCGGCGAGGGCGGTGACGAAGTCGCCGACCGTCCAGTCGGGGTCCCGGTTGTTGCGCAGTTTCGCGTACTCGGCGCCGAGCAGCCCGCGGTAGCTGTTCGCGAAGCCGGCGGTGTGGGTCAGGATGTGCTGGACGGTGATCGGCCGGGCGGTCTGGACCAGCTTGTAGGGAGCGCCCAGGTACTCGTCGGCGTCGGGCGCCGTCGCGACCTGCATCTCGGCGAACTCGGGCAGGTACTTCGCGATCGGATCGCGAAGCTGGAAGCGGCCCTCCTCGTACAGGGTCATCAGCGCGACGGAAGCGATCGGCTTGGTCATCGAGGCGATCCGGAAGATGGTGTCCCGGGTCATCGGGGCGCCTTCCTCGGGCCAGCGTTCGCCCTGGGCCTTGAAGTGGACGACCTTGCCGCGGCGCGCGACCAGGGTCACGGTGCCGGCGACCTGCCCGCGGTCGATGTAGGCGCCGACCGCCTCGGAGAGCCGCTCGAGCCGCTCGCTCGACATGCCGGCGCTCTCCGGTTCGGCGACCGGCAGCGGAGACGCCGTCGTCTGGTCCGCCGCTGCCGCCGGCGGAGCGGCCATCGTGGTGGCGGCGAACAGGCCGCCGAGGAGGAACGCGGCGGCGGAGAGCATCAGGACACGGTCACGTTGGTCGAGGTTCATGGGGCGCCTCCCTGAGAGTGTGGCGAGGTGGTCTTCGAGGCTTGGGGGTTCAGCGTCTCGCGCTGGTCATCGTCTTGCTCTGGGCGTCAACGTCGTCGTGTGACGCTCGCCGTCGCGCACGTAGACGACTTCGATCGGCTCGTCGATCTTCACGGCGTCGAGGGCGTAGGTGTAGTCGTAGATGTTGGCGATCGTCTGGCCGGCGAACTCGACGACGACGTCGCCGGCCTGAAGGCCGGCCTCGGCGGCCGGACCGCCCTCCATCACGCCGCCCAGCAGCAGGCCTTCCACTTCGCTGGCGTAGTCCGGGATGGTGCCGGTGTAGGCGCGGACGGTGTCGCGGCTGCCGCCCTGCTGGAGCGTCCGCTCGACCCTGGCGAACTCGAGCGGCTCGGCCTGGTTCGCGGCCCGGCGCGTCAGCAGGGCGGCGAAGCGGGCCACCCGCTCCAGGTCGTCGTAGTTGATGCGGTCCGCCGTGTCGGTCGGCCGGTGGTAATCCTCGTGGGAGCCGCTGAACAGGTTGACGGTCGGCACACCGGCGCCGTTGAAGCTCGAGGTGTCGGTCGGCAGGTAGGGGTCGGTCTGCACGCCAAGGTCGAACCCGACCGGGACATTGGCGGCTTCGACCAGCCCCGCCCAGTCGGGACTCGAGCCGACCGCCTGGACGGTCAGCCGGTTGTCGCGGACGCGGCCGACCATGTCCAGGTTGACGTAGGCGGCGATCTGATCGGTCGGTATGACGGCGTCGTCGACGAAGTCCGCCGAGCCCAGCAGTCCCAGCTCCTCGCCCGACCAGAAGGCGAGTGCGACGTTCCGGTCGTGGCCCAGCTCGCGCAACTGGCGCGCGGCTGCGAGCACCGCCGCCGTGCCCGAGGCGTTGTCGTCGGCGCCTAGGTGAATGGCGTCCTTCTCGTCCGGCCGCGCCAGCGAGTTGACGCCGCGGCCCCGGCCGAGGTGGTCGTAGTGGGCGCCGACGACGACCCACGGCTTGGCGAGGCTTTCCGCCTTGCCGCCGGGCAGGACGGCGACCACGTTCCGTGCCGTGCCGCGCTCCCGCTCGATCTCCGTCTTCAGGGTGACGCGGATGCCCGGAAGCTCGAAGCCCGCGTTGTGCGGGTTGCCGTCGTCGAAGCTCTTCTGAATCTCCTCGAGTTCGCGGCCGGTGGCGGCGAACAGCGCGTTCGCGACCTCGCCGCCGATGCTGGCGGCGGCGACGCCGGAACCGGCCGCCGCGGTATCGAAGGCCATGGGGATCGTCTCGCCGGCGTTGGGTGAGCGGGGACCGGTCAGGATGAGGAGTCCCACGGCGCCCGCCTCGCGCGCGGTCAGCGCCTTGTAGCGGAGCCCCGAGTAGCGGTTGAGGATCGCCCGCGCCCCGCCCTCGAGATCCTCGGGGACGTAACGCAGGACGACGGCGATCTTGCCGGCCACGTCGAGCGTGGCGTAGCTGTCGTAGCCGAAGTCCTGGGAATCCGGTACGCGGATGCCGTAGCCGGCGAACACGGCCTCTCCTTCGACCTCCGTCGAGTCGGAGAAGCCGAGGGCCTGGATCTGCGTGTGGTCGCTGAACGCGGCGTCGCCCGTCCCGGTTTCGATGCGGATCGTCGAGCCCGTGTCGCGGGCGCCGGAGGTGAACTCGAAGTCGAGCAGCAGGTCGTCCTCGCCGGGCAGCGGCTCGGCGCCGAGCGCGGCAAGCTGCTCGGCCAGGTACGCGGCGGCTCGTTGCTCGCCTACCGTGCCCGTCAGCCGACCGCCGAACTCGGGGGAGGCGAGCGTGGTGACGTGGCTCTCGAGCGCGGATCGCGGATCGGCAGGCAGGCCGGAGACTTCGCGGTCCGGCGAGGCCGCGAGGGCCGCGAGCGCGGCCTCGTGGTTCCAGTCGCCGATGTAGAGCTGGCCGCCGTCGCCGCCGTGGCGGCTGGAGGTCCAGACGAGTTGGCGGCCGTCCGGCGACGGAACGGGCAGGCCGTCGAAGCGGTCGGTGTAGGTGACCCGGACCGGTTCCTTCGTTCCCTCCGTGTCGACGATGAAGACCTCGAAGTTCTCGAAACCGAGCTTGTTCGAGGCGAAGAAGATGTACTCGCCGGAGGGGTGCTGGTAGGGGGCCCAGCTCATCGCGCCGAAGTCGGTCAACTGCCGCTGGTCGGAGCCGTCGGGGTTCATCGACCAGACGTCGGCGATCAGGCCGTCCTCGCTGAAGCGTCGCCAGACGATGCGGGAACCGTCGGCGAAGAAGAAGGGCCCGCCGTCGTATCCGGGCACGTTCGTGAGCCGGGTCTGCTCGCTGCCGTCGGCGCGCATGATGTAGATCTCGCCGAAGTAGGCGGGATCGACCTCGAGCAGGTTCGATTCGCGTTCGTCCAGCTCCCGGTTGAAGGCGTCCCGCGTGGAGGCGAAGACGATCCACTCGCCGTCCGGGGAGTAGGCGCCCTCGGCGTCGTAGCCGCGCGCGTCCGTCAGCCGCCGCGGCTCGCCTTCGGCCATCGGTACGGCGTAGATGTCCATCTCCGGGTCGTAGTCCCAGGCGTAGCGGCGTTCCTGGCCCGAGGCGCGGAAGTCGAGTTCCTGCTGCTGCAGTTCGGCGGAGCGCGGGTCGTGGTGGGTCGACCCGTACAGGATCTCCGAGCTGTCCGGACGAATGAAGGCGCAGGTCGTCTTGCCGATCCCGGTCGACACCTCCCGGGTGTCGCCGGTGGCCAGATCGAGCAGGTAGATCTGGTAGAACGGATTCTCGGGCCGCCGCTCGCTCTGGAACACGAGGAGCCCGCCGTCAGCGGAGAAGTAGCCTTCGCCCGAGCGCCTGCCCTCGTAGATCAGGCGCCGGGTTCGTTCCAGGAAGGTGCTTTCGTCGAAGTCGCCGTCCGAGGCGTGAACCGGCACGGCGCTGACGGCCAGAGCCGTGGCTACCAGTGCGGCGGTTACGGAGTGATGTCTCGGCACGATGGATCTCCCTCGCCAGTTCTCGACGGGCCTGCGAGGCCAGGAGATCCCGCCGCGGAACGAAGTCGGGCGAGTCTACTAACGGTGCTCGCAGGCGACGCGATCCGTGTCATACTCACGAGGCCAACTCGCCGGTTCTCCGGGTGCCTCGTGGAGGCAAAGTGACATGACGACCGCGAACGTGACGACCGCAGATCCGCCCCGGACGGACGATTGGGTTGCGTGGCGCGCCCGGATCGACGAGCGCCTGCAGCACACGGCGACCAAGGCCGACCTGACCGACCTCAAGGTGTGGATGCTGAAGACGATGGTCACGACGATGGTCACGACCATGATCGGTTTCGGCGCCTTGATCGTCGCGGCGATCAGGTTGCTGCCGTAGCGCCGCCCGTTTGGGGACCGGCTGCTAGCCTGACGGCCCATGTGGGCCGGCCTGCCGATCTCGACCTGGGCGTTGCTCGCGGTGTCGGTCGGCGGCGGACCGGCTCTGGTCCTGCTGCGGTGGTGGTCTGAGGGACGGCGCCGTCGCGGTCGCGGGTCCGCGCGGAGCGGCACGGCGTGACGGCGAGCGCCTTGGTCCTCGTCCCCCTGGGCCTCTACATGCTGGTCCTGATCGGGCTCGGCCTGTGGGGCCGGCGCGAGGGAGGGAGCCTGGAGGGCTACTACGTCGCCGGCAAGAAGCTGCCCTCCTGGGTCATCGCTTTCAGCTCGAACGCCACCGGCGAGAGCGGCTGGCTCCTGCTCGGCCTGACCGGAATGGGCTACGCGGTCGGCTTCCACGCGCTCTGGGTCGTGTTCGGCGAGGTGATGGGCGTCGCGATCGCCTGGACCCTCGTTTCGCGGCCGTTCAAGGAGTACACCGACCGGTACCGGGCGATCACCGTTCCCGACTACCTGGAGCAGCGGTTCCGGGACCGCCGGCAACTTCTGCGAAAGCTGAGCATCGCCATCATCCTGTCGATGGTCGCGGTCTACTGCTGCGCCCAACTGGTGGCGACGGGCAAGGCCTTCTCGTCCTTCCTGGGATTCAGTTACGTCACCGGCGTCTTGCTGGGCGCGGGCGTGACGATCGTCTACACGGCGGTCGGCGGCTTCAAGGCGGTCGCCTACTCGGACCTGGTGCAGGGCCTGCTCATGGTCGGTGGGCTCGTCATGCTCCCGATCGTCGGCATCGCGGCCGCGGGCGGCTGGAACGAAGTGATCGGTGCGCTCGAGACGGCCGATCCCAACCTGCTGCGCGCGATGGGCAGCCACGGCGTGAGCTGGGCCGGCGTGCTGTCGGCCGCGAGCTTCGCCGGCATCGGGCTCGCCTTCCTGGGCGTGCCGCAACTCCTGACCCGGTTCATGTCCGCGGCTTCGGGCCGCGAACTCGTGCGTGGCGGCCGGGTCGCGGTCGTGTGCATGGTGCTGTTCGACATCGGCGCGGTGTTCACCGGGATCGCCGGCCGGGCCCTGTTCCCGTTGCTGGACGATCAGGAAACCGTGATGCCGACGATGAGCGCGGAGCTGTTCCCGGCCCTCTTCACCGGCATCTTCCTGGTCATCGTCCTGGGCGCGATCATGTCGACCGTCGACTCGCTGCTGATCCTCGCCTCGTCGGCCGTCGTCAGGGACATCGGGCAGAAGATCGTCGGCGCGGCCCGCGGAGGGGGGCGATTGTCCCGCTACGGCCGCTACGCCACCGCGGTGGTGGGCCTGGTGGCGATTCCCTTCGCCCTGGTCGAACCGCCGCTGCTGTTCTGGTTCATGCTGTTCGCCTGGTCGGGCCTGGGGGGTGCCTTCGTTCCGGTCGTGCTCTGCTCGCTCTTCTGGAAACGGACCACGTTGCCGGGGGCGTTGGCCGGGATGGCGACAGGGTTCGCGGTGACCGTGGCTTGGGTCGTGCTCTTCAAGGCGTCCTACTACGACCTGTACGAACTGATCCCGGGACTTATCGCCGGGACGGCGGCGACGGTACTCGTCAGCTTGTGGACCGAGCCGCCGGAAGGCGCCGCGGCGGAGTTCGAGGACGTGCATGCCGTCGTGCGGCGCGGTGCGTGATTGCGCCTCCGTAGCGCGCCCTGCTGAGGGGCGCGGCGGCTACACTCGCGCGATGCCTGATCGCCGCACGCGCATCGCCTTTCTCGCCGTTCTCGCCGTACTGCTCGCCGTGCCCGCGGCAGCCGAGGACTTCTCGTACTACCTCCCGGACGCCGACAATCCGGCCGCCTACGACCCGGACGTGCCCCGGCCGGCCGCGGTACTCGGCTACGAGGTGGGCGAGTGGCACGTCCGCCCCGATCAGCTCAATGCCTACATGCGGGCCGTGGCCGCGTCCTCGCCGCGCGTGAGCATCTCGGTGCAGGGGAGGACCCACGAGCAGCGTCCCCAGCTCCTGCTGGCGATCACTTCGCCCGAGAATCACGCCCGGCTGGACGAGATCCGGGAAGGCCGGCGCGGCCTCGTCGATCCGCGGCTGCCGGCGCCGGAGCTCGAGGACCTGCCGGTCGTCATCTGGCTCGGCTACAGCATCCACGGCAACGAGCCGAGCGGCGCGAATGCCTCGATGCTGGTTGCCTACCACCTGGCGGCGTCGCTCTCCGACATCGTTGCCGAGCAGTTGGAGCAGGCAGTCATCCTGATCGATCCGAGTCTGAATCCGGACGGGATCGGCCGCTTCGCCCACTGGGCGAACACGAACCGGGGCATGGTGCTGAATGCCGACCCGCGGCACCGGGAGCACCGCGAGCCCTGGCCGGGCGGCCGCACGAACCACTACTGGTTCGACCTGAACCGGGACTGGCTCCTGCTCCAGCACCCCGAGTCGCGGAACCGCATGGCGACCTGGAAGGCGTGGCAGCCGAACCTCGTCGGCGACTTCCACGAGATGGGTTCGAACAGCACCTTCTTCTTCCAGCCCGGAGTGCCGAGTCGCCGGAATCCCCTGATTCCCGAGCGGAACGTGGAGCTGACGGAAGCGATCGCGGCCCACCACGCCGCCGTGTTCGATGGTTTGGGGCGGCTCTACTACACGCAGGAGGGCTTCGACGACTTCTACCTCGGCAAGGGCTCGACCTACCCGGACGCGCACGGCGCGGTGGGCTTCCTGTTCGAGCAGGCGAGCGCCGAGGGGCACCTGATGGAGACGGCGAACGGAGAGCTTGCTTTCGTCTTCGGGATCAAGAACCAGCTCCTGGCGTCTCTCTCCATGGTCGAGGGCGGCGTGGCGAAGCGCCTCGAGCTTCTGGAACACCAGCGCGACTTCTTCCGCGACGCTCTGGCCGCGGCGGAGGAGTCCGGTCCGGCCGCCTACGTGTTTCATGTCGACGGCGACCGCGGCCGGGCGCATCGCATGCTCGACCTGCTGCTGCGCCACGAGATCGAGGCCTACGGGACGGTGGACGACATCGCATTCGAGGATCGGTCCTATCCTTCGGGCGCGTCCTGGCTGGTGCCGCTGGAGCAGGCGCAGACGACCCTCGTCCGGTCGTTCTTCGAGGAGGTGACCGAGTTTGGCGACACCGTCTTCTACGACGTTTCGGCCTGGACACTGCCGCTCGCCTTCGGCGCCGAGTACGACCTGCTCGAGGGGGATGACTACACAACGGAGATGCTCGGCGCCCCGGTCACGGACGCATCGATTGAACCCGGCCGGTTCGGCGCTGCGAGGCCGAACGAGGCGGCCTACGCCTATGCCTTCTCGTGGGACGGCTACTTCGCGCCGCGGGTCCTGAACCGTTTGCAGCGCGCCGGCGCCCGCGCCCGTGCCGCGGCGCGGCCGTTCACGGCGGAAACGGCTGACGGCCCGGAGTCGTTCGACCCCGGAGCGATCGTCGTACCGGTAGGCCGCGAGGGCGAGCCGGGCGCGAACGCGGGAGTCGACCTGGAGCGGCTGTTCGCCGAGGCATCCGCCGCCGACGGTGTCGACGTGCATCGGTTGATCAGCGGTCAGGCCGCTGCCGGAATCGACATGGGGAGCCCGAGCCTGCGGCCGCTGGCTGCGCCGCGAACGTTGCTCGTGAGCGGTTCAGGGACCCCGTCGTACCGCGTGGGCGAGGCCTGGCACCTGCTCGACGAGCGTTTCGGCGTCGAGGTTTCGCTGGTGGATCTCGACGCGCTGGCGGGCGCGGACCTGGACCGCTACACCCACGTCGTACTGGCCCTGGGCGGCTTCGGCGGCGGGGAGCCCCGGGACGAAGTTCGGGACCGTCTTAGAACCTGGGTGCGTGCCGGCGGCGCCGTCGTGGCCATCGGTGCGGCGAGCCGCTGGGCGAGCGCGGAACTCCTGGGCCGCGAAGGGGAGGCGGACGAGGCGGCTACCGACGGTGAGGACACGGATGATCCCGCAACGCCGGAGCGCCGCCGCTATGCCGACTACAGTGACGATCGCGCCGAGCAGCTCATGGCCGGCACGATCGTCGGCGTCGAACTGGATCTCACGCATCCCCTGGCCTACGGCTACAGGTGGCCGGACCTGGCGGTGATTCGAACCGGCGGGTTGATCCTGCCGCCCAGTCCCGATCCCTTCGAAAACGTCGCCCTGTACCAGGACCCGCCGCGTCTCTCCGGCTGGATATCGCCGGAGAACCAGCGCCGCCTGGCCGGCAAGCCGGCCGTCATCGCCAGCCGGATGGGCCGCGGCGTCGTGATCCAGCTTCTCGACAACCCGAACTTCCGCGCCTACTTCTACGGCTCGAACCGTCTGTTCCTGAACTCGATCTTCCTGAGCGGCCTGATCGACACGACTTCGGCGCCGGACACCTGGTAAGCCGCCGGTCCGGAGGTGGGCTTTGCGACCTGGCGGGGATCTTGCGTTCGCTGGCATGGCTGTGCTGAGATCCCGCGGGCCGACCCTGGTCCGGCGTGCAGAATCGGCCCGCTGTGGCTATGCCCGTCCGGCCACTTTGGCGCGCTCTCCGCGTGTCGAACCCGAAGGGCCGGCGCCGCGGCAGCTGAGCCCCGGTCGCCTACTGACCAACGTCAATCTTCCACGGAGAAGTCGAGAGTGACCGAAACCGACCACCCCGACTCTGTCCCACCCGCAGCAGCGGCGGAGGCCGGGACCGCGCCGCCTGAGGCCGACGCGCCCGGCGAGGTCCTGATCTCCGTTGCCGACCTGACCAAGCACTACGGACCCATCCGCGCCGTCGACGGCATCAGCTTCGAAGTGCGCCGCGGCGACGTGCTGGGCTTTCTGGGGCCCAACGGCGCCGGCAAGACGACCGCGATGAAGATGATCACCGGCTTCCTGGAGCCGGACCGCGGTTCGATCGCGGTCGCCGGTATCGATGTGGCGGCGGATCGCCTGGCGGTGAGCCGGAGGATCGGCTACCTGCCCGAGGACGCTCCCGCCTACGGCGAAATGACCGTCGAGGCCTTCCTGCGTTTCATCGCCGAGGCGCGCGAACTCAAGGCGGCGGACGAGGCGATCGAGGCGGTGCTGGAGACGGCCCATCTACGCAGCGTGCGCGGCCAGACGATCGAGACCCTGTCGAAGGGTTACAAGCGGCGCGTCGGCCTGGCCCAGGCGCTGATCCACGATCCGGACGTGCTGATCCTCGACGAGCCGACGGACGGCCTCGATCCGAACCAGAAGGCGGTGGTCCAGGATCTGATCTCGAGCCTCTCTTCTGACCGCTGCATCGTGCTCTCGACCCACATCCTCGACGAGGCGGAGCGCGTGTGCAATCGGGCGGTCATTCTCTCCGAAGGCCGCATCCTGGTGGACTCGACGCCGGGCGCGCTGGTGACTCAGGCGCCGGGCCACAACGCCGTCCGTTTCCGGGTCACGGAAGGGGACGCCACCGAGGTGGCGGCGAGACTGGCCGAGGCCGATTGGTGCGCGTCGGCCCGCGTGCTCGCGGACGGCGAGGTCGAGGCGGAGCCCAGGGACGGTGAGAACCGGCTGAATGACGTGCTGGCGGCGGTCGGCGAGCACCGGGTCGCCGACGTCAGGGTGAGGGAGGGCCGTCTCGACGAGCTCTTCCGCGACGTGACCAGGGGGGTTGCGGCATGAGCGCGTTCGCACGCCGGTTCACCGGGCTGAGAGCCGTGCTCCGCCGGGAGTTCCACGGCTACTTCGCTTCGCCGCTCGGCTACATCTTCATCGTCATCTTCCTCATTGCCAGCGGTTATCTCATGGTGTCGCGGGACTTCGGCCGCTTCCTGGAACTGCGCGAGGCGAACCTCGACGCCCTCTTCAGCTACCTGCCGTGGATCTTCGTCGTCCTGGTGCCGGCGGTGGCGATGCGGCTATGGGCGGAAGAACGCCGGTCCGGCACGGTCGAGCTGCTGCTCACCCTGCCGATCACCCTCGAGGGTTCCTATCTCGGCAAGTTCCTGGCCGGCTGGGCTTTCCTTGCGGTATCCGTGTTCCTGACCTGGCCGGCGGTGTTCCAGGTGGCCCGGCTCGGCGATCCGGACTGGGGCGCGATCTTCGCCAGCTACGTGGCGACGCTGCTGGCGGCGGCGGTGCTGCTGGCGATCGGCCTTCTGTTCTCGGCGCTGTCGAAGAACCAGGTCGTCGCGTTCATTCTGGCGGTGGCGGCTTCCGTCGGCTTCCTGCTGATCGGCGTGCCGCAGACCCAGGAGTTCGTGGGCAAGTGGTTCGGCGGTTACGTCGAGCGGGTGGTTTCCTCGCTGAGCCTGCTCGATCACTTCGAGGCGCTGACCCGGGGGCTGTTGCAGTTGAACTCGTTGCTGTTCTTCGTGTTGTTCACCGTCGGCTGGCTGGTCTGCGGCATGTTGGTGCTCGGCCAGACGAAGACGAACTGAGGCCAGAAAGAGGTTGGGCGGATGACTGACGAACCGAAGCTGACCCCGAATGCCGGCGGGGAGGCCGGCGCACCGAGTGGTAAGGACGCCGGCGCACGCGGTGGCCCGCGCGGGATGACCGTGGCGCAGGGCCGGACGGTGACCCTGGTCCTGATCGGCCTGATGACCGTGCTCTCGATCCACGTCGCGAACGAGTGGTTCGAGGGCCTTCGTGTCGACCTGACCGGTGACGATCTCTACTCCCTGACCGACGGATCCCACGCCATCCTCGACCGGATGCAGGAGGAAGGGGTCAAGCCGCTCGACATCCGGCTCTACTTCTCCGAGACGACGGGCAAGACGCTGCCGAAGTTCGTCAAGGACTTCATCGGCTACGAGCGCTACCTACGCAGCCTGCTCGGCGAGTACGAGAGGGCGGCCGCGGGGAAGATCCAGGTCGAGTGGATCGACCCGATTCCGGACAGCGACGCCGCCGACCAGGCCGCCGCGGACGGCCTCGACGGCAAGCTGATCAACCAGAACGGCGACCTCTTCTACTTCGGCCTCGCCCTCGAGACCCAGACCGGCAGCAGGGAGACGATCGAGTTCCTGTGGCCGCAGGAGCAGGAGAACATCGAGTACGAGATCTCGAAGAAGATCCACGGCCTGCTTTGGCCGACGCGACAGCGGGTGGGGGTCCTCTCAAGCCTGGAGGTGTTCGGCGGCGCCCAGGATCCGATGATGGCCCAGATGCTGGCCGCCCAGGGGCGGACGCCCTCGCAGAAGTGGATCCTGATCCAGGTCCTGGAGGATCTCTACGACGTCTCCCAGGTCCCGGCCGATGTCGACGAGATCCCGCGCGAGGACTACGACCTCCTGGTCGTGGTCCACCCCAAGGCGCTGCCGGACAAGACCGTCTTCGCGATCGACCAGTGGGTGGCCGGCGGCGGCAACACGCTGGTGTTCGTCGATCCCTACGCGCTCGGCGATACGCCGCCACAGAACCCGCAGCAACCCTGGGCGGCGCTCCAGTACCAGCCGGCCTCGAACCTGGCGCCGTTGCTCGATGCCTGGGGCCTGGAGCTTCTGGACAACGAGTTCGCGGCCGACTTCGAACTGGCGGCCCGGCGGCCGATGAGCCAGTTTGGCGCGTCGGAGTCGGTGATCATCGACCTGGTCGTCGACTCGACCCAGCACGACGACGTGCTGGATGGGGAGAGCCCGATGCTGCGGGGCCTGTCCGAGTTGCGCTTCTTCCTGTCCGGGGTGCTGCGCGAGCTGGACGACGACGGCGTGGAGGCCGGAGCCGGCGAAGTTGACGCGGACGCGGATCCTGGCGGAAGCGATTCCGGTGGAACCAGGTTGGCGGAGGGAGTCGAACTGCGACCGCTGATCTCGACGACTTCGGCCGGCAACACCCTCGAGGTGCTGCCCGGCTTCGGCGGCGGCGATGGCCTCGCTTATACGGACCTGAACGACGGGGCCAAGCTTCGCGACGCCTTCACGCCGGGGGAGGAGCCCCTGGTCCTCGCGTACGTGGTGCGCGGCAAGCTGCCGACCGCCTTTCCGGATGGCGTGGACTATCCCGACAAGGAGGCGGTGCGGCCGCCGAATCTGCCGCCGGAGATCGAGGTCCCGCCGCCCGATGACGTCCAGATCATCCATCGCGATCCGCTGCCCGACGAGGAGCGGGAAGAGGCGGCGGTGGTCGTGTTCGCGGACGTCGACTTCGTCCACGACCAGATCGCCTTCCTGCAGAACCCGTTCGGGATCGTCCAGGCCCAGAACGACAACCACAAGGTCGTGCTCAACAGCATCGACTACCTGCTCGGCTCCCAGGACCTGATGGCGGTCCGCGCGAAGAGCGGCATGAGCCGGCCCTTCCTCCGTTTCGACGAGATCGAGGCGCAAGCGGAACTCGACACGCTCGACCGGGAGCGGCAGATTCGCGAGGAGATCGAGAGCTTCCAGGAGGAGCTGAGGGAGAAACAGGGCGAGATCACCCAGCGCAACGCGGCGCTGTTCGAGCGGAAGCTGCAGGAAGAGGTCGACGAGCTGAACGAGCGGATCCTGGAGGCGAACCGGGAGCTCAGGGACATTCGCAAGGGCCGGCGCGAGGCGCTGGAACGCGAAGAATCGATGGTGCGGTTCGCGGTGATCGGGTGGATGCCGATCGTCGTGCTGCTGGTCGGTCTGTATCGGGCCCGCCGGCGCTGAGGATCGAGGGAGTCAACCGGCATGAACCAGATGAACCAGCGACTGGCGGCGGCGGCGGCGGTGCTGCTCGCCCTGAGTGTCTTCAGCTACTGGAACAGCGTGTCCCGCGCGGAGCGCTTCGAAAGCGGCCAGAAGTTCCTGCCCAACCTGAATCCGGACGAGATCGCGCAGGTAGCTGTGATCCAGGGCGGTGAGCAAGTGACGCTGACCCGGGACGGCGACCGGTACGTCGTCGAGGAGACTCACGACTACCGGGCCCGGAACGAGGGTGTGAACCGGCTGGTGCGCAACCTGCTCGACATCGAACTGGCCAAGGAGGTCGGCTCCGGCGAGAGCCTGGCCGCGGAACTCGGGATCGAGCCGCCGGGTGAGGACACGGTCGAGGTGGCCCTCAGGAACGCGGCCGGCAGCGACATGGTGCGGTTGCGGGTCGGCGACCGGTTCGCCGATGGCAGTGGAAACTACGTGCGGCGCCTCGATGGCGAGGACAACCCCATCTACCTGACCGCAGCGACGGTGCTGATCGACAGCGCGGCCGACCAGTTCCTGCAGAAGGAGATCGTCGATGTGGCTTCCGGCGATGTCGTCCGCATCGAGGGTCCCGACTTCACGTTCAGCAAGGATGGCGAAGAGGGAGCGGAGCTCGCGCTGGAGCGGGTGCCGTCCGGGCGGCGTGAGAAGACGAGCGAGGTCGGCCGGGTCAAGAACTTCCTGTCCCGGTTGCGCTTCTCCGAGGTCCACCTCGCCGACGCCGGGGAAGTGGCCGATCTCTCCTTCGACAACGAGTTCCGGTACGAGCTGGAGGATGGTTCCGGCTACGTCGTCGCGGTCGCCGGACGAGACGACGATCGCTACATCCGGATCGGCGGCTACCACACGGTGCAGCAGGTGGAGATCGAGCGCGACACGCCCGACGAGGAACTCCAGGAGAAGGCGGACATCCTGAACCGGGCGGAGGAGATGCAGGAGTTCAACGACTACCACGGCTCCTGGGTGTACAAGCTGGACAGCTTCACGGGCGAGAAGCTCGACCTCCGGCGCGCCGACCTGATCGAAGACGAAGAAGACGGACAAACCCAGGAGACTGATTGATGATTGGCTACTGCACGATTGGCGTGAACGACATGGAGCGGGCGACGGCCTTCTACGACTCGCTGCTCGGCGAGCTGGGCGCGAAGACCCAGTTCGACATGGGCCGGATCAAGGGCTACGGCGTTGGCCCGGGACAGCCGATGCTCGCCATCTGCATCCCCTACGACGAGGAGCCGCAGGTACCGGGGAACGGGAACATGGTGGCGATCGCCGCGGCTTCGCAGGAGCAGGTCGACCAGCTTCACGCCAGGGCGCTGGAGCTGGGCGGCACCGACGAGGGCGCTCCCGGAACCCGGGTGGCTACGTTCTACGGCGGCTACGTTCGGGATCTGGACGGCAACAAGCTCTGCTTCTTCAACATGGGCTGACGCTTGAGTCCACGGCCCGGAATGACTCGCCGGAACAGACCGCCCGGCGGGTCGGGTTGCCATCTACAGGATGGGATGGCGACTCAAGGGGAGAGTGGAACGGATCTTTCGGTTAGCGCTATTTGACTTTTCGATAAGACGAAAAATAGGATTCGCCGTTATGGAACGGCGCTTCAGTCAGAGACCCGGGGGACGAAGCACCGGCGCCGGAGGGTTCGTCCCGCTGGCGGCTCTGATTGCGCTCATCGGGGCCGCACCGTCGGCGGCAGTCTCCTGCCCGGCCGAGGCCGGCATTCACGGCGTGGTCGTCTCACCGGCGGGGCGGCCGGTCGCCGGCGCCGCCGTCACGCTGACGACGATGTCCTCGTCCGTGGTCACCTCGGAAGACGGTCGCTTCTGCCTGCACCCGGTCAGCGCCGGCATGCACCGCCTGGTCGCCTACGCTGAGGGCTACGGTCTGTCCGAACGGGACGTCCGGCTCGCGGATGGGGAACTGCTGGAGATCGATGTCCGGCTCCGTGCGGCGTTCGGGGAGGAGATGGTCGTTACCGCGACGCGAACCCGGAAACGGCTCGCGGACGTACCGCTTCACATGCAGACCCTGCCGCGTTCGCGGATCGAAAGCGTGGCCTCGCGCACGCTGGCCGACGCCGTGGAGTGGACACGCGGGGTGCGCGTGGAGTCCACCTGCCAGAGTTGCAACTCCTCCCAGATTCGGTTGCTCGGGCTCCAGGGACCCTACGCGCAACTCCTCGTGGACGGTCAGCCGACGCTGTCGTCCCTGGCGATGGTCTACGGCATCGAGCAGTTGCCGGCGCGCCTGATCGACAGCATCGAGGTGGTCAGGGGAGGTGGGTCGCCGGCCTACGGCGCCGGTGCCGTAGCGGGCGTGCTCAACCTGATCCCTCACCATCCCGACCACACGCACATCGAGGCGGACGCCCGCTCGGAGCGGATGAAGGGCGCCGCCGGTGCCGCCGAGACGCCGTCCTACAGCCTGGTGGCGGACTGGACTCCGGGTTCGAGGCGCGCGGCAACGTTCCACGGCCAGGTCGACCGGGTCGCGCCGGTCGACGTGGACGGCGACGGGTTCAGCGACGTGTCGATTCGCGACCTCGACGCTGCCGGCGCGCGCTATCACGAGTTCTTCTTCGACGGCTCGGCGCGGCTCGCGGCGGAGGTGAGCCACATGGCCGAGTTCCGGCGGGGCGGCGACCGGCTGCACCTGCCGCCCGAACAGGTCGACGTGGCCGAGCAACTGGAGTCCAGCCGGCGCGGCGCCAGCGTGTCCTGGTTGCACACGGCGTCACCGCGCTGGGATTGGCGCGCAACTGTGTCCCACGCCGCGACCGAGCGCGCCAGCTACTACGGCGCGGGCGGTGATCCCGGCGCGTTCGGCTCGACCCGCAACCCGCTCTGGATCTTCGACTCGCACGTCAACCGTGGCGGCGCTCAGGGCACGGTGAGCTTCGGCGTACAGGGCGCGCGCGACCTGATCGACGACCGGCAACCGGCCTACGGCCGCGTGATCCGCGAGACCTACCGGAGCGTCTCCGGCTTCGTCCAGGACGACCGCCGGATCGGCGACCACGTGACCCTGCTCTATGGTGTGCGGGCGGACCGGCACAGCGCGGTCGACGGCTCGATCGTTTCGCCCCGGGCTGCCCTGATGTGGACGCCCCGCAGCGATCTGACCTTTCGCGTCTCCCATAGTGCGGGCTTCCTGCCGCCCGCGGTGTTCGACGAGGAACTGCACATAGCGCTCGTAGGCGGCAAGGCGATGGTGGTGCGGGACGACGCCGGACTGCGCGAGGAGACGTCCGCCGCGCGCATGGTGAGCCTCGAGTGGCGGCCGGAGATCGGGCGGCGCACGTCGATGGTGGTCGACTCGACCCTGTTCGACACGCGGATCGACGACCTGTTTCACAGCCTGGAGGCCGACGACCCGGCGACTCCGGAGTTCGAGTTCGTGCGCACGAACTTCGGCCGCGCCCGGGTGCGCGGCGTCGAGGTCGGTTGGGGCCTCAGGCGCGGGCGCCTGACCGTGGACGCCGGCTACGCCTGGCAGCGGGCGGAGTTCGGCGGCGCCGAGCCGGACTTCGGCAGCACGGCGATGTTCCGGACACCCGAGGAGTACGGCACGGCGAGCGTCCAGACGCCGTTGCCGCGCGGGCTGGACCTGTTCGCCGGGCTCCGCTACACGGGTTCGATGCTGGCGCCCCACTACGCGGGCTACATCCCCGAGGACCGGCTCGAGGTCACGCCCAGCTTCCTGACCTGGGATCTCGGCCTCTCGCGCCGCTTCGCCCTCGGCGGCGACCGCCGGATCACCGTGACGGTTGCGCTCAGGAACCTGACCGGCGAGTACCAGCGCGACCTCGACCGGGGACCGTTCAGGGATCCGAGCTACGTCTACGGGCCCCGGTTTCCGCGCAGCTTCGTGGTCGGCCTGAAGATGGACCTGTAGCTGTGCGGAGACTCGTGTCCTCTCCAGGGGCGGTCCTGGCGGCGATGCTGACGTTCGCATTGTGCGCGCCGGCGCCGGTGGTTCCGGATGAGGGACCCGCGCCGGCGAGGACGGACAGGCCGGAGTCTCCGCCGAATCACGGCGCCCGGCTTGCCGGCCTGTGGGCGGACCTGGCGGTCCGGGATCTGGACGGCCGGACATGGACCGCGGCCGACTTCGAGGGTCGTGTCGTCCTGCTCGACTTCTGGGCGACGTGGTGCGCTCCCTGTCTCGCCGACTTCCCCCATCTCGAACGGGCGCGGGCCGGCTACGGCGATCGAGACCTCGTGATCCTCGCCGTTGCCCTCGACCGGTCGGGGCGTGACGAGCTGCGGAGCTTCAGTCGCCGGCAGGGGGTCACCTGGCCCGTTGTCTTCGACGGCCTGGGTGCTGCCGGGGCGGTGGCCCGCCGCTTCCACGTGGAGTATCCGCCGCGGTCCCTGCTGTTCGACCGCCGCGGCCGGTTGGTGGCTCTCGACGCCCGTGGATCGACACTCGACGCGGCGCTGAGGGTCCTTCTCGCTTCGGAGTGACGTTCGCTGCGGGTGGACTGTTACGCTGACCGCCCGTGTCCGGCGTGGCTGTTCTCCTGCTGACCGCGATAGCGGCGCTGGGCCCGGGCCAGGCGGTTCCAGCTCAGATCGACTCGACATCGGGCGATCCGGTCGCGGCTCTGGCGGAGGCACGCGCTGCTGCCGGCCGGGCGCCCTCCGAGATCGAGCCGGCGTTGGCGCTGGCCCGGGCGTTCATGGCCCTCGGACGCACTGGTGATGCCCTCGCTGCGTTCTCCCGCGCGCGCGAACTCGCGGCGGTCGGAGCTGGCGGCGACGCCGTCGCGTCGGCCTATCTCGCGCCTGCGTTGCTGCTGCGTGATCTTGACCGAACCGGCGATGCGATCCGATTGCTTGAGGAGGCTGTGGATCGTCAGCTCGGCAGTGCCGATGTCTACGAGCAGTTGGCCTTGCTCCGACTGGCGGAAGGTCGGGCGGACCAGGCTCTTGCAGTCGCCTCGGCGGCTGAGGCCGAGAACCTCGCAAGTCCTGGACTCGACCTCGCCCGCGGGCTGGCGCTGGCGCGCCATGAGGACCGTCGCGGTGAAGCCCTGGGCTATCTGAGGCGCGCGCTGGATGACGGCGCGGGGGATCCGGTCGTGATCCGTCTGGAGGCGGCCGGGATCCTGTCGGCCGATGGTCGCTATCCAGAGGCGATCGAGCACCTGCGCGCAGCAGAGGAGCTCGCGCCGGACGAACCGGAGGTGTTCTACCGCCTCGGACGCACCCTCGCCGCGGCTGGCGACCGGGAAGCCGCACAGGCCGCTCTCGAGCGACACCGGTCGCTGCAAGGGGCCCTGGAGCGCGCTGCCGAGATCGAGCAGGCGGCGTCCGCCGACCTGGCAGCCGCCTTGTCCGAGGCGCAGCGGTTGGCCGAGGCAGGCGATCTCGAAGCCGCACTCGAACGCCTGGCCGGTCTGCCGGGACGCCCGGACGTCTCGCGAGCCGCGGACGTTCACTCCCTGAGGGCCAAGGTGCTGTTTTCCATGGCCCGTGTCGACGAAGCCGCGGCCAGTGCCGCCGAAGCACGCCGGCTTGAACCGAACCGGGTCGAGCACAACTATCTTGAAGGGATGTTCCTGCACACCGGTGGGCGCGCCGCGGACGCCGCCGTTGCGCTCGAACGCGCCCTGGCGCTCGATCCCGGCCTCGGCGAGGCGCACGCCCTTCTCGGCATGATCGCCGCCGAAGCCGGCCGTCCGGCCGAAGCAGCCGAACGGATGGGGCGGGCGCTCGAGCACGGGCTCGACGGCAACGCGCCGCTCCGCTTCAACTACGCCCGGGTGCTGGAGGCCCTCGGTCGCAGTGAAGAGGCGGCGGTGCAGATGGAGGCGTTCGAGCGCCTACGAGCAGACGGGCCGCTCCAGTAACGCCGGCGAGGCTACTCGCAGGTGAACGCCTGGTTGTCGGCGACCGGCTGGAACGCCTCGCCCAGCGGACTCGTGATGACGTGTCGGCGCTGGGTCACCGGGTCGGCGACTTCCAGCTCGACCTCGACATCGGTGAGACCGGTGGCGTAGAGCCAGTACCTGTCGTTCTGCGCGCAGGCGTCGAGGACCTTCAGCACGATCTCGATGTTCGCCGCGTCGAAGAAGGTGAAGTAGCCGGTGTCTCCGGTCAGGTGGGTGCCGGTCGCGAGGGCGCCGTCCTCGCCGGCGGCGGTGGCGAAGCGGGCGCGGGCCCGGAAGCGGCCGTCGTTGAGGCAGAGGGTCGTCGTGTCCGAAACGCATTTCTCGATCGGTTCGGTCGGAGCGTCCGGCTCGTCCTCGACGGTGACCACCAGGCGGCGCTCGCCAAGAGCCGCGCCGCCCAGCGGGTCAACGAGTTCCAGTTCGATCGTCTCCGCGCCTTCGCCGGCTCCGTCCTCGAGCAGCCGGAGCGTGAACGTTCGGCCGGCCGAATCGCCGTGAGCCCAGGCGAGCGTGCGGTCGATCAGCTCGTAGTCGGTCCCGGCGGTGGCGGAACCTCCGGCGGTCCGGACGGAAACGGCGACCGCGCCGTCGCTGCCGCCGGCTCGAACGACGCTCAACGTGATCTCACCGTCTGCTTTCCGGACCCTCACGGCCGGCAGGGAGAAGCCCAGGGTGCCTGGATGCTGTTCCGGCAGGTCGCCCGCCAGGGAAAGGGCGACGAGTTCGGCATCGTCGGATCCCGCGCCGACCGCGACGACGACGTACTGGCGGCCGTCCACGGTGTAGCTCATCGGGCCGCCCGAGGCTTGCGCCGGCAGAGGAATCGTACGGAGCACGTCGCCGTTCGCGGGGTCCAGGACGGTCAGCGCGGACCGGGACCGGTTGGCGTAGAAGAGCAGGTCCTGGGTGGCGAGCACGGACGGGGTGCCGGCGTAGCCGTTCCCGCCGTCGTTTGCCCGCTGCCAGAGGATCTCGCCGCGGTCGAGGTCGTAGGCGGTGATGTGTCCCCAGGGCGGCTTCAGCAGATAGCGGTTGCCGGAGGCCCACAGGATGCCCGATTCGTACAGGTAGTAGCCGGAGATGGCGGTCCGGTAGAGGCTGATCCAGAAAGGGACGACTCCCTGGACCGGGACGTACAGCCTCGATCGGACGGGATCGAAGGCGGCGCCGCCCCAGTTCGCGCCGCCGCCGAGACCCGGGTAGATGACGGCGCCGCGGGTGGACAGGGGGGTGTAGATCGGCCCCCAGTCGAGGTCGGCGAGCACCTCCTCGGCGCCGTCGTCCAGGTCCTCCCGCGCGATTCCCAGCCGGTCGAAGGGCGGCGGTTTCGTCGGCCGCGGCTGGGTGAGCGCGGTGCGCTCGCCGGGCACGGACGACTGGGGGACCGGCACCTCATGAATGGGCCACACTGGCCTGCCGTTCCGGCGGTCGAACACGAACACCCAACCCTGCTTTGTGACCTGCGCGACCGCGGGGATCTCGCGCCCCCCGACCGTGATGTCGACCAGGTTGGACGGTGCCGGAAGGTCGAAGTCCCAGATGTCGTGGTGGACGATCTGGTAGTGCCAGACGCGGCGGCCGGTCCTCGCGTCGAGACAGACGATGCTGTTCGCGAACAGGTTGTCGCCCTTGCGGTGGCCGCCGTAGAAGTGGTTCGACGGGGCGCTGACCGGCAGGTAGACATAGCCGAGCTCCAGGTCGGCGGTCATCGGCGCCCAGACGTTGGCGCCGCCGACCCGTTCGGCGGAGCCGTTCTCCCAGGTCGAGTAGCCGAACTGCCCGGGGCGCGGCACGGTATGGAAGGTCCACAGCAGCCTGCCGGTGCGGGCGTCGTAGCCGCGAACGTCGCCCGGTGGCCACTCCGGCTGCGGCGCCCAGTCCATGACCGAAGATCCGACGACGACCACGTCGCCGACCACGGTCGGCGGCGAAGTGTGTCCGTACTGGTCGGAGCGGTCGTTGAGCGAACGGATGCCGGCCTTGAGATCGACCGTGCCGCGGTTGCCGAACTCCCGCCGGGGCGTTCCGGTCGCCGCGTCGAGCGCGATCAGGCGCGCGTCGCCGGTCGCCAGGTACAGGCTCTCCGTCTCGCCGTCCGTCCACCAGGCGAGCCCGCGGTGGAGGAAGCCGTTGTTCGGAGGGCGTCCCGACTCGTAGCTCCTCGGGTCGTAGACCCAGAGCTGCCGGCCGGTCGCGGCGTCGATGGCGGCCGCCTGGCTGAACGACGTGCTGGTGTAGAGGACGCCGCCCTTCATCAGCGGTGTCGCCTCGAAGGCGACGATCTCGAGACCGGTGTCGGGGTCCACGATCGCGTTGTCGGGCGACGCCCAGCGCCAGCGGATCGCCAGATCGCCGACGTTGCCAGGGTGGATCTGGCCGAGGGGCGCGTACTTCGTGCCGCCGGCGTCGCCGCCGTACTCGCGCCACTCGCCTCCGATCGCGCCGTGCTGTCCGGCCGCCGGCGCCACGGTCGCCGCGGCGGCGAGAAGAAGGGCGGCCGGAGACCTCGGCGTCACGGCGAGTGGAGCACGTAGCGGATCAGGTCCTGGACCTCGGCCGGCTGGAGAGTGCTGAGCAGGCCGCTCGGCATGGGCGAGAGGGAGGACTCGTCGAGACTCTCGATCTCCTCGCGGGGAATCGTCTCGACGTGGTTCGGGTCGAGCGGGTTCGAGCGGATACGGACCGCGTCGTCGCCGGCTTCGACCAGCAGACCGGAGTAGAAGCGGCCGTCGCGGGTCTCGACCAGGGTCGTGCGGTAGTCGTCTGCCACCTCGTCCGAGGGCTCCAGGATGTGGTGCAGCGTGTCCAGCGCGCCGAGCCGGTCGCGCACGTCGTCGAGGGCCGGGCCGATCTCGCCGCCGGCGCCGCCGAGCTGGTGGCAGGTGGCGCAGCCGGCCTCGAGGAAGAGCCGCCGGCCGCGCTCCAGTTCCTCGTCGCTTGCGCGCGGGGCGGCCTCCAGGGGAGTGACGTCGGTCTCCAGCATCTCGTAGCTCCAGTCGGCGACGAATGCGCGCTGGGGAACGTCCGGGGCGAGCCGGGGGGCGGCGTAGCGGGTGACGGCCGTTCCGTCGAGCCGCTCGACGACCCGCATCGTGCCCTTCATCAGGATCCAGTGTCCGGGGAAGGTGCAGACGAAGGGGTAGAGGCCCGGTTCCCTCGGGGCGTTGAAGCTCAGGACCTCCGTTTCGCCCGGCTGGACGAGGCCGGTCCGGAACAGGACCAACGGCGTCTTCGGTACGTAGCCGGACGCCTCGGCACCGGCCGGGTTGCGTTCCGCCTCCGCGTCGGCGGCGCGGCCAACCTCTTCCAGCGCGCCGGGCCTGGTGACGACGACGTTGTGGGGCATCACGTCGCTGTTCTCGAACGTGATCTCGACCGGTCCGCCGGCCCGAACCGTGAACTCCTCGAGATCGAAGAGCATCTGGTGGGGGACCGGGCGCAGAGTGACGATCGCGGCGCCCAGGTTGACGATCTCCTCACGGAGGTCGGCGCCGCGCTCGCCGCCGCTGCGATCGATCCGCCGGTCGGCGATGCGCAAGCCCAGGTCGTGGATGCGCCGGTAGCGCGGCGAGGTCAGGTCGCGCGCCGGAGCGTCACGAAGAGCGGCGAGGATCGGAGCGGTCAGCGCGTCCTCGCCGCCGCCGGGCCAGGCGTCGGGGGCTTCGGCGGTCAATTGGCCGAGGCCTTCGAGCGCCGCCAGCCCGACTTCAGGATCGGAGACCAGACCGGCCAGTCTCTGGAAACTGCGCTCGGCGTCCCGGGTGATGCCCGCGAGCGTCCGCACCGCCGCGTCGAGCACGCTCCGGTCGCGCCTGCCGCGTTCGTCGAACAGGGAAGAGACGGCAGGGTAGGCCTCCCCCCGGATCGCCGGCGGCAAGGCGTCCACGGCGCGCAGCCAGTCGATCAGTCGATCGTCCGTCCGCCGGCGAGGCAACACGTTGTCCGGCGAAGCGTCGCCGGTGGCGGCGATCAGGGCGGCGATGGCCGCGCTTCGTGTGCCCTGCCGGGCGCCGCTCTCAGCCAGCGCCTCGAATTCGCCGCGGGCGGCGAGCAGGGAGGGTGCGTCCTGTTCCATCAGGTGCAGGACGATGCGGTCGAAGCGCTCCGGATCGGCGGACTCAGCCTGGTCCAGTTCCGCCAGTTCCCCGGCCAGGAGCATGGCCGGCGTTTCCCGGATGAAACGGCCGCCCCGCTCGCCGCTGGTCAGGCTCGCAAGCGCCTGGCGCTGGCGCTCGACGCTGGCGTCGGCGCGACGGAGCACCGCGCGGTCGGTGAGCGGGTGGGCGGGCAGGCGCTCGAGCTTTCGGGTCGCCAGACGGCTCAGCAGGTAGCCGGCCTCAGACGGCGCCAGGGTATCGAGCAGCGGCGGTTCGCGGTCCGCCTCGAGCGCCGGAAGCCAGGAATTCTCCAGGGTGTCGACCGTCTCGCCGAGGACGTAGTCGAGATAGTAGTCGGTCTGCTGGTCCAGCGCCTTGAGGGCCGCCAGAGCCGCCGGCTCCGACTCCAGGTAGCTCAGGCCGAGCAGGGCTTCCAGGCGGGTCCGCGGGAAGGAGTCCTCGGCGCGGGCGGCCAGGATGGACAGGGGATCGTCCAGTTCGCGGCGCCAGAAGCGGGCGACCCGGGTGGCTGCCGCGCGCGCACGCGGTTCGGGCGAGTCGAGCATGCGGTCGAGCAGCTCGGGCTCGACGACGTTCAGGTTCTGGTAGAGCCACAGGGCTTCCAGGCGGTGGTGCTCCAGATCGGAGACGTTCGCGTCGCCGGCGGCGCCCAACTCGGGGGTGTCCCGTTCGCGGGCTTCGATGTCGCGCAGCCACGCCTCGACCGCGGCCAGCACCTCGTCGCGCGGCCGCTCCCGCAGTTCGCGGCGGGCGCGGTAGCGGGTGCGGTCCTCGTAGCTCTCCAGCAGCCGGACGAGCGCCGGCGTCGAGGCGCCCGCGATCTCGGGCGGCTCGAGCAGCGGCCGCGAGCCGTGCCGCACGCGCCAGATCCGGCCGTGGTCGTGGTCGCGGCGCTCGTCCCGGAGCGAGTACTGCATGTGGCCGATCAGCGGGTTGAACCAGTCGACGACGTAGAGCGAGCCGTCCGGTCCGAACTGCAGGTCGACGGGCCGGAAGTTGATGTCGGTCGAGTAGAGGAGAGGTTCGACCTCCTCGGAGGTGAAGCCGGAGTCCTCCTCGATCACCCGGTGCTGCTTGATGCCCTGGAAGCCGATCGTGTTGTTGATCAGGAAGTTGCCCTGCGCCTCGTCCGGGAAGTGGCGCGAACTGACGATCTCGCAGCCGGAGGTCGGCCGGACGATGGATGTGAACACCTTCATCCGCCGCCGCTTCGTCGGGTAGGGCGCGTTACCGGTGATCGGGGCGCCGAAGTAGTTCGCGCCGCCGGAGGCGTCGGCGATGAAGTTCTGACCCCAGCGGTCGAAGATGTGGCCCCAGGGATTGGCGAAGGGGTAGGAGACGAACACCTCGAGGTGAAAGCGCCGCGGCTTGTAGCGGAAGACGCCGGCGTCGACCAGGCGCACCGGCCCGTAGGGCGTCTCGACCTGGCTGTGGTGGAACGTTCCCTCCTGGAAGTAGAGCGCGCCGCCCGGCCCCCAGGTGAAGGCGGAGATCGAGTGGTGGCTGTCTTCGGTGCCGAAGCCGTGGAGGATGACCTCGTAGCGGTCGGCCACGTCGTCGCTGTCGGTGTCCTCGAGGAACATGACGTTCGGCTGCTGGGCGACATAGACGCCGCCGTCACCCAGCTCGAAGCCCGTCGGCACGTGGAGGCCGCGGGCGAAGACGGTGTGGTGATCGGCGCGGCCGTCGCCGTCCCGGTCCTCGAGAATCACGATCTTGTCGTCGGGTTCCTCGTCCGGCAGCCGCTGAGGATAGGAGGGCATCGTCGCCACCCAGAGCCGACCCCGGGCGTCGAACGCCAGCGCCACCGGGTTGCCGATCGGGAAGTCCTGCTCGGAGGCGAACAGCGAGACCTCGTAGCCCTCGGCGGGGTGCAGGTGTTCCAGCGCGTATGCCGGATCGCGGGCTTCGTAGCGGGCCGCGCCGCCGCGGTTCGGTTCCTCGTCGGCGACGTTCTGGGCTACCGCCGGGCCGGCAGCGAGAGCCGCCGTCAAAAGCGCGAGGAGCGGGCCGCGGTTCATCGGTCGACGCGCTCCAGTCGCCAGACTTCGCCCGAGTGCGCCAGGTCGCGGGCCTCGTCGTCGAGTTCGTCGACCAGTTCGTCGAAGCGAACCATCTCGGGCGGGAAGGAGTGAACGCCGAAGGGCTCCTTGCGGCCGCCGTAGATGTAGTAGCCGTTCACGGCGCGGTAGCGGTCGAAGAACAGCCGGCTCTTGTTCAGCACCACGCGGCGCAGGCTGTCGCCGGCCTCCACCAGCGCGGTGATGGCGGACGGCGCTTCGAGGTCCAGTCCGTTCGCCCATTCTCCGTCGCTGGCGGAGACCAGGGTCTGGTCGCCCCGCCGCAGCGCGTAGTAGCCGGGCGCCAGGTCGCGGACGCTGATCCGGAGGCGATCCGGACTGCGGTTCGGCGGGGGCGGCAGAACCGGCGGGCGGATCTCCAGTCCCGCGCTGCCTTCGGCCGTGGCGACGACCGCACCCGGCGCCGCAGCGCCGAGCGCTTCGAGGAGCACCCGGGAGGCGTGCCAGTAGCCGGCCTCGTTCAGATGCACGCCGTTGACCGTCAGCGGTGCCGGTTCGCCCGCGAACGCGGCGGCGACGCCGTCGAAGATGTCGAGGAAGGGCACTTCGTTCTCGGCTGCGACGGCTTCGGCCGCCTCGGCGTAGGCCCGCAGGTCGACGTTGCGGCGTTCGACCGCCGCCGCGTCGAGCCCGTGGCCGGAGGGCAGGGCCTGCTGCGGTATCGGTGAAACGAGAGCGATGCGCGCCGGCTCGGAGCCGTTGTACTCCTGCCTGGACACGTGGCGGAGCAGTCTCCCGAGGTCGTTCCTGAAGCCGGGCAGGCCCTCGTCGCCGGCGAACGACTCGTTGGCGCCGTAGAACAGCAGGACGACGTCGGCGCCCTGCGCCTCGAGATGACGGTCGACCGCGCCGAAGTCCAGCGGCCGCGGCCGCAGCGCCGCTTCGTCGGCCGACCAGGCGAGGTTTCGCACCGACAGCTCCAGGTCCGCGAAGGCTGCCAGCAGCCCGCTCTCGAAGTAGCCGAAGAGCTGGAATCTCTCGGCAAACGTGTTGCCGACCAGGCAGATCCGGTCGCCTTGGCGAAGCTGGAGCGTGGAGGCTTCCACCGCGGTGGTGCCGGCCGCGACGATCGCGAGCAGAAGGACGGACAGTTTCTTCACGCGCGGTCGGGAATCGTAACAGCCGACGACCGTCCGCCGGGGCCCGCACCGCTTCGATAGGGTTGCCGCTCCCGATGAGCAGAATGCGACTGGAATGGACGGCCGCCGCGCTGCTGATGCTGGCCGCGTTCGCTGCCTGTGCGCCGGCTCCGGACGCCCGCGACCAGCTCTACGCGCTGTTCGACGAGGACTGGGCGGCCAGGCTCACGGAAAGCCCGCAGTTCGCGACCAGCGTCGGCGACCACAGCTGGAACGATGAACTGACCGACATGAGTCTCGAGGCGATCGAACGCCGGGTCGAACGACGCCGCGACCTGCTGCGCCGGTTCGAGGAGATCGATGTCTCCGGGCTCAGCGCGGCGGACCGGATCAACGCGCGGATGTTCGAGCGCCAGCTCCGGAGCAGCGTGCAGGGGTTCGGGTTCGGCGGCTACGAGATGCCGCTCAACGCGGACTCCGGCTTCCACATGGGGTTCGCGCGCATGCACCGTCCGATGCCGTTCAGGACACCGGACCACTACGACGACTACATCGCCAGGATGCGGGCGATCCCGGCCTACTTCGAGCAGCAGCAGGGCCACATGCGCGCCGGGATCGAGCGCGGCTTCACCCTGCCGCGGGTGACGCTCGAGGGCTACGAGGACACGATCTCCGCTCACATCGTCGACGACCCGCGGGAGAGCGCCTTCTGGGCGCCGTTCGAGGACCTGCCCGTGACGGTCGAGGAGATGGACCGCGAGCGGATCCTGACGGACGCCGAGGCGGCGATCACCGAGGCGGTGGTGCCGGCCTACCAGGGCTTCTACGACTTCTTCGTCGGCGAGTACCTGCCGAGCGCCAGGGACACCGTCGGCGCCTCCGACCTGCCGGACGGCGAGGCGTACTACGCGGAGCAGGTGCGCTGGTTCACCACGCTCGACGTGACGCCGCAGGAGGTCCACGAGATCGGCCTCAGCGAGGTCGCTCGGATCCGGGCCGAGATGGCCGAGGTGATCCGCGAGATTGGCTTCGAGGGCTCCTACGCCGAGTTCCTCGAGTTCCTGCGCACCGATCCGCGTTTCTACCCGAAGACCGCCCAGGAATTGCTGGAGCGCGCCGCCTGGATCGCCAAGACGATGGACGGCAAGCTGCCGTCCCTGTTCGCGACCCTGCCGCGGGTTCCCTACACGGTCGAGCCGGTTCCCGACCACATGGCGCCGAAGTACACCGCCGGCCGCTACGTGTCCGCCCCCTACAACAGCACCCAGCCCGGCATCTACTGGGTCAACACGTACAACCTCCCGAGCCGGCCCCTCTACGCGCTCGCGGCGCTCACCCTGCACGAGGCCGTGCCGGGTCACCATCTTCAGAACGCGCTCGCGGCCGAGATCGACGCTGGGCCGGAGTTCCGCCGCCACGACTACCTCTCGGCCTTCGGCGAAGGCTGGGGTCTGTACTCCGAGTACCTCGGGCTCGAGGCTGGCATCTACGAGGATCCGTACAGCAACTTCGGCCGCCTGACCTACGAGATCTGGCGGGCCTGCCGGCTCGTGGTCGACACCGGTGTGCACGCCTTCGGCTGGACGCGCCAGCAGATGCTCGACTACCTGGCCGAGAACACCGCGCTCTCGCTGCACGAGGTCACGACCGAGACGGACCGCTACATCAGTTGGCCGGGCCAGGCGCTGGCCTACAAGATGGGCGAACTGAAGATTCGCGAGCTGCGCGGGCGGGCCGAGGAGGCCCTGGGCAGCGACTTCGATGTGCGCCACTTCCACGACGCCGTGCTCGCCAATGGCTCCGTGCCGCTGGACATTCTCGAAGAGCTGATCGACGCCTGGATCGAAGAGCAGCGCCAGTAGCACGTCGCGAGGGTGATCGACTTTCTGATCTGGCTCGAGGAGACCCGCCCGTCGACGTGGATGCGGGAGTCGGGTGGGGCGTTCTTCTCGAGCCTTGTTTTCCATTCGATCGGGATGGCTTTCGTGGCCGGTGTCCACGTGGTGACGGATCTCCGCATCCTGGGCGTCGCCCCGGGCGTGCCCCGGTCGCTCATGCGGCGCTATCTGCCGGTGCTCTGGGCAAGCCTCGTCGTGGTCACGTTGTCGGGACTCGCGCTGCTCCTGGCCTACCCCGCCAAGGCGCTGACCAACCCGGTCTTCTACTTCAAGCTGGCGGCGATCGTCGCGGCGCTCTGGATCATGAGAGCGCTGATGCGCGGCGTGCTGGGGGACTCACGCCACGACGCGGCGCCGGCGCCCGGGAAGGAGAAGGCGCTGGCGGCGGTATCGCTCGTGCTCTGGGTCGCCGTCATCACTTCCGGCCGTTTTCTCGCCTACACCGCGAAGGTCATGCTGGCCTCGCACCTGCTGTACTGAGACGGGAAACGGGCGAGAGCCATGGAAGACCTGCTGTACTCGATCGGCCAGAAGAGCGGCATCTACAGCTTCATGCACACCTCCTGGGGCTGGCCGACGGTGGAGTCTCTTCACTTCCTGGGCCTCTCCCTGCTGATCGGCTGCATCGGCCTCTGGGACCTCCGCCTGCTCGGGGTTGCCCGGGGCGTGCCGATGGTCGCGCTGCACCGGCTCGTGCCCTGGGGCGTCGGCGGCTACGTCCTCAACCTGTGCACCGGCTTCCTGTTTGTCGTGAGCGCTCCGAACCAGTATCTCTACAACCCGGCGTTCCAGATCAAGCTGTCGCTGATGGCGATCGCCGGCCTGAACATCCTCGTGTTCTACCGGTTCGCGTTCCGGCCCGTGCGGGCGGCCGCGGCCGGGGCGCCGGCGCCCGCGGGCGCCCGGACCGCGGCGGCGATCTCCCTGGCGTGCTGGATCGGCGTCATCGTCTGCGGCCGGCTGATCACCTACTTCCGGCCGCCCTACCACTGGTGCTTCTGGTGCTGAAAGGTGTCGCCGGCTAAAGCCGGCGGCTGATTCCCAGGGGCTTCGCCCCAAGCGGGTCAGAAGACCCGCGCACCCAGTGCTATTGGCCGTCCGGCTCTTCGTCGATGAAGCGGAACGGCGGCCGATCCCCGGCGTCGTTTTCCTCGGCGGGCGCGCGCTCTTCCGGTTCGGCCGGCGTTTCGGTGATGGCCGGGATGCCGGGGCCGGCGGCGAGCTCGGCTTCGACCTGCTCGATCAGCTCTTCCGCGGACTGCTCCTGGTCGAGCCCCGCCGCGGCGAGTTCCGCGTCGATCAGGGCCAGCAGTTCGTCCGTCGTCAGGTCGTCGAGGTTCTGCAGTTCGCTGCCGGTCGGCGCCGGTGAGACGGGAGAGGCCGCCGGCGCGGGCTGACCGCCCGGCGCGGCCTCGACGGCGACGTCCACCACCGGAGCGGCAACCGGGCGAGGCGCTGACGGTGATCCCGGAATCGGCGACTCCCCGATCAGAACGCCGGTCGCCGATGGCGGCAGGGTGCCGGAGCCGAGAGCCACTTCGATGAGTCCGTCCGACTGGCGTACCTGGTAGGACGGCAGGGCCGCTCGCAAGTCGACGACGACACGCAGGAAGTCGGCGTGCTCGCCGGTGCGCAACTCGAACGCCGAGCTGCTCGATGGCGGTTCCGGCAACTCGGCCGCGTCCCGCTCGATTCCGAAGAGGTCGATCACCACGCGTGGTGGGCTCGGCAAGGGGAAGTGCCGCACGGCCTGCGGGTTCGCGGAAACGTCCAGCCGCAGCACATCGCCGTCCAGCTGGGCCGACGTGAGCCGGTTCGGCTGCGCCGCGACGGCCGAACTCAGGAGCGCCGAGATGAGGACAATGAGAACTCTCATGATGGGTAGCTACCGGAGCGGCACTCTAGCACCTGCCCGCTCCGGATCCGTGCGATAGCGTGCGCCCCAGTCATGCGCCTCGCCTCGCCTGCCGCCATCGTCGCTTCGCTCGTCCTGGCAACCGGGGCGGTTCCGGCGCAGGAAACCCATCCGTTCTCGGTCCACGACATGCTGGCGATGGACCGGCTCTCCGACCCGCAGATGTCGCCGGACGGCTCGGCGGTGGCCTTCACGGTCCGGACGACGGATCTCGAGGCGAATCGCGGGCGGACGGACCTCTGGATCGCGCCTCTCGACGGCTCGGAACCCCGCCGGCTGACGACCAACGAGGCGGCCGACTTCCATCCTCGCTGGTCGCCGGACGGCGAAGCGCTGTTCTTCCTGTCGACCCGTTCCGGCAGCTCCCAGGTGTGGCGCTTGCCCGTCTCCGGTGGCGAACCGCACCAGGTGACCGACCTTCCGCTCGACGCCGGCAACCTGGTTGTCTCTGCGGACGGCCGACGCATCGCCCTGACGATGGATGTGTTCATTGACTGCGAAACGCTGGACTGCACGGCCGCACGGATCGAGGAGCGGGCGTCCGCGAAGACCACCGGCGTTGCCTACGACGACCTGTTCGTTCGCCACTGGGATGTCTGGAAAGACGGCCGGCGATCGCACGTCTTCGCCCTGGAGCTGGACGATTCAGGGGCTGCTGCCGGAGAGCCGGTCGACCTGATGCGGGGGCTCGACCAGGACGCGCCGCCGAAGCCCTTCGGCGGCGCCGAGGAGATCGCCTTCGGGCATGGCGGCGCCGCGGTCATCTTCGCCTCGCGGCTCGGCGGCACGGAGGAAGCCTGGTCGACGAACTTCGATCTCTATCTGGCTCCGGCCGACGGGAGCGCTCCTCCCGTGAACCTGACCGCCTCCAACCCGGCCTGGGACAGCCACCCGGTGCTGTCGCCGGACGGCGACGCCCTGGCCTGGCTGGCGATGGAGCGTCCGGGCTACGAGTCGGATCGGTTTCACGTCCGGCTGGCGCGCCTCGACGGTGCGCGGCTAGTGGGGGAGCGGGCACTGACCGCCGACTGGGACCGTTCCGTGTCGGGTCTGGCCTTCTCGGCCGACGGCGAGACGCTGTACGTCACCGCGGCCGATGTCGGGCAGCGGAGCCTGTTCGCCGTCCCCGTGGCCGGCGGCGAGGTGACCCGGCTGCACGGTGAGGGCTCGATCGCCGGCCTGGCGGTGTCGGAGGATCGGCTCGTGACGCTGCACAACGACCTGGCCGGCCCGTCGGAGCTCTATGTGAGCGCGCCGGACGGCAGCGGCCGGAAACCGCTCACCGCGATCAACGCGGAGCGGCTTGCGGCGGCTCGCGTCGGGAGCTACGAGCAGTTCACGTTCGCCGGCTGGAACGGCGAGACGGTGCATGGCTACCTGGTGCGGCCGGTCGACTTCGACCCCGACCGAAGCTACCCGGTCGCCTTCCTGATCCACGGCGGGCCCCAGGGCTCCTTCGGCAACAGCTTCCACTACCGCTGGAACCCGCAGGCTTACGCCGGCGCCGGCTACGCCGCGGTGATGATCGATTTCCACGGCTCGGTCGGGTACGGGCAGGACTTCACCGATTCGATCCGCGGCGACTGGGGCGGCAAGCCGCTTGAGGACCTGCAGAAGGGACTCGCGGCGGCGCTTGAGCGGTACCCGTTCCTCGACGGCGACCGGGTGTGCGCGCTCGGCGCTTCGTACGGCGGTTACATGGTGAACTGGATCGCCGGTGCCTGGCCGGACCGGTTCCGCTGCCTGGTCAACCACGACGGCGTCTTCGACCTGCGCTCGATGTACTACACGACGGAGGAGTTGTGGTTCGTCGAGTGGGATCACCTGGGGAGCTACTTCGCCAACGCGGACGGCTACGAGCGTCACAACCCGGCCATGCTGGTCGACCGCTGGCAGACTCCGATGCTGGTGATTCACGGCGCCCTCGACTTCCGCGTTCCCGAGACGCAGGGGTTGGCGGCCTTTACCGCGCTCAAGCGCCGCGACGTGCCCGCCCGGTTGCTCTACTTCCCGGACGAGAACCACTGGGTGCTCAATCCGGCGAACAGCGTTCAATGGCACGAGGAGGTGCTGAGATGGCTCGCACGCTGGCTCGAACCGTGACGCCGGTGACGATGGCGCGCCTGCTCGCCGCGGTCGTCGGCCTGGCGATGACGGCGCCGTTCCACGCGATCGTCTCCGCCCAGACGCCGGACGAGCCGGGCACCTACAAGGGGCGGAAGATCGCCGACGTCATGTCGTTCCGCGGCGCCGGCTGGCTGGAGCGCGCCTCGCGGATCGAAGAGGAGAACCCCGACGCGCTGATGGCCGCCCTGCCGATCGAGGAGGGGATGCTGGTCGTCGACATCGGGTGCGGTTCGGGCTACTACGCCCGCCGCATGGCGGCGGTGGTCGGCCCGGAAGGCAGTGTGCTGTGCAACGACATTCAGCCCCAGATGCTGCGCATCGCGGAGGAACTCGCCCGGCGCGAGGGCGTGACGAACGTGTCGACGGTGCTGGGCACCGAGGACGATCCCCGGTTGCCGGAGGGCGAGGTCGACCTGATGCTGCTCGTCGACGTGTACCACGAGTTCTCGGAGCCTGGAGCGATGCTCGAGGCGATGCGGGAGGCGCTCTCGCCCGACGGCGTGATCGCTCTCGCGGAGTTCCGACTGGAGGGCCGCAGCGCGGCTCACATCAAGCTCGACCACCGGATGTCGATCGAGCAGGTGATGAAGGAGTGGATCCCGGCGGGCTACGAGCTGGTCGAACGGATCGATTCGCTGCCGACGCAGCACCTGTTCCTGTTTCGCGCCGCCCGCTGACGGCGCGCCTCCCCGCAGGGGCCTAGCGACGCGTCGGCATCGCTGCCGACACGGACTCGCGCCAGGCGTGGAGCCGGTCCCGCAGCTCGGCGGCTCTCGCCGACTGCTCGGCGGCGAGGTCACGCTGCTCGCCCGGGTCGCTATCCAGGTCGAAGAGCTGCACCGTGCCGTTCTCGAAGTACTCCAGCAGCTTGAAGGCGCCATCGCGGATCGCGCCGCCGGGACTCTGCATCCCGTGATTGCTGTAGTGGGGGAAGTGCCAGTAGATCGGCCCGCGCTCGAAGTCCTCGCCCTTGACCGCCGCGGCGAAGCTCACGCCGTCGACGTGCTGTTCGGGCCGGGGCGGCAGGCCTGCCATCTCCAGCAACGTGGGATAGAAGTCGGGGCTGATGACCGGCTCGTCGCGGACCGCGCCGGTCCGGCCTGCTCCCGGCCAGCGCACGATCAGGGGTACCCGGATCCCGCCTTCGTACAACCAGCCCTTGGCGCCGCGCAGGGGCAGGTTCGAGGTGGAGTAGGCGACGTCCAGCAGGTCTGTGGGTATGACCCTCGCGGGATTGCCGAGATTGGCCGCCGCCATCCCTCCGTTGTCCGAGTAGAACACGACGATCGTGTTCTCGCTCAGCCCGAGCCGATCGAGGGTGCCCTGCACCCGCCCCAGGCTGTCGTCGATGGCGGTGACCATCGCCGCGAACTCGACGTTGTCCTGGTGCTGCTTGATCTTGACGGTGTCGTGGGGCAGTACCCGGTGCTCCTGATGCGAGGGCTGTTCCAGCAGGGCGTTCAGTTGTGCGCGCGAAAGTGGCTCTGGATCGTCGGGATTGCCTTCCAGGAGAAAGGCCGGCCCGGCCGGAGGCGTCGTTCCCGCCGCCTTCTCGCGGTACTCCAGGACGAGGTCCGGGCGTCCCTCGATCGGGTCGTGCACGGCGAAGTGCGACAGGTAGAGGAAGAAGGGGCCGTCCTGGCTCTGTTCGATGAAGTCGACGGCGAAGTCGGTCAGGCGGTCGGTGAGGTACTCGTCTTCCTCGCCCTCGACGACCAGGCCCGCCATCAGGTACGGCGGGAAGTAGCCGCCGCGAGGGGTCGAGCCGGGGAAGTCTGGCTTTTGCACGTCGAAGCCCTGGTTGAGCGGACCTGCCTCGCCGCCGCCGAGGTGCCACTTGCCGAAGATGGCGGTGCTGTAGCCGTGTTCCCTGAGCGCCTCGGCGAGCGTCACTTCGTGAAGCGGCAGGGCTGCCAGCTTCTCGGCGCTCAACAGCCGCTCGAAGTCGTGTCCTCTTCGCCCTGGCAACCAGTCCGTCAGACGCAGTCTTGCCGGGTACTTGCCGGTCAGGAGCGAGGCGCGCGTAGGCGAACAGACGTGCGTCGCCGCGTACGCGTTGGTGAAGCGCACGCCCTGCTCGGCGAGTGCGTCGATGTGGGGCGTCTCGTAGAACGTGCTGCCGAAGACTCCGACGTCGCGCCAGCCCATGTCGTCGACCAGGAAGAAGACGATGTTCGGTGGTCGCTCCGGCGTGGCTTCGGCAGCCGGCGACGATGCCGGCGCATCCGGCTCCGCCGCGCAGGCTCCCAGCGTCGCGGCAACGCTCAGCGGGCCGAGGCAAGCTGTGAGCAGGCGACGTTTCACTGGGCGCTGAGGACTTCGGCGCAGCGACGCGCGAAGTAGGTGAGGATCATGTCCGCCCCGGCACGGCGGATGGCGGTCAGCGTTTCCAGCATCAGCGCGTCGCCGTCCATCCAGCCGTTCGCGGCGACCGCCTGGATCATCGCGTACTCGCCGCTCACCTGGTAGGCGGCGACCGGCAGGTCGACCGCCTCGCGGACGGCGCGGATCACGTCGAGGTAGGCGAGGGCGGGCTTGACCATGATCACGTCGGCACCCTCTTCGACGTCCAGCCGGGCTTCGCGCACCGCTTCGCGGACGTTCGCCGGGTCCATCTGGTACGTCTTCTTGTCGCCGGCGCGAGGCGCCGAGTCGAGGGCGTCGCGGAACGGCCCGTAGAAGTTCGAGGCGTACTTCGACGTGTAGCTGAGGATCCCGACCTGGTCGTGACCGGCATCGTCGAGAGCGGTGCGGATCGCCCGCACCCGGCCGTCCATCATGTCCGAAGGCGCGATGACGTCGGCGCCGGCGTCGGCCTGGGAGACGGCGGTCGCGGCGAGGATCTCGAGCGTCGGGTCGTTCACGATCTCGCCGTCCTCGACCAGGCCGTCGTGGCCGTCGCTCGAGTACGGGTCCATCGCCACGTCGGTGATGACGAGCAGTTCCGGCAACGCGGACTTGAGTTCACGCACGGCGCGCTGGACCAGGCCGTCCGGGTCCAGGGCGCCGCTGGCGGTGCGGTCCTTCAGCTCGTCGTCCACGGCCGGGAACAGCGCCACCGCCGGCACCCCGAGCGCGTGCGCGGCGCGACTCTCGGCGACCAGGCGGTCGATGCTCAGCCGTGCCTGCCCCGGCATCGAGTCGATTGGCTCGGCCGCGTCGCTGCCCTCCATGACGAACAGCGGGTAGATCAGCCGGTCCGGTCCGAGGTCGGTCTCGCGGACCAGCGATCGGATCGCCGCCGAGCGGCGGTTGCGGCGGGGGCGGATGGGCATCGGCTGCATGGCCGGAGGATTCTACGCGGGACCCGTCCACGACGGTCGTGACTCCTATACTTGCGCGGATGGGCCTCCAGGAGATCTGCGGCGGCGTCTGGTGCGCCGAGCATCGTCAGAAGTTCGGGCTCGGTTTGGCGGCGCCTTGCCGGATGACCGTCGTTCGGCTCGGCTCCGGAGGGCTGTGGATTCACTCGCCGGGACCGATGGACGAGGCCCTTGCGGCCGAGATCGGCGAGCTGGGCGGTGTGGAGTACCTGGTTGCGCCGAACCTGTTTCATCACCTTCACCTGCCGGCGGCGGTCGAGCGCTTTCCGGAGGCGGAGGTCTACGCGGCGCCGGGACTCGAAAAGAAGCGGCCGGACGTGACGTTCGCTGGTACGCTGGGGGTCGCCGCGCCCTGGGGCGACGAACTCCAGCCGATCCCCATCGAGGGCATGCCCAGGTTCAGGGAGGTCGTCTTCGTCCACCGTCCGAGCGGGACGCTGCTGGTTGCGGATCTTCTCTTCAATCTCAGGCGGCGGCTGGGGCCGGCTGTCGCGACCTACATGCGGCTGACCGGGGCCTACGGCCGGGTGGCGCAGAGCCGGGTCTTGCGACTGGCGGTTCGTGACCGGCCCGCGGCCGCGGCGAGCTGTCTCCGCATGCTCTGTTGTCCGTTCGACCGCCTCGTTCCGTGCCACGGCGAGATCGTCGAGCACGGCGCGAAGCGGGAGGTCGAGAGAGCGCTCTCCTGGCTCCTGCGGGATCTGGAGCGGCCGCCCGATGCGCAGTCGGTCAATGCCGCGGTGCCCGAGGTCTGATCCGGCTCATGTCACTCCCCCTGGCGGACCTGCGGGTCCTCGACCTGACGATCGCCCGCGCCGGGCCGACCGCGGTGCGGCAGCTCGCGGACTGGGGCGCCGACGTGGTGCGGATCGAACGTCCGCCGGCGCCCGGCAAGGACATCGGCATCTCCCGCCGGCTCGGCCACGACTACCAGAACCTCCACCGCAACAAGCGCTGCCTGACGCTGGATCTGAAGAAGGACGAAGGCCGCGAGGTGCTGCTGCGCCTGGCCCGCGACGCGGACGTGCTGGTCGAGAACTATCGCGCCGACGTCAAGCACCGGCTCGGCTTCGATTACGAAACGGTGCGGGCGGTCAACCCGCGGCTCGTTTACGCCAGCGTGTCCGGCTTCGGCCAGACGGGGCCCTACCGGGAGCGCGGCGGCGTCGACCAGATCGCTCAGGGCCTGGGCGGGCTGATGTCGGTGACGGGGTTGCCCGGTCAGGGTCCGGTGAGGGTCGGCACGGCGATCTCGGACCTGGCGGCCGGTCTCTACCTGGCCTTCGGCATCATGGCGGCCCTCCGCGAGCGGGAGCGGTCGGGCGAAGGGCAGTGGGTGACGACCTCGCTGCTCGAGGCGATGATCGGCATGCTCGACTTCCAGGCCGCGCGCTTCCTGGTCGAAGGCGAAGTCCCCGGCCAGCAGGGCAACCATCATCCGACGATCGCGCCGATGGGGACCTTTCCGGCGGCCGACGGCTGGGTGAACATCGCAGCGACGAGCAACAAGCACTTCCGCGGCATGTGCCAGGCCCTCGGCGGCGAGGAACTGCTCGAACGACCGGAGTACGGGGACTCCGCCGGCCGCGTCGCCAACCGTGCCCGGCTCGAGGAGGAGGTCGCCGAGTTGACCCGGCGCTTCGAGGTGGACGAGATCGTCCGACGCCTGAACGACGCCGGCCTGCCGTGCGGCCCGGTCTACGACCTGGGCCAGACCTTCGCCGACCCCCAGGTCCGGCACTCCGGCATCGCCGTGCCGCTGGAGCACCCGGAACTCGGTCCGGTGCGGCTCGTGGGCCAGCCGGTCCAGCTCCGGCGGACGCCATTCGAGTTGCGGAGCCGGGCGCCCGGGCTGGGAGAGCACAGCGACGAGATCCTCGCCGAGGCGGGCCTGGAAGAGACCGAGATCGAGGCCCTGCGGGCCGCGGGAGTCGTCACATGAACGCGATCGAACTGCCGACGACGAAGATCAGGGCAAGGATCGAGGACGGCGTCGGCTGGCTCACCTACAACAACCCGGAGCGGCGGAACGCGCTCTCGTTCGAGATGCAGGTCGCGCAGGCGGAGGTCCTTCGCCGCTTCCAGCAGGACGACGCGGTGCGGGTCGTCGTGCTGCGCGGAGCGGGTGACCGGGCCTTCGTCTCCGGCGCCGACATCTCCGAGTTCGAGAAGTTGCGGACCACCGTGGAAGCGCGCGAGCGTTACGACCGGGCCGGCCGCGAGAGCGGTCGGGCGTTCGCCGCGCTGGAGAAGCCGCTGATCGCGATGATCCGCGGCTTCTGCCTGGGCGGCGGTCTGGCCACGGCGCTCAACGCCGACCTGCGGATCGCCTCGGAGGACTCGTTGTTCGGGATTCCGGCCGGTCGCCTGGGCGTGGGCTACGGCTTTGCCGGGATCAAGGTGCTGGTCGATCTCGTCGGACCGTCCCGCACCAGCGAGATCCTGCTGACGGCGCGACGGTTCAACGCCGCCGAGGCGCTGCACATGGGGTTGATCGACCGGGTCACGACGGTTGACGACCTGGAGGGCGCCGTCCGCGATCTGGCCGGCAGGATGGCCGCCAACGCGCCGCTCACTCTCCGTGCCGCCAAGTTCGCGATCAAGCAGGCCACGAAGGACCCGGAGCGTCGCGACCTGGACCGGGTCAAGCAGCTCGTCGAGGCCTGCTTCCGCTCCGACGACTACGTCGAGGGTCGGAAGGCCTTCCTCGAGAAGCGGCCGCCGCGGTTCAGGGGGCGGTGACGGCGCCGCTGCTCGAACTCGCCGGCGTCACCGTCCTGCGTGGCGACCGGCGGGCTCTCGACGGCGTGACGCTGGCTATCCCGCGCGGGCAGAACACGGCCGTTCTCGGTCCGAACGGAGCCGGCAAGTCGACCCTGCTCCGAATGCTGAATGGCGAGTTCTTTCCGCTTCGCCGGCCCGGCGTGCGCATGCGCTTGCTGGGCCGGGACAGATGGAACGTGTTCGACGTGCGCCGGCAGCTCGGCGTCGTGTCGCACGAACTCCAGGCGACGCATCACGGTTGGCTCTCGGGTCTGGACGTGGTTTGTTCCGGCTTCTTCGCCAGCGTCGGCGTCTACCGGCACCAGCGGTTGACGGACGCGCAGCGACGGCGGGCCGTGTCAACGGCTGAGGGCCAGGGTGCCGGTGACCTGCTGGAGCGCCGGTTCGACACCTTGTCCTCCGGCGAGCAGCGGCGCCTGCTGCTGGCGCGGGCCCTGGTCCACGCGCCCCACACCCTGCTGCTCGACGAGCCGGCGACCGGCCTGGACCTCAAGGCCGCGTTCGGGTTGATGGAGCGGCTGCGTCTCCTGGCGGCGGCCGGCACGACGCTGATCATCGTTACTCACCACGTCGACCAGATTCCGCCGGAAGTCGAGCGGGTCGTGCTGCTCAAGGCCGGCCGGGTGTTCGCGGACGGACCGAAGGACGAAGTCCTGACGAGCGCGACGCTGTCCGAGCTGTTCGAGGTCGACGTGCAGTTGGTCGAGCGGGAAGGCCACTTCCAGGTACTGCCCGGCTAGGCGCCGCGCTACGATGCCGGTGAATGCTCCCACAGCGACTGGCCCTTCTCGCGGCGGCCGCGGCGCTACTCGCCGTAGCCGCACCCCTCGCCGCCGACAGTCCGGGCTGCTCCTCTAGCGCCGGCCTCGCATCGACCGCACCGCCGGGCACCAGCGTCGACCTGGAACTCGCCCATGACGGCCTGATCCGCGGCTACCGCCTCCACCTTCCGGCCCGCTACGACGACGCCTCTCCGGCGCCCCTCTGGCTGCACGTACACGGCTACACCGGCAGCGCCCGGCACAGCGACGGCTGGACGGGCCTGTCGGAACTTTCCGACCGCGAGGGCTTCGTGCTCGTGTTCCCGCAGGGCACGTCGTTCCAGGCGCCGCTCGGCGACGAAGCGGGGAGCCGAAGGGCCACGATCACGTCTTGGAACGATCTCGCTTGCAGTGCGCCGCTCCAGCCGGAGGCGCCCGCCTGCCGCGAGGACGCGGATCCGTACCCCTGCCCGCCGGAATGTGGCACGTGCGGGCCGTGCAACTGGTGCTCCTGCCACGACGATGTCGGTTACATCGCCGCCCTGATCGACCACCTGTCGGCGGAGCTCTGCATCGACACGGACCGCGTTTTCGCCTCCGGCTACAGCAACGGCGGGATGTTCGTCCACCGGCTCGGCTGCGCCCTCGGCGACCGCCTGGCCGCGGTCGCGCCCATGCACGGCTACCTGGCGCGCGGCTTCAACTGCGCGGCCGAAGCGCCCGGCCCGTCGATGCTGCTGGTCGGTGGCACAGCGGACCGTACGGTGCCGATCGACGGTTCATTCGCCAGCGACGGCTACATCTACACGTCGCAGCGCGGTGTGGCGGAGAAGTGGGCCGAGGCGCAGTCCTGTTCCGCAGAGCCGGTCGCCGTCGAGACTCCCTGGGACGGCCGGCGGGAGCTGAGGTGCGTCGAACATCCCGGCTGCGCCGGCGATCGCGCCGTCCGCAGTTGTTCCTGGGACGGCGCCCACGTCTGGCCGCGGGACGATGCAGGCAACTTCGGCGGCGAGCTGCTGTGGGACTTCTTCAGCGAGGCGGAGCGCTAGCGACCGCTTCCAGCGGCCCGCCCTCCACCCCCAGCCGCTCGCCGGCGGCGACGATCTGACGCCAGGACTCGGCGTCCACCGGGATCGCGTCGGCGCGCTCGATCCGGCTGGCGCGCTCGGGGTCGCCGGGCACAAGCACAGGTTCGTCCGCATCGGCGGCGGGCGAGGCCTTGACGTGGGCGACCAGGGCCGCCAGTTCGTGCTCCATCGCCGAACGCGGGATCAGCCGGTCGGGGTCGAACACGATCATGAACATGTTGTTGATGATCGTGCCTTCCATCTCGTGCTCGGGCTGGGCGGTGCGGCCGCCGCTCATCATGCCGCCGAGGAATTCGCAGAAAACGGCGAGGCCGTAGCCCTTGTGGTCGCCGAACGAGGTCAAGGCTCCTGCAGGCTGACGGAAAAGGACGCCCGGGTCGCGGGTCTTGCGGCCGCGGTGGTCGATCAGGGAGCCCTCGGGCGTCTCCTCGCCCTTGTTGTGCGCCACCCGCGCCTTGCCGTGGGCGATGCGGCTGGTCGCCATGTCGAGAAGAACCGGCGGCTGTGCGTCGCTGCCGGGCAGCGACAGGCAGATCGGATTCGTCGAGTACCGGGCGTCCGTGCCCCGGTAGGGGGCGACCAGGGCCTGGTGGCCGACCACGTTGACGAAGTGGAGCGAAGCGAGACCGGCGTCCGCCACCTGCTCACCGTAGGTGCCGATCCGGCCCAGGTGGTGGCAGTAGCGGACCGGCGCCAGGACCACGCCGGTGCTCCTGCAGCGCTCGATCGCCGCCGCCGTCGCTTGGCGGCCGACCACCTGGCCGTAGCCCATGCCGCCGTCGAACATCATGATCGCGCCGTCGTCGCGGACCAGTTCGACGTTCTGGTTCGGCTTCAGCGTCCCGTTGCTGAGGCTCCGTTCATAGGCGGGGATCATGCCGACGCCGTGGCTGTCGTGGCCCGAGAGGTTGGCCAGCACGAGGTGGTCGGCGACGATGCGAGCCTCGCCGGGTTCGCTGCCGCCGGCTTCCAGGATCATCGCCGCTGCTTCGCGCAACGCCTGCGGGTGGATGTCGATCGAATCCAAGGTCACTCCTTCTCACCGTAGGGTCGGAAGCGGCGATCCTATGCGGGCTCGCCCCCGCCGCTGCCAGCAGCCGGATGTCATCCGAGCCCGCGATGGCGGGTCCAGGTGGGGACGGTAAGCTGCGCACCATGCTTCAAGCCTCATCCTCTTCGTCAGTGTCTTGCTGGTTCACCCCGTTCCTCCTGGCTTGTGTGGCGATGCCGACGTTCGGCCAGCCAGCGCCGGACTCCGGTTGGATCGACTTGACCGCGGGTGGCCTCGAGCATGGGTGGCGGCAGCTCGGCGGGGAGGCGGAGTACGCGCTCGACGGCGACACGATCGTCGGCACCGCGGTGATCGAGACGCCGAACTCCTTCCTCGCCACGACGGAGGAGTACGGGGACTTCGCGCTGCAACTCGAGTTCAAGGTCGATGAGGGACTCAACGCGGGCATCCAGATCCGCAGTCACAGCGATCCTGATTACCGCAACGGCACGGTGCACGGCTACCAGGTCGAGATCGACTCGAGCGAGCGGGCGTGGACCGCCGGCATCTACGACGAGGCCCGGCGCGGCTGGCTGTTCCCGCTGTCGGTGAACCCGGCGGCGAGTCGGGCTTTTCGCCAGGGAGACTGGAACCACGTCTACATCGAAGCGATCGGCTCCGGGATCCGCACCTGGCTGAACGATGTGCCGGCGACCTACCTGATCGACGAGATGACGCCGAGCGGCTTCATCGCCTTGCAGGTCCACTCGGTCGGGCCGGAGCAGGGCGGACTGCAGGTCCGCTACCGGAACGTCCTGTTGCGAACCGAAGACCTGACACCGAGCGGTCGTTCGTTCCCCTACGTCGTCGACACGCGGCCGAATCAGCTCTCGGAGGCCGAAGCGGCCCTGGGCTGGGAACTGCTCTTCGACGGCGAGAACACGGAGGCCTGGCGCGGCGCCCACCGGGAGGACTTCCCGGCGACCGGCTGGAAAGTGCGCGACGGCGAGCTGACGGTGCTCGCCTCGGAACCCGGCGGACCACGGGGTGGCGGGATCGTGACCCGGGAGACGTTCGCCGCGTTCGAGCTCCAGTTGGAGTTCCGGATGACGGAGGGCGCGAACAGCGGCATCAAGTACCTGGTCACCGAGGGCTACGGCTCGGCTCCCGGTGCGGCGGTCGCGTTCGAGTACCAGATCCTCGATGACCTCCGACACGCGGACGCGCAGGCCGGTCGGGACGGCAACCGCACCCTGGCCTCCCTCTACGACCTGCTGCCGGCGACCAAGACAGGGCGCTTCGTCAAGGGTCCGGGGCGCTACAACCACGCGCGGATCGTGGTCCGCGCCGACGGCGCGGTGGAGCACTGGCTGAACCACCAGTTGGTGCTGGCCTTCGACCGAAACTCGGCGGAACTCGACGAGGCGATCGCACTGAGCAAGTTCGCGGGCCGCGACGGGTTCGGCAAGTGGCCGGAGGGAAGAATCCTGTTGCAGGATCACGGCGACGAAGTGGCGTTCCGCAGCATCAAGGTGCGCCGCCTCGACGGCGCGGAGTAGGCGGTCCGGAGAGGCCTGGGATTCCGGACATGCGCGTGCGCCTCGCCTACGGCCGCGGAGGTCTCACGATCGACGTCCCGCGTGAGCGGACGACGGTCATCGAGCCGGTACAGGCGCCAGCGTTGGAGGACCCGGGCGCGGCCTTGACCGCGGCACTGCGCCGGCCGGTCGCGGGACCGCCGCTCCGGGAACTGGCAAAGCCGGGACAGAGCGTCGCGATCTCGGTGTGCGACATCACCCGCGCCCAACCTCGCCGCGAGATGGTGGGCGCAGTGCTGGACGAACTGGACGGTTCCCTCCCGTCGGAGGACGTCACGATCCTCATCGCCACGGGCACTCACCGCGCGAACACCCCGGCCGAACTCCGTGCGATGCTCGGCGACGAGATCCTCGGCTCGTGCCGCGTGACCAACCACGATGCCCGCGACGACTCCTCGCTCGTCGACCTCGGCGAGACCGGCAACGGCGTCCCGACCCGGCTCTGCCGCCACTGGCTGGAGGCGGACCTCCGGATCACGACCGGCTTCGTCGAGCCGCACTTCTTCGCCGGCTTCTCGGGCGGCCCGAAGATGGTCGCCCCGGGGCTCGCCGGGCTCGACACGGTACTCACCCTGCACGACGCCGCCCGCGTCGGCGATCCGCGCTCGACCTGGGGGATCATCGACGACAACCCGCTGCACAGCGACATCCGGGCCATCGCGGCGCGGCCGGAAGCAAGGCCGCACTTCAGCGTCGACGTCCTGCTGGACCGGCGGCAGCGTGTCACGCACGTCTTCGCTGGCGAACTCTTCGAGATGCACCGGCGGGCCTGCGCAACCGCGAAGCCGATCGCCATGCGGGAGACCAACCACCGGTTCGAGGTCGTCGTGACGACGAACTCCGGCTACCCGCTCGACCAGAACCTGTACCAGGCGGTCAAGGGGATGTCGGCGGCGGCGCAGGTGGTCTCCGACGGGGGGACGATTCTTTGCGCGGCCGAGTGCAGCGACGGTGTTCCTGATCACGGCCGCTACGCGGAGTTGCTTGGCCGCGGCGGTTCGCCCGAGGAGTTACTCCAGCAGATCGAGGCCCGTCCCGTGACCGAGCCGGACCAGTGGCAGGTCCAGGTCCAGGCGCTGATCCAGCGCCGCGCGCGAGTGCTGGTCAAGGCGGACGGGCTGAGCGAAGGACAGCTTGCCGCCGCTCACTTCGAGCCGGCGCCGGACCTCGACGCCGCGCTCGCCGAATGCGTGACGGCACGGCCCGACGCGCGGATCTGCGTGCTGCCCGAGGGGCCGCAGACCATCCCCTACGTGGCGGCTTAGCTGGCGCGGCACAAAGAAGAAGGGCCTCCCCGTTGCCGGGGAGGCCCTTTGAGTTTCTCCGCGTGGAGTGGCTCAGCCTTCTAGAAGCTGAACCGGCCTCCGATCTGCAACTGGCGCGGCCGGGTCGTCAGGAAGTCGGGAATCCCGAGGTCGTCGCGAACGACTCCGTTGTTGATGTTCCGCTGACTGAAGCCGACACCGAAGCTGTTCTGGTCGAACAGGTTGAACGCCTCGACGAAGACGTCGAGCCGCATGTCGTCGCCGAAGCGGAAGAATTTGCCGACCCGGAGGTCGATCGTCTGGATCGACTCGTTGCGTTCCGTGTTGCGGCCCACCAAGACGCCGTCCATGATCGCGTAGGGATCGGGGCAGTTGAAGATGGGGAAGCCGCAGGCAACGCGGTCGAAGCCGCTGTCGACCAGCGTGTAGGGATAGCCTGATTGGTAGTTCAGGATGCCCGAGATCTGGAAGTCGGCGGGAAGCTGGATCATGCCGGTGACCACCAGCCGGTGCTCGATGTCACGGTCCGAGAGGCCCCAGTCGTAGTCCAGATTGCCCGTATCGGAGATCGTGACGCCGGTCGCCGAGCGCTCGTTCGAGTCGGTGTCCCGGTCCTTGCCCCAGGTGTAGTGGGCGTTGAACTGGTAGCGGCCGGTGAAGCGCCGGTTCACCTTCAGAGTCACCGCCTGATACTCGGACTCGCCGCGGGACTGCCGGACCAGGATCTCGGCAACGTCTTCCCTCGGGCGGCCTGCCCACATAGGCCGGCCATACTCGTCGTAGCCGCCGAAGCTGCGATTGAAGTCCGTGTTCCGCTGCAGACCGGTTGCCTCGGCGTAGACCACATCCACGCCCGTGCTCCAGCCAGAGCCCAGTTCCCGCTCCCAGCCGGCGCTCATCCGCAGCGTCTGGGCGTCGTCGAACTCGGGATCCACGTAGGAGATCGCAGGGATGATCCCCGGCGGTGGATTCTCGTTGTCGATCGGCGTACCGAGGTCCACGTAGCCGTTCTGGCCAGGACGGACCGTGATCCGGCCGTAGTTCGGCGGTACGCCGTTGGCCTGCACCTGGTTGGCGAAAAGCAAGGTCGGCGTTCGGCCGAAGAAGAAACCGATGCCCCCGCGAATGACGGACCGTCCCTCGTCTTGTGACAACGCGAAGCCGAAGCGGGGCGCCAGGTTCTGCGTGTCCGGGATTGCTCGACCATCGGGTTCGCTGTGGTCCAGACCGTCGGGGTTGTCCGTCGACGTGTAACGCAGACCGTAGTTGAGCGTCAGGTTGTCCCGCTTCAGGCTGTCCTGGCCATAGAAGGCGAGCACGCTCTGGGTCTCGTCGTAGTTCGGGTAGGTCGAGTCGCCGAACCAGATCCGTGCGCGATTGGCGTTGTTACTCAGGAAGTCCTCTGGCGAGTTGAAGTCGTAGCGACCGTCCCGGCTGCCGGCGAAGAGCTGCGCCAGGTCGTCCTTCGAGTAGTCGACGCCGAACTTCATGTCGTGGGCGCCGAACAGATAGGAGAAGTCGTCCTTGATCTGGAGCTGAGACTCTTCTACGAAGATGGGCAGGAAGTCGAACTTGCCGACACTGTCGAACCCCGCGAACCGGAAGCGGACCTGGGCCTCGATGGGCGTACCGACTCGCTTGGACAGGCGGTCCAGGTTGTCGTCGGCAGCCTGAATCCGGAACTCGTTCACGCCCCGACTGCCGATGACCGAGGTCATCGAGACGATCGTTGTCAGGGTGTCCTCGGTCTTCAACGATTCCTCGTCGAGATAGCTGCTCTCGCGCTCGAAGTCGGTCCAGTTGGCGCGCAGCGTGATCAGGTTCGCGTCGCTGATTTGGTGGTCGACTTTGCCGAACAGGATCTGGTTGCTCACCGAACGCAGGAAGAGGCCGCTGGCCGACCCATCCGAGTTACGGGTGAACCCGTCGACCAGGGCCGCGAACGCCGGCTCGTTCTGGGCTCGCTGCATGATCAGGTCGTAAGTGCTGTTTGCGCCCGTCGAACGCAGCGAGCGGGTGAACGGAATGTCCTGATCGCGCTGGTCGATGCCGAAGTAGTAGTGGGTGCGATCCTGCTTGAACGGACCGCCGATCGAGAACCCGTAGTTCTGGGTGTCGAACTCGTCGACCGGCTGAGAGCCGTCCTGGCCGCGATGGTCGTCGAGCGGCGAGGACGGCAGGTCCTCGGCCAGACTGTCGTCGCGGAAATAGTAGAAGGCGGACCCTCTGACGTCGTTCGTGCCGGACTTGGTGACGACGTTGACGAAGGCGCCGCCGTGCCGCCCGTACTCGGCCGAGAAGCCGTTGGTGATGACCTGGAACTGGCGGACCGTGTCCTGAGCGACGATCAGTCCGTCGTTCTCCGTCGCCTCACCGCCCCGGCCGTAGCCGAAGAAGGTGCTCTTGTTGTCCGCGCCGTCGACCGAGAGGCCGCTGTACATGCCGCGCTGGCCGGCCATCGTCAGGAAACCGCGGGACCGGTCGCGCTGCACGCCGGGCGTGAGGATCGCGAAGTCGGTGAAGTCGCGGCCCACGGTGGGCAGGCTCTCGATCGCCACCTCGTCGATGTAGTTGGCGGCGCCCGAGCGGCTGACCTCGATGATCGGCGCCTCGGAGGTGACGGTGATCACCTCGGAGGTCGACTCGACCTCGAGCGTCAGGTTGATGTCCTTGATCTGGCCGACAAGCACGGAGACGTCGGCTTGCTGCGTCGTCTGCATGCCGGAGAGCTCGGCCGTCACCGAGTAGGTGCCGACCTGGAGCGCCTTCGCGCTGTAGAAGCCGTTGGCGTCCGAGATGACGGCGCGGGCGATGCCGGTGTCCTGGTTGGTGACGGTCACCGTGGCGCCGGGGACGGCGCCGCCCTCGACATCCGAGATGTAGCCCTGGACGGTGCCGGTGATGGTCTGGCCGAAGCCGGCGCCGCCGATCAGGAAGGCGCAGGTCGTTGCCAGAAGGATTGCAAGAAGACGTGCCCGCGGGCGGGTCGACTGCATGGTTGGGTTTCTCCTCTGTGTCTGAGTAGGCGCCGTCGAACTCAACACGAATTCACCGGCGTGCGGTTCACGCTTGGAAGGTCTGTCGATTGTCGGGGTGAGTGGCGGTGGTGGGGCGCTCGCGCGCAAGGCCACGGACCGGGTACGACTATAAGGATCGCTGTGCCCTCCGTCAAAGGATGGCGGCTCGCTTCAAGATGTTGAATCGGACGGGAGGGGCAGCTCGGTGGCCCCGGTCAGGTACTCGTCGATCCGGGCGGCCGCGCCGCGGCCCTCGTTGATCGCCCAGACGATCAGGCTCTGGCCGCGGCGGCAGTCGCCGGCAGCGAACACGCCCTCGATGGACGTTGCGTACCGGCCGGGCTCGGCGGCGAAGTTGCTGCGCTCGTCGGTGGCCAGGCCCAGTTGCTGACCGAGCGTGGCCTCAGGCCCGAGGAAGCCCATCGCCAGCAGCACGAGTTCGGCCTCGAAGGTCTCCTCGGTGCCCGGCACTTCCTCCATCGTGAAACGGCCGGCCCCGTCCCGCTGCCAGGCGACGCGGACCGTCTCGATACCGGCGACCCCGCCGGCCCCATCGTCGACGAAGCGCTTCGAGAGGACGGAGAACACTCGCGGATCGGCGCCGAACCTGGCTGTCGCCTCGGCGTGCGCGTACTCGACGCGGAAGATGCGCGGCCATTCCGGCCAGGGGTTGTCGGACGCCCGTCCGTCCGGCGGTCGGTCCAGCAGTTCGAAGTTGACCAGCGAAGCGCAGCCGTGCCGGACCGCGGTTGCGATGCAGTCGGCGCCGGTGTCGCCGCCGCCGATCACGATGACGTTCCTGCCTTCGGCGTGAATCGGCGCCACGATTGGCTGGGCGCCCTCCCCGCCGTCGTTGGGGAGATCGGCGTCGAGAAGCGCGCGCGTGTGCTCGGTCAGGAAGTCCATCGCGAAGTGGATGCCCGAGAGCTCGCGGCCCGGGATGGGCAGGTCGCGCGGCTCGGTGGCGCCGCAGGCGAGGAGGATCGCGTCGTGGTCGCGGCGGAGATCGTCTATGTCGACGTTCACGCCGACGTGCGCGCCTGTGACGAACCCGATCCCCTCCGCCCGCATCAGGTCGATCCGCCGGTCGACGACGAGGCGCTTGTCGAGCTTCATGTTCGGGATGCCGTACATCAGCAGACCGCCGATCCGGTCTTCGCGCTCGAACACGGTCACGGAGTGGCCGACGCTGTTCAACTGCGCCGCCGCGGCGAGTCCCGCGGGTCCCGAACCGACGACCGCCACCTTCCTGCCGGTCCGCTTCGCCGGCGGACGGGGAACGATCCAGCCCTCCTCGAAGCCGCGGTCGACGATCGCGTTCTCGATGTTCTTGATCGTCACCGCCGGATCGGTGATGCCGAGCACGCAGGCGCCTTCGCACGGCGCGGGGCAGACGCGGCCGGTGAACTCCGGGAAGTTGTTCGTCTGCTCGAGCCTCCGCAGCGCCTCGCGCCAGCGGCCCTGGTAGACGAGGTCGTTCCACTCCGGGATCAGGTTGTCGATGGGGCAGCCGTCATGGGACTGGCAGAAGGGGACGCCGCAATCCATGCAGCGGGCGCCCTGGGTGGCGAGATGTTCCTCCGGTACGGGTTGCAGGAACTCGCCGTAGTGACTCAGGCGGATCAGCGGATCCTGGTACGGGACCGCGGCCCGCGCGTACTCCTTGAAGCCGGTGTCCTTGCCCATTTCCTGCCGCCCTGCTCCCCCTGCGCCGCGCCTGTCCGCCGACTCCGCGGGCCTCAGGCCGCGGCCTCGGCCTTCGGGATCGTCTGGCTTTCCGGCGTCCGGTTCTCAGCCTCGCTCTGTGCCAGAAGGACGCGACGGTAGTCATGGGGCATGACCTGGGTGAACTGACCCACGGCTTCGCTCCAGCGCTCGAGCAGCCGGCGCGCCAGCGTCGAGCCGGTGAAGCGCGCGTGCCGGGCGACCAGTTCCCGGAGTTCGCTCCGGTACTCGCCGCCGACGGGCTCGAGACCGACCATCTCGAAGTTGCAGTTGTGGGCCAGTTCCTCGTCCGGATCGAAGACCCAGGCGATGCCGCCCGACATGCCGGCCGCGAAGTTGCGCCCGGTCGGGCCGAGGATCACGGCGCAGCCGCCGGTCATGTACTCGCAGCCGTGGTCGCCGATCCCCTCGATCACGGCGCGGGCGCCCGAGTTGCGGACGCAGAAGCGTTCCGCCGCGCGGCCGCGGAAGAAGGCCTCGCCGGCAGTGGCGCCGTAGAGCGCGACGTTGCCGATCAGGACGTTCTCCTCGGCGACGAATCGGGATCGGCGCGGCGGATAGAGGATGAGCCTTCCGCCCGACAGCCCCTTGCCGACGTAGTCGTTGCCGTCGCCCTCGAGTTCGATCGTGATGCCGGGCGCGAGGAAGGCGCCGAGGCTCTGGCCCGCGCTGCCGGTCAGCGAGATGTGGATCGTGTCGTCGGACAGGCCGTGCTCGCCGCGCGCCTTCATCAGTTCGTGGCTGAGCATCGTGCCGACGGTGCGTTGAGTGTTCACGATGGGCAGGTCGATCCGCACGCGGGAGCCGTGCTCCAGCGCCGGCCGGGCACGCTCGATCAGTTCGTTGTCGAGCGCGTACTCGAGCGCGTGGTCCTGCTCGATCGTCTGCACCACCTCGACGCCTTCGTGGCGGCGCACCGCGGGTTGCAACACGGCGGACAGGTCGAGTCCTTCGGTCTTCTCGTTCCGGACCGCGAGTTCGGGCAGGAACAGGTCCGTCCGGCCGACCAGTTCGCGCATCGTCGCGACGCCGAGGCTGGCCATGAGCCGCCGCGTCTCCTCGGCGACGAGGAAGAGGTAGTTCACGACTTCCTCCGGCGTGCCCTCGAACTTGGCGCGCAGCTCCGGATCCTGGGTGGCGATGCCGACCGGGCAGGTGTTCAGGTGGCACTTGCGCATCATGATGCAGCCGATCGTGATCAGGGGCGCGGTGGAGAAGCCGAACTCCTCGGCGCCCAGCATGCAGGCGACGACGACGTCGCGGCCGGTCTTGAGCTGGCCGTCGGTCTGGAGGATCACCCGCGAGCGCAGGTCGCTCAGCACCAGGGTCTGGTGGGTCTCGGCGATGCCGAGTTCCCAGGGCAGGCCGGCGTGCTTGATGCTGGTCAGCGGGGAGGCGCCGGTGCCGCCGTCGTGGCCCGAGATCAGGATGTGGTCGGCATGCGCCTTGGCGACGCCGGCGGCGACGGTGCCGACGCCGACCTCGGAGACGAGCTTCACGCTGACCCGGGCGCCCGGGTTCGAGTTCTTCAGATCGTGGATGAGCTGCTTCAGGTCCTCGATCGAGTAGATGTCGTGATGGGGCGGCGGCGAGATGAGTCCCACTCCGGGCGTGGAGTAGCGGGTCCGCGCGATGATGTCGTCCACCTTGTGGCCGGGCAGTTCACCGCCCTCGCCCGGCTTGGCGCCCTGGGCGATCTTGATCTGGAGTTCGTCCGAGTTCGTCAGGTACCAGGAGGTGACCCCAAAGCGGCCGGAGGCGACCTGCTTGATCGCCGACCGGCGAAGGTCGCCGTTGGCGTCCGGCGTGAACCGCGCCGGGTCCTCGCCCCCCTCGCCCGTGTTGCTCTTGCCGCCGAGCCGGTTCATGGCGATGGCGAGGGTCTCGTGGCTTTCGGCCGAGATCGAGCCGAAGCTCATCGCGCCCGTGCAGAAGCGCTTGACGATCTCGCTCGCCGGTTCCACGGCGTCGAGCGGCAGCGGCTCCAGATCCGTGCGGAACTGGAGCAGGCCGCGCAGCGAGCACTTCCGGGTGGTGTCCTCGTTGGCGAGACGGGCGAAGCTCTCGTAGGCCGCCGCGCTGTTCGTGCGGGCCGCGTTCTGGAGCCGCGAGATCATCCGCGGGTTCCACATGTGGCGCTCGCCGCCGGCGCGCCAGTGGTAGTCGCCGGGGTTTCCGAGTTCGGCGACGCGGTCGCGCTCGTCCGCCGGGAAGCCGCGCGCGTGCCGGCGTAGAGCGTCCTTCGCCAGGCGCTCGAGCCCCGCGCCCTCGATCCGGCTGGCGGTGCCGGCGAAGCAGCGGTCGATCACTTCGGTGGACAGGCCGACTGCTTCGAAGATCTGGGCGCCCTTGTAGCTCTGCAGCGTGGAGATGCCCATCTTGGCCATCACCTTGAGCATCCCCTTCCTGACTCCCTTGCGGTAGCGGTCGACGACCGCCTGGTCGTCGGCCGCGGCCGGCAGCCGACCCTGGCGGCGCGCCTGCCAGAGCGCCTCGAAGGTCAGGTAGGGGTTGATCGCGTCGGCACCGTAGCCGACCAGCAGGCAGTGATGGTGGACCTCGCGCGCCTCGCCGCTCTCGAGCAGCAGACCGACCCGGGTGCGCTTGATCGTCCGCAGCAGGTGGTGGTGGACGGCGCCGCAGGCGAGCAGGGTCGGCACGGGGACGCGGTCGGGACCGGCGGCCCGGTCGGACAGGGCGACGAAGCCGCAGCCGTCGTCGACCGCCTGCTCGGCCTCCGCGCACAGGCGGTCGAGTGCGTTGCCGAGGCCCGAGGCGCCCTCTTCGAGGGGCCAGGTGGCGTCAAGGGTGCGGCAGGAGAAGCCGGCGTCGCCGGCGTCGGCGAGCGCCGCGAACTCCCGGTTGCTCAGGATCGGATGGGGCAGGCGGACGCGCCGGCAGTGGTCGGCCGTGGTCTCCAGCAGGTTGCGCTCGGGGCCGATCGTGCAGTCGACCGACATGACGACCTCTTCACGGATCGAGTCGATCGCCGGGTTCGTGACTTGGGCGAAGAGCTGCTTGAAGTAGTCGTAGACCGGGCGGTCCTGGTCGGAGAGGAAAGCCAGGGCGGTGTCGTTGCCCATCGATCCGATCGGATCGCGCTGTTCCTCGATCAGGGGGCGCAGCATGAAGCGCATCGTCTCGCCGGTGTAGCCGAAAGCCTGGAGGCTGCGGGTCAGCGTGTCGTCGTCCATCGCCGCCTGTTTCGCGGGCGCGTTGCCGTTGCTCTGGGCGTGGGCGACCAGGTCGGCGAGGTCGGTGCGGTTCTTCAGCCACTCCGCGTAGGGTCGTCTGCCGGCGAACGTGCTCTTCAACTCTTCGTCGGCGACGATGCGGCCGAGGTCGAAGTCGACCAGGAACATCCGGCCGGGCTTGAGCCGCCCCTTGCGCAGCACCCGCTCCGGCTCGACCGGGACGACCCCGGCCTCCGACGCCATGATGACCAGATCGTCATCGGTGACGTAGTAGCGGCTCGGCCGCAGGCCGTTGCGGTCGAGCACCGCGCCGATGTAGCGGCCGTCGGTGAAGGCGATCGACGCCGGCCCGTCCCAGGGCTCCATCAGGCAGGAGTGGTAGTCGTAGAACGCCTTCTTCGCGGCGTCCATGTGCGGATCGTTCTGCCACGCCTCCGGGATCATCATCATGACCGCCTCCTGGAGAGTGCGGCCCGTGAGCAGCAGGAACTCGAGCACGTTGTCGAAGCTGCCGGAGTCGGAGCAGTCGGGCTCGACGACCGGGAAGGCGAGCGACAGGTCCTCGCTGAACAGGTCGCTCTCAAGCACGCCCTCGCGGGCATGCATCCAGTTCATGTTCCCGCGCAGCGTGTTGATCTCGCCGTTGTGGCTCATGAAGCGGTTCGGCTGGGCGCGGTCCCAGGAAGGGAACGTGTTCGTGGCGAAGCGCGAGTGGACCATCGCCAGGTGCGATTCGTAGTCCGGCGCCGCCAGATCCGGGAAGAACGGCACGAGCTGGCCGGAGGTCAGCATGCCCTTGTAGATGATCACGCGTGTCGACAGCGAGCAGACGTAGAACATCTGCGCCTGGGTGAGGGCATCGTTGCCGCGCAGGCGGATCGTTGCCTGCTTGCGAATCAGGTAGAGCTCGCGCTCGAAGGCGTCCTGGTCGAGGCCTTCGGCGGCGCCGATGAAGAGCTGCTCGATGACCGGCATCGAGTCGAGCGCCGTGGCGCCGATGTCGGCAACGTCGGAGCGGGTCGGCACCTTGCGCCAGCCGATGAGTTGCTGGCCGCGGTCCGCGACGATCTCCTCCACGACCCGCCGGCACAGCTCGCGTTCACCGTCGTCCTGGGGCAGGAAGAAGACGCCGGCGGAGAACGTGCCGGGCGCTCCGAGTTCGGCGCCGAACTCGTCGTCGGCGACGCGCCGGAGCAGCGCATGGGGCAGCGCGGTCAGCATGCCGGCGCCGTCGCCGGTGTTCGGCTCGCAGCCGCAGGCGCCCCGGTGGTCCATCTGCGTCAACATGTGCGCCGCCTGCTGCATCAGCCGGTGGCTGCGCTCGCCGCGCACGTGGGCGATGAAGCCAACGCCGCAGGCGTCGTGCTCGTAGGCCGGGTCGTACAGACCGGTCTTGCCGGGCCGGAGCTTCATGCCGCCTCTCCGCGCTCTACGTTCTCCTCGTCGTCCGCCGGCATCGGCCCGGCGTTCTCGGTCAGGAACGCGGCGAACTCCTCGGCGGCCTGACGCAGGCGGCCGCGGGCGTAGACGATTCCCATCGGCCGCTCGAGCTTCGGTTCGAGCGGCACGGCGGCGAGCAGGCCGGCGCGCACCTCGGCGTGGAACGTCCTGAGCGGCAGGATCGCGGCGTAGTCGGTCGCCTGCAGCATGCTCTTGAAGGTGTCGATGTTGTCGAGCCGTTGGGCGAACATCGCTTCCGCGCCGTTCTCCACCAGGTAGCTGCGAATGTGACGCGCGGCGGGGAGTTCGTGCGTGAAGTGGATCAGCTCACGGCCGTCGAGGTCGGCGGCCCGCACCCGCGCTGTGCTGGCGAGCTCGTGGTTCACGCCGCACGCGAGACACATCCGCTCCTCCCGCAACGGCCGCGACTGCAGGCCGGGCCACTGCTCCGGATAGGAGACGATGCCGAAGTCGCAGCGGCCGGTTCGCGCCGACTCGGCCACCGCGGCCGGCGGCTCGTACTCGATCTGCACCTCCAGTTCCGGCCGCTGAAGCTGGAACTCGGCCCGCAACTGGTTGAGCAGGGCGATTCCGGCGGAGTAGATCGCGTGGACGCGCACGGTGCCGCCCCGTCCCGGATCGAGGCGGGAGACGCTTCGCGCCAGCGCGTCGTAGCGGGCGACGAGTTCGCGTCCCTCGCGGGACACGAGCTCGCCGGCGGGAGTCAGCACGAAGGGCCGCTTGGAGCGGTCGAGAAGCCGCGTTCCGAAGAGCTCCTCGAGGTGCTGGATGCGCTGGCTGACCGCCGACTGGGTGATCCCGTGGAGCTCGGCCGCGCGGCTGAAGCTGCGCAAATCCGCGACATCGCAGAAGATCCTGAGCCCTTGCATCGTAAGGGCGGGATCTTACATTAGGTCGATCTCATGGAGCAACCGTAGAACATTAGCGAAGCTGATACTGCTGGGTGCGCGGGTCCTCTGACCCGCTGCTGCCGAAGGCATGTGACCCCGCTAACCCAATCGCCAGTAGAAGACGACGAGATACGCCGCGAGCAGCACGGCGACCCACAGCGCCATCGAGGCTGTCAGCCACGAGCGCCCGAGGAACCCCTGCGGGCCCAGGTGACGCTGCGCCGTCTCGAGAGCAGCGGCGGCGAGCCGTCCGGTAGCGGCGTATCCGGCCCGGTGAAGCGCGACGAACGCCGTGGCAACCCCGTCCCAGATGCGAAGACCGACCCGGCGGTAGAGCCAGTCGGCGTCCAGGTTCACCGAGCGCAGCTCGGGCGGGTAGAGGCCGGTGCGCATGAGGGTCGCGAAGGCCAGAGCCGAGAAGAACAGGAGCTGGCTCTGCGTGATGACGTGGGTGTTCGTGTAGACCGCGTAGTCGACCGGGTAGGGCAGCAGTTCGTAGAAGGGATTCGCGATGCCGAACCACATCTCGGCCAGCGGGAACAGGCCGATCGCCATGCTCGCGGCGGCCGCCAGGACCATCGCGACGATCATCGATCGCGGCGCCTCCTTGCAGCGGATGCCCGAGTCGTGGTGGAAGAAGGCGAAGAAGGGGATCTTGATCCCGGCGTGGTGGAAGACGCCGGCCGAGGCGAACAGGAGCACCAGCCAGAGCCAGAAGTACTCCTTGTACACGGCCGCGCTCATGATCAGCGACTTCGTCGCGAAGGCCGAGAACAGCGGGAAGGCGGAGATGGACGCGGCCCCGATGATGCACAACCCGGTCGTGATCGGCATCGACTTGTAGAGGCCGCCCAGGTCCGATCCGTTCACATGGCCGACCCGGTAGAGCACCGCCCCCATCGCCATGAACAGCAGCCCCTTGAACAGGATGTCGGCGAAGGCGTGGGCGACGGCGCCGTTGATCGCCAGCTCGGTGCCGATGCCGATGCCGACGACCATGAAGCCGAGCTGGTTCGTCATGCTGTAGGCGAGCACCCGGCGCAGGTCGTTCTCGATCACGGCGAAGAAGATCGGGAACGCGGTCATCAGCGCGCCGATCCAGATCAGTTCGGACTGGCCGGGAAAGGCGCGTGCCAGGGCGTAGATCGCGAACTTGGTCGTGAACGCCGACAGGAACACGGCACCGGCCGGAGTCGATTCGGGGTAGGCGTCGATCAGCCAACTGTGCAGCAGCGGGAAGGCCGCCTTGAGGCCGAAGGCGAGGAAGATGAGGGTCGCCGCCAGGTTCGAGAAGCCGAGCCCGCCGTCCTCGAGGAAGCCCGCCAGGTTGCGGAACTCGGCCCAGCCGGGGGCGGCGCCGGTTTCGTGACGGAGCAGCACGATGCCGGCGAGCAGCAGGACGCCCGAGACCATCTGCATCCCCAGGTAGCGGAGGCCGGCGCCGGCCGCCCCGCCGCTCCGCCGGACCCAGACCAGCAACGCCGACGAAACCGCGGCCACCTCCCAGAACAGGAACAGCGTCCAGAGGTCGCCGGCCAGCACGACGCCGAGGGCCGATCCCGCGTAGAAGACGCCGACGAGCGGCTGGAAGTTGTCCTTGACGTAGAACGAGTAGACGCTGCCGATGAGCGCCGCGAGGTGGAAGATGACGACGAAGATCCGGCTCAGCGGATCGATCCGGACGAGCGTCAGGGTCTGGCCGAACAGTTCGAACTGGGCGTGGTCGCCGAAGTCGAGGCCCCAGAAGCGCCAGAGGGAGTAGACGGGCAGAGCCAGGAGCAGGGCCCGCAGTACGGTGCGCGGCAGCACGTTGCGCGGCGTCGCGGCCAGGACCACGCTGCCGAGCATGAGCAACAGCGGCGGCGACAGCAGGAACTCCGCCATCCCGGACTCAGGAGGCTCCGCCGTCGCGGCGTCGCTTGTAGTAGTCCTCTGACCGCATCAGGACGCGCCGCATCTGCTTCGCCGCCAGCACCAGCAGGAAGGCGCCGACGAAGCCGTAGACCGGATAGAACCCGAAGCCACCGTCTGCCCAGCCGCCCCAGGCGTCGAACTCCGCCTTCTTCTTGTAGAGGAGGTCCGCCGCCAGCCACAGGACGTCGATGGCGATCAGGGCGTAGAAGACCTTGGCGACGTTTCCTTTCCTGTCGAGCCAGTAGCTCTTGCCGCCGTGTTTCCCGTGGTCGTGGTGCGCCATCGCTGGGCGGCGAGGTTAGCAGCCGGGCTCGCGCTCCACGGGGCACGCGCGAGGCTTAAGATGACCCGTGGACTCGTTCTCCGAACCGGTGCGCCGGTGGTTCGACGGCTCGTTCCCCGGCCCGACGCGGGTGCAGGAACTGGGCTGGCCGGTGCTGACCCGCGGCGGGAACGCGCTGCTGGTGGCGCCCACCGGCAGCGGCAAGACGCTTGCGGCGTTCCTGTGGGCCATCGACCGGCTCTGCCTCGGCGACGAACCGGCCGCGCCGGGTGTGCGGGTCGTCTACGTGTCGCCGCTCAAGGCCCTCGCCTACGACATCGAGCGCAACCTGCAGGTCCCCCTCGAAGGCGTCGTCGGGGAGGCCCGCAAGCTCGGCGCGCCCGTACGGCCGGTCAGCGTCGACGTACGCACCGGGGACACGCCGGCCAGCGACCGCCGCCGCCAGCTACGGAAACCCGGCGAGATCCTCGTCACGACCCCCGAGTCGCTGTTCCTGGTGCTCGGGTCGCGGGCGGCGGCCAACCTGCGCACGGTGGAGACCGTGATCGTCGACGAGGTTCATGCCATGGCGGCGACCAAGCGCGGCGCCCACCTGGTGCTGTCGCTGGAGCGGCTCGCGGAGTTGGCGGACGGTCGGGATCCGCAGCGGATCGGTCTCTCGGCGACGGTGCGGCCCATGGACCTGGCGGCCGGGTTCCTCGGCGGCGACCGGCCGGTGGAAGTCGTCGACGCCTCCGAACGGCCGAACATCGACCTCCAGGTCGTCGTGTCCGTGCCCGACATGGAGGCGCCGCCGCCGGTGCCCGAGACGCTGGCTGATGGCGACGGCTGGCCGCGCGGGTTCGAGACCTCCGGCCTGTGGCCGTCCGTCTTCCCGCGCATCCTGGAAGCGGTCCGGCGGCATCGCTCGACGATCGTCTTCGTCAACAGTCGCTCCCTCTGCGAACGACTGGCGCAGCGTCTGAACGAGCTGGACGACCGGACTCGCGTCGCCGGAGACGACGAAGAAGGCGATGACCATGAGCCGCTGGCCCGCGCCCACCACGGCAGCATCTCCCACGAACGGCGGCGGGAGATCGAGGGCGCGCTCAAGGCGGGCCGCCTGCGCTGCATCGTGGCGACCAGTTCGCTCGAACTGGGGATCGACATGGGCAGCGTCGACCTGGTGCTCCTGGTCGAGGCGCCGGGTTCGACCGCCAGCGGACTACAGCGGGTCGGCCGGTCGGGGCACGCGGTCGGCGAGCGCAGCCGCGGCCTGATCTTCCCCAAGTTCCGGGGCGACCTCCTCGAGTGCACGGTGACCGCGATCCAGATGCAGCGCGGCGCGATCGAGTCGATGAAGCTGCCGGAGAACCCGCTCGACGTGCTGGCGCAGCAGATCGTCGCGATGTGCTGCGGCCGGGAGTGGACCGTCGGCGGGATCCTTGCTCTGGCCCGGCGCGCCCGGCCCTACCGCGGGCTGACCCGCAACCTGCTCAGTGCGGTGCTGGACATGCTGGTTGGCCGCTTCCCCTCGGAAGAGTTCGCGGATCTCAGGCCCCGGCTGTCGTGGGACCGTGGCCGCGACCTGCTGACCGCCCGGCGCGGCGCCGACTTCCTGGTACGGATGAACGCCGGCACGATTCCGGATCGCGGCCTGTTCACCGTCCACCTGGGGCCGGAGGGTCCGCGGGTCGGCGAGCTCGACGAGGAGATGGTTTACGAGTCGCGCGCCGGCGACACCTTCCTGCTCGGTGCCTCCGCGTGGCGGGTGACCGAGATCACCCGCGACCGGGTCATCGTCCGGCCGGCGCCGGGCGAGCCGGGGCGCATGCCCTTCTGGCACGGCGACGGCCCTGGCCGGCCGCTGGAGCTGGGCCGGGCCCTCGGCGCCTTCGTGCGCGAACTCGGCCAGCGGCAGGGCGCCGCCGCCAGACGCTGGCTCGCGGACGAAGCGCCGCTCGATCCGCATGCCGTCTCGAACCTCTGCGCCTACGTCGAGGAACAGCGCGACCGCACCGGCGCGTTGCCCACCGACCGCGCGGTGACCCTGGAGCGGTTCCGAGACGAGGTCGGCGACTGGCGCGTGTGCATCCTGACCCCGTTCGGGGCCCGCATCCACGCGCCTTGGGCGATGGCGCTGGAGCGCCGGATCGCCCGACGCTACGGTTTCGAGGTCCAGACCCTGTGGACCGACGACGGACTGGCGCTCCGCTTCGCCGACACGGACGAGTTGCCGGCAGCGCGGGAGTTCCTGCTCGAGCCCGACGAGGTCGAGGACCTGGTTGTCGAGCAGGTCGCGTCCTCGCCGATGTTCGCGAGCCGGTTTCGCGAGAACGCCGCCCGCGCTCTGCTCCTGCCCCGCAACCGACCGGGAAAGCGGACGCCGCTTTGGCAGCAGCGCCAGCGGTCGAAGAACCTGCTCTCCGTCGTCCGCAGGTACCCCGACTTCCCGATCCTGCTCGAGACCTACCGCGAGTGCCTGAGCGATCTCTTCGATCTGGTGGGTCTGGTCGACCTGATGGCGCAGGTCGCGGAAGGGGAGGTCCGGGTCGACGACGTGGAGACCCTGGCGCCTTCTCCGTTCGCCCGCTCCCTCGTCTTCGCCTACGAGGAGCGCTTCCTCTACGACCAGGACGCCCCAGCCGCCGAGCGCCGGGCCCAGGCGCTGACCCTCGACCGGGAGCTCCTGCGGGAGCTGCTCGGCACGGCCAGCCTGCGGGAGCTGCTCGACCCGGACGTGATCCAGGCGGTCGAGGAAGAGTCCCAGGGGCTTTCGCCGGACCGCCGCGCGCGGCACGAGGACGACCTCTACGATCTGCTGCGGCGGACCGGCGGTCTGACCCGGGAGGAGATCGAGGTGCGGGCTCCCGGCGAGGCGGATGATTGGCTGGCGGACCTGGAGCGGCAGAAGAGGGCGCTCGAGATCGAGTTGGCGGGAAACACGGGCGTGTCGCCCGGGGTCCCGACGGCCGATGAGAAGGCCCGGAGGATGTGGGTGGCGGCGGACGACGCGGCGCTCTACCGCGATGGTCTGGACGCGGTTATTGCCGAAGACCTGCCCGCGGACCTCCTGGAGCCTCGGCCGGCGCCGCTCGCGAGCCTCCTGAGGCGCTACGCGCGAAGTCGCGGACCGTTCACGTCGGCCGACGCTGCGGCGCGCTTCGGCCTGCCGGCGGGGGCGGTCGAGCCGTTGCTGACGGGGCTCGAGGATGCCGGGCGACTCGTCAGAGGCGAATTCCGGCGCGAGTCGGGTGATGGCGCCGGCGGCGTCGAGTGGTGCGACGCGGAGGTGCTCCGCCGGATCAAGCGTCGGACGCTGGCCAGGCTGCGCCGCGAGGCCGAACCGGTCGACGGAGCGGCGCTGGCCCGGTTTCTGGGTCGCTGGCAGGGCGTCGAAACGGAGGCGGCAGTCCCGACTCGCCCGGCGAGGCGGGACCGTGGACGGGCAATGGCGTCGCCGTCGTCGGATCGCGCCCTGGTTCGCCTTCGGGAGGCCGTGGCCCAACTCGAAGGCGTACCGCTGTCCTGGCGGATCCTGGTCGGCCACATCCTGCCTGCGCGGGTGTCGGGCTTCCGTCTCGAGATGCTGGACCGGCTCGCGGCGTCGGGGGAGCTGTTGTGGGTCGGAAGCGGCAGGCTCGGCTCGAGAGACGGCCGGGTGGCGATCCACGGTCGGGAGCGGTTCCAGCTTCTGGCCCATGGCAGCGAGCCGGCCGAAGTCCCGGACGATGCGCCGCCCGGAACTCCGCACGCCGCGGTCCTCGAGCGGCTGGAGGCGCGCGGCGCCTGCTTCACGTTCGACCTGGTCGGCGGCGTGGTTGGCGACGGCGACCGGGGCGAAACGGAAGTTGAAGCGGCGATCTGGGACCTCGTCTGGGCCGGCCGGATCACGAACGACACCTTCCTGCCGCTCGCGTCTCTCGGCAAGCGGCGGCCGCCGGCCGCCGGGCGTACGTCCCGTGGGCTCCCCCGTGGTTGGCGTCGCGGCCCGCGAGCCGGGACCGCGCCGGCTGCCATGCGGGCCGGTGCGGCGGGCGCCCGCCGCGGCCGGGCCGGGATGCTGGCTGGCGGCCGGTGGTCGCTGGTGAGCGATCTGGCCGCGCCGACCGGGCGGGTAAGCGACACCGAGTGGGCTCACGCTACGGCAACCCTGCTGCTCGACCGCTACGGCGTGGTTGCGGCCGAGACGGCCCGCAACGAGAACGTGCCCGGCGGGTTCGAGGCGCTCTATCCGGTACTGCGCGAGATGGAGGAGGCCGGCCACATCCGCCGCGGCTACTTCGTTCACGGTCTCGCCGGCCGCCAGTTCGCCCTGCCCGCGGCGGTCGAGCGCCTGCGCCGGGAGCGGCAACAGCCGGCGAAGCGCGGGCCGATCGGGATCCTGCCCGCCGTCGACCCGGCGAATCCGTGGGGCGCCGTGCTGCCCTGGCCCCAGCTCGGAGCCGAGATCGATCCGCGAAGGCGGGGCCCTCGCCGCGTGCCCGGCGCCTGGGTGGTCCTCCGTGCCGGCTCCCCCTGTCTCTTCCTCGAAGCCGGCGGCCAGGGCGTCTGGACGTTCGCCGCTCTCGGCGGCGACCCGGAACCCGGGGACGCCTGGGCCGCGCTGCGTGACCTCGCCGGCCGCCGCCAGCGGCGGACCCTGAGGATCCTGCGGATCGACGGCCGCCCGGCCCGCGAGTCGCCGTGGACCGCGACCCTCGACGCCTGCGGCTTCGAGAAGGACCTCGACGGCTACCGCGTCAGCCGGCTGCTGCCGGCGGTGTAGCGGCGGGCAGCGGTCCGGGGCTCAGCTGGCCTTACCGAACGCCCCGCGCAGTGCGGCGCAGGCCTCGTCGACCGCCTTGCGTCCGCCGCTGAGGATCGGGGAGAGCTGGAAGAAGACGTGGACCTGGCCCTCGTAGTTCGAGAGCGTCGTCTCGACGCCGGCGGCCTGGAGCTTGTCCGCGTAGTCCTTGCCCTCGTCGCGGAGCGGGTCGAACTCGGCGGTGATGACGAGAGCCGGCGGCAGACCGCTGTGGTCGGAGGCCAGGAGCGGCGAGGCGCGGAAGTCGGCGCGGTCGGCGTCGGAACGCAGATAGTGGCCGCGGAACCAGATCATGTGGTCCCGGGTCAGGACGTAGCCGTCCGCGTTCTCGTCGATCGACGGGCGGCTGAAGTCCATGTCGACGGCGGGGTAGACGAGGAGCTGGAAGACGAGTCGGGGACCGCCGTTGTCGCGAGCAAGCAGGCTCATCACGGCGGAGAGGTTGCCGCCGGCGCTGTCGCCGCCGACCGCGATCCGGGACGGGTCGCCGCCGAGGCTCTCGGCGTTGGCGGCAACCCATTGCAGGGCGGCCCAGGAGTCATCGACCGCGGCCGGGAACTGGGCCTCGGGGGCTAGCCGGTAGTCCACGGAGACGACCAGGCATCCGGCGCCGGCGCAAAGTTCGCGGCAGGCGTAGTCGTGGGTGTCCAGGTCGCCGATCACCCAGCCGCCGCCGTGGTAGTAGACGAGGATCGGCAGGGTTTGGCCGGCATCCCGGGGCCGGTAGACGCGGACCGGAATGTCGCCGGCCGGACCGGGAACGGCGGAGTCCTCGGTGGCCACGTCGGGGCCCTGGCCCAGCATCTCGGCGACCGCGAGATAGCCCGCCCGGGCCATCTCCACGGTCTGCTCGGTGATGGGCGGAACCTGGTTCTCGATCGCGGCCTGGGCCTGGGCTTCGAGGAAGGCCTGTGCCTGGGGATCGACTGGCATCTGCGCACTCCGTGGGTCGTGAGCTGGAGCGCGAAGCCTACGTCACGCCCGGTGGACGGTCTGCCGATGAGGTGCGCCGCTACGCGTCGACCGAGTCGACCGCTTCTTCCGCGGCCTCGACCGCTGCCTCCGCCGCTTCTTCGGCTGCCTCTTCGGCAGCTTCCGACGCCTCTTCGGCCTGCTCGACCGCCTGCTCGACCGTTTCGCTGACGAGATCGGCGAAGCCGCTCCAGTCGGCGGCTTCAACGCTGGCCGCGATCAGTTCGGCCAGTTCGCCCATCTGCTCGCCGAGCGCGCCGAGCGCTTCCCCGAACATCTCCCAGTCGGCGCCTTCCATGGCCTCCCCCAGGGAAGTGCCGAAGCGCTCGCCGAACTCTTCCCAGAACTGCTCGAAGCGATCCCAGTCGACCTCGCCGTCAGGGTTCTCCATGTCCTCGAACTGTTCCGCCCAGGCGTCCCATTCCTCCTCGTTGAACGCGTGCTCGAAGGACGCGGCGAACTGCTCGCCCCACTCCTCCCAGCGCCTGCCGAACTCTTCCCAGTTCTTGCCGTGGGACTCCCAGTCGGCGTCCTCGAAGCTGCGGCCGAAGCGCTCGCCCCACTCCTCCCAGCGCTGACCGAGCTCTTCCCAGCGCTCGTCGTGGTCTGGATGGGCGTGCTCCTGGGCCAGAAGCGCTCCGGGGACGAGGGCGATCAGGAGGGCGCACGCCAGGCTCGCCCAGCGATGTCGGTGGAGGGTTCTCATGGTCGGTCTCCTTGCTGCTTGAAGGGGGCAGACGGCTTGACGGGCCGCACCTTCCTTACAACGTCGCGGCGCCCCGCGAGTTTCAGTGACGGGGGAATCGGAAGAGCGGGCGCTCGCGGCGGCGTTCCTGTGGTCAACTAACCGCGCGATGGACACGGCCGCACACATGCCTCGCTCCCAGTTCGTCATCGAGGGCGGTCAACCGATCTCGGGCACGCTGCGGGCGCGGGGCAACAAGAACGCGGCGCTTCCGCTCCTCGCGGCCGCTCTCCTCACGGACGAGGAGGTGGCGCTCCGCAACGTGCCCCGGATCCGCGACGTCGAGGCGCAGATCGGGCTGTTGCGCCAGCTCGGCGCCGAAGTGGCGTTCGTCGGTAGCGACACGGTGCGGGTGTGCGCCGCGGGTCTCGGCGACGACGATCCGGACCCGGACCTCTGCCGGGCGATCCGCGCCTCGATCCTGCTGGCGGGGCCGCTGCTGGCGCGGCGCGGGCGCGTGAACATGCCGGCCCCCGGTGGCGACGTCATCGGCCGCCGGCGGCTCGACACCCACCTGCTGGCGCTCGAGGGCCTCGGCGCCGGCATCGAGCTCTGCCCGCGCGGCGGGCTTCAGTGCCGTGTCGAGGGTTCGGGAAAGCGCCTGCGCGGAGCCGAGGTCTTCCTGGACGAAGCCTCGGTCACGGGGACCGAGAACGCGGTGATGGCGGCTTCCCTGGCGGAGGGCGAGACGAGGATCCTGAACGCGGCGAGCGAGCCCCACGTGCAGGACCTCTGCCGCCTCCTGAAGGCCATGGGAGTGCCGATCGAAGGTGTCGGAACGAATCTGCTCGTCGTCCAGGGAGTGGAGCGGCTGGGCGGGGCGGAGTTCGAGATCGGCCCCGACTACATCGAGGTGGGGTCGCTCATCACGCTGGCGGCGGTGACCGGCGGCGAGTTGCGCATTCCGAACGCGCGGCCGCGGGAGCACCGGGCCACGCGGATCGCCTTAGGCCGGCTGGGCATCGACTTCGAGGTTCGCGGCGACGGCAGCGACCTGTTCGTGCCGGGCGGCCAGGAACTCCAGGTGCGCACGGATCTTCAGGGCGCGATCCCGAAGATCGAGGACGCGCCGTGGCCCGGTTTCCCTGCCGATCTGACCTCGATCGCGGTCGTCGGAGCGACTCAGAGCCGGGGTTCGGTGTTGATCCACGAGAAGCTGTTCGAGTCCCGCATGTTCTTCGTCGACCGGCTGGTGGCGATGGGCGCGCAGATCGTGCTCTGCGACCCGCACCGGGTCGTCGTCAGCGGGCCGTCGAAGCTGTACGGACGGGACATGGTGAGCCCGGACATCCGCGCCGGCATGGCGATGCTGATCGCCGCGCTGTGCGCGGAGGGCCGCAGCGTGATCGACAACGTGCAGCAGATCGATCGCGGCTACGAGCGGATCGACGAGCGGCTGAGGTCCCTGGGCGCCGACATCGAACGGGTCGGCTAGTGGCGCGCTAGGGTTGCTCCATGGCTGGCCTGTACTACGAGCAGTTCGAAGTCGGCCAACTCTTCGACCACGCGCTGCGCCGCACCGTGACCGAGGCGGACAACGTCTTCTTCACCGCGATGACCCACAATCCGGCCGCGCTCCATCTCGACGCCGAGGCGATGAAGAAGAGCGAGTTCGGCGAGCGGATCGTCAACAGTTGCTTCACCCTGAGCCTGATGGTCGGCATCTCGGTCGGCGACACGACCCTCGGCACCACGATCGCCAACCTGGGCTGGAACGACGTCGTGTTCCCCAGGCCCGTGTTCCACGGCGACACCCTGCGGATCGAGACCGAGGTGAAGGACAAGCGGGAGAGCCGCTCACGGCCGAACGCTGGGATCGTGACCTTCGAGCACCGCGCCTACAACCAGCGTGACGAACTCGTCGCTCGCTGTATCCGTCTGGGGCTGATGCTGAAGTTGCCGCAGGGAGAGGACTCATGAAGTTCGTCGAACTCGCCACCTTCGATTCCCGGCTCGAGGCCGAGACGATCGGCCACGCGCTGGACCAGTACGAGATTCCGTTTCTGGTGCAGAGCGCCGGGGTGGGCATGTTCGGCATGGGGATGATGGGGAAGTCGCCGGTGCCGGTGAAACTCTGCGTGCCGGACAATCGCCTGGACGAGGTGAAGGAACTGCTGAGTTGCGTCGCCGGTCCCCTGGAGGACGGCGAGGAGCCGCGGAGCGACTGAGGACCGCTTCCGGCGGATGCCGGCCAGAAGGCCGGCGCACCGACAGTCAGCCGGGCGCCGGCTGAGGCTCAGTCGGCGAGCAGTTCCAGGGCCTTGGGCAGCAGCCGCCGGGTGGTGCTGAACGCCCGGTCGCCGTGGATCGTCTCGTTGCCGTCCCAGTCGCCGAAGTAGCCGCCCGCCTCGCGCAGGATGACGGGAAAGGGTCCGCAGTCCCAGGCGCTCATCTTCGGGTCGACCATCAGTTCGAGGCGGCCGGTGGCGACCAGGGCGTGGCCGTAGGCGTCGGACCAGCCGACGCGGTAGGCGGTGCCGTCCATCATCCGCTGCCAGGCCGCCTTGTGCCGGGGGTCGACGAAGAGCCCCGGGTCGCCGAAGGAGACGTAGCCCTCGGCCAGGCTGGGCGTTTCGCGGACCCGCGCCGGTTCGCCGTTCAGGGTGCAGCCGTGACCGGAGGCGGCCGCCACCGTTTCGCCGATACCCGGGAAGTGGGCGACGCCGACTTCGACTCTTCCTGCGACCTCCAGGCCGATCAGGATGCCGTAGAGCGGCACGCCGCGAACGAAGGAGCGGGTGCCGTCGATCGGGTCGACGTACCAGTGGCGGTCACCGGCGGCTGCGGCGGAGTCCCCGTCGCCCGCGCCGAACTCCTCGCCGACCACGAGGTCACCGGGGAAGATCTCGGCAATCCGTGAGCGGATCAGTTCCTCCGCGCCGCGGTCCGCTTCGGTGACCGGCGTCATGTCGCTCTTGAGTTCCGGGTCGACACCGAGACGGAAGAACTCGAGCGTCAACTGGCCGGCGATCCAGGCGGTCTCGACCGCGAAGTCGAGTTCGGCTTCGTAGTTCGCTGCCACGATGCTCCTAGAAGTTGTCGATCGTCCGCTCGTCGCTGTTCGCGGGCAGCGCGATGTGCATGCCGTCGGCGCCGACGACCGCGTCGTTCGGGGCGTCCTCGGCGCGGCCGCGCATGAACACGCCCTCCGCCTGCGCCGCGGGCAGGGGCGGCACGAGGTGGCTCAGCACCAGGAGGCCGACCTTCGCATCGGCGGCGAGGGCGTGCACGTCGGCGGGGAACGTGTGGTAGTCGAGCGTGTCCCGGAGCATCGTCGCGGTCCGTTCGTTGCCGGCGCTCGCGAGTGCCTGCGCCGCTCCGCCGATCAGGGCGCCGGAGAGCACCTCGTGGACCAGGACGTCGACGCCCTGGCTCAAGGCCTCCACGTTCGCCGAACGGATCGTGTCGCCGCTGACCACGACCGAGCGGCCGCCGTAGTCGATGCGGTAGCCGAGCGCCGGCGAGATCGGTTCGTGCTCGACCAGGAACGCCGTGATCTTGAGGCCGTCCTCGTCGTAGAAGACGCGAGACGGTGCATCCTCGGTGAGTTCGATGGCGTGCCCGTTCGCCTTGCCGCCCTCCGGCGCCAGGATGTCGGCGCCGTGGTGGGCGACACGGTAGGAGACGTCGAGCTCGTAGGCGGCCTGGAAGCCGGCGACGACCTGTTCCACGCCCACCGGCCCGTGGACGTCGAGGGGCAAGGCCCTGCCCGATGTCCAGCTCGCGAAGACGACCTCGCCGAGTTCGCCGATGTGGTCGGAGTGGAAGTGCGTCAGCAGGACGCCGGCCAGACTGCCGACCGGCAGTCCCCAGAGCCGCAGGTTCTCCGTCGAGCCGGGGCCGACGTCGATCAGGAACATCCGGCCGCCGGCGATTACCGCCGTGCAGGGCCCCGCCCGCTCGGCGCTTGGCAACGGCGATCCGCTGCCGCAGATGACGACGTGGAGGGCGCCGTCGGTAAGCAGCGACGACCGGTTGGGCGGCAGGTTTCCGAACTGGGCCGCTGCGGCGGAACTCAGGAGCAGACACGTCGCCGTCAGGCCGGACGTGATGGCCAGTGTGCGGTGTTTCATGGGCTGGGCTCTCCTGGCCGCTCAGGCTCGGGAACGTGGCGTCGGAAGATAGCAGCCGACAAGAGAGTCATACACTCGCCCGCGATGGCGGAGCAGGCGCTGATCAACGATCCGACCGCGCTGCTCGTCTTCTTTGCCGGCTTCGTCGCGCTGATCTTCGTGCTGGCGCAGACCCGGCCCTTCGACCGGCTCTTCAGGTACCTGCCGCCGATCGTCTGGATCTACCTGCTGCCGGTGGTGCTCACCACGGCCGGCATCACGCCGGCTGAATCGGCCTTCTACGACTGGTGCACGGACTACCTGATGCCGTGCTCGCTGCTGCTCCTGGTGCTCGCGACCGACGTGCCGGCGATCAGGCGCCTGGGACCGCTGGCGGCGGCGATGCTGCTCTCAGGATCGGTGGGCATCGTGATCGGCGGACCGATCGCGCTGGCCATCTTCCAGCCGTTCCTCGACGACCCGCAGATCTGGAAGGGGCTGGGAGCGCTGTCCGGTTCCTGGATCGGCGGCCTCTCGAACATGATCGCGATCAAGGAGGGTGTCGGCGCTCCCGACGACGTCTTCGCACCGATGATCATCGTCGACTCGGTGGTCGGCTACGGCTGGATGTCGATCGTCATCCTGCTCAGCGGTTACCAGAACCGGATCGACCGCTGGAACCGGGCGCGCCGCGAAGAACTCGACGCGCTGAACCAGCGGCTGCAGCAGGTCCAGGCGGAGAACGCGCGGCCGATCACGCTGCCTGCCTTCGCCTCCATGCTCGGCGTCGGCCTGGTGGCGAGTTGGCTCTGCATGCGCGGCGGTGAGCTGCTGCCCCAGGTGGGCTCGGTGCTGTCGCACTTCACCTGGGGCATCCTGCTCGTCGTCGCGGTCGGTCTCGCGCTGTCCTTCACGCCGGTTCGTCGTCTCGAACATCGGGGAGCGACGCCGGTGGCCTACGGCGGTCTCTACCTGATGGTCGCCACGATGGGCGCCGGCGGCGATCTCGCGGCGATCGCCGAGGCGCCCCTGGTGCTGGCCGTCGGCGTCGTCTGGATCGGCATCCACGTCGCCTGCCTGTTCCTCGCGATGCGCCTCCTGCGCGCGCCGGTCTTCCTGTTCGCCACCGGCAGCATGGGCAACGTCGGCGGGGTCATCTCGACCCCGGTCGTGGCGGGCGTGTTTCAGCCGGCGCTGGCCGCCGTCGGCGTCCTGATGGGCGTCCTCGGCAACCTGGTCGGCACGCCGCTCGGCCTTCTATGCGCCCAGCTTATGGCCTGGGTCGCGCGGGCGTACCACGGCGCCGCTTCGTTGTAGGAGAGTCTGCTCGTCGAGACGTCTGCCGCCCGGGTCCGGCCTGGCTAGGCGGGTTCCGGCTCCGGCTCGTGGTCGTCGTCGCCCGTGGTCAGGGCCCGGAACAGGTCGATCTCCGTCTTGCAGGTCTTGACCACCCAGGCGATGACCGCGGCGTCGTCGATGAAGCCGGCCACCGGGATGAAGTCCGGGATGACGTCGATCGGGATGACGAAGTAGAGGACGGCGCCGGCGATGAGGATCAGGGTCTCCTTCCGGAGCCGGTAGTTGCCGCGCGCTACCGCGCGGAGCAGGTCGAACATCGTCTTCAGGTCGTCGATCACGCCGCTGAGCGGGCTGGTGGCGTCGCCTGCGGAGTCGGCCTTCTCCCTTGCTTCAGCGACCATCGCCCGGAGCTTGTCCGGGGACCGGACGATCTCGGCGGCGCGGTTGCGCGCGTGGAGCGGGAGCTCCATCTCGCCGGTCTCGGGTGGCGCGGGGGGCTGCCCGGGCGCTCCCTCGGCTGTGCCGTCGCTCAACTCCCGATCGGATGCCATGTCGTCTTCACTTCCTGCAGGTCGGTGATTTCGTAGGGGCTCTGGATGCTCGTCCAGTCCTCGTGGGGCCGGACCGAGACGCGCTTCAGGTTGTGGACCGCTTCGATCTCGGCGGACCTGGCGACGTCCGGGTCCGGGAAGCAGAGGAGCAGGGCGTCGACGTCGCGGTGCGCGGCGAGCGGGGCGAGCATCTCTTCCCGGCGTCCGGTGAGGATGTTGACGACTCCGCCGGGTACGTCGGAGGAGTTCAGGACCTCGCCGAACGTGGTTGCCGGGATGGGCTGGCTGCCGGTGACCAGAACGACGGTCGTGTTGCCGCCGGCGATCGCGGGGGCGATGGAGGAAACGAGGCCCAGCAGGGGCGATTCGGGGGCGAGCACGCCGACGACGCCCATCGGCTCGAGGATCGAGAAGTTGAAGTGCGAGGTCGCGACCGGGTTGACGCTGGAGAACACCTGCTGGAACTTGTCGGTCCAGCCCGCATAGTGGAGGAGCCGGTCGGTGGCGGCCTGGACTTCGGCCGCGGCCTCCTCCGGCGCCGCGCCGCCGGCCGCGAGCAAGGCCTCGAACTGGCCGCTCCTGCCTTCCAGCATCTCGGCGATCCGGTAGAGGATCTGGCCGCGGTTGTAGGCGGTGCGGGCGGCCCAGCCGGCCTGTGCGGCGCGGGCCGCGGTCACCGCGTCCCGCACGTCCTTGCGCGAGCAGCGGCAGACGTTCGCGATCGGTGTGCCGTCGGGCGCCAGCGCCCGGTCGAAACGCCCCGACTCGGAGCGCGGGAACTTGCCGCCGACGTAGACCTTGTGGGTCTTGAGCACCGGCAGCCGGTCGGCCGCGGCGGGTCGTCGCCCGCTCATGCCGCTGCCTCCGGTCGCAGGTAGGCGTGGAGCCCGGCGAGCCCGCCCTCGCGGCCGATGCCGCTCTCCTTGTAGCCGCCGAACGGAGCGGTCGGATCGAACTTGTTGTAGGTGTTCGCCCACAGCACGCCGGCCCGGATCCGGCTGGTGACCCGGAACGCCTTGGCGCCCTTGTCGCTCCAGACGCCGCCCGAGAGGCCGTAGGGCGTGTTGTTCGCCATCGCGATGCCCTCGTCCACGGTGCGGAACGTCTGGACCGCGAGCACCGGACCGAAGATCTCCTCCTGAACCACCCGGTGAGACTGGGATGCCTGCAGGAACAGGGTCGGCCGGCACCAGTAGCCGCGCTCGGGCACGGGGCAGGAGGTCTGGAACGGCGCCGCGCCCTCCTCTTCGCCGATCTTCAGGTACTCCTCGATCTTGTCCAGTTGGGCGCGGGAGTTGATCGCGCCGATGTCCGTGTTCTTGTCGAGCGGATCGCCGACGATCAGGGTCTCCATCCGGTCCTTCAACTTGGAGATCACCTCGTCGGCGACCGATTCCTGGACCAGAAGCCGGGAGCCGGCGCAGCAGACGTGGCCCTGGTTGAAGAAGATGCCGTTGACGATGCCCTCGACCGCCTGGTCGACGGCGGCGTCCTCGAACACCAGGTTCGCCGCCTTCCCGCCGAGCTCCAGGGTGTAGTGCTTGCCGCTGCCGGCGAGCGCGCGCCGGATCAGCTTGCCGACCTCGGTGGAGCCGGTGAAGGCGACCTTGTCGACGTCGGGGTGCTGAACCACCGCGGCGCCCGTTTCGCCGGCGCCGGTGACGATGTTGACGACTCCAGGCGGCAGGCCGGCTTCGCGGATGATCTCGGCCAGTTTCAGCGCGGTGAGCGGCGTCGTCTCCGCCGGCTTGAGCACGACCGTGTTGCCGGCCGCGATCGCGGGCGCGATCTTCCAGGCCGCCATCAGCAGCGGGAAGTTCCAGGGGATGACCTGGCCGGCGACGCCGAGCGGTCTGGCGCCGCGGCCGGGGAAGGCGTAGTCCAGCTTGTCGGCCCAACCGGCGTAGTAGAAGAAGTGCGCAGCCGCCAGCGGGATGTCGACGTCCCGCGACTCGCGGATCGGCTTGCCGCCGTCGAGCGACTCGGTGATCGCTAGTTCGCGGCTCCGCTCCTGGAGCACGCGGGCGATCCGGTAGACGTACTTGCCGCGTTCCCTGGGCGCGAGCCGCGACCAGACGTCGTCGTAGGCGCGGCGGGCGGCGGCCACGGCGGCGTCGACATCGGCGTCGGCGGCCAGGGCGACGTCCGCGATCTTCTCCTCGGTGGCGGGGTTCGCCGTTTCGAACGTCCGGCCGCCTTTGGCGTCCGTGAAGGCGCCGTCGATGAACAGCCCGTAGCGGTCGCGAAGTTCCACGTGGTCGGTCGACTCGGGGGCGGGCGCGTAGCCCCAGCCGTCTTCGCCGCCGAGACGGAGCTTCGGGTTGTCTGGCCCGGTTGTTTGCGTGGACTTCGTCACGTCGCCTCTACATGGAGAAGTCGTCGAACGACTGGTAGATGCCGCTTCGCTGCTTGACGATCTGGCGCAGGACGTCGTTCGCGAGCGAACTCGCCCCGAAACGGTACAGGTCCGGGTCGAGCCAGTCCTGGCCGAGGGTTTCCCGCACCATGACCAGGTGCCGTATCGCGTCCTTGGCGGTCGAGATGCCGCCCGCTGGCTTCATGCCGACCTTCTCGCCGGTGCGCAGGTAGTGGTCGCGGATCGCCTCCAGCATGACGAGCACGACCGGCATCGTGGCGGCCGGCTTGATCTTGCCCGTCGAGGTCTTGATGAAGTCGGCGCCGGAGCGCATCGCGAGGTCCGAGGCGCGGCGCACAGCGTCCAGGGTGCCAAGCTCGCCGGTTTCGAGAATCACCTTGAGGTGGACCTCGCCGCAGGCCTCCTTGACCGCGGCAATCTCGTCCGCGGTGTAGGCGAAGTCACCGGCCAGGAAGCGTCCGCGCGAGATGACCATGTCCACCTCGTCGGCGCCGGCCTCGACCGCGCGCCGGACCTCGAGGAGCTTGATCTCGACCGGCGCCTGGCCGGCCGGGAAGCTGGTCGCGACCGAGGCGACGTTGATCCCGCTGCCGTCGAGCGCCCGCTTCGCGACGCCGACCAGCGCCGGGTACACGCAGACCGCCGCCACATGAGGCAGATCGGGCAACGCCGCGTGAAGCTGCAGCGCCTTGGCGCAGAGCTGCCGCACCTTGCCCTCGGAGTCGGCCCCTTCGAGCGTCGTCAGGTCGATCATCGACAGGGTCAGGTGGAGCGCCCGGAGCTTGGCGTCCTTCTTGATCGAGCGCGAACAGAGGCGCGCGACCCGCTCCTCGACGCCGACCGCGTCGATGGACGGCGACTCGAACGACGCGGTGGCGGTCGAACTCTGCATCACCCCTCAGTCTACGCCGGTTCGGCCCGCGGCGGGGCTGTGGCAGAGTGCCCGTGTCATGGCCGGGAACACGTTCGGAACCGCGCTGCGGTTGACCACGGCCGGCGAGAGCCACGGGCCGGGCTACGTCGGCATCCTCGACGGTGTGCCGCCGGGCCTCGAACTGTCCGAGGCGGACCTCCAGCCTGACCTCGACCGTCGCCGGCCGGGACAGTCGAAGCTGACGACGCAGCGCATGGAACCGGACGAGGCGCGCATCCTGTCCGGCGTCTTCGAGGGCAGGACGACGGGCACACCGATCGCCTTCCTGATCGAGAACCGCGACCAGCGGCCAAAGGACTACAGTGAGATCAGGGACAAGTACAGGCCCGGACACGCCGACTACACGTTCGACGCCAAGTACGGCTTCCGCGACTATCGGGGCGGCGGCCGTTCGAGCGCTCGGGAGACCTCGGTACGGGTGGCGGCCGCGGCGGTGGCGAAGAAGCTGCTGCGGGAGCGTTGGGGGGTCGGGATCGTCGGCTACGTGAAGAGCATCGGTGACATCGAGGGGCGGATCGATGATCCGGCCGCGGTGACTCTGGAGCAGGTCGAGTCGAACCCGGTGCGCTGCCCGGATCAGGAGGCCGCGGGGCGCATGGCGGAGCTGATCGAACGGATGCGCGCGGAGCGCGACTCGGTCGGCGGCGTCTCGGAACTCGTCGCCGCCGGCGTGCCGCCGGGTTGGGGCGAGCCGGTGTTCGACAAGCTGAAGGCGGACCTGGGCAAGGCCCTGTTCAGCCTGCCGGCGGTGCTCGGCGTCGAGTACGGTGCCGGGTTTGGCGTCGCCCGCGCTCGCGGCAGCGAGAACAACGATCCGTTCGAGATGCGGGAAGGCAGCGTCGCGACACGCGGCAACCGCCACGGCGGCATGCTCGGCGGCATCTCGTCAGGTCAGCCGATCGTGCTGCGCTGCGCGGTCAAGCCGACCAGCAGCCTGCCGCAGCCGCAGGACACGGTGACCCGGGCCGGCGAGCCGACGACGATCGCCACCAGGGGCCGGCATGACCCCTGCCTGCTGCCCCGCTTCGTGCCGATGGGCGAGGCGATGATCGCGCTGGTGCTGGCCGACCACGCCCTGCGGCAGGTCGCGGTTACGGGTCGATCTTCGCCGTAGCTTTCCCCATCACCACGACGTCCCCATCCTGGTTCACCGTCGTCACCGACAGGTCGACCAGGCTCTGGCCGTCCTCGTCGCGCACCGCGTCGACCTTCGCCGTCGCGGTCAGCGCGTCGCCCGGCCAGACCTGGCGCGTGAAGCGGACGCCGTAGGCGGTCAGCCGGCCGTCGCCGACGAAGTCGGTCACCATCCGGCCGGTCATGCCCATCGTCAGCATGCCGTGGGCGAAGACGGTCGGGTAGTTCGCTACCTTGGTGGTGAAGATCTCGTCGGAGTGAAGCGGGTTGTAGTCGCCCGAGGCGCCCGCGTACTGGACGATCTGGGTGCGGGAGAGGTCTTCGGTGAGCTTCTGGGTGTAGGTGTCGCCGACCTGGATCTTGCTTGCCTGAAGTGCCATTCGTTCTCTCTCCTCAGTCGCTCTCGACGACCTTCTCGGTGCGCACGCCGACGCCGGTGGCGCGCACGACGAGTTCGCCGGTTTCGTCGTAGTACTCGGTGATGTTCTCGCTGAACTTCAGGTTGCCGCCGCGCTTGCCCTGCCGCTCCCAGCTCTTTCCGGGCCGGGTCTTGAGGGTCAGGGTCTCGCCGGGGCTCACGTGCCGGAAGTACTCGAAGCGCTGCTCGGCGTGGAGCCCCGTGCCGCCGTCGCCGCCGGTCCGTGTGGGCGGTACGCCGGTCGGCTCCTTGCCGGAGCCGAACCACGGCTCGCCGATCTTGGGGCGCAGGAAGTAGTCGGGATCGAACTGGGCCGAGGCCTGGTAGAAGGTGGGCGGCGCGATGGTCTTGCCGGGTTCCGTGTCCGCCGCCGCCTCGGCGTCGTGATAGATGGGGTTCGGGTCGCCGACCGCGCGGGCGAACATCATGATGTGGCCTGCCTCGACCGGGAACTTCTTTGCTGCCATTCCGGTTCCGTCCTCCTCTTCGAGTGGTCTCTGAAGCGCAATCTTGCGTCGTTTGAGCGCGTGACTGTAACAGCATGAACCTGCTTCTGTTGGAGGACGCGGACTTCGATCAGAAGGCCGGCTCGGGTACGCGCGCGGTCGTGTTCGGGGAGCGCCTGAAGCACGTCCGCAAAGTCCTGCGCGCGGAGATCGGCGAGACGCTGGAAGTGGGCCGACTCGGCGGCGGCATCGGCCGCGGACGGATCGTCGAGCTGAGCCGCGAGCGCGCCGTGCTGGAACTGGGGCCACTCGACGTTGAGCCGCCGCCGGCGCTGCCGGTGACGCTGGTCCTGGCATTGCCGCGGCCCAAGTTCGTAGGCCGGATCCTGCAGGCAGCAGCGGCAATGGGCGTCAAGCGGATCCTGTTCGTCCACACCGCTCGGGTCGAGAAGAGCTACTGGCAGAGCTCGGTGATGCGACCCGAGTCCCTGCGGCGCCACCTGATGCTGGGTCTGGCGCAGGCGCGGGACACGGTGCTGCCGGAGATCGAGTGCCTGAGAGGGTCGCGGGACCTGATCGATGCGCTGCCCGGCCTGGTTGAGGACCACGAGCGGGTCCTGGTCGCCGATGCCGCCGGTGCCGAGCCGTGTCCGCTGGGCGTCGATGGCCCGACAGCGCTGCTGGTCGGTCCCGAAGGCGGCTTCCTGGACGAGGAACTCGCGTCGTATGGGAACGCTGGCGCTACTGCCGTGAGTCTCGGCCCGCGGGCGCTGCGGGTCGAGCACGCGGTCGTGGCCTTGCTGTCCCGCCTTGGCGCCTGAGTAGGGATCGCAGCGGGATACGCTGGCGACGCGGAGGTCGAGATGAGGCGTCGAGAAGGACCAGGTCGGATTCTCTGGCTGATGCTCATCGTCTTGGCTGCTGCCGCTTCCCACGCTGTGCAGGAAACGGAACTCCCGGCTGGTCGCCTGGTGGGCGGCGTCGTTGAAGATGGCGGAAGAGCGGTGATGCTCCTGGCGGGAGACCGCGGCAATCCAAGAGATGGTTCCCGGTTGGTCGTTCTGGAAGAGGCCGAGGCAGAGATCGTCGAACTGCCCGGATTCGGGGGCGACAGCCTCACGCCGCTCGCTACGGGTGGCGTCGTGCTGCAGGGGCGGAGGATGCTCCCGCCTGGGGCCAAAGCGGATTGGGGCCAGGCGATGGAGATCGTCCAACCCGGAAGCGACGAGAAACGAACCTGGGCTTGGCGGGACTGGGACTTCTGGGTGACGCGGGGGATGCACTTCGAGTATCTCCATGACGTCTCGCGCGATGGACTCCTGTGGGGCGCGGTAGGCACCGGAACGGTGGATTCGTTCGACAGAGCCCAAGCGCCCAGGACAAGGGAGTTGCGAGTCGAGAGCGTCGTTCTTGGAAGCGGGCGGCCCGAGACCGAGAAATGGCTGGTGCCACCGGCCCCCATCATCCTTCGGTCCGACGGTCCGGTCGTGCTCATTCCGTGGAACTGCTGGGGCGCCTACATAGTTCGTTTCGCGCAGGGTGGAGGCGTTGACCGCATTGCGCCGATCCTCTTCGACAACGGCGTGGTCGAGCATGAGTTCCGCTGGCAGGCAAGCGAGAACGTGCTTTGGGTCCGGACCCCGCTGTATTGGAAGGCGTACGATTTCCTTGGCTTGGCGCTCTCAGGGGAACCTGTCGAGCCGTACTGGGTTCTGGAGAGTTCCGCTTTTCCTCACCCTGAACGCGGGATTGTCCGGTACGTCCAGGAAGGCGATCGCTACCGCCTCGAGCACGCGTATCGCGATCCTGAGTCGTCACTCCAGGAGCGGCACGTCTCGGACTGGCAGGGACCTTCCCGGGTTGACGGTGCCTTGCCCCCCGTCGAATCGCTTCCGCGATTGGTGGCCCCGCCCCATCGTTGGGCCCGCCAGGGGGAGGCTCTAGCCTTCGTCAGTCCCAACGGCCGCCATGCGGTCGTCGTCGAGCAGCGGAGTGCGACGGAAGGTGTGAGGTCCTACGCGCGCCGCGTTCCCCTGCGCGCCTCGACACCGCGGCCGCCTGTCGAAGCTGACGCTCAGGCGGAGCGCGCTGCCGAAGGACCGGACTACTATCTGGATCTGCTGGATCCCATCTCGTTTCGTGCGGATCGCCCGCTCCGGTTTGTCTTCGGTTCGGTGACCGAGGCCGTGCACCAACAAGGCTCGCCGGAAGAACTGCCCTAGTTCGGACAGAGCCGTCTCCGTGGCCTCGTTCCGGTGGCTTACTCCCGGATCTTGGCCCCAACGGACCTCTCGACCTGCCCCAGGATGCGCCGGCGGAGCTTCTTCACGTCCCGGTCGCGCAGGGTGCGGTTCGGAGCCCGGAATGTGAGGTGGTAGGCGAGGCTCTTCGAGCCTTGGCCGATCGCTTCGCCGCGGAAGACGTCGAACAGTTCGACGGCGCAAAGCAGGGGCTTGCCGGAGGCGAGGAGGGCGGCCTCGACGGCCGCGGCGGGCGTCGCCTCGTCCACGATCAGGGCCAGGTCTTCGCGCACCTCCGGATAGATGGGAACGGGCTCGACCTGGAGCGAATCGGGGACGAGCTCGAGGATGCGGTCGAGGTCGAGTTCGGCGGCGAGGACGGGGTGAGCTTCCGCGGGCTCCAGATCGAAACGGGCGGCAACCGCCGGCTGGATCTCGCCCAGCCAGCCGACGAGCTCCGAGTCGGCGCCGATCTGGATTGCCGCGGAACGTTCGGGGCGGTAAGACGGCGGCGCCGCGTTCGCTTCCGGCCGAGTGAACTCGACCGCCAGGCCGAGCCGGTCCAGGGCCGTTTCGACGACGCCCTTGATGTCGAAGAAGTCGAAGCAGTGATCGCTCGCGTCGGCCGCCTGCCAGTGGCCTGCCCGGCGCGGACCGGTCAGCACGACGGCGGCCCGTTCCCGTTCCTCGGGCAGCGAATCGCCTTCGTTGACCGGGAACACGCGGCCGACCTCGAACAGGGCGAGCCGGTCCGTGAAACGGCTGTTCGACGCGGCCGCTTCCAGCACGGACGCCAGCAGGCTGCGGCGCATGACGACGCGGTCGAGGGTCGAGGGATTGGCGAGCCGGACGTAGGGCGGTGGCTCGTCGTTTTCGAGTTGCAGCTTCGCTTCCGCCTCCGGGGTGGTCAGCCGGTAGCTGACGATCTCCTGGAGTCCGAGATCGGCGAACGTGTCCTTGACCCGGTCCTCGAAGGCCTGCTCGCGGTTGCCGCGCTGGGGCGGCAGCACGTCGCTGAGCACGGTCGAGGGGATGCGGTCGTAGCCGTAGATGCGGCAGACCTCCTCGACCAGGTCGTGCTGGCCCTTGATGTCGAGGCGGTGGTCGGGCACGGTGACCCGGAGGTCGGCGGAGTCGTCGTCGATCTCGACCTCGAACTGGAGGCGTCGCAGCAGGTTCGCCGTCTCGTCGGCGTCGAGATCGAGACCACTGAGCCGGCGGAGATAGCCGAGGTCGAAGTCGACGGTGACGGTCGGCGCCGGTTGCGGGTAGTGGTCGACGATCCCCTGGGCGATCGTGCCGCCGGCGTGAAGCCGGAGCAGTTCCGCGGCCCGCCGGGCGCCGAGCAGGGCCTGGCTGGGATGGACGCCCCGGCTGAATCGGAAACCGGCCTCGGTGTGGACTCCGAGCTGGCGTTGGGTGCGCCGGATGCTTCGCGGCTCCCAGGCCGCCGCCTCCAGCAGCACGTTGCGGGTCTCCGGTCCGATCTCGCTGTCGCGGCCTCCCATCACCCCGCCGACGCTGAGCGAGCCGGCCGGGTCGGTGACCAGGATCTGGTTCGTCCGCAGCTTCTGCTCGGCGCCGTCGAGGGTCGTCAGGCGTTCACCCTCGTGCGCCAGCCGGGTGACGATCCGCACCGGGCCGCCGTCCGCGTATCCGTCCGCCCGCTGGCGCAGGAGGTCGTAGTCGAAGGTGTGGTTCGGCTGGCCGACTTCGAGCATCACGTAGTTGCTGATGTCGACCACGTTGCTGATCGGCCGTTGGCCGGCGAGCTGCAGGCGGTGCTGCATCCACCAGGGGGACGCGCCCTGCTCGATGCCCTCGATCAGCAGGGCGACGAACCGCGGATTGATCTCGGGGTTCTCGGTCGCGAGCTCGACCCGGCCCTCGATCGGCGGTCCGTCCATGGTGAGCGGGACGGCCGGCGGCCGGAAGGCGGCTTCCGTGAGCGCCGCCACCTCCCGTGCGACCCCCAGGATCGAGGCGCAGCGGGCGATGTTCGGGATCACGTCGATGTCGAGGACGACGTCGCCGAGCACTTCGGCCAGGGGCCGCCCGGGCTTGAGCACGGGCAGTTCGTCGGCCGGCTCGAACAGGATGATGCCCTCGTGGTCTTCGCCGAGCCCGAGCTCGGCGGCCGAGCAGAGCATCGCGTCGCTGGTGATGCCCCGCAGCTTCTTCGGCTTGAGCCGCGTGATCTTCAGGTCGCGGTAGGGGTTGCGGTAGCTGGCGCCGGCCATCAGCAGGGCGCCCCAGGGGCCGGCGTCGCCCAGGTCCTGACCGAGGAGCGGGAACAGGTTGGGCGCCCCGGTGATCACCTGCCGGGTGGACTCGGCGCCGTAGTCGACGGTTGCCAGCACCAGGCGGTCGGCGTCCGGCACCGGGTCGACGCGCAGGACCTTCGCCGCCATGACCAGGTCGGCCGGCCACGGCAGCTCGGCGCCGTCGACGCCGAAGCGTTCGATCACCTTGACCTCGAGGCCGGCGTTGGTGAGCAGCTCGGCGAGATCGTCGTGAGAGCCGTCGAGCTCGACGAAATCGCCGAGCCAGTTGAGTGGGACGCGCATCAGACGAACCGCTGGAACTGGCGCAGGAAGCGCAGATCGTTCGACCAGAAGTAGCGGATGTCGCGGATGCCGTGCCGGAGCATCGCGATCCGCTCCGGCCCCATGCCGAAGGCGAAGCCGCTCCACTCCTCCGGGTCGTAACCGCCGTTCTCGAGCACGGTGGGGTGGACCATGCCGCAGCCGAGGATCTCGAGCCAGCCGGTCTCCTTGCACAACTGGCAGCCCTCGCCGTCGCAGAGGAAACAGGCGATGTCCATCTCGGCGCTCGGCTCGGTGAACGGGAAGTAGCTGGCCCGGAAGCGGGCGCCGCGGCCCTCTCCGAACAGGCGGCGGGCGAACTCGGTCAGGGTGCCCTTGAGATCGGCGAAAGTGATCGCCGGTCCCACCGCGAGTCCCTCGATCTGGTGGAACTGGATCTCGCTGCGGGCAGTGATCTGCTCGTTGCGATAGCACATGCCGGGCAGGATGACGCGCACCGGCGCCGGGTGCTGCTCCTGCATCGCCAGGATCTGCCCGCCGCTGGTGTGGGTGCGCAGCACCACGCTCGGATCGGTCGTGTAGAAGGTGTCCTGCATGTCGCGCGCGGGGTGGTCGGGCGGCATGTTCAGGTCGCCGAAGTTCAACTGGTCGGTCACCACGTCCGGGCTGCGGTAGGTCTGGAAGCCCATGTCGCCGAAGATGCGTTCGATGCGGCGCATGACCAGCGTCGACGGGTGCAGGCCGCCGAGAGTGGGCCGTCGGCCCGGCAGGGTGACGTCGAGGCGGTCCGCGTCCGCATCGGTGTCGTGTGCCGATCGCTTCAGTGCTTCCTGGCGCGCTTCGAAGGCAGCTTGCAGCGAGGTCTTGATCTCGTTGATCCGCTTGCCGAAGGCAGGCCGGTCGGCGGGTTCGATCTCCCCCATGCGGCGGGTCAGGAGCTGAACCTCGCCCTTGCGGCCGATCGTCGCCCGGCGCCACTCCTCGAGTTGCTCCAGATCGGCCGCCTGATCCAGCGCCGCGGAGACCCGCGCTTCGATGTCGTCGAGCTGGTCGATCATGGCGTCAGGCGGATCTTCGTTCGGCGCCCTTTCTCGGGCCCGGTGCGGCGCCTGACTCTACTAGGAGGTTGCGCTCTCCAGGACGCGAGGGATCAACAGCGCCAGGAAGGTCAAGAGGGGCAGGATGGAGGCCAGAACCGTGGCTCGGATGACTCCGACTCGCTGAATGACGTGGAGACCGATCCCGAACAGCACTGCGCCGCAGACCGTCGCCAGGATCTCGCCCGCGATGGGAACGATGCCCAGGAGATTGGCGCCGTTCGCGTAGCAGATCGCGACCCAGGTCCCGCGGAAGCCGTGTGGCCTCGACGTGCGGGTCACGATCAACAGAAGGTGGACGAGCGTACCCACGATCAACGTCGCGACCAGCGTGAGGGCGAAGAGGGCGGGAAGGGCAAGGAGGAGGACCTGGAACGCGAAGAGAACGAACAGGGTGGTTCCGAAGGGCAGGTCCTCCGCGGTGGGGAACTGAGATGGATCCATCCGCCACACCGTTTGGTAGACGAACTCCAGTGCCTGGTCTGGAAGGGTCAGGATAAGGACCGTGAAGACCACGCTTCCCAGGACCATGTAGATAAGTGTGGCCAGGCCGGCGAACAAGAGGGGGCCCCAGATGCCCGCGTCGGGCCGGGTGCCCTCGAAGAACTTCCTCGGAGCGGTGGCCAGGAGGACCAGAGAGGCGACGAGGGCCGAGAACCTGCCGCGGTCCTTCCGCTCCTCCCACGGATTGACGACCTCGACGCTTGCTTCGGCGCCGGTGCTATCGTCCCCGGAGTTCACGAGGAGCACCTTACCGGAGCGATCCTGATGGCGGACGCCCGACAGCAGCGGACGGCGGCAGTGCGCGACGTCGGCGCAGGTGCCGGGGCCCTCGTGGTCGGCGTTGCTGCCGCCAGCGCCTTCAACGAGTTCGTACCGGAAGGTCACCGGCCGGAGGACGTGCTGCCTGGTGCGAGGAGCGTTGTCGTCGCGGGCAACCAGGGGCCGACGGCAGGCGCCTGGCGTAGTCCCGATCACCGGGTGATGGAGATCACGGGCTACGACTTCCGCGAGAACGTGGCGGTCCACGTGATGTGCGACTACATCGAGCGCGAGCACGGCCACCGCGCCCTCCAGGCGCCGTCTCTTCCCACGGCGGGGCACAACCCTCCGATGAGCATGATGCTGGCCGCGGTGCTTGCCGGTCTGGGAACCCGCTCGCTGGCCGCGAACATCATTCTCCATCCGCGCTACGGCCTGCTGTACTACGCCGCCCTGGTCACGACGCTGGACCTGGAGCCGGACCACCCGCTGGAGGAGGACGTTTGCCCGTCCAAGCCCTGCATCCAGATGTACGAGAAGCTGGGCACCACGCCCTGTCTCGCCTCGTGCCCGAAGGATGAAGGCGGCTGCCTGGACGGCGCTCTCGATGAGGACGGCCGGATCAGCTATTCGTACTACGACCGCGAGCGCTGCACTTCCCGGTCGATGAACTTCGGCATCGGCTCGATCCAGAAGTCCCTGGTCCAGATCACCACGGAGGAGGACCGGGAGCGACGCAAGTCGATGATCTACTCCGACTTCTTCAGCCAGTCGCTGTCGTCGCTCTCCTACTACAAGGAGAGCGTGGCGCAGTGCTTCGAGTGCATGCGGGTGTGTCCGGTCGGTATGCACGAGAGGCGCCTCCAGTGACCATGTCCGCACCCGCCGCCGCTCCGAGCGCGGAAGAGGCCGCGGCTGCCCGCGGCCGGCTGGCCGCCATGGTGGAGCGCGGCGGCGCGCTGGCCTGGGGCGTCGCCGACGCCGACGCCTTTGGCGATGCGCCCGAGGGTTTCCGTCCCGCCGACCTGCTGCCGGGTGCCCGCCGCGTCGTGGTCGTCGGCGGCAGCCCGCCGCGGGCGGCGGACTGGGCGAGTCCCGTCCACGAGCATCTCGAGACGATGGGCACCAGCGACCGGATCAACTCGCTGGGCCTCAAGACGGCGAAGTTCATCGAGGCGGAGTTCGGCTACTACGCGCTGTTCGTGCCGCCGGGCGTGCGCAAGGGCAACCGGCCCTTCCTGAGCGTCGCCCTGGCAGCGGAGCTCGCCGGCTGCGGCTCGCGCAGCCTGGCCGGGCCGGTGCTGCACCCGGAGTACGGGCTGCTGTTCTACTCGGCGATCATCACGACCTATCCGTTTCCGGTCACGCCGCCGCTTGCCGAACCCACCTGCCCGGCGCCCGCCTGCGTCGAGATGTGGGAGGCGGAAGGGGCGACGCCCTGCACCAGGGTCTGCCCGCTGGGCGACGGCGGCTGCCTCGACGGACGGATCGAAAACGGCCGGCTGGTGGAGCGCCGCTACGATGCCGCGCGCTGCACGTCCCGCGTGTACACGCACTGGATTCCCGGGTTTCAGAAGGGGCTCGAACTCGCCCTCGACCAGGAGGATCCCGAGGCGCGCAAGATGGTCCTCTACTCGAGCCACTTCACGAAGACGCTGTGGTCGATGACCTACGCGGCGCAGAGCCAGGGCCAGTGCTGGGAGTGCATGCGGGTCTGTCCCGTGGGCGTCGACTTCAGGGACAAGGCGTAGACGCGAGGTGTGACGATGGCTTTCTTCTTTGTCGATCCCGAGATCTACCGCCGCCACCGCGAGGAGATCCTGGAGCTGTCGAACTCGATCCAGGTCGACATCCACGAGCATCTTCCGGGAGCGAAACGGCGTCGCGGACTGTCGGACCGCGAGATCGCGGAACGCCTCGACCTCGACGAACGGACGGTGCGGGAGATCCGGGTCGTCGCTGAGCGGGACTATTACGACATCGAGGAATGGGACAAGGCGGTCGAGTTCAAGGACAAGGCCTGCCGCGCCTTCGCCGAGGAGGGCCTCTCCTACGTGTTCAAGGATCGCCGACGCTGAAGCCGGAGCGGCCCGCCCTCAGGCGACGCGGGGCAGCACCTCGTCCGTGAACAGCACGAACGAGCTGTGGCTGAGAGGCGCCAGCAGCAGATAGCCGAGGAACATCTCCTCCTTGAGACGCTCGATCTCGTCGACGAGTTCGTCCGGCGTGCCGTAGATGATGACGCCGTTCATGTAGCGGTCGATCGCGGACTGTTCCGCGGAGTCGACGAAGATGTTGTCCTGCGCCAGAGCGCTGAACTCGCGGTTGAGCCTGCTTTCGACCCTGGCTTGTCGAACGCCCTTCTTGCGGTGCGAGCCGACCGTCCACTCGGCTCCCTTTCGCGCGATCTGCTCTGCTTCGGCGCGGGTCGGCGCGCAGGCGATGAGGCGGGCCATCGGGATCTCGCGACCCTCGATGGAGTGGCCGTGCTGTTCCAGGATCCGACGGTACAGCTCCCGCTTCTCGGCTAGCCGCGTGTGGTCCGAGTGCGGGTCCATCATGATCGAGAAGCCGTTCTCGGCCGCCCAGTTCATCGCTTCCGGCGACGAGGCGGCGAGCCACACCGGCGGATGCGGCTTCTGCGCCGGCTTCGGCAGCACCTCGACGTCCTCGCAGTGGAAGTGCTCGCCTTCGTAGGTGAGGCGCTCTTCGGTCCAGGCGCGGATCACCACCTGGACGTGATTGCGAAAGACCTGGTAGCTCTCCTGCGGGTCGACGCCGAAGGCCCGGAACTCCCCTTCCTGGTAGCCGCGGCCGACGCCCCAGTTCACCCGGCCTCCCGACAGCACGTCGAGCAGCGCCACCTCTTCCGCCAGCCGCAGGGGGTTGTAGAAGGGCGCCAGCGTGACGCCGGTGCCGATTCGCAGGTTCTTCGTCCGGGCGGCGACGTGCGTGCCCATCAGGTGAATCGACGGGCAGATGCTGAACGAACTGAAGTGATGTTCCGCCAACCAGACGGCGTCGTAGCCGTTCTGCTCCATGATGTCGATGCGCTGGAACGCCCGTTGGTAGACCTGATCCAGCGGTATCCGCCGGTCGGGCCAGGAGAAGAACTGGAGGACGCCGACCTTCATCGGCCGACCATGCGACTAGGTCGCGTAGCGCCGTGGGCACGGTTGCAGGTTGTTGGTTGCTGTCCTATCACTTAGTGCGGGAGGCTACGGCATGGGACGCGAGTATGTGCGCCATGGCGTGGTCACCGTCCATCGCCGAGCGCGGTCGGTCCGGAATGTTCGGTGCGACTTCGGCGCGTAGTTCTCGTCGAGTGACCGTCGCGTTTGCGTTTGTCGAACAAGCTGGCGCCCAGCAGCGTCGCACTCAGAGCGGTGAGTAGTCGCGCCCCCAGGTCAGCGCCCAAGCCGCTGGCGCAAGTGCTGGCGCAGCCGGTCGGCGCACGCTGCGTCGCCTAGCCCCTCGGCATCGCAGCGGTTCAGGACGCCGCGGGCTTCCCATCCGCTACGGAACGCCGCTCTGACCAAGCCGAGTGATTCTGGGGGTATGTCACTGTTGCCGATGAGGCCAGCCAAGGCAACGTCGTAGGTGTGGGCGCCACGGACGGGCTGCGGCTGCGCAAGCAGCACGGCGGCGAGTGCGACCGAGGCGACCGCGAGCAGGGCCGCAACGAGGTGGCGCTGGCTCACGCTAGTTCCTAGAGGCAGCCGGTCCTTCAGTCGGCAGCCTGAATAGGGCCGATTCACTGCGCCGCGACCTCGTCTTTGCAGAGCGGCTAGAGCAATTCAGGACCATCGATCTGGACGTCGGCGAGCAGCAAGCCGCTTGCGCGTCAGGGACACTCTGGTATGCGGGAGTGGCGTTCCTAGACCGGTTGGGCCAGCGGCTCAACCGTTCGCCATTTAGTGTGGATTTGAAGGTGGGCGTTGGCGGCGTGGCGAGAATCCCGGAGCTCCGGTGGGTGAGGTGACCGCCTTCGAGCTCGATGCTCACCGACTCGCCTCGTAGGAATCCCAGCATTGGGCCGAAGTGAGTCCGCGGTCGCGGCAGGATGCCTCTATGGTCGCGAACAGGTAGCCGCCGATGTAGCCGACGGCGACCGCCTCGCTATCGAAGCCCTGCGCTGCGGCGTTGCGTCGGGTCAACTGGCTGCCGCGAACCAACACCACCGAATCCATGTCGATACCAGCGTCGATCAGTGCGTCATACAACTCGTGTTGCCACGGCTCCGGCTGCGCGAGCAGGATGGCAGTTGCTGCGACCAAAGCGATTGCCATCAGGGCGACGGTGTATCTGCGGTTCACGACTTCCTCCCTCATACGTTCGGTGCATATGTTCAAGTCCCGGGACGCGGCTGCTCTTCGACCTCTAGGCCGCAGTGCCTTCGTCGAGCGTTAGTGTGGTTGCACACCTGCTCATGATACTCAAGAACGCTCTAGGCCGCCGGACGCCCGTCTGCCCGCGCCGAGCGGTCAAGGCGCGTGTGCTGAACCCGGATCGGAGCCCGCGAGCGGGTGGGGTGTTGGCACTTGCTGTCGGATCCGTCAGAGTTCACGCTATGAGATCTGCCACCGACCCCTTCGATCGCTTCCGCGACCTCTTCGTGCGCGCTTCGGCCACGGGCCTGACCGAGCCGAATGCGATGGTCCTCTCCAGCTCCGACACGCAGGGACGTCCGTCGTCCCGGGTCGTGCTGCTCAAGCACTTCGACGACAGGGGTTTCGTCTTCTACACGAACCTCGAGAGCCGCAAGGGTAGAGAGATCCTGGCGCGGCCGGACGTCAGCCTCAACTTCTTCTGGCGCGAACCGAAGGAGCAGGTGTGCATCTTCGGCCGCGCCGAGCGGGTCAGCGACGAAGAGGCCGACCCTTACTTCGCCACCCGTGACCGCAACAGCCAGCTCGGCGCCTGGGCTTCCCAGCAGAGCCGGCCGCTGGCAAGCCGCGAGCAGCTCCTCGCCGACTTCGAGCAGGTGACCGAGCGCTTCGCGGGCGGCGAAGTTCCGCGCCCTCCGCACTGGACGGGCCTGCGGGTCGTGCCCCGGCGCTTCGAGTTCTGGGTCCCCCGGGAGTACCGGCTGCACGACCGGACGTTCTACGAGCGGGCCGGCGACTCGTGGACGATGGGGCTGTTGTACCCGTAGGGCGGGGAGACTAGTGGCTTGTTCGCTCCTGGAGCCGACTCCAATCGGCCCTTCCGATACGCGCACCCGTTGTGCTCGACGGGCGTCTCGCCGAGGGCGACGTGCCGGATCTCCGCAGCTTCCAGCGGAGGCTGCGTGATAACGTCCGCGCCGGTCACCGACTCGGCGGGGATTGACGGAGCTTGTCGTGGGATTGAATAGGGTTCGCGTTCGCAACTACCGGGCGCTAGCGGATGTGGACGTTGAGGTCCGCCCGATCAATGTGCTGTTCGGCCCCAACGGAGCTGGCAAGTCGACTCTTCTCGACACCGTCTATTTCTTCCGTGACTGCGCAATTCGCGGCGTGGAAGTCGCGTCTTCGGAGCGCGATCATGGGATCGGGCTCCTTTGGGACGGGGCCGGGAATGATGCGCGCATACTGGTGGAACTGACCGGTGGCGGGGTCACTTATGGCCTATCGTTCTCGCTGGCCGCGGGTCGAATAGACCCGTTTCCGGGTGAGCGCCTGTTCTCGTCCAGCCGCGACCTTACTTTGATCGAACGTGTTCCTGGCTCCACCAGCGCATCCCTGTTCAACGAGGGCGTGGGACAGGCGGCTAGCATCGACTTGCGCGAACCCGACAAGATCAGCCTCGGCCTTTTCCTGGACTTCAACAAAGGAGACCCTGAAGCGGGTCACCTTGACCACTTGCTGCATTTTGTTCGCTTCTATCCTTCCCGCTCGTTCCATCTCTGGCCGCTCAAGCGGCGGGGTTCGGAAAGTAGTCATCAGACGAGACTGTGGGATAACGGGAGCAACGCTTGGTCCGTGCTTCGGAACGTGAAGGACAAGAGGAATGTGGATGCGCGGTACAACGCGATAATGGGCTACATGTCCGAGGCCTTTCCGGCCTTCGACGACATCGTTCTTGAACAGACGGGGCCATCGTCGGTCTACGCGAGCTTTCAGGAGAAGGGGCGGGGCGAGGCGATCTTCGCATCTGGCATGTCGGACGGAGTGATTCAGATGCTCCTTCTTCTCCTGGCATTGTTCTCGGAGGGAGACCGGGAGGCGGTGCTGTTGTTCGATGAGCCCGAGGTGTCGCTGCATCCGTGGGCGATTGCGGTACTTGCGCGAGCGATCAAGCGCGCTACCGCAGATTGGGGGAAGCAGGTATTCGTCGCGACCCATTCGCCTGTCCTGATCAGTCAGTTCGAACCCGAGGACATTCTTGTGGCGGAGATGGAGCAAGGCGCCGCCCGGTTTGCTCGGCTTTCGCGGATCGATGAAATGAAGGATCTTCTGGATGAGTACGCGGCCGGATCACTCTACATGTCGGAGGCGCTGGCTCCACAAGGGGCCGCCATACGCGAGGCGGCGGATGCGTGATGCCGTCAGGTGACGCTGGCGGCGTTGGCTGGCGGCACTTGCGATTCGGATTGATCGTGACCGGAGAGACCGAGGAGAAGTGTCTGCCGGATCTGTTTCGCATTTTGGCGTCCGAGGGGAATTGCTCGTTTACTGTGGTTCGCCGAATTGGCCAACGGTCACCCATTCGATCCGAGAAGCGTAAGCTACAGATGGTGGGAACGGGCAAAACGATACCGAACAAAGACGCGGAGCAGATCGGCCTCCCAGCGCGAGGGTTCTTGTGGAATACAGGAGACTTCGTGATACTGGTGGATGATCTTGAGGCGAGCCGTTCCGAGGACGTGGATGCGGTGTTTGGCCGTTACCGAGTGGCATTGGACACCATCCTTGGAGAGGGAATGTCCGCGAAGGCGGGCGTCCACTTTCTGGTGAACATGCTCGAAGCCTACTACTTTGCGGACGCCAACGCGGTTAACCACGTGCTTGGTACTGACCTGGAAGATTTCGATGGCGACGTGGAAACGATCAGGCACCCAAAGGGCCGGCTGAGGTCCATTCATGCGGCGTTCGACGAGAAGGAGCATGGGCCGTCGATCGTTGCGGTTCTGGATATCCCTCATGTGCTGGCGCATGAGGAGAGATGCGCATCGCTGAGGACGATGTTCGAGTGGGCCAGCGTGGCGGCCGGTAGAACTGCTTGGTTGCCGAAAGGCCGCCTGCATGACACAACGAAGGGTCAGATTGACGCTGTGCGCGAGTCGTTGTCAGGGTCATGATTCCAGCTGTGTGGAGCGTGGCGCCGCCCGAGCCCTCGGACGAGAGGCCGCTGTAGAGATACGCCGGCCAGGCCCCGCCCCGTCTCCGTTCGTCGCTCTGGCCGCCGATGGACCATGGGTTCACCGAACACTGCGCACGCCAGCGGCGCGCAACTGCAACGCCAGCGCCTCGCCGTCCGCAACATCGACATCCCAGACCTTCGCCCAGAGAATCGCCGGCGGCGACCTCCGCGCGGCGACTTTCGGTCCGTCGGAAAGCAGGATTGCGGCAAGCCCGGTGAGCACGTCCAAGCGCAGCGTTGCGAGTCGCCGAGTCGCCAACGGCAACGAGCGATCGCCGGGGTCGGCGTCGGGCAGGGAAACGTCAGGAGGAACGATCATGCCTCCGCCCTTGAACGAGAATCTGCCGCCCCGATACACCTCAGCCGGCTCGCAAGCGACCGGCCGGCCAAGCCAGCCGGTCTGAGCTTCCACGGGTCGCCGTTCCGAAGACAACCGATGAAGCTGATAGCCACGATTCTCCGCGAAGTCCCGGCCGACGACGAGCGCCTCGCGGCCGTCGTAGATCGCCGGCTCGTCGAACCGCCTTTTCTCTACGTCAACCGCCCTCAGAGCTAGGACGCCGCACATGCAATGCCGGGAGTTAGGCGGGTACAGACTGCGCCAAATCGGATCGTCGAACCGAAACACCAGATCACTCAAGCCCTCGCAGCATCTATGCGCGCTGTACATCCACCAGGGTCTGTTCAGGCCGTTGCTGGCTTGGTCCCAGTAGTGCCGCGCTTGGCTGGCGACCGCGCTCCACGGTTCGCCGGAGTGGCGATCGCCGGCCATGTCGTCGTGGTCATGGCGCAGCTTCTTCACAGCGCATCCCTCCGCGGCAGTGTTCCGGCTTCTTCGCAGTGTCGCACGTCAGTGCGCGGACCAGCCGGGCCACTTCGCCGCGGCCGTCGCGGATCGCGTTCGCATCGCGGACCCCCGTGATCCGCGGCACGCGTCAACGCCCTCATCAACGACGGTTCAATCCTCACGGTCCGCAGCTTGTTCCCCTTCTAGGCCGCCGCTGCCGTCCCGAATCCAGCGGCTGCGGCGAACTTCCTGCGCCAGCGCTTTCTCTTTGATCGGCATGGTACGCCGCGATCGGAGATTCGTCTAGACGAACAGCGCCGTCGAGCGTCGAAGCGGCAACCGAAGCGATCGCGAGTCCAGCAAGAACAGGCGATTTCGGCGTGCCGCTCGAGAGCGAAACGGCTGCGGCCTCGCCGCGATCTCCCGGCCAGGGACCGCGGCGAGGCTCCAGGCCGAGCGGGAAGCGCCGTGGCGACGGCGGAGGCTCTACGGTTCAGGTCGCCGTCGACGCCTCGTCCCTTCACCGCTCCCGCCGCCAGGGACCGGCTCCAGCGCCGGCCGTGAGGCCGGCGCCCTGTCGGGCACCCAGTTCCATGCAAGTGGGGGCTCTCAGTACACCCTCGGCACGATCCGCCATGGCACGCGCCGGCGGTACTCGTCCCACAGGGCGCCGTACTTCCTGGCGCAGCGCCGGTCGTCGTCTCGCTCGCGTGGCACGAGCAGCAGGACGTAGTAGAGCGGATAGAGCCACGGAGCGATGAGCGCCGGTTGACCGAGGCTGAGCGTCAGGCCGGTCGCCATGAGGATCTCGCCGAGATAGTTGACGTGGCGCGACACGCCCCAGAAGCCGCTGCACAGCACGCGCCGCCCGCCATCGGAGATGGCTTCCGGGCGCAACCGGCCCAGGAACGTTCGTTCCGGGTCGAGCTTGAAGTGGAACTTCTGCATGTTCGCGCCGCGCGCCAGCGACCAGCCGGCGAAGAAGACGAGCGCGGCCAGAACGAGCAGCCATACCGGGGCGTGCGGGTTGGGCAGGTCGGCGGCGGCCCAGAGTCCCACTCCATAGAAGGTCGGGTAGAAGAAGAGGCAACCCCAGACGAGCTTGAAGCCGACCCGTTCGGCGAACAGGTCGTAGGTGTAGAGGTGGACCCGCTCGAAGACCAGGTAGTCGCCGACGAACCAGGTGAAGAGCGCTACGTAGAGGACGACGCCGGGCGAGGGATCTTCGGGGAAGGTCAGGAAGTGATGGGCCGCGAACGACAGCAGGTTCAGTTCGAGGTAGGTGGCGCCGAACACGTAGAGGAACATCTTCGCGTCCACGCGGCCGCCGAACATGCGCGGGTTGGCGCGCCTGCCGAGATAGAACTCCTTCAGGAGCGACTCGCCGCGGCTTGATGCCGACCGCACGACCGCGGCCGAGGCGACGATGCCGAGCGCCAGAGCGCCCGCGGCGCCGCTCCAGCGGTGGGTCCACAGCCAGTCCCAGGGCATGACGCCGCTGAAGCCGGCAAAGAGCCACAGGCCGATCGTCACGGCGAAGACGAGCGGGCCGTTCAGGCGGTAGCGGAGAAGCTGTCCGGAGCGCTCGTCGCGGACGTAGCCCGTCACGTGACGGGCCGGCAGCAGGGCGCCCAGCGCCAGCACCAGGGCCGAGGCGAGCCAGGGCGCGAAGAAGCCCGGTAGATAGCCCGTCACGTGCTTGCGGAGTTTCGGGGCCCTATGCCTCGGCCAGCTTGACCCACTCGAAGTCGCCCGGCTTGTGGTTGATCCGGATTCTCGGTTCGGCAATCCAGGAGGCGTAGTGACCGGGCCGGAACTCCGGTGTCATCAGGGACTCGATGAAGGCGCGGTCGCTGTCGTCGGGCAGCCACTCGTGCCGGTGCCGGGTCCACTCGTCCTCTGAGATGATCTCGCCTGCAGGCGTGGCGTGGAGGTCACGGTAGACGCCGATCTGCCGGTGGAAGGCGACGTGGGGCAGGGTGATCTCGAAGTCCACTCCGGTCTGCCGGATCGCCTTGTTCCAGCGGCCGACGCCGAGGTTGCAGTCGTCCGTGAAGTCGTCGCGCAGGCGGGCGTTCAGGGCGTTGAGCGCCGGGTGCTGGACGACGTGCCAGCCGCCGTTCGACGCGGCGCCGTTCGCCGGTTCCGGGATCCCGTAGGTGTCGTCGAGCAGGCGGTGGTCGTCCTCCAGCCGGTGCTCGCGGAAGCGTCCCTTGAGTCCGGCGTTGAAGAAGTTCGCCGAGTTCGTCGACAGCTCGGAACCGAACAGGTCGAGGGTCAGGGAGTAGTGGAGGTTCACCTTCTTCTGGATCGTCGGCAGGTCGATCACGCCGAGCGCGCGCACGGCCTCGACTTCGGTGGGGTCGTCGATGCCGGCCGCCGCCATCGCTTCGCCGGTGCGCTGCACGATGCGCGTCACTCCGCTCTCGCCGACGAACATGTGAAACGCCTCCTCGGTCAGCATGAAGCGGCAGGTGCGGGACAGCGGGTCGAAGCCGGACTGGGCCAGCGATTCGAGCTGCATCTTGCCGTCGCGGTCGGTGAAGAAGGTGAACAGGAAGAAGGAGAGCCAGTCCGGGGTCTCCTCGTTGAAGGCGCCGAGCATGCGCGGGGCGTCGTCGGAGCCGGAACGGCGGCGCAGTAGCTCGCCGGCTTCCTCCCGACCGTCGCGGCCGAAGTACTTCTGGAGCAGGTAGACCATCGCCCAGAGATGGCGCCCCTCCTCGACGTTGACCTGGAAGAGGTTGCGCATGTCGTAGAGCGAGGGCGCCGTCTTGCCCAGAAAGCGCTGCTGCTCGACCGAAGCCGGTTCGGTGTCGCCCTGGATGACGATCAGGCGCCGCAGCATCGCCCGGTATTCGCCCGGTACCTCCTGCCAGGCCGGCTCGCCGACGTGGTGGCCGAACGGGATCGTCCGGTCCTCGGCCTGCGGTGCGAGCAGGATGCCCCAGCGATAGTCGGGCATCTTCACGTAGTCGAACACCGCCCACTTGTCCGCGCCCTTCGATTCGACCCGGACCGCCGTACGGAGATAGACGTCCGAGGTCTGGAAGCCGTCGGGCCCCATGTCCATCCACCAGTCGATGTAGCCGGGGTGCCAGCGCTCCAGGCCGCGGCGGACGCGGGCGTCCGATGCCAGCGCGACGTTGTTCGGAATCAGGACGTCGTAGTCGACGGTGCTGTCAAGCGTCGTCATTGGTCGTGTTGCTCCGTTCTCAGCGGTTCCGCAGTCCGTCAGACGCGTTCGCGATCAAAGTCGGGACGCCTGCCGGTACCGTAGAGCCGGAGCGCGCCTTCGTCGCCGACCGCGTTGGGTCGTTGGAAGATCCAGTTCTGCCAGGCGCTCAATCGTCCGAAGATCTTGCTTTCCAGGGTTTCGGGACCGGGGAAGCGGAGGTTGGCCTCCATCGCGGTCAGCGCGTCGGGCGAGAAGCTCGCCCGTTCCTCGAGCGCGATGCGCACCTCGTCCTCCCAGTCGAGCTCGTCCAGGATCTCGGTGATCAGGCCGGCGGCTTCGGCCTCTTCGGCTTCGAGAGGAGCGCCGACGAGTTCGCGGAGCCGCTTCGTCGCCTCCGCCTCGTGGAGGAACCGGGTCTCGAGGCGCGAAAGCCCGTTTGGCGTGGGAAACGTGCCGAAGTTCAGTTCGCCCAGCTCGACGGAGGGCGCCGGCGTGCCGTCTTCGCTCTCCCCTTCGAACATGTAGGCGCGGTCGGAGGCCAGCGCGAGTTCGAGCAGCAGACCCGCGAAGCAGCTTCCCGGCGTGATCAGCGTGAACACGCTGCGTGCGGTCAGGTCGAGGCGCTTGAGCACCCGCTTCCAGTACAGCAGAACCTCGCGCACGAACCAGTGCTCGCGTTCCCGGTGGAGGAACGCGTCGAATGCGGCCACCGTACCCAGGTCGCCTTCGGACTCGATGACGAGCTGCCCGATCCGGGTCTCGTTGAGGCGCAGGTGGAGTAGGGCGTCATCGAGTTCCCGGGCCAGGACGAGAGGCCAGAAAGCCGCGCTCCCGGCCAGTGCTGCCGATGCATCACCCGGCGGTGGCTCGGTTGGGCTGAACACGGTCAGACGGGCGGCGCCCGGCGCGCGGTCGAAGTCGATGCGGAGCGTCGAGTAGACGATCGAGTCCGCGTCCACGATCGGCTCGACCTCGGGCCAGTCCGCGCCGCCGTCTGCCGCAGGACGATCGCTGGAGGCGGCCAGTTCCAGCGCCCGCGCCTTCGCGCCGTCGTCGAAGGACGAGCGCGGCAGCAGTTCGTCGACCAGGTTCCAGTCCACCGCGCGCCGCCCCTTGACGCCCTCCTCCAGCGTGCAGAAGAGGTCGGCGCGGTCGCGGCGGACGCGGCGCTTGTCGAGCAACCGGGTCAGTCCGCCGGTGCCGGGAAGCACTCCGAGGAGCGGCACTTCGGGGAGCGAGACGGCCGAACTGCCGTCGTCGGCGAGCAGGATGCGGTCGCAGGCGAGGGCCAGCTCGTAGCCGCCGCCCGCCGCCGTGCCGCGAACCGCGCAGAGGTAGCGCTGGCCGGAGTGCTCGCAGGCGTCCTCGATCGCCAGCCGGGTCTCGTTCGTGAACTTGCAGAAGTTCACCTTCAACTGGTGCGAGGAGGAGCCGAGCATGCCGATGTTGGCGCCGGCGCAGAAGATGCGGTCGCGGTCCGAGCGGAGCACGACGGCGTGGACCTCCGGGTGCTCGAAGCGCAGCCGCTGGGTGGCGTCGTAGAGCTCGAAGTCGACGCCCAGGTCGTAGGAGTTCTGCTTGAGCTGGTAGCCGGGCCGCAGCCCCGCCTCCTCGTCGACCTCCAGGGTCAGGAAGGCGAGTGGCGGCTCGATCCTGAGCCGCCAGTGCCGGTAGCGGTCGGGACGAGTGCGGAAGTCGATCGGCTCTTCCGCGACGTTTCCAGTGACCTGGTGTCCGGAAGGTCCGTCCGCGGTGGCCTGCTTGGACATCTGGTTGGTAGGAGAACGGAGTGGCGGTTCGTGAGTATAGTCACCCCTCGTGAGCGTCCCGGCCCCTGACGATCGCGGCGAGAGCCGGGTTCCGCACGTCGAGTTCCTTGGGGTGGACAAGAGCTACGACGGCGAGAACCTGGTCGTGCGAGGGCTCGATCTCGCGGTGGAGCAGGGCGAGTTCCTGACCCTGCTGGGGCCCTCCGGCTCGGGCAAGACGACCTGCCTGATGATGCTCGCGGGCTTCGAGGCGCCGACCGCGGGGACGATCCGGATAGCCGGCCAGCCGATCCAGGATCTGCCGCCCCACAAGCGCGGGATCGGCATGGTGTTCCAGAACTACGCCCTGTTCCCCCACATGACGGTGGGCGGCAACCTGGCCTTCCCGCTCGAGGTCCGCGGCGTCGAGCCGGCCCTGAGGCGGGAGCGGGTCAAGCGGGCGCTCAGCCTGGTGCAACTCGAGGGACTCGAGGACAGGCGGCCGGCGCAGCTCTCGGGCGGTCAGCAGCAGCGGGTGGCGATCGCCCGCGCGCTGGTGTTCGAGCCGGAGATCGTCCTGATGGACGAGCCGCTGGGCGCTCTCGATCGCAGGCTACGGGAGGAGATGCAGTACGAGATCCGGCGCATCCACTCGACCCTGGGGGTGACGGTGGTCTACGTGACGCACGACCAGCAGGAGGCGATGACGCTCTCCGACCGGGTCGCCGTGTTCCACAACGGCGTCATCGAGCAGGCGGCGTCGCCGGAGGTCCTGTACGAGGAACCCGAGAAGGCCTTCGTGGCCCGGTTCATCGGTGAGAACAACCGGCTCGACGGCGTCGTGGTCAGCGAGGAGGACGGTGTCTGCGAAGTCGACATCGGCGGCCAGTCGATCCGGGCGATGAGCCTGGGCCTGTGCCCGCCGGGCGCTCGAACCACGGTCGTCATCCGGCCCGAGCGCGTCGCGGTGGCGCCGGCGGACGGTCGCTACCGGAACGAAGTCGAGACGCGGATCGACGACATGATCTTTCTCGGCGACCATCTGCGCCTGCACATGACGATAGGCGGCGCCTCCGACTTCATTGCCAAGATCCCGAACGTCGTCGGACACGGCGCCGTGCTGCCGGGCGACACGGTGCGTGTCGGCTGGGCCGCGCTCGACTGCCGGGCGCTGGTGCCCGAGAAGCTGGCGGAAGGCGAAGAGGAGTGGTGAGGGCGGCCGCCGTCGCGGTGGCCGCGGTGCTGGCCGGCTGCGCTCCGCAGGCGGGAGATGGGACGGAGATCGGCTCTCCGGGTCCGGAAGCGAACGAGGGATCGATCACCGTCGTCTCCTTCGGCGGCTCGTACGCCCGCGCCTGCGTTCTCGGCTACCACGAGTCCTTCACCGCCGAGACCGGCATCCAGGTCAACCTGGAGGACTACAACGGCGGCCTCGCGCAGATCCGCGCACAGGTCGAGGCCGGCGCCGTTCACTGGGACGTCGTCGATCTGGGCGTCGCCGATACCGTGACGGGTTGCGACGAAGGCGTCCTGGAGCTGATCGGCCCCGAGTTGCTGCCGCCGGGTCCGAACGGCGAGGAGCCGGGGGACGACTTCCTGCCCGAGACGAACACGGAGTGCGGCGTGGGCACGCTGCTCTACTCCACGATCTACGCCTACAACCCGGAGACCCTGCCGGGTCCCCCTCCGACCACGCTCGCCGACTTCTTCGACCTGGAGCGCTTCCCCGGGCGCCGGGGCATGCAGCGGAAGCCGGAGGCCAACCTGGAGTTCGCGTTGATGGCCGACGGCGTGCCGAAGGAACGGATCTACGAGTTGCTCGGGACGCCGGAGGGTCTCGACCGCGCGTTCCGGAAGCTGGACACGATCAAGGACGAGGTCGTGTGGTGGGAGGCCGGCGCGCAGCCGCCGCAGCTCCTCGCCGACGGCGAGGTCATCATGAGCACGGCCTGGAACGGACGGATCTTCAACGCCCAGGTCCTGGAGAACCAGCCCTTCGTCATCGTCTGGGATGGTCAGGTCATGGACCGGGGCCAGCTCGTGGTCGTCGCCGGTACTCCACACCTCGAAGGCGCGCTGCGCTTCATGCGCCACGCCGCCCGCTCCGAGTCGATGGCGGGCGTCGGGAGGTACATCGCCTACAGCCCCGCGCGCCGTTCCGGCCAGGCGCTGATCGACCGCCACGCCGAGACGGGCACGGACATGTGGCCGCACATGCCCACGAACCCCGCGAACATGAAGAACTTCCTGATGAGCGACTGGGAGTGGTGGGCCGACCACAGGGACGAGATGCAGGAGCGGTTCGCCGCCTGGCTGGCGCGATGAGGAACTCGGTCGCCATCGTGCTGGGCGTTGTCCTGGTCGCCGGCTGCCGGCTGGCCGCGGACCCACCTCCGGGTTCGGCGCCGGGCAGTAACGCGAACGAGCGCTCGATCACTGCCGTCTCCTACGGAGGCTCGTACGCCCGCGCAGTCGTGAGGGGGTACCACGAGTCCTTCACGGAAGCGACCGGCGTTCGGGTCGACCTGGCCGACTTCCAGGGTGGACTGGCCCAGGTCCGGGCGCAGGTGGAAGCGGGTGCGGTTCACTGGGATGTCGTCGATCTTTCCGTGGCCGAGACGGTCAGCGGTTGCGACGAAGGCGTCCTGGAGTTGATCGATCCCTCGATCCTGCCGGCGGGTCCCAACCGCGAGCTGCCGGAGGATGACTTTCTGCCCGAGATGAACACGGAGTGCGGTGTGGGCAACCTGCTGTTCTCCTCGATCTTCGCGTACAACCGGGAGGTCCTGACGGGACCGCCGCCGACCCGGCTCGCCGACTTCTTCGACCTCGAACGGTTTCCCGGGCGGCGTGGCGTGAGGCGGTCGCCGGAGGCGATTCTGGAGATGGCGCTGATGGCGGACGGGGTCCCCAAGGACCGTCTGTACGACGTGCTGAGCACGCCCGAGGGTCTCGAGCGGGTGTTCCGGAAGCTGGACACGATCAAGGACGAGGTCGTGTGGTGGGACACGTCCGCCCAGGCGCCGCAGTTGCTGGCGGACGGCGAGGTGCTGATGACGATGGCCGCGAACGGGCGCATCTTCAACGCGCAGGTGCTCGAGGGGCAGCCCTTCGTCATCGTGTGGGACGGCCAGGTCCTGAACCGGGGCCAGCTTGCGATCGTCGCGAGTACGCCGCGACTCGACGATGCGATTCGATTCGTCCAGCATGCCGCCCGTGCCGAGTCGATGGCGGGAGTCGGCCGCTACATCGCCTACAGTCCGGCGCGCTACTCGGCGGAGAAGTTGATCGACCGGCACTTCGAGACGGGCACGGAGATGTGGCCGCACATGCCGACGAACCCCGCGAACATGAAGAACTACCTGATGACCGACTGGCAGTGGTGGGCGGACCACGGCGACGAGATGCTGGAGCGCTTCACCGCCTGGCTGGCGCGCTGAGGTTGAGGGGTCGAGCCGTAATGTCCCAGGACTCTCCAGGCTTCAGCCAGCCGGTCCGCCGGCCGCTGTGGCGCCGGGCGCTCGGGCCTCGGCTGCGGGCAGCCGGTCTCGCCCTGCCGCTCGTCGCGTTCGTTTCGGTGACGTTCCTCGGCCCGATGCTCAGCCTGCTGACGAAGAGCTTCTACGATCCCGAGGTCGCCGACGCGCTGCCCGGGACGATGGCCGCGTTGCGCGACTGGGACGGCCAGGGGACGCCGCCCGACGAGGCGTTCGCGGCCGTCGCCGACGAGTTCGTGGCGGCGCGGACGGAGCGCACCCTCGGACGGACGGCGAACCGCGTGAACCGGGTCGCGAGCGGCATGCGCAGCGTGATCATGGGCAGCTCGCGGGAGATGGTCGAGGCCAAGGCCGCGGCCGAAGCGGCCGGCGCGGCGACGGACGGCGCCTTCTGGCGGGAGACGATGATCGCGATCGACTCGCGCTGGGGCGGCCCGGAGTCGTGGCGTGCGCTCGAGGCCGCCGGCCAGCGGTTGACGGCGCGCCACTACCTCAAGGCCCTCGACTTCGAGCGCGGTCCCGACGGCGGCTACCAGCGCGCGCCGGAAGTGTGGCGCATCTACGTGCCGCTGTTCTGGCGAACGTTCCTCGTCAGCCTGGGGGTCACCCTGCTGTGCCTGGTCATCGGTTACCCGGTGGCGCACATGATCGCCAACTCGCCGCCGAAGCGCGCCAACGTCCTGCTGCTGCTCGTCCTGCTGCCGTTCTGGACCTCGTTGCTGGTGCGCACCACCTCGTGGATCGTCCTGCTCCAGAACCAGGGGATAGTGAACGACTTCCTGGTCGCGATCGGGCTGATCGGCGACGACGGCCGGATCGCGATGATCTACAACATGACGGGCACCTTCGTGGCGATGACCCACGTGCTTCTGCCGTTCCTGGTGCTGCCGCTCTACTCCGTGATGCGGGCCATTCCGCCCGCCTACATGAACGCGGCCGTGTCGCTGGGGGCGACGCCGTTCCAGGCGCTGCGCCGGGTCTACTGGCCGCAGACGCTGCCCGGTGTGGGTGCCGGCTGTCTGCTCACCTTCATCCTGGCGATCGGCTACTACATCACTCCGGCCCTGGTCGGCGGCCAGAGCGGCCAGTTGATCTCGAACATGATCGCCTACCACGTCCAGACCTCGCTCAACTGGGGTCTGGCGGCGGCGCTGGCGGCCCTGCTGCTGGGCGGCGTGACCCTGCTCTACGTGGTGTACGACCGCCTGGTCGGCATCGACCGGATCGGGCTCGGATGATGGTCGGTGGCGCGCTCAGCCCCGGTTACCGGGTCGCCCGCTGGGGCTACCTGGCCTTCTGCGTCGCCGCGTTCGTCTTCCTGATCGCGCCGATCCTCGTCCTGGTGCCGCTCAGCTTCAACGCCGAGCCCTACTTCACGTTCACCGAGGGCATGCTGCGCTTCGACCCGGAGGCGTACTCGCTCCGCTGGTATCGCAGCATCTTCGACGGCGACGAGTGGACCCGCCCGCTCGCCAACAGCCTGGTCATCGGCATCTCGGCGACCGTCGTCGCCACGGTGCTGGGCGCCGCCGCGGCGCTGGGCCTGGCCCACCCGGCGATGCCGGGCCGCAAGATCGTCACGGCGCTCCTCATCTCGCCGATGATCACGCCGGTGATCATCGCCGGCGTCGGCATGTTCTTCTTCTACTCGAACCTGGGGCTGGCGCAGACCCACCTCGGGATCATCCTCGCGCACGCCGTGTTCGGCGCGCCCTTCGTCGTCATCACCGTGAGCGCGACCCTGGCGGGCTTCGACTGGACCGTCATGCGCGCGGCCGCCAATCTCGGCGCCAACCCCCTCGTCGCCTTCCGCCGGGTGCAACTGCCGCTCATCCTGCCCGGCGTCATCTCGGGGTCCCTGTTCGCCTTCGCGGCGTCCTTCGACGAACTCGTCATCGTCCTGTTCATGGGCGGTCTGGAACAGCGCACCCTGCCGCGCCAGATGTGGTCCGGCATCCGCGAGGAGATCAGTCCGACGATCCTCGCCGTCGCCACCTTCCTGATCGTCTTCGCGCTGCTGGCCCTGAGCACGGTGGAGTGGCTGCGGCGGCGGGGCGCGGCTCGAACCTGACGCCGGTGGGCGACGACGACCATGGCATCACGCTGGAGGCAGTCGAAGACACGCTTGCGCTGATCGCTCCTCACATCGTTGAAACGCCGGTCGTCGAGTGGGCGGGGCCCGAGATGCGGGCGATGCTGCCGGGGAACAGCCGTGTCCACGCCAAGCTGGAGCTCTTTCAACGCTCCGGTACGTTCAAGGCGCGGGGGGCGCTGTCGAACGTCCTGCGACTGAGCGCCGAACAACTGCGGGCCGGCGTGACGGCCATGAGCGCGGGCAATCACGCAATCGCCGTTGCGTATGCGGCGAAAGCGGCCGGGACCAGCGCGAAGGTCGTCATGCAGCGATCGGCCAATCCGGCGCGCGTCGAGTTGGCCAAAGCGCTTGGCGCCGAGGTCCTGATGGCGGAGGATGGCCCCAGCGGATTCGAGATGGTGGCCGGGATCGCGGCCGCGGAGGGCCGGGCGACGATCCATCCATTCGACGGTGTGGCGACGGCTCTCGGGGCGGCGACGCTCGGTCTCGAGATGCATCGCCAGCTTGGAGACCTCGACGTGCTCATCGTCGCCATCGGCGGCGGCGGTCTTGCCGGGGGCGTGTCGGCGATCACGAAGCGATTGAACCCCGACTGCCTCATCGTCGGCGTGGAGCCCGTGGGCGCCGACGCCATGCACAGGAGCTTCAGGTCCGGCAGACCGGAGCGCCTCGAAGCCGTGGAGACCATCGCGGACAGTCTGGCGCCGCCCATGACCGAACGGCTGCCCTTCACGCTCTGCAGAAGCAACGTGGATCGGCTCGCCCTGGTCACCGACCGCGAGTTGGCTCGAGCCATGGGGCTCATCTTCAGGGAGCTGAAGCTCGCCGTGGAGCCTGCCTGCGCCGCCACCACCGCGGCCTTGCCGGGTCTCGCCGAGGAGCTCTCGGGCGCGCGTGTGGGGCTGATCTTCTGCGGATCGAACATCGACCGGAACACGTACAACCAGTACTGCGCGCTCGGCGAGGGCCGACTTCGTTCCTGAGCGGCGTTCAGGCCGCTCAGGGCGTCAGGACGACCGATACCGCCACAGTCCCGTGGCGGCCATGCTGTAGACAAACAGCAGCACCGACGCCGCCATGCCGGGGACGAGGCCGGCCAGGGCCCCGTACTCCTCGACGATCCAGCCCAGGATGACGGCGCCGATCAGTGGAGCGCCGAGCAGACCGAGGCCGAAGACGGACATGACGCGGCCGCGGGTCTGCGGCTCGGCGGCTTCCTGGACGATCGCCCGGGCGAGAGTGGTCGTGACGCCCATGTTCAGGCCCCAGGCGACGCTCGCCGTGACGACCAGCCACCATGCCGGTTCGATCCAGATCAGGAACAGGACGAGGATCCGGGAGAGTTGCAGCACGACGAACCAGCGTCCGGGCTGCTGAAACGGCATGAACCGGAGCATGATCAGGTTGGAGGCGCCGGCGCCGGCGAAGAACAGGATCATCAGCCAGGAAAGAAGTTCCGCGTCGCCGCCATAGACGCGCAGGACGACAAAGGGGAGCACGGTGAAGAAGGCGCCGGCATTGAAGATGCTGGAGACGAAGTTCACGGTCATCGCGTCGAACACAGCCCGCTGGCGGTAGGAGGCCCGGAAACCCTCGACGATGCGCCGCCAGGCGGGTGCTCCGGGCTCTCCGTCGTTCGCGGGATGCGATCCGATCCGGCGGATCCAGAGAGCCGCGGCTGCCAGGCAGAGGCTTTGGGCCAGGAGGACCTGCCGCAGTCCGAAGGAATCGAGCTGTCCGGCGACCCTGAGCCCGACCATGTAGGTGAACATGCTGATCGCGGTGGCCGCGGTCACTCCGCGCTGCAGGTCGCGCCCCGCGATCCGGTTCAGCACCGCTTGCTGCGCCGGACTGGAGAACGACAGCGCGGCGCTGATGCCGAGTCCCCAGACCGTGACCGTCCAAACGTTGAGTTCGCCCAGTTCCAGGGCCAGGACCAGGCCGAAGGGGACGAGCGCCGCCGCGCCGAACACGCGGGTCAGGGTCGACCTGGCGTCCGTGCGGTCCGCGTTGGCGCCGCCCCAGAGCATGATGATCACGCCGGGCAGGCCAATTGCCGCCTGCAGGGGCCCCACCCGGTCCGCCGGCAGAGCGAGTACGCCGGCAAGGAGCCAGACCAGCAGGAGCTGTTGCATCGCGAGGCCGGCGCTCGAGCAGGCCCACGACCCCATGTACGCTAGGAGGCCCGGTCGGCGCCACAGGCTGACGGCTGGGGTGGCGGGAGAGACGATGGCGCGGATCTCGGTAGACGGCGGTGTCGGGAAGAGCCTGCGAAGGCTATACGCGGGCCTGGGGCGGCCTTCCGGGCCCGGAGTTCTGGGTCTTGCCGCCGCGGTGACGTTCGGCTTCGCTGGCTGGACGGCTTCGGCCCAGGAGGCGGTCGACTTCGCGGAGCTCCGGCGCCGCATGGTGCGCGACACGATCTCCGAACCCCGCGACGGCCGACCGCCGGTGCTCGACGTGCGCGTCATCGACGCGATGGGGAAGGTCGAACGCCACCTGTTCGTGCCGGAGGAGATCCGCGAGTGGGCCTACCGCGACTCGCCGCTGGGGATCGGCTGGCGGCAGACGATTTCCCAGCCCTACATCGTGGCGCTGATGACCGAGCTCGCGGAGCCCGACCCGGAGGACAGGGTGCTGGAGATCGGCACCGGCTCGGGCTACCAGGCCGCGGTGCTGGCCGAGATCGTCGATCACGTGTTCACGATCGAGATCGTGGAGCCACTCGGGCTGCGGGCGGCGGCGGCGCTCGACGGGGCCGGCTACGGGAACGTCACCACACGGATCGGTGACGGCTACGCGGGCTGGTCCGAGCAGGCGCCGTTCGACGCGATCGTCGTCACCGCGGCGCCGGACCATGTGCCGCAGCCCCTGGTCGACCAGTTGGCGGTCGGCGGCCGGCTGGTGCTGCCGGTCGGGCCCGATGGCGGCCGCCAGGAGCTTCAGGTGCTGGAGAAGCAGGCCGACGGATCGGTGGAGAGGACCCGGGTGATTCCGGTGCGTTTCGTGCCGCTGACGCGGGATCGCTAGCGGCTGCTACCGCGGCAGCTAGAGCGGTACTTCCTCGCCCTGGCCTTCGATCACGAGGCCCAGGGTCACGTCGCCGAGGGGTACGGCCAGCGTGGGCTGGTCGAGGTCGTTCCAGAACATGGTGGCGCTCTCCGCGCCATCGTAGTTCTGGAACAGGGCCATCGTCATCGGATGGGTGGCGCCCTCGATGATCGTGATGCTGGCCTCGACGAGAGGCTCCTGCTCCGGGAAGCCGTAGGGATCGAACGTGTCGAGAGCGACCGGAATGAGGATCAGGAAGTCGCGGAACCAGGTCTGCCCGGTGTGGTCGCCGTCCGCCGGCTGCACGGCGTAGCGGAGCGTGTAGGTGCCGGCCGGCACGATCTGCTTCTTGTAGGTGGCCCAGTCGTCCGTGGTGCGCATCAGGCCGACGAAACCGCCGGGAGGCAGGGTCGGATACTCGACGCCGAGTTCGGCGGAGGGGTCCTGCATCGGCAGCGCGGGCGGGAACCAGAACTCGATCGGCTGGCCCTCGTCGCGGACGACCTTGTAGCCGGCCGGATCGAGCAGCGGCGTCAGCCAGCCCGGCAGATCCGGGGGCAGCGCTTCCGTGCGCTCGAGCGATGGATCGGCGGCAAGGGGCGCGGCGAGCAGCAGCGCGGCGAGCAGCGGCCCAGCGAGCGGGAGACCAGCGGTCCTCACTCGAAGTTGATCAGGTAGTGGCGGAAGTTCTCGGGCCCGACTTCGTCCAGCATCTGCAGGAACAGCACGAGTGGCTCGATGTCCGCGTCCGAGATGTTGATCTCGCCGAACAGCGGGTCGACGCCTTCCTGTTCGCTGTCGGCCGCGTCGGCCAGCGCCATGTGGACCCGGATCGCGTCCTCGAGGGTGGCGGCGCTGCCGTCGTGCAGGTACGGATCCGTGCGGGCGAGGTTACGGAGCGGCGGTGTCTTGAAGTCGCCCGCGCCGGTACCGTGAAGTGCGTAGTCGCTGAAGGTCGGCGGCACATGGCAGCGGACGCAGTTGCCGACCGATTCCACGTCGAAGGCCCGGAAGAAGGTCTTGAAGCCCTCGTAGGCCGCTTCGGTAAACCCCTCCGGCCGCCGGATCAGGTTACGCCCCTCCTGGTTGAAGATCCGGCTCTCGATGCTCGCCGCGTAGTTCAGCATGTCTTCGTCGGCGTTCGGCTGCTTGCGGAACCGGTTCTGCTCGGCGAAGGCGTCCCAACGCGCGGTCATCGTGTAGCTCAGGGTGCGGGTGTAGTCGGCCAGAGCCCGGGCAGCGGCGGCGGCCACCTCGGGCCGCGGCAGGGACTCCAGATCCAGTCCGTAGACCTCCTGGAACTGGTCGAGATAGGGCACGCCCGAGATCGCGTTGTGGCCCTCGTTGAGCAGCACGTAGGCCGCGTTGTCCATCCCTTCGTCACGGTCCTCGTCGTTCCAGCCGTACTGCTTGCCGACGAGCTTGTCGAGGATCATGTCCTCCATCGAGTCGTAAGCGCCGTCCCAGCCGAACACCTCGGCGCGGGAAGCGTCGGCCAGGGTCTGCGCGTTCCGCTCGGTCGTCTCGCGGTTCGCGGTCAGGCTGGTCGGCGTGTAGTCGGCGTAGTAGCGCTCCGACTTGCCGGGCACCGACTCGCCGATGGCGTGGCAGACCGAGCAGGCGATCGCGAAGCCCGTGCCCTGGTTGTTGAACAGGAGTTCGGCGAACAGGTCGTTGCCGAGTTGTTGCAGCGCCGGTGACGGCTCATCCTGGGCGGCGGTCGCCGCGCCGAACAGGAGAGCGGTTGCCATGGCGAGCGTCGCCGGACCGATCACGCTTCTTCGCTTCATCGTCGTCCTCCGTTGGTGTCGAGAATAAACGATCCGATCAGTGGCACACTAGGCCGCCATGGCGATGGCGCGAACGGTTCCCTGGGCGGAACTCGACACGATCTTCTTCGACGCCGGCAACACCTTCCTGTCGATGGACTTCGACCGGGTCGCCGAGACTGCGGCCAGCCTCGGCGTCGAGTGCTCGGGACGGCAGTTGGAACGCGCGGAAGCGGCGGCGCGACCGGTGCTCTCCGCGGCGCTGGCCGAGCGGCGCACGACCGAGGGCGGCGGGGCCTTCCGTTTCTACCTGGGAGCGACTCTCGAGCGGCTGCCGGCGTCCTGCCGGGACGGCGTCGAGCTGGAGGCCGTCGTCTCCGGGTTGGCGGAGCGGCTGTTCTCGCCCGGCCACAACGACCGGCTCTGGAACCGCAGGCTGCCGGGCCGTAGGGAAGCGCTCGAGCGAATCCGCGCGCTCGGCTATCGCATGGTGGTGGTCAGCAACTCGGACGGCAGCATGGCGCGGACCCTCACACGAATCGGCATGAACCATCTGTTCGACGGTCTGGTGGACTCGACCGTGGTGGGTTTCGAGAAGCCGGACCCCCGGATCTTCGAGGTCGCGCTCGATCTGGCCGGCGCGCGTCCGGAGCGGACGGTGCATGTGGGCGACCTCTACGCCGCCGACGTGGTCGGCGCGTGGGCCGCCGGCGTTCACGCCGTCCTCCTCGACCCCTGGGCCGACTGGCCGGAGATGGACTGCCCGAAGGTGGCCGACCTGGACGAACTGGCGTCGCTGTTGCCGGGGCCGCCGGGGCGCGCGTGAAGCGCGCGGAGGTTCGGCGCCACCGCCATCGGTTCTACGAGGCGGCCGTCCAGAACGTGGAAGTGGATCTCGACTTCGTCGAGCGGGTCTATCGCCGGCTCAACGGACGGCTCCCCGCGACCCTGCGGGAGGATTACTGCGGCACCGCCTCGCTCGCGAGCGCTTTCGCGGCGCGCAGGCCGGAGAACCGCGCCTGGGGCGTGGACCTGCACCGCCCGACACTGGACTGGGGCTGGCGCAATCGGGTCGAGGCCAGATGCGTCGAGGACAGCGTGGAGCTCGAGTGCCGCGACGTGCGCCTGGCGGCCAGCCCCGCGGTCGACGTGCAGGTCGCCTTCAACTTCTCCTTCTTCCTGTTCCCGGGCCGCGGCGAAATGCTGGACTACTTCCGGGCCGCGAGGCGCTCGCTCAAGCCCGGAGGCATGTTCGTTCTGGACGCGTTTGGCGGCACGGACTCGTTTCAGGCGACGACAGAGGACACGGAAATCGAGGCCTCCGTAGGCGTCGACGGAGTCGCCTTGCCGGCCTTCACCTACAGTTGGGACCAGCTCGCCTTCAACGCCGTCGACCACTGGATGCGCTGCGCGATGCACTTCACGCCGGCGGGCGGGGAGAAGGTGCGCAACGTGTTCCGCTACGCGTGGCGAATGTGGACCCTGCCCGAGATCCGCGAGTTGCTCGCCGAGGCCGGGTTCGACGACGTCGAGGTGTACGGCGAGGGCTGGGATGCCGGCACCGGGGAAGGGAACGGCATCTTCCGGCGCCGCACGCGGATGGGGAACGAGGGTAGCTGGGTCGTCTACCTGGTGGCGCGCTACTGATTGCCGGGAGAGCCGGCCAGACGCAGCCAGTCCTCGTCGCGGACGTCGTTGGCCAGGCTCAGGCCGCCGTCCGAGCCGACGAAGACCGGGTCCTTGACCACGCGCACGCGCCCACGCCGAGTTCGCCGAGCGCGTTCTGAAGCGCCGCGCCCAGGCCCCGGATCAAACCGGATCCACCGGTCAGGATCACGTTGTTGCGGACGTGGGCCTGGTACTCGGGTTCGACCCTCGCGATCAGGTCGAGCATCGTCTCCCGCAGCGGCTCCAGGAGAGTCTCGCAGGCGGTGCGCATCGGCTCGGTGATGTCGATCCGTGTCGGTCTGCCGTTTGCCGGCGCGTCCACCACGACCGGGCCGCCTCCGCCGACGAAGGAGTGTTTCTCCTTCCACGCGCGCGCCATGTGGATCGACACCGAAGCGTCGGGGAAGCGCTCCTCGATGCCGGCGTGCAGGCGATGGTCGACGGCGTCGCCGGCGACGTTCAGGGTTCGCTGGTCGCCCTCGGTCGGAAAGCGGCCCATGAGAACGCACAGGTCCGTCGTCCCCGCGCCGACGTCCACGACCATCGTGTGGACCAGGGCGTCGAGGCCATAGGCGACGGCGAACGGTTCCGAGACGATCATCAGGCTTGTGACCTGGCCGTCGAGGATGCGCCGCAGGTTCTGGCGGTTCACGCGGAGAGTCTCGGCCGGAACGCCGACCACGGCGTGGATCGCCCGCTTCGGACTCCGCCCCTCGGGGACGGCCAGTTCGAGCAGCCGGCGGACGATCTCGCGCACCGCCTGCTCGTCGCGGGCGGACCCCTCCTTGATCAGGCCCCGCTCGAGCGGCCGGCGCAGATCGAGCATCGGTCGTTTCTCCAGTGCCTCGATGCCCACGAGCACGTCGCGCTGGAGGACCTTCCGGGCAACCATGTCGCGCGGCCAGCCAACGTAGCTCCGCACCATGTGGCGCTCGCCGTTCGCAGCGGAGATCGAACTGCGCGACGTCCCCAGGTCGATGCCCACCTTGAGCACCGGCGGCTCGGGCGTGGCGGCGGTCTGCGTGGTCATCGTTCGGCCTCAGGCGCCGGTCAGCTTAGCTGTGGACAGCAGGGACTCGGCGAAGCTCCGGATGCCCGCATCCAGGGCTTCCGCGATCGATTGGAGGTAGTTCTCGTCCCGCAGCCGCTCGACCTCTTTCGCGTCGGAGAGGCAGGAAACCTCGGCCAGTACCGCCGGCATCTCCGCCCCGATCAGGACCACGAACGGCGCGGACTTGACGCCGCGGTTCCTCAGGTCGGGGTTCGCAGTCCGCAGGCGTCCGAAGAGCGACTCCTGAATCGCGGTCGCCAGGGCCCGGCTGTCGTCCTGCCGGGCCTGGGCGTACACCCCGTCGAGAAACCGGCGAAGGTCGCCAAGGGAATAGCCGTGGGCCTCCAGGTTCTCGCGCTCGGCGAGCGCGGAAAGCTCGGGATCGTCGGTGGGGCCGAGATAGTAGGTCTCGACCCCGCAGGCCCGGTTCGCCGGCAGCCAGTTCACGTGAATCGAAACGAACACGTCGGCGCCCGCGCGATTGGCGATCAGCGTGCGGTGGTCGAGGGCGACGTTCATGTCGGTCTCCCGGGTCATCGCGACCCGGTAGCGGTCGTCCAGCAGGTTGCGCAGCCGGTAGGCGATGTCGAGGGCGAGGGCCTTCTCGGTCAGGCCGTCGGCGGCCGTGCCGGGCGACGAGCCGCCGTGGCCGGGGTCGAGCACGATTCGCTCCACGGGCAACGGGAACACGTTCACGTCGACGGCCTCCGGGGGCCCGGTGAAGCGGATCTCGGGTACCTGTACGGCCCCGTCCACCTCTGCCGCGGGCGGAGGGGCAGACGCCGGGCGGTTCAGTTCCAGGTAGCCGAAGACGGCGGCAGCGGCTATGGGGAGCAGCAGCAGGAGGCTCCATGGCGAAACCCTGTGCGGCCGGCGAACCCGCCCGGCGTCCGGCTCGTCGCGCGGCCCGAGTTCCCTGCGGCCCGCGGCCTCGTTGTCGCGCAAGGCGGCCTCGATCAGACCGCGTTTGAAGTCCCGGCCGGACATGAATCCACGCTACATGATCGGTTCTCGGCCCGTGACCTCAAGTAGTCTCGCGGGTTGGTGTTGTCCGATGAGAGTTCCCCAATTCTCCAGGGTCGGATCGGGCCAGAGCCGCGCGTGGTTGACGTGCCTTCTCGCGGCAGGCGCCCTGGCGCTGCCGGCCTGTAGCGGCGTTCGGACGCCGGAGCTCGAGGCGCCGGCACCGGCCGGCTACGGCGACGATGTGCCGGCTCAGGAACCAGTGACCGAAGCGGGTTCTCTCGACGCGGAGTGGTGGACGGCGTTCGGCGACCCCCTCCTGTCCCGGTTGATCGTCGAGGGACTGGAGCACAACGCCAGCCTCCGGGCGGCGGCTCTGAACGTCGATGTTGCGCTGGCCCAGGCCCGGCTCGACGGTGCGGCGCGCAACCCCGAGCTGGAGGCGTCACTCGACCCCGGCCGGCGCAAGCAGAACACGGCGCAGAGCGGGCTCACCGAAGCGATCCCGATTCCCATTCCCGGCTTCGAACCCGGCGGTGTGCGGAGTTTCGCCTTCACTTCCTACGGTCTGGCGCTCAACGTCCGCTGGGAGGTCGACCTGTGGGACCGGCTCGGTGCGCTGACCGCCGCTTCTCTGGCCGAGGCGGCCGCTTCCTCGGCCGACCTCGACGGCGCCCGGCTGTCGATCGCGGGCCAGCTCGCGAAGGTGTACTTCGGCACGGTCGAGGCGGTGCAGCAGGTGGAACTGGCCGAGCGGACCCTGGCCAGCCGCGAACGGACGCGCGACCGGGTCGAGGCCCGCTACCGGCGCGGTGTTGCGGCGGCGCTCGAGGTTCGGCAGGCCCGAACCCAGGTTGCGACCGTGGAGGCTTCGCTGGCGGCGCAGCGGCAGACCCTCGATGGATTGCGCCGGCAGATGGAGGTGTTGCTCGGCCGCTATCCCTCCGGCGAGATCGCGGCGGCCACGGGCCTGCCAGAGCTTCCACCGCTGCCGGAAACCGGAGTGCCGGCCGCCCTGCTGGGGCGGCGCCCCGATTTGCGGGCGGCGGAGTACCGGGCGGTCGCCGCCTCGGAGCGGCTCCGCGCCGCCCACCGGGCGCTCTATCCGAGCTTTACGCTGAACGGGTCGGCGGGTACGTCGAGCGGCGAACTCCGGGACCTGCTGGACGGAGACTTCTCGGTCTGGAGTCTCGCCTCCGGCCTGCTCCAGCCCCTGCTGTCCGGGGGCCGTCTCCGCGCCGGCCGCGACCTGGTGGAAGCGGGACTCGGAGCCGCGGAAGCGAACTGGCTGCAGACGGCCCTCCAGGCTTTCGCCGAAGTGGAGTCCGGCCTCGCGGCCGAGCGGATGCTCGAGGACCGACGGGCGGCGCTCGAACGAGCCGCGACCGAGAGCCGGGAAGCCGAACGCCTGGCGGAAGGCCGCTACCGGGAAGGGCTCGTCGGCTACCTGCAGGTGCTCGACAGTCAACGGACGTCGTTCCAGTCGGAGAGCCAGTTGCTCGCGGCCCGACGCCAGCAACTGGAGTCGCGGACGGACCTCATCCTGGCGCTGGGCGGCGGCGTCTACGCGGAACCGGCCCTGCCGGCCGCGGGCGGGGGACCCTGATCGTGATGAAGTGGACCCTACCGGCCGCGGTTCTGGCGGTGGCCGCTCTGGTGGTCGTCGGCCTGCTTCGGTCCAGGCCGGTGGTCGAGACCGCGCCGCGCGAGATCGCGCCGCCGCCGGTCCGCGTGATGACCGCCACACCGACCGAAGTCGACCTGGGCGTTCGTTCGCAGGGGTCGATCATCCCGGTGACCGAGGCGGACCTGGTTTCTGAAGTCGCGGGCACGATCGTCTGGACGGCGGGGAGCTTCGAGGTCGGCGGCTTCTTCGATGCCGGCGAAGTCCTGCTCCGGCTTGACCGGCGCGACTACGAGCTGGCGCTGGCGAGCGCCCGGGCCGCGCTCGCGCAGGCGGCAGTGGGGCTGGCTCGGGAACAGGCCGAGGCCGATGTCGCGCGCGAAGAGTGGGAGGAGCTGGGAGCCGATGGTGAACCGGGTCCCCTGGTGCTGCGCCAGCCGCAGCTGGCGGAGGCGAGGGCGCAGGTGGAGGCTGCGCTCGCCAACAAGAGGCGCGCCGAGCTGGACCTCGAGCGGACCGCCATACGGGCGCCGTTCGCCGGCAGGCTGCGCGCGAAGAGGGTCGACCGCGGCGAGTTCGTCAACCGCGGCGTGCCGCTGGCCACGATCTACGCGGTGGACGCCGCCGAGGTCGTCCTGCCGGTGCCCGACTCGGAACTCGCCTTTCTCGACCTGCCGCTCGGCAGCGAGCTGGGTGACTCCGGCCCCCGGGTGTTGCTCCGAGCGCAGTTCGCGGGCGGCCGGCACGAGTGGGAGGGCCGGATCGCGCGCGTCGGCGGCGAGATCGACCCGGCGACCCGGATGGTGAACCTGATCGCGCGGGTGGACGATCCGTACCAGGCGTCCGGGGACCGGCCGCCGCTGTCGGTGGGCCTGTTCGTGGACGCGGAGGTTGTCGGTCGATCGGTGGAGTCCGTGTTCCAGGTGCCGCGCGGGGCGCTGGTCGGAGCGGACCGGGTGTGGCTGGTTCAGGACGGCACACTGGTGCTTCGTCGGGTCGGGATCCTGCGCGCGGACCCGGAGGTCGTGATCGTCTCGGAGGGTCTGGCGCCAGGAGACCGGATCAGCCTCACGATTCTCGAGAGTGCGGTGGACGGAATGCGGGTGACGCCGCAGTCGGAGCCTGAGGCCGCCGCTAGCGGCGGAGCCGCAGAGTGAGCGGGATGATCGCCTGGTTCGCCCGCAACGGCGTGGCGGCGAACCTGCTGATGGTCCTGATCGTGGCCTGGGGCGTGCTCGCGCTGACCGGAATCCCGATCGAGGTCTTCCCGAGCATGGAGACCCAGAGCATCACCGTGAACGTTCCCTACCTTGGCGCGGCGCCCGAGGAGGTCGAACAGGGCGTGTGTCTCCGGATCGAGGAGGCGGTTCAGGACCTCGAGGGAGTCGACACCATCCGGTCCACGGCTGCCGAAGGTTCGGGCACGGTGGTCATCGAGCTGGAGACGGACGCGGATACGCGCGAGGTGCTGGACGAGGTCAAGTCGCGGATCGACGCGATCACGACGTTTCCCGTGGAGACCGAGAAGCCGATCATTCAGGAGGCGCTCATCCGCCGCCGGGTGATCACGGTCGCCATCTACGGCGATGTCGAGGAGAGGGCGCTCAAGGCGGTCGCCGAAGACGTCCGCGAGGGGCTCTCCGATCTGCCGGACATCACCCAGGTCGAACTCGAAGCGGTGCGGCCCTACGAGATCTCGATCGAGGTGTCCGAGGACACCCTGCGGCAGTACGGCCTGACCTTCGACGAAGTCGTGCTGGCTGTCCGGCGTTCGTCGGTCGACCTGCCGGGCGGCGCGGTCCGGGCACGGGGCGGCGAGATCCTCCTGCGCACGATGGGCCAGGCGTACCGCGGCGCCGAGTTCAGCGACATCGTGCTGCGAGCCCGGCCCGATGGCAGCCGCCTGGTTCTCGGCGACATCGCGGAAGTGCGGGACGGCTTCGCCGAGACCGACGTGACGTCGCGGTTCGACGGTCAGCCGGTCGCCCTCGTGCAGGTCTACCGGGTCGGCGACCAGAGCGCGTTGCGGCTCGCGCGCCAGGTCAAGGGCTTCGTCGCGGAACGCCAGGCGGCGCTGCCGCCCGGTCTGTCGATGACGACCTGGCTCGATGACACGGTGCCGCTGCAGGACCGGTTGCGGGTGTTGGTCGAGAGCGGGCGCCTGGGTCTGCTGCTCGTGTTCCTGGTGCTGGCGCTGTTCCTGAAGTTCCGGCTGGCCCTCTGGGTGTCCGTGGGCATCGCGGTCTCCTTCATGGGCGCTCTCGGCCTGCTGCCGCTGGTCGACGTTTCGATCAACGTGATGTCCCTGTTCGCGTTCATCCTCGTGCTCGGCATCGTCGTCGACGACGCGATCGTGGTGGGCGAGAATATCTACCGTCACTTCGAGATGGGCAAGTCCGGCCCGCGAGCCGCGATCGACGGTGCGCGCCAGGTGGCGACTCCCGTCACCTTCTCGATCCTCACCACGCTGGCCGCGTTCTCGCCGCTGATCAACTCCGTCGAAGGTCCGTCGGGGGCGATCGCGAGGACGATCCCTCTCGTCGTCATCGGCTGCCTGGCCTTCTCGCTGATCGAGTCCATGCTGGTGCTGCCGAACCACCTCTCCCACCTGACCCACCGGCACGAGGAAGGGAAGGGCGGACGGTCTCTCTGGGGCTGGTCCATGTTCCAGGGTTTCTTCGCCAACCGGATGAAGTGGGTGATCGAGCGCGGCTACCGGCCGCTGATCGAGCGGGCGATCGAGTGGCGATACTCCACGGTTGCGATCGGTCTGGCGGTTCTGTTCATCACCGCCGGCTACGTGTTCTCGGGCCGGATGAAGTTCGAGTTCTTCCCGGACGTCGAGGCCGACAACGCGGTCGTCCTGCTGACGATGCCGCAGGGGACGCCGGCACAGGCGACCCTGGCAGCCGTGCGCCGCATCGAAGCGGCCGCGTTCGAGCTGGAAGCCGAGTTGGAGGCCGAGGGGCACGCCGACCTGTTTCGCCACGTGATGGCGACGGTCGGGTCGCAGCCCTACGCGGCGCTCCAGCAGGCGAGCGGACCGACCGCCAACTTCGAAGTGGCGGTCGCGGCGCCTCACCAGGGCGAAGTGAACATCGAACTCGCCTCCTCCCAGGAGCGGACGATTCGAGCCACGGAGGTTGCCCGTCGCTGGCGCGACAAGGTGGGCCTCGTGCCCGACGCGGTCAGAGTCGAGTACACGGCCAGTCTGGTCAGCTTCGGCTCGGCCGTGGACGTCCAGCTCACCGGCCGGAACCTCGATCACCTGCGGGCGGTGGGTGAAGAGATCAAGACGCGTCTCGCCGACTATCCGGGCGTGTTCGACATCTCGGATTCGTTCCGTGCCGGCAAGCGGGAGATCCGGCTGGAGCTCGACCAGCGGGCGGAAGCGCTGGGCCTCAGCCTGGAAGACCTGGGCCGCCAGGTGCGACAGGGCTTCTACGGCGCCGAGGCACAGCGAATCCAGCGCGGTCGCGACGACGTCCGGGTCATGGTGCGCTATCCGGCCGACGAGCGAGAGACCCTGGCTTCACTCGAGGACATGCGGATCCGGACGCCGGCCGGGGCCGAGGTCCCGTTCTCCTTCGCGGGCCGCGCCGAGTTCGGCCGCGGCTTCGCGACGATTCAGCGGATCGACCGGCGCCGGGTACTGAACATCACGGCGGATGTGGACCCGGCCGTCGTGACCGCGAACGAGGTCGTCGGCGACCTCGAGGCCAACGTGCTTCCCGTGATCCTCGCGGGCTACCCCGGCGTCGACTTCTCGTTCGCGGGCGAGCAGGAGGAGCAGCGTCAGACTTTCGAAGGCCTGTTCCGGGCGCTGGGCCTGGCGCTGATCGTGATCTACGCGCTGCTCGCGATCCCGTTCAAGTCCTACCTGCAGCCGCTGATCGTGATGAGCGCGATTCCCTTCGGCCTGATCGGCGCGGTGATCGGCCACCGGTTGATCGGCATCAACCTGACCATGCTGTCGCTGCTCGGCCTGATCGCGCTGACGGGCGTCGTCGTCAACGACTCCCTGGTCATGGTCGACTTCATCAACCGCCGGCTCCAGATCGGCATGCCGGTCCACCAGGCGATCCACGACGCCGGCGCCGCCCGCTTCCGGCCGATCGTCCTAACCTCGCTGACGACGTTCGTGGGCCTGCTGCCCCTGCTGCTGGAACGGAGTTTCCAGGCCCAGTTCCTGGTCCCGATGGCGGTGTCGCTCGCCTTCGGGGTCCTGTTCGCGACCGCGATCACGCTGTTGCTCGTGCCGTCGCTCTACGCCATCCTGAACGACTTCCGCTCCCAACTGGCGATCCACGGTGCGAAGCCCCCCGCGGCCCCACCCGCGGATGCCGAGCCTGCTCTGGGAGCCTGATATGGCCGTCGCTCGCGCGACCCGGATCGCCGCGATCCTCGCCGTAGTCGCTCTCGGCCTCGCGTGTTCCGCCGAGCCCGCCAGCTACGATGTCGTCCTCGCCGGCGGCCGCGTGATGGACCCCGAGACCGGTCTGGACGCCGTGATGGACGTCGGCATCTCCGACGGCACGGTGCGGGCGATCTCGGCCGAGAGTCTCGAGGGGACGGAAGTCGTCGACGTCTCGGGCCTCGTCGTGGCGCCTGGCTTCGTCGACCTGCACGCCCACGGCCAGGACCCGTTCAGCCGCGACCTGCAGGTGCGTGACGGCGTGACCGCGGCCTTCGAGCTGGAGGGCGGGGCGTACCCGGTCGACGAGTGGTACGAGGAACGGGAGGGCTCGTGGCGGATCCACTTCGGGGCCACGGTCGCCTACGGCGCGGCGCGCGTGCTGGCCTTCGACGAGGACGAGCAGGCGGCGACCTACGAGGCGGCGAGCGCGGAGCAGATCGACGCGATGCAGGAGACCCTCAGGGACGGCCTGGCCGACGGCGCCCTGGGCGTCGGCCTGCCGCTCCAGTACCAGCCGGGCGCCTCGAGGTCCGAGATCTTCCGCATGTTCCAGACCGCGGCGGAGGCGGGGGTGACCGTCTTCTCCCACATCCGCTACGCCGGCGTCGTGGAGCCGGAGAGTTCGATCGCCGCCGTCCAGGAGATGATCGCCGACGCGGCCGGCTCCGGCGGCTCGGTCCACATCGTCCACATCGGTTCGAGCGGGCTCGCGCAGATGCCGTCCGTCATCGAGATGATCGACCGGGCGGCCGCCGGCGGCGTCGACGTGACGACCGAGGTCTATCCCTACACGGCGGCTTCGACCGACATCCGCGCCACGATCTTCGACCCGGGCTGGCGGGAACGGCTGGCCGCGGACTACGACGACATCGAGTGGGTCGCCACCGGCGAGCGCCTGGACGAGGACGGTTTCAACGAGCGGCGGGCCCTTCCGGCGTCCGAGCAGGCGACGATCATCGCGCACATCATTCCGGAGCGGGAACTCGCCGACGCGATCGCGCACCCCGCCGTGATGATCGCCAGCGACGGCGTCGGCTACGTTGACGGCCGGGCCCATCCTCGCGGCGCCGGCACCTTCGCCCGCGTGCTCGGGCGCTACTCGCGCGACGAGGGCCGGCTCAGCCTGATGGAGGCGATCCGCAAGATGACCCTGGCGCCGGCCCGGCGTCTCGAGGACGTGGCGCCGGCGATGCGCACGAAGGGCCGTCTGAGCGTCGGCGCCGACGCCGACATCACGGTGTTCGATCCCGAGACCGTGATCGACCGGGCCACCTTTGCCGAACCCGCCGTGCCCTCGGCGGGGATTCCGCATGTGCTCGTGGACGGCGTGTTCGTGGTCCGGAACGGGGAACTGGTCGAGGATGCCCTGCCGGGCCGCGGAATCCGGTCCGGCAAGACCGACCAGGCCGAACAGGAGTAGACGATCGAATGGCCGTCCGGCCTTCCGGATGTCGGTGCGCCGGCCATCTGGCCGGCATCCGGCGCCCGGCAGGAATCACCGGTTGAACTGAGGCTCCCGCTTCTCCATGAACGCCCGCACGGCCTCCTTGTGGTCCGCCGTCCGCACCGAACGGACCATCCCCTCGGCCTCGACGGCGAGCGACTCCCGCAGACTCCCGAGCACTGCCCGGTTCACGTTCCTCTTCATGTAGCGGAGCGCCGACCTGGGCCCGTTGGCCAGCTCCAGCGCGAGTCCCCGCGCCTCGGTCGCCAGGTCGTCGAAGGGCACGATCCGGTTGACGATTCCGAGCCTCAGGCACTCCTCGGCCGGGATGCGGCGGCCGGTCATCAGGAGCTCTTTCGCCACCGCGGGACCCAGGAGGCGGGTCAGAAACCAGCTCGACCCGTAGTCGCCGGACAGCCCGATGCGCCGGAAGGCCGTGGTGACGAACGTGCCTTCGGCCATGATCCGCAGATCGGCGGCGAGCGCGATCGAGAGTCCGGCGCCGGCCGCCGGGCCGGGCAGCGCTGCGACGATCGGCTTGTCCAGTTCGGCCATGCGCAGCGTCAGCGACTCCTGCTTCTCGATCAGCGTGGCGACGGCTTCGTCGACGGTCGGCGGCGCCTTCGGCGCTTTGTCGTCCTTCCCGCGGTTCGAGCCCATGCCCGAGACGTCGCCGCCGGCGCAAAACGCCCGGCCCGCGCCGGTCAGCAGGATCGCGCCGCAGCGCTCGTCCGCTTCGAGGGTCAGCAGGATGCTCCGGAGCGCCGGCGTCAGGATGTCGCCCAGGGCGTTCCGCTTCGCCGGCTTGTTCAGCGTCACCGTCGCGACGCCGTCCTCGAGGTCGCAGAGGAGTTGGTTCGTGCCGGTGTCGATCGTGGTCATCACTGCGCCTCCTGGAACGGTCGCGGCTCTAGCGGGCGACGATACCGGCACCCGTGCCAACCCGGCACGTGTGGATCTCCGGCCGCCGGCCGAAGCGGCGTTCGAAGGCCGCCGCAGTCCGCTCGCGTACATGGCCGGCCGCGGCTTCGCTGGTGATCGCGGTGACGCAGCCGCCGAAGCCGGCGCCGGTGAGACGCGCGCCGTAGCAGCCTTCGGCGCCGGTGGCGGCCTCCTGGAGAACGTCGAGTTCCTCGATGCTGACGTCGTAGTCGTTGCGGGAGCTTCTGTGGGACTGCGCCATCAAGTCGCCGAGCGCGCGCAGGTCGCCTCGCCGCAGCGCTTCGGCGCCATCCAGGACACGGCGGCACTCGGTGACGACGTGGCGGGCGCGGCGGTCGAGCGGTGGGTCGAGCACGTGGTGCAGCCGGTCGAGGGCGGCCGGTTCCAGGTCGCGGAGCGTGGAGAGCCCCGGCAGGTGGGGCCGGAGCAGGTCGGCGGCGCGAAAACACTCGGACTTGCGGTCGTTGAAGCCGGTACCGGAGGCGAGAGCGCGGCGGACGCCGGTGTCCGCGACCAGGAACACGAGGTCTTCGGGGGTCGGGATCAGCTCGTGCTCCAGCGACCGGCAGTCGAGCAGCAGCGCGTGTCGTTCGCGGCCGTGCACGGAGGCGAACTGGTCCATGATGCCGGACTGGACGCCGACGTACTCGTTCTCGACCGTCCGACCGACCTGGGCACGGTCAATGCCGGAGAGCTGAAAGCCGGCGAGGTGCTCCCAGGCGACGAGGCACGCCATCTCGACGGCCGCCGAGGAACTGACGCCGGCGCCGATCGGCAGATCGCCGCCGAAGACGGCTTCCATCGGCGGCACTTCGATCCCGCGCCGGCCGAGCGCCCAGGCCAGACCCTGCGGATAGTCGACCCAGGACGAGGGCGCGCCACGTTCCGAGACGGGAGGCGCGGGCTCGTCGACGTCGAACGATGCCTCCTCGCCGAGGTCGAGGGCCGCGAGCCGGGTCTCCGCGCCGCGTGCCCGTCGCGCTGCGACCCACACCGCCCGGTCGATCGCCGCCGGCAGCACCCAGCCCTCGCTGTAGTCGACGTGCGCACCCAGCAGGTTGGCCCTGCCGGGCGCGCGGGCGATGACGTCGGGCTCGGCCCCGAAGCGATTCCGGAACGCGTCGACGAGGACGTCGACCTTCACTCGAGCGCCCCTGCCGTCAGGCGAGAAGGTGGTACATGTCGGTGCGTAGTTTGGCCGGGTCCTCGTGCCAATCGCCGTAGACCTCCCAGCACGGACCGGCGAGCACGAGGTTCTGCTCGGCGCACCACCGGTGGATCGCCTGGTGGACGCCCGGGATTCCGCTGTAGTCGCCGTAGAGCACGGCGTGGGCGCACCGGCCCGCCGGTGTCGCCGAGCGGACGAGGCCGTCCGCGGCCCCGGTCGAGGCGGGAACCTGGACGGCCACGTCGACCTCCATCCGGTCGCCGCTGACCTCGCGGTAGAACCAGACGTTCTGGCCGGCGCCTTCGACGCCGTGTTCCCGCACGAAGGCGCCGACCCGTTCCATCAACGGCAGGAACTTGGCGGGAACCTCGGTGAAGGTGGCGCTGGTGCGAGCCGCCAGCAGGGGCTGTTCTTCGACGGTAACGATCGAGATCTCGGTCACTTCTCTTCTCCTCAGGCACACGCGGCGGCTGATCCGGTCGCCCCGGAGGCTAGATCGCGCCTGCCTTGCGATCAAGAGTCGAGGATGGCCGCCGCTCGCAGCAGAAGGTCCTGCGACTCCCGCAGGCCGCCCTCGCGGCTGGTGGCGAGCCACACGGCGGCGAGGTCGCCGGCGATTTCGCGAAGGTCGGCGCCGAGCGTGGCGCGCACCTTCGTTGGGAGCTGGCCGGCCAGCGAGCCGCGACCGGCGGCGAGGCGTGCGACGCCCAACTGGCAGCACCACATCATCATCCGGCAGGTCCAGTGTAGAGCGGAATGGCTCGGGTCGCTCTCGACCTGGTTCAACCGGTCCCGGATGGCGGCCAGCCGGACGTACGTCCGCTGCAGCGTGCCGATGCTCAGCCGCCGGAAGCGCCGGTGCGTGAGGTCGTCGTCGATGAACCGGAGCAGGTAGAAGAGGGTCGTGCCGTTCATCACCGGGCCGCCGCAGTCGAGGTCGATGGCGCCGAGGTCGATGATGGTGCGCGCCAGCGTCTCATCCCCGTCGTAGACCAGGCGGACAGCGTGGTCGAGCCAGGCCTCCTCGTTCCGCTCGGGGCCGGTTGTCGCTTCGCGCGCCGCCTCGACCGACCAGGCCAAGCCGGCGCCTATGGACAGCGGCAACTCGGCGATCGCCGGCGGTTGCAGGTGTCCGTGGTCGCCCCAGTCGGTGATGAGGAATCCCTGAGCGCCAGCCTCCGAACCGGCCGTGGCGGCGAGAGCCAGGTTGCCGACGGCGTTCTGCAGCCGGCCGCCGAAGCTGTTCCAACTGCTGGTCCCCGGGCACACCCAGAACTGACGGCCGGAGGCCGCCAGGCGGGCACACTGGTCGGCAAACGGGTGACTCGCCTCGTAGCCCCAGCACAGCGCGACCGCGTCTTCGGGGATGCGGTCGATCACTTCGGGGTGCTCGAGGATGATGTCCCCCCAGAACAGCATCCGCCGGTCACGCTCCGTGACGAGACCGTGGACCTGGCGCAGGAAGTCCAGGTAAACGGCCGGTTTGCCGTGTTCGTCGCACGCCTTGGCGGAGCGGCCGCGGCCCAGGTCGAACGTCTCGTCCAGGCCGACGTTGAAGCGCCGGCTGCCGAACTGGGGCAGAAGTTCGTCGTAGAGACTCGCGAGCAGCTCCAGGACCCGCGGATCGGTGGCGCAGAGGCTGAACGGCTCGGGGTCGATGGAGAAGGGGTGCTGGAAGCCCTTGGGCACTTCGGCCAGCGGCCGGTACCGGTCGTGGACCAGCCAGCGGTGGAAGTGGCCGAAGCTGTTCTGGTTCGGCGTCAGCTCGATGAACCGTTCCCGGCACCAGGCATCGAGCTCCCGGATCTCGCCGGCGGTGAACGGAGAGGCGTCGCGCCAGACCTCCTCGTGGTCCGCGTAGGCGTAGGTGTGCTCGACATAGAGCTGCAGGTGGTTGATCTTCCACTCGGCGAATCGGTCGACGAGCCGCTTCAGGTAGTCCATTCGCGGCACGCGGTTCCGGGTGACGTCGAGCATCGCGCCGCGGATGGGGAAGTCCGGCCGGTCGTCGATGTCCATGGCCGGCACCTCGAAGCCGGCGGCCGCCGACCGACCGCGCGATGCGAGCCACTGCCTCAGGGTGGAGGCCGCCCGGAACACGCCCGTCGGCGTCGCGGCCTGGATCGTGATGCCGTCCCGGTCTGTGCGCAGGCGATAGCTCTCGTCGGTCGGAAGTTCGACGCGGGGGGCGCTTTCGGCGCCTGGCGAGTCGACCTTCAGCCGGCAGGCGACGCCGGTACCGGAGCCGTTTCCGGTGCCGTTTCCGGTGCCCGCAGGGAGGAGTTGCTGCCCTGTGGTTGCCAGCGCGCGCCTCAGGCCCGCGACCGCGAGTTCCAGTTCTTCCGAGATCTCCGCCTGTTCCGCCCCCGCAACGGTCACATGGAGCGCAACGGGCGTGCCCGGCGGCAGGGCCAGGGGGTCGGCGGCGTCAAGGACCTCGACCCGCCGCGGCGGCGGCCAGAGACTCACGGGGCGGCGGCTAGGCCCCCCGCACCTGGATGTCGACGCCGGTCGGGCTGGTGTGGCGTCCACCGCCGCCGGCCGAGGTCCACGCGAGATGGTCGATCGCCCGGCCCGCGGTCGGCTCCAGCTCGTCGTCGGTCTGCCGGAACAGCACCCGCATCGTGCCGTAGTTGACGGCGAGCAGGACGTCCTTGAAGGTCTCGGCCGGACCGGGGACGTGCTCCAGCAGCCACGAGCGGTCCTGCTCGCAGTCCGGTCCCAGGATGTGGACGTGGTGGAAGCCGGGGTGGTTCGCGTCCTCCAGGAGTTCGATCTTCGCGCCCCACGGATCCGTCACGAAGGAGATGTAGAGCTTCGCGGGGCCGAAGTGCCTCGGCTCCCAGAACTCCGTGGCTCCGTCGGCGAGCATCGCGGCGTGAACTTCGTCGAGGTTGTCGACGGACCAGCCCGAGTGATCGAGTCCGGTGCCGATGCTGGGCCCGGGGGCCTCGGCGCGGCGCCAGTGGAGGTCCGCCGTGCCGTTGCCGGCCCGGAAGTGGGCGGCGGCGCCGGCGAAGCCCTCCAGGAGCTCGCCGCCGAAGTGCCGCGCATACCAGTCGGCAGCGGCGCCGGGATCGGAGGCGTTCAGCGCGAGGCGGTCGAATCGGCAAGTAGCGGTCATGTGGGGTGAGCTCCTCGGGCTTCGGTGTCGGCGGAGAGGGAAGGGGCGTGATTGTGTCACCGATCGGCGGTGCCGCGCGGGTCTCGACCGATCGGGCGTAAGCTGTGTCCCGTGAGAGGGATGCGGGGCGGCAACGCGCCATGACCACGCCGGCCGAAGATCGCGAGGCGCTATCCGGGGTCGTCGAGCGGATCGTCTTCCACAATCCGGAGAACGGATTCGCCGTGCTCCGCGTCCGCGTACGAGGCGGCTTCCAACTGACGACCGTGGTCGGTCGGCTTCCTCTGGTCTCCCAGGGCGAGACGATCCGGGCCTCCGGCGCCTGGAAGAACGACCCGAAGCACGGTGTCCAGTTCCGGGCCGACCGGCTCGCCGTGTCGCCGCCGGATTCGCTCGACGGGATCCGGCGTTACCTTGGATCGGGAAGGGTGCATGGCGTCGGGCCCAAGATGGCGAAAAGGCTGGTGAAGGCGTTTGGCGAGGACGTCTTCGAGGTCATCGAGAACGAGCCGGAGCGCCTGAAGGAGGTTCCGGGCATCGGCCCGAAGCGTGCGAGGCGCCTGAGCGAAGGCTTCAAGGACCAGAAGGCGGTGCGGGAGATCATGGTCTTCCTGCAGACTCACGGCCTCGGGTCGGCCCGGGCTGCCCAGATCTACCGTGCGTACGGCGCAGAGGCCGCGACCCTGCTGACCGAGGATCCGTACCGTCTGGCGCGGGAGATCCGAGGGATCGGCTTCCGGATCGCGGACAGCATCGGAGCGAGTCTGGGCAAGGACCCGGAGGGTCTGCCGCGGGCTCGGGCCGGCCTCGGCTACACCCTGGAGCAGGCGCGAGGGGCCGGACACTGCGGCCTGCCGCGAGACCAACTCTTCGAGCAGGCGCAGGAGCTGTTGAAGATCCCGGAGGAGATCCTCTTCACCGCGCTGTCGGACGAGTTGCAGGCGGGACGGCTGGTCGCCGCGCGTCTGAACGGTGAAGAGGCGGTCTTTCTGCCGCCGCTGCTGTCGGCCGAGCGCGCCATCACACGCCGGTTGGGCGAGTTGATTCGGGCCGAGCCGCCGCCCTGGGCGGACATCGATGCCGGTAAAGCGCTGGCGTGGGTGGAGAAGCGCCTTGACGTGACGCTCGCGCCGACGCAGCGCGCCGCGGTCGAGACGAGCCTGCGCTCGCGCGTCGCCGTCATTACCGGCGGCCCGGGAGTCGGCAAGACCACCCTGGTCAACGCCCTGCTGCAGATCCTGAAGGCCCGCAACGTGACTTGCGCACTCTGCGCACCAACCGGCCGCGCGGCGAAGAGGCTGGCCGAGAGCACCAGCCATTCCGCGAAGACGATCCACCGGCTGCTCGAGATCGACCCGTCGAGCGGCTCCTTCCGGCGCGGCCGCCAGCGGCCGCTCGATTGCGGTCTGCTGGTCGTCGACGAGTCCTCGATGGTGGATGTCGAGCTGATGGCGGCCCTGCTCCAGGGGCTGCCGGCGGAGGGATCGCTGCTGCTGATCGGCGACGCGGACCAGTTGCCGTCGGTCGGCCCCGGCCAGGTGCTGCGGGATCTGATCGACTCGGGGGCGGTTCCCGTCGCGCGTCTTCGGGAGATCTTCCGGCAGGCGGACAACAGCCGGATCGTCCGTAACGCGCACCGCGTGAACCAGGGCTACCTGCCCGAACTGGAGTCCGCCAGGGACGAACTGAGCGACTTCTACTTCGTGCCGGCCGAGGATGCCGAGGACGGTCAGCGCAAGGTGGTGGAGATCGTCGCCGGACGGATCGGCCGTCGCTTCGGTCTCGACCCGGTCCGGGATGTCCAGGTCCTGTCGCCGATGAACCGCGGTCCCCTCGGCGTGCGCACCCTGAACGTCACCCTGCAGGCGGTCCTGAACCCGGCGCCGGAGTCAGGCGCCGTCGAAGTCGAGCGCTTCGGTTGGAGGTACCGCGCCGGCGACAAGGTGATGCAGACCGAGAACGACTACGACAAGGACGTGTTCAACGGCGACCTGGGCCGGATCCGGTCGATCGACCCCGGCGCGGAGAAGATGATGATCGTCTTCGACGGCCGGCCCGTCGAGTACCGCTTCAGCGACCTCGACCGGCTCATGCTCGCCTACGCCGTCACCGTCCACAAGTCGCAGGGCTCCGAGTACCCGGCGGTCGTCGTGCCCATCTCGACGCACCACTACGTCATGCTGCGCCGAAACCTGCTCTACACGGCGATCACCCGCGGCCGGAAGCTCGTCGTCATCGTCGGCCAGAAGTGGGCGCTCCAGAAGGCGGTCGAAGAGGCCTCCGACCTGCGGCGCTACTCCACCCTCCGCGAACGCCTGTCGGCGCTGGCGTCCGGGGGCTAGCTCTCCGCCGCGCGCTCGCGCGGCAGCCTGATCTCGCTCACCAACTGCTGCACTTCGGCCGGCGGCGGCTTGGTGAACCGGCTCACCGTCAGCGCCAGGGCGAAGTTAATCAGCATGCCGACGGAGCCGATGCCCTCGGGGCTGATGCCGAACAGCCAGTCCTCAGCGGTCGCTTCCGGCCGGATGAGGCGGAAGTAGACGATGTAGGCGCCGGTGAACAGAATGCCGCTGCTCATGCCGGCGATCGCGCCCTCCTTCGTCGTGCTGCGGGTGAAGATGCCGAGCACCAGGACCGGGAAGAAACTGGACGCGGCAAGGCCGAAGGCGAACGCGACCACCTGCGCGACGAATCCGGGCGGCGAGATACCGAAGTAGGCGGCGACGACCACCGCGACGGAAGCGGTCACGCGCGCGAGCAGGAGTTCCCGGCGTGAACTCATGTCCTTCCACAGGATCGACTTGCCGATGTCGTGGGAGATGGCCGATGCGATGACCAGCAGGAGGCCGGCGGCGGTCGACAGCGCCGCGGCGAGTCCGCCGGCGGCGACGAGGGCGACGACCCAGGCCGGCAGTTCGGCGATCTCCGGGTTGGCGAGGACCATGATGTCCTGGTCGACGGTCAGCTCGTTGGCCCCGTCGGACATGTCGATCACGCCGTCGCCGTCCTGGTCGTCGAAGGAGATCAGGCCGGTCGTTTCCCAGCTCCTGAACCACTCCGGCACCTCGCTGTAGCTCGTGTTGTGGAGGGTCGAGATCAGGTTGACGCGGGCGAAGGCGGCGACCGCGGGCGCCGTGGTGTAGAGCAGACCGATGAAGACCAGCGCCCAGAGCGCGCTCCAGCGGGCCGCGCGGGCGCTGCGCACGGTGTAGAAGCGGACCAGCACATGGGGAAGTCCGGCGGTGCCGACCATCAGCGCCAGCGCGATCGCGGTGACGTCGATCATGCTCTTCTTGCCCGGCACGAAGGCGGCGGTGTACTCCGGAAGCCGCAGTTCCCGGTGCAGTGCGTCCAGCGCTTCGAGCAGGAAGACGCCGGCCTGCTGGCCTTCCTGGACCGTGCCGCCGAACCCGAGCTGCGGAATCGGATTCCCGGTGATCTTCCAGGAGATGGCCGCGGCCGGAATGAGAAACGCGACGATCAGGACGCAGTACTGCGCGACCTGGGTGTAGGTGATCCCCCGCATGCCGCCGAGCACGGCGTAGAAGAAGACGATGACCACGCCGATGATCACGCCCCAGTGGACCTCGACCTCCAGGAAGCGCGAGAACACGACGCCGACGCCGCGCATCTGGCCGGCAATGTAGGTGAAGGAGACGAAGATCGTGCAGCCGGCCGCTACCAGCCGGGCGGCGTCCGAGTAGTAGCGGTCGCCGACGAACTCGGAGGTCGTGAACTTGCCGTACTTGCGGAGGTACGGCGCAAGCAGGAGCGCCAGCAGGACGTAGCCGCCGGTCCAGCCCATCAGGTAGATGGTGCCGGTGTAGCCCATGAACGAGATGAGGCCCGCCATCGAGATGAACGAAGCCGCGCTCATCCAGTCGGCGCCGGTGGCCATGCCGTTGGCCACGGCGGGCACGCCGCGTCCGGCGACGTAGAAGCCCGATGTCGTTCTGACTCGGCTCCACCAGGCAATGCCGATGTAGAGCGCGAAGGTCGCGGTGACGATCAGGTAGGTCCAGGCCTGAACGTTCATCGCGAGGGTCGGCGGGCGTCAGAGTCGGGCGTCTGCGACCGGCTCAGTCGACGCCGTAGCGGCGGTCGAGCCGGTCCATCGTCGCCGCGTAGACGAGGATCAGGACGATGAAGACGTAGATCGATCCCTGGTGCGCGAACCAGAACCCGAGCGGGAAGCCGCCGATTCGGGTGCCGTTCAGCGGCTCGACGAGGAAGATGCCGAGGACGTAGGAGCAGACGAACCAGACGGCGAGCAGGATCGCCATCAACCGGAGGTTTGCCCGCCAGTAGCCGGAAGGGTCGGGTTGTTCGGTCAAGAGCGGGCATAGTACACCGTCGCCACTTACACTCTGGGGCAGCGATGACCGACCGGACCACAGGGGCCTTTCTCCATGCCGTCTCCTGGCTGATCCGCCTGCTGCCGGCGGCATTGTTCGGTCCTGCGTCCGGCCTGCTGGCGCATCTGCGGGGTGTGACGCCTCGTGACGTCCGGTTGATGCGGGAGAACCTGACGGTCGTGCTGGGGCTGCCTCCGGGGTCGCCGGAGGCGCTCGACCTGGAGAGGCGTTGCGTGCGCCACCAGATCGTTGCGGCGCTCGAGACGGTGCGTATCAGTTTCGAGCAGAAGCGGCTGGACGTCACGGCGATGGAGGGCTTCGACGAGCTGCGGCAACTGATGGCCGAGGTCGAGGGCCATGGCCGCGGCCAGATCCTCGTGACGGGCCACCTGGGCGCCTGGGAACTGCTGGCCCAGAGCACGGTCCGTGCCTCCTCGTCGGCGGTCTGCGCGGTGGCCAAGCCTTCGCGCGCCAGGGCGGCGTCCGCGTTCGTGGAGCGGATGCGCGCCCGGGCCGGGGTCCGGGTGATCTGGAGCGGCCGGACCTCCCTCCTGCGGGACATGCTGAGCTGTCTCAACCGGCGGGAGACCCTGATCATGGTCGTCGACCAGAGGCCGGACCAGCGGCGCGGCCCGGAGGTCGACTTCATGGGCCGCCGCACCGAGTTCGTCGGCGGTCCGGCGGCGCTGGCGGCCAGGCGCGACTGCCCGCTGATCGCCGCCTTCTGCATCCGCGAAGGACCGTTCAGCTATCGCCTGGAAAGCGAGATGTTGCGCCCGCCCGGCGGCTCGCGGGATCCTGTGGAGTTGTCGCAGCGGATCGCCTCGGCGATCGAGCGAAGGGTGCGGGCGCAGCCGGAGCAGTGGATGTGGAACTACCGGCGCTGGAACTACGATCCGGAGGAACTGGCCGAGGTCGGCCTGCGGCGGACCGGCTGAGGGGAACCGAGATGAAGGGGAACACGATGACGACGAACCGACCAAGACGTGGGCCTGCGCGATTCCATCGATCGAGTCTGGGCCTCGGAGCAATCCTGCTCGGCGTATGCGGAGCGGTCCTGCCGGTAACGGGACCCGCGCTGGCGGCCGAGCGGCCGAACATCGTCTTCATCCTGATCGACGACCAGCGCTACGACGCCGCGTCCGCGCTCGGCCACGCCTTTCTCGAGACGCCTCACCTCGACCGCCTGATCGAGCGCGGTGTGCTGTTCGAAAACGCCTTCGTGACGACGTCGCTGTGCTCGCCGAGCCGCGCCTCGATCCTCACCGGGCAGTACGCCCACCGGCACGGCGTGCTCGACAACCGCACCCGGTTGGACCCGGCGACGCCGACGTTCCCGCAGGAACTCCAGCGTGCCGGCTACCGGACCGCCTTCGTCGGCAAGTGGCACATGGGCGGCACCTCGGACGAACCGCGGCCGGGTTTCGACCGCTGGGTTTCGTTCCCGGGACAGGGCCTCTACTACAACCAGACCTTCAACATCGACGGCGAGAAGGTGCCGCGGCAGGGGTACACCACCGACCTGATCACCGACTACGCGCTGGACTTTCTCGAGGCTCGCGCGGGATCCGAAGAGCCCTTCCTGCTCTACGTGTCGCACAAGGCGGTCCACGCGTCGTTCCGGCCGGCGGAACGCCACCTCGGCAGCTACGCCGGCCAGCGCTATCCGCCGCCGGCGACGATGCCGAACCGGCACGACAACTACGAGGGCAAGCCGAACTGGGTCGAGGCGCAGCGACGGAGCTGGCACGGCGTCGACGGGTTGTACGACAACTCGGTCGACTTCCAGCAGTTCGCGCTCGACTACGCGGAGACGATGCGTGGCGTCGACGACAGCGTGGGCCGGATCGTCGGAGCACTGGAAGAGCGGGATCTGCTGGACGAGACACTGCTCGTGTTCACGTCGGACAACGGCTTCCAGTTCGGCGAGCACGGCCTGATCGACAAGCGGACGATGTACGAAGCGTCGATCCGGGTGCCGCTGGTCGCGATGGCGCCGTGGCTCGACGGCGGCGCCGGGGGCCTCAGGCGTCCCGAGATGATCGTCAACCTCGACTTTGCGCCCACCTTCCTCGAGGCCGCGGGCGTGGAAGTCCCGGACACGGTCCAGGGCAGGTCCTTCTTCGGCCTGCTCGAGGCCGGCCCGGACGCCGAGCCACCGCCGTGGCGGGACGCGTTCCTCTACGAGTACTTCTGGGAGCGGGCCTTCCCCCAGACGCCGACGGTGCTGGGCGTGCGCACCGACCGCTACAAGTTCATGCGCTTCCACGGGGTCTGGGATCGCTACGAGCTCTACGACGTGCAGGTCGACCCGGAAGAGCGGCGCAATCTCCTGGGCGGCTTCATCACCCGTCACGGCGCCGGCAACGTCGAAACCCGGCTCCGGGTGGCCGCTGCCTCCGCCGCCCGGAATCCCCGCGACGACTGGGCGCGCGAGGTGCTGGAGCTCAAGGCGCTCTTCGACCGGCTGTCGGGGCGGCTCGACGAACTCCTCGACGAAACCGGGGCCTTGCGCGAGCCGAGCTGGCTGCCGTCCCGGTAGGAGTCTGCGCGGCAGGAGTCCAGAAGCCGGCGCTTCGCACCGGATGCCGGCGGGGACGCCGGCGCACCCGGTGTGTGGCCGCTAGCTAGAGCTTGCGCAAGCGGATCCGCCGCACGGCGTGGTCCGGCGCCTTCTCCAGGATCAGGTCCGCGCGTTCGCGGGTCGGCATGATGTTCCGGATCAGGTTCGGTTCGTTGATCCTCTTCCAGATGTCCCGGGCGGTGTCGATCGCGTCCGTTTCGCTCAGGCTCGCATAGCGGTGGAAGTAGGCGGCCGGATCCCGGAACGCGGTGTCGCGGAAGGTCAGGAAGCGCTCGACGTACCAGCGCTCGATGACTTCCGTCTCGGCGTCGACGTAGATCGAGAAGTCGAACAGGTCGGAGAGCATGAGCCGGCTGTTGCGCGATGGCGACTGGGATCGCGCCTGCAGCACGTTCAGGCCCTCGAGGATCAGGATGTCGGGCTGATCGACGACCTCGGTCACGCCGGGCAGGATGTCGTACGAATGGTGCGAGTACACCGGATGCTCGACCTTCCGTTCACCCGACTTGACCTGGAGCACGAAGTTCACCAGTGTGCGCAGGTCGAAGCTCTCCGGAAAGCCCTTCCGCTCCATCAGGTCGCGCTCTTCCAGGACGGCGTTGGGATGGAGGAAGCCGTCGGTCGTCACCAGGTCGACCTGGGGGTGGTTTGGCCAGCGGGCGAGCAGCTCGCGGAGGATACGGCCGGTCGTGCTCTTGCCCACCGCTACGCTGCCGCCGATCCCGATGATGTAGGGCACCTTGGCCGTCAGGCCTCCCAGGAACGTGCTGCTGGCCCGGTAGAGATCCTGGGTGGCGCCGACGTAGAGGTTGAGCAGCCTCGACATCGGCAGGTAGATCTGCGCGACCTCTTCGAGCGAGACCTGCTCGTTGATGCCGCGCAGCCGCTCCAGTTCCTCCTCGGAGAGCGGCAGGGGCGTCTCGGCCCGCAGCTGCCCCCACGCCTCCTCGTCGAAGGGGACGTAGATCGAATCGGTGAGGCTGTCGACCCTGTGGTTGGTCAAGAGACCCCCAGGCTGAGGACCGCCGGGCGATTCAGCCGAGCTGTTCGAGGACCGCGTCGGCCCCGCTGACGCCGACCTCGCCCGCCGGCTCGACGCCGAGGTAGGTCAACACGCCGTCGTCGACGATCGCGGCGTAGCGTCGCGACCTGGTGCCCATGCCGAAACGCGAAGCGTCGAGTTCGAGCCCGACCTTCGAGGTGAACTCGCCATTGCCATCGGACAGCAGGACGATGTCGTCGGGAATGCTCCGTGCCTTGCGCCACTCGTTGATGACGAAGACGTCGTTGACGGCGAGGCAGGCCACGGTGTCGACGTTGCCCGACTTGATGGACTCGAGGTTCTCGATGAAGCCCGGCATGTGGACCTCCGAGCAGGTCGGGGTCATCGCGCCCGGCACGGCGAAGAGGACGACCTTCTTGCCTTCGAACAGCTCGCGGGTCGAGATGTCGACGATGCCGTCCGGGGTCATCTGCTTGAAACTGGCTTCCGGGATCGCGTCCCCGGTCTTGATGCTCATCGAAGTTTGCTCCCTGGCTTTCTTTGTCCTGAGGGGGCGGCAGTATAGCTTCGATTCCGATGCTCGGGCCGACGCCAACGATCGATGTCCGAACGGCCTTCAGCCTGGCGATGGTCGCGGCGATCACGGTGTTCGGCTGCGCCCGCGCTCCCGACGGCGTCGAGGCGGCCGGTAGCGCGCCTCTCGACCTGGAGGGCGACCATGGGCACTACCTCCGGAGCGTGGAAGGCGCTCGACTCGAACTCGTCGAACCCGGTACCGAGGGCACCTGGCGCGAGATCCGGGGTGCGGGCAGGATCGTCCGGTTGGCGGCGCCGCCCGCGCGGATCGCCTCGCGAACGCTGGCGACCGACGAGATCCTGCTGGAGATCGCCGAGCCGGACCGGATCGTGCTGCTGTCGCCGTTCGCGGGCGACCCGCAGTTCAGCGCCAGCGCCGACGAGGCACGAAGCCTCGGACGCGTCGGCGGCTTCAGCACGGAAGAGATCCTGGCGGCTTCGCCGGACCTGGTGTTCGCGGCGGGCTTCAACAGCCAGGAGACGCTGGCTCAGTTGGAGGCGGCCGGTGTGCCGGTCGTCGTCCTGGTCGATCACGAGGATCTCGCGGCGATCGAACGGAACATCCGAACCGTCGGTTTCGCGATCGGACGGGACCGCGAGGCGGAGCGGCTCGTCGAGTCGATGCGCCAGCGTCTGGAGGAGGCGCGCGCGCGGGCCGGTTCGAAGGCCGAGGGCCTGCGGGTCGTCCACTGGAGCGGCGGTGTAGTGCTGGGCGGCCGGACCGTTTTCGACGATGCGCTCCGCTACCTGGGGGCCGTCAACCTGGCGGCGGAGAACGGTCTTGAAGGCTGGCCGCGGATCAGCGCCGAGCAGGTCGTGATCTGGGACCCGGACGTCATCTTCACGGATTCCTATACGGCTGGCGACGTCGCGCCGGGCGCCCTGGACGGTACGCGGGCGGCGAGGCTCGGCAACCTGGAGTCGCTCGATGGGCGGGACATGGCGGCCATCTCGCACCATGTCGCGGGCATGGTCGAACGGCTCGCTGACGCGCTCGTGCGCGCCTCCGGACGGATCGAAGAGGCGGGCGGCCGGAACCTCGTGACCGCAACGGAATGAGGGTCGCGTTCGGCGGCTACCGGGCCGGCTTCTGGTGGTACATGGCCGCCGGCCTGGCGCTGCTGCTGGCGTTCGCCGGCATCGGTCTGTTCCGCGGATCGGTGCCGCTGGACGGACGCGACGTGCTGGCGGTGCTGGCGCGGCATCTGCTGCCCGGAGAGCGCGGCCCCGCCGACCCGAGGGTGGACGCGATCGTCTGGTCGCTTCGGGCGCCGAGGGTGGTGGTGGCGGCGATGGTCGGCGGCTGCCTGGCGCTGGCGGGCGCCCAGATGCAGGGGCTGTTCCGCAATCCGCTGGCGTCCCCGGGGATCGTGGGCACGAGCACCGGCGCCGCCACCGGCGCCGTCTTCGCGCTCACCTTCGGACTGGCCGGCAGCTTCCTGCTCGCGGCCCCGCTGTTCGCGGTCGGCGGTGCCCTCCTGTCCCTCCTGATCGTGACCCGGATCGCCACCCGCGACGGCTACACGCCGGTCACGACGCTGCTGCTTGCCGGCGTCGCGCTGAACGCCCTGCTCGCCGCCGTCAACTCGTGGCTCATCGCCCGCTCCTGGGAGCAGTACGAGGCGGCGCGGCGGATCGCGTACTGGATGATGGGCGGCGTCACCGACCGCGGCTGGGTCCACGCCGGGATGATCTTGCCGGGAATGGTCGCCGGTTGCGCGATAGCGGTCTGGTTCGCGCGCGATCTGGATCTGCTGCTAGAGGGCGAGGAGGTGGCCGCCTCGCTCGGCGTCGACATCGAGCGGGCCAAACGGGCCGTGCTCTGGAGCGCGGCGATCCTGACCGGCAGCGCGGTCGCGGTGAGCGGTGTCGTCGGCTTCGTCGGGCTCGTCGTGCCGCACCTCGTGCGCCTCCTGCTGGGACCGGTCCATCGCCGGCTGCTGCCGGCCGCGTTCCTGACCGGCGCCTGGTTCGTCGTCGGCGCCGATCTCCTGGCCCGCACCGTGGCGGCTCCACAGGAGGTCTTCCTGGGCGTGGTGACGGCCTTCGTCGGCGCTCCGTTCTTCCTGTTCCTGCTGGTGCGCCACGAAGGCGAAGTGGCGGTGTCCCGATGACGTCGTTGCCGGCCGTGACCGCCGCGCCCCGGCTCGAGCTCGTCGGCGGCGGCGTCGAGCGGCGGGGACGGTGGCTCCTGCGCGGCGTCGATCTTGTGGTCGAGCCGGCCACGTTGACTTCGGTCGTGGGTCCGAACGGCGCCGGCAAGTCGACCCTGCTGCGGCTCCTGAGCGGCGCGTGGCGGTTGACCGAGGGCCAGGCACTGCTGGGTGGCTTCGACCTGGCGGCCCTGCCGCGGCGTCAGGCGGCCAGACGGGTGGCCTATGTGCCGCAGACCGTGCGCCCGACCTTCGAGTTCACGGTGCGCGAGTTCGTCACCCTCGGCCGCTACCCGCACGAAAGCCGCCTGTTCGGCACCCGTTCCGCCGACCGCGGATGGATCGACCGCTGTCTGGACGACACGGACGTGCTGGCGCTCGCCGAACGACGGGTGACGACGCTGTCGGGAGGCGAGTTGCAGCGTGTGCTGATGGCGCGCTGTCTGGCCACCGAGGCCGAGGTCCTGCTGCTCGACGAACCGACCGCGAACCTCGACCTCGCCCACGGTCTCGACCTCCTGGGGCTGGCGCGCACCCTCGCCTGTGAAGGTCGCTCCGTCGTGCTCGTTCTTCACGACCTGAACGCCGCCGCGCGCTTCGCCGATCGCGTGGCCGTACTGGACGCCGGCGCTCTGGTCGCCGAGGGCCCCCCGGCGGAGGTCCTCAATCCGGATCTGCTGCGCGGGGTGTTCCGCGTCCGCGCCGTGCCCCTGGCCGGATCCGCGTCGCCGGTGTTCGACTTCGAACCCCTGCCCTGACTGGGTGCGCGGGTCTGTAGCCGGGGGTCTTCTGACCCCCGGTAAACCTGCGCCGAAGGCGGCGGGGAGACGCGCCGGCCGCAGGCCGGCTCCACGCGGCCGCCTACAGCCGCACCAGGTAGCTCTGCCGGCCTTCCAGCACTCGTTCGCCGCGCTGGTTGTCGATCTCGCTTTCGAGCACGACGACCGCGGTCGTCCGCTGGCGCTTCAGTTCCGCGATGCGCAGCGTCGGGTACAGGGTGTCCCCCGGATACACCGGCTTCAGGAACCGGCAGGACTGTTCGATGAAGCCGATCATGGCGCGGCCGATCGCGTCGGCGAAGGTGCCCGCGCCGGCGGCGCTGTAGCAGAGCACCTGGAGGCCGTGGGCGACCAGCCCGGCGTGGCCTTGCGACTTGCAGTACTCGATGTCGTAGTGGATCGGGTGGTTGTCGCCCGAGATCGCCTGGAACGCGGCGAAGTGGGCTTCGGTCACCGTGCGGCTGGGCAGCGGGAACGTTTCGCCGACCCGCAGCTCGTCGAACGGCCTGACCGGGACCAGGCCGCGTTCGCTACCCACCGAACACCCGGACCAGCGCTTCGGCCGCCTGCGCCGTCTCCTCGGGACTCACGTCGCGGTGGGTGACCAGACGGATATGGATCGGGCTCACGTCCAGGCACAGGACGTTCTCCTTCCGGAGCGCCTCGACGCACTCCGGGGCGCTGCGGCCCGTGCCCTCGACCGAGAAGATGAGGATGTTGGTCCTCTGTTCGGCGATCAGTGCAACGCCGGGAAGATCGTTGAGAGTGTCCGCGAGCAGACGGGCGTTCTCGTGATCCTGGACCAGTAGCGGCGGGCTCTCGTCGAGAGCGACCTCCGCGGCGGCGGCGAGCACGCCGACCTGCCGCATCTGGCCGCCGCACATCTGCCGGTAGCGACGGACGTTGCGGATGAAGTCGCGCGAGCCGACAACGATGGAGCCGACGGGTGCGCCCAGGCCCTTCGAGAAGCAGAAGGAAAGCGAGTCAACGGGTCCCGCGGCCTCGGCGGGCGTGCAGCCGAGCGCGGTCGCGGCGTTGAAGAGGCGCGCGCCGTCGAGGTGGACGCGCAGACCGCGGCGGTGAGCCAGGTCGCAGAGCGCCTGCGTGCGCTCCGGTTCGTAGACGGTTCCACCGGCGTGGTTGCAACTGTTCTCCAGGCAGAGCAGCCGGGTCGGAGCCGCGGTCGGGTGGTCGGGCTGAATCGCCGCCTCGACCTGTTCCGGCGCCAGGATGCCGTCGACCTCGGCCTTCACCGCGCGCGGCAGGAGGCCGCCGATGCCCGTGATCCCGTTGTTCTCGTGGTTGATGATGTGCGCGTTCGACTCCAGCAGCACCTCGCTGCCGCGGGGCAGTTCGTGCCCGAGCAGGGACGACAGGTTGCCCTGTGTACCGGACGGGACGAAGAGGGCCGCCTCCCGGCCGAGCATGTCCGCGACTCGCTCCTGGAGGCGGTTGACGGTCGGGTCTTCGCGGAAGACGTCATCACCGACCTCCGCGGCGGCCATCGCCCTGCGCATGGCCGGGGATGGCCGGGTCATCGTGTCGGAGCGAAGTTCCACCAGCATGGCGAGGGATCATACTTGCGTGCGAATGGCCGACTCGCAGCACTCGCTCCCTCTCCCGCCCACGGATCCGGAGGTGGTCGCCGCCGCCGACCTGGGCTCCAACAGCTTTCACCTGGTCGTGGCCGAAGTGCGGGGCGGCCAGCTCGTGTTCGTCGATCGGCGAAAAGAGTTCGTGCGGCTCGCCGCCGGACTCGACGAGCGCAAACGCCTGACCCCCGAGGCCACGGCGCGGGCGCTCGACTGCCTCGGCCGCTTCGGCGAACGCGTGCGCTCGTTTCTTCCGGGAACGGTCCGCGTGGTGGGCACGAACACGCTGCGGCAGGCGCGAAACGCTCGCGATCTGCTGGAGGCGGCGCAGCGATCCCTGGGCCATCCGGTGGAGATCGTGTCGGGCCTGGAGGAGGCGCGGTTGATCTACCTGGGCGTGTCGAGGAGCCTGGCCGGCGACGAACGGCGCCTGGTGGTCGATATCGGCGGCGGCTCCACCGAGTTGATCATCGGCGAGGGGTCGCGGCCGCTCGATCTCGAAAGCCTGTACATGGGTTGCGTCAGCTTCAGCCTGCGGCATTTCCCGAACGGCCGCGTGAAGGAAAAGCGGTGGCGGCGGGCGGAGATCGCGGCCCTGCAGGAGCTGGAGCCGGTCGTTCGCCGCTTCCGGAACGGCGCCGGCTGGCGGGTGGCGGTCGGTTCGTCGGGGACCGTTCGCTCGGTGGCCGAAGTGGTGCAGGCGGCGGGCTGGTGCGAGCAGGGAATCACGCGCGAGGCCCTGCTGCGCCTTCGCGAACAGTTGCTCGAACAGGGAACTACGGTGCAGGGCGGCATCAAGGGCCTCAGCGACGGGCGGGCGCCGGTGTTCCCCGGCGGCGTCGCCGTGCTGCTGGCGGTGTTCAAGGCGCTGGGCATCGAGCAGATGCGGGTTGCCGGCGGCGCCCTGCGGGAGGGCGCCCTGTACGACCTGCTCGGCCGTCTGCACCACGAAGACACCCGGCACGCCGCCGTCGAGTCGATGGCCAGGCGCTACCACGTGCAGCCGGAGCAGGCGGAGCGAGTTCGGGAAACCGCGCTGCAGCTCCTCGAACAGTGCGCCGAGGCCTGGAACCTGACAGGACAACTCCCATGGCTCATGCTCTCCTGGGGGGCCCAGTTGCACGAAGTCGGCCTGGACATCAACCACGCCGGCTTCCACAAGCACGGCGCCTACATCGTCGAGAACGCGGAGATGCACGGGTTTTCGCTCCAGGAACACCTGCTTCTGGCTTCCCTCGTGCGCAGCCACCGCCGCAAGTTCCCGCGCCAGATCTTCGATCGCCTCCCCTCGGGATGGCGGCAACCGGCTCGGCGCGGCGCCGTGCTGCTGCGGCTCGCGGCGGTGCTTCACCGCAGTCGGCGGGACGAACCCCTGGCGGTCAAGCTCGAAGTCGACGGGCGCGACTTGCGGCTCGTGCTGCCCGCGGCCTGGCTGGAGGAATCGCCGCTTACCCGGGCCGACCTGCGCCAGGAGGCCAGGTACCTCGCCGCGGCGAAGTACCGGCTGACGGTGGAGGAGGACGGCTGAGGAATAGCGCCCGCGGTTTGGCCCGCTAGGCCCCGGTGCTCGCGCACTCTTCGACGGCGTTCGCCATCTCGCCCATCGAGAAGAACACGAAGTCGGTCGTCGGCATCGTTTCGACGCGGTCCGTAGCTCCCCAGCTCCCGCCTTCGGAGAGCCGTTGCCGGTCGATCCAGGCATTGGCGAGACCGAACCGGTTCGCCGGCACGTGGTCGTGGTGGAGGCTCTGCGCGGTGTGCAGGATGTCGGACCGGTCGAGTCCGAAGTCGGACTTGAGGTGAGCCAGCAGATACTCGAAGTTTCGGTCGGCCGGCTTGTAGGAGCCGATGTCCTCGGCCGTGTAGATGGCGTCGAAGTCGACTCCGAGCTTGCGGTTCGAGCCGGCGATGCCGGCCTTGTGGACGTTCGAGAGAATGACGAGCCGGTAGTGGCGCTTGAGGACACGCAGGGCGTCCGCCGTATCCGGGAACGCCGGCCAGTCGGGGACCGAGGCGCCGAAGGCCTCGTCGAGTTCCGGGTTGGACCTCATGCCAAGGCCGTCCGCGATGCGTCGATGCACCCGGGCCAGCAGGTCCGGATAGAGCAGATCAGGCGTCTCCTGCTCCTGAAGGCTCTCGCACTGCCCGAACGCGAGCAGCGCGGCGTCGCGGCTGACCTCGGCGTCCGGGTTCCTCATGATCAGCGGCTGCAGCGCGTCCCAGATGCCGGCCTCCCAGTCGATCAGGGTGCCGTAGCAGTCGAACGTGAGGACGCGGTAGTCGGTGAGTCGTCGCACGGCCGGCCGAGGCTACACGCGATCGACGGCTTCCCCTTGACAAATAGGACAAGATCAGTCCACTATCGAAGAATGAGAACTTGCAGTCTTGGTCGTGTCGTCGTGCTGATCGGCGCGCTGTTCCTTCCCGCCGCCGCCCAGGCTCAGGGGATTCTCCTGCTTGCGCACGGCGGCCGCGAGGACTGGAACCGCGAGGTTCTGGAGCTCGCGGCAGAGGTCGACGAGGAACGCCCGGTGGAGGTGGCCTTCGGGATGGCGAACAAGCGCGCCATTCAGGATGCCGTGAATCGGCTGGCGGAGCGGGAAGTGACCGGCATCGTGGCGGTCCCTCTCTTCATCTCTTCGCACAGCAGCGTGATCCGGGCCACCGAGTACCTGCTGGGCAAGCGTGAGGATGCGCCGCCGCAGATGGAAGCGTTCGCCCGGATGAGCGCCCGCCGGGCCGAAGCGGACGGGAGAACCGATCCCGACTTCGACTGGACGACGCCGATCGAGACGTCCCTCTCCGTTGAACTGACGGGAGCGTTGGACGCTCACACCACGGTGGCCGAGATCCTCATCTCCCGCGCTCTCGAGGTCAGCGAGGCGCCGGCTGACGAGGTGGTCGTGGTGGTGGCTCATGGACCGTCCTCCGAGGAGGACAACGACCTGTGGCTCAAGAACATGAGCGTTCTGGTAGAGCGCATGCGCGGCGCCGCCAGCTTTGCCCGAGTCGACCACCTGACGGTACGGGACGATGCGCCGGACGATGTCCAGGCGAAGGCGACGCAGGAACTGCGAGACGTTGTCGAGCGCGGCGCGCAGGAGGGAAAGTCCGTGCTGATCGTGCCGCTGCTCCTGTCCTACGGCGGCATCGAGAAGGGCATCCGCGAACGGATGGAGGGCCTGGACTACCGGATGGCCTCCCAGGGTCTGCTTCCCGACGACCGCCTGGCGACGTGGGTGCTGGCGCAGGCCGGCGCGCGGTAGAGCCTGGCTACACCCACAGACTTCTCCTGGGGAATGGGACGCTTGGCATAGTACGCCATCTGTATTACGCTGTTGCGGTGATCCGGTCTTTCGCTGACGGCAAGACTCGGAGGCTGTTCGAGGAGGATCGGCGACGAGGATTCCGTGGCTTGGACTATGACCGCGCTCTGCTGCTGCTGGACACGCTCGATGCGGCCCCTTCGCTCGATTCGCTGCGCGCGCTGCGATCGGTTCGACTGCACGCCCTCAGCGGAAAGTGGAAGGGTAGAAGCTCCATGACGATCAACGCGCGTTGGCGACTGACCTTCCGGTTCGCCGGCGGGGATGCGGCGGACGTTGCGATCGAGGACTACCACAGGGGGTGACGATGACCAGACTGAGAAGCCACCCGGGCCAGATTCTCAAGGCAGAACTCGAGGCTCGAGGCTTGACTGCGAACCAACTAGCGCTCGCGCTCCGAGTTCCCGCGAATCGAATCACGGCGATTCTCCGTGGGGAGCGATCCGTTACCGCGGAGACGGCAGTTCGCCTTGGTCGTTACATGGGCACGGGCGCGGTCCTGTGGATGAACCTCCAGACGGCGTACGACGTGTCCGTTGTCGAGGCCAGGCAAGGGGCCGCGATCAACCGCGAAGTACTGCCTGCTTCGGCGGCCTCCTCCGAGAGGAGATTGGCCGGGGCCAATCCCTAACCGGTCCGCACGCCCGTTCAGGTCCGGCGTCCTCAGGCGGCTTGGCGGAGCTCGATGGCGCTACGGCGAAGGAAGCGGACTCGTTCCGCCAGTTTGCCGATCTCGGCTTGCAGACTGTCGACGCTGCCTGAAAGGTCGAGTGTGGCGATTTCGAGCTGCTTCCCGGCGTGGCGAACTCGGTGGACAACGTCGTCGGCTTCGCCTTGGGCGTAGATCAGCAGGCCTCCGGGCAGGTCGAGAGCGGTGGTGTAGGCAAGGAGCTGGTAGAGGTCGGCGTTGGGCACTTGGGCGTGCGTGACCCGTTTGTACTTTGCGTCGCCGACGAAGGTGCAGGTCAGGCCGTCCCACCAGGAGAGGTCCGGCTTGAGTCGCACTCGGCGATTGTCGTCGAGGTGCAGCGGGGGAAGTCGCTTGTCGGAGGGAAAGGCGTTTTCGGTGAGTTTCAGTTCCTCCCTGAGAGCGCGCGTCACGAAGTCCTGGAACACAACGTTCATGTCCATCAGGAAGCCGTTGGCCCTCACCTTGCCGCGCCCGATCTCGATGGACGTGTGGCCGAGGATCAGCCGTGCCAGGGTCACGACTTCCCGGTAGTGCTCGTTCAGCCGGTCGAACTTCACCTCGGGGATAGCGTTCGGCGGGAACTCGACCAGGCTCACGTTGTCGAGCGTGGCAGCGACCCAGGCGAGATCGAGGCGCGACTGTGCTGAACGGATGCGAAGCTTGCCGAGACGATCGGCTGCGGCCTTGACGAGCCGATTGGCGAGCACGTCGTCGGTGAAGTCGTCGTAGCGGACCTCGACCGGTACGGGAACGCCGAACCTGCGGCGGATCTGGTCGGCGACGCGAATGCGTCCCCGGACCGTGTGCAGCGCTTCCTCTTCCGTGCGGTAGCCGTGGAGGAGTCCGCGAGCGAAGGCGCGGCGCGCGGCGCGTGTGAGCGCCGGCACGAGCGCCTCGACGAGCGTCGGTTGCCTCACGTAGTCGAAACGCTCCTCCCGGAAATCGACACCCATGGCATAGGACGCCAGGTAGAGCACACGGCCGATGGGCAGTTTGGGTTCGATGGCGACGGAAAGGTCGCCGATCTCGAGCGCGCCGATCGTGGAACCGGGCCTGAGGTAGTACGCGTCGCTCGTCCCGGGCGCGGGTTCGATGCTCGCGAGGTGGGGCTTCAACCGGTCGCGTTCCCTGACCGAGAGCACCACCGGCTCTACGGTGGGGGCCCACTCGCGAAGGTCAAGGTTCCGCATCACCAGTCGCCCCGTCCTCCTCGTTCCCTTCCGCGTCGCCGGTGGGCGTCTCGGCAATCGGTTCCTCGTCCGCGTCTGTCGCCAGTGCGTCGCCGTTGCCGCCGGCCGCTTCGTTCGCGTTGGAACCGCTGCCGGGAGCGTGGTCGGTGCCGGCGCCGCGAGCCGCGCGGCGCAGCTTGTCGAGATCGAACTCGGCAAGCCGGTCCGTCTCACCGTAGAGGTGCTCCTCGACGTACGGCAGGACGTTGTGTTCCCAGATCAGCCGGACCTTCTCCTCGTCGAGGTCTTCCTTCATGAAGTAGCTCGGTCCGATGGCCGCCTGCCGGTCGTTCAGCTTGCTGTTCGCTCGCTTCATGACATCCGCCACCCAGGCCATGTCGGGCGACGAGTTCTTCTCCAGCCAGCGGTCGAGTAATTCCTCGACCGGTGCCTTGTCGGGATGGAACTCGACGAAGTGGAACCGTCGGCGCAGCGCCAGGTCGACCAGGGCGATCGACCGGTCGGCCGTGTTCATCGTGCCGATGATGTAGAGGTTCTCGGGCAGACTGAACGGCTCGTCGTCGGCCGAGGCGTACTGGAGCCTCATGTCTTCGTCGCGGTACTCGAGCAGGAAGTACAGCTCGCCGAAGACCTTGGCCAGGTTGCCCCGGTTGATTTCGTCGATGATGAGGAAGTGCAGGGCATCCGGCTCAGTCCGGGCGGCCTTTGCCGCTGTGACCAGCGGGCCATCTCGGAGTTCGAAGCCAGCCTGACCGGCGATCAGGGTCGGCCGGTAGCCCTGCACGAAGTCCTCGTAGGCGTATGAGGGATGGAACTGAACGAGGGTGACCTGGCCGTTGTCTCCTGCGAGGAACGTAGCCAGCTCGCGTGCAGCGTATGTCTTCCCCGTGCCGGGGGGGCCTTGGAAGATGACTTGGCGCTTGTCATCTAGGAGCTTCGTGATGTTCCGAAGAACTTCCGGTTCGTACAGGAGTTCGACGGCGAGAACCGACACGTCGGTGCCCGCCGGGTTCCGGGCCGTTGCAGAAGCGAGTTGGTTCTCTTGGTCGTCGTCGTAGCGCTCGGGAAACCAGTGGCGCAGGAACCTTTCGTAGTCTTGTTCCGCGCCGTCGAAAGTGAAGTCAATCAAGGAGTTGCGGGCCCACGGAAGTGCTCCCGAATCGCGCGTGACTTTCCAGAGGGTTCTCATGTACACGAAGAAGTACCACTCGCGGGGTGGTTCGACGGGTGTCCAGTCCACGCGGAGGTTGCGACCGTCACCCATGTTCTGGGTCACAACGCCAGTCGCCTTGATCGCCATCGTGGGGGTGCTCTTGCCCCTATTGTCGAATGGGAGACCCCGTTTCCGCGTGTAGGTGGACTTGATGGCGATTCGGTCCCCCGTCTCTATGGACTTGACACGGTCGAGATAGCGGTCGGCGTATCCGTTCTCCCAGACCCCCTCCCGCAGGAAGCGTTCGGTCTGGTCCTTCCATCCATCGAAAGCTGCCCCCACGAACCAGCACGGCCGCTCTCGGGCGACTCCTTGAGCGACGCCCCAGAGGACCGATTGAGCCTCTAGGCGGTCGTTCGGTCGATCCAGGCCAGCGTCTTGAGTCCGCTCCACGAGTTGGTCGAGGAATCGGAGTGCATGTTCATAGTGCGAGGCTTCGTCCCCGCCTGGGGTGGGCCTTGAATAGCCCGTTCTCTCGTAGGCGCTGTTGAACTCCGTCCACTTGTATGGCGGAAAGCGATTGGCGCCGCACGCCATCAGGAGAACCGAGATCCATCTCAGGCGCGTGCCTGTGCCGCTTGGGGGCGCCTGCTTGCCGCTGGGCAAGCTCTCGGGAACAAGGCGCGCGAAGGCCCGGATCCGATCAACGGTTGACAGTTCCGCGTCTTCGGCCCAGATCACTCGCAGAGCTTCCCGAGCTTCCTCCGGCTGCTCCTGGAGCCAGTTGTCCAAGCCAATGTTGTCGAACCGGCCGATGAGGAAGTGCCTGAGCGCCTTGGCAACGAGGTCCAGGTCGTTCTCGGCTCCCGCGAGGACCGCACGGCGGGCTTCCTGAAGCTGGTGCTCGACGTCTCGCTTGGGCTCGATCTCTTCGCTGTCCAGTTTGCCGGTCTCGACGTAGCGCCGGATGTCCTCCAAGTACCGCTCCCATCGTCCGCGGTCGGCGGTGGGGTCTTCGGTTCTCCTATCGGCTGGGGTGTCGAGAGAGTCGTCCTTGTGGAGCGCCTGAACGATTGTCTGGGCTTCCAGGCGGTCCCGGGGCTGGTCGGTTTCTCTATTGCGAGCTTCGTCGATGAGCTTGTCGAAGAAAGCCATGGCTCTCTCGTACTCAGCGCCCTCGTCATCGGCGCGCTCCGGTACTTGCGGTTCACTTCTCCGGTAGGTGTCCAGCATGTACTTCTTCGCAAGCGGCGGGTGTCGGCGGGCGTCGATCGCCATGAGCAAGGCCGAGATCACGGCGATCCGCGACCAAGGTCCGTTGATGCCGAGTTCCGTGTAGCGCCGGTCTGGCTGGCGGTTCTCGGGCGGCGTCTCGGAGCCCCACGGAAGCCGGCGGGAGAATGCCCGGACTCTCTCCGCGGTGGGCGCGTCGCCATCCCAGAGATCGCGCAAGGCCTCCCGCGCTGCCTCCGGCTCCGAGTCCTTCCACTTGAGGAACTTGGCCCGGTTGACGTGGTAGATGGCGTAGTGGTCAACATCCGTGTCTGCCAGGAGGGCGTCGTCGACAATCCGAGCCCAATCCGGATCGTTGCGGACTACGGCGTTGCGCGCCTTCACCAAGCCGTCCGCGAACGCCAGCTTGTAGCGGACCCCAGCCTGTAGCCGGCCGCTCGCGACGTAGCGGCGGACGTCTTCAAGGTACTGCTTCGTTGCCGCTGCCTTCTTGCCCATCCTCTTGTAGGCGTCGGGCCCATGACGTTCCCGGATCGTCTCGACCGCTTTGTTGGCCGCCTTTCTCCCGGCGTCCGGATCTTCCGCTCTTCTCGTGGCCCACGCCTTGTTCGCAGGGCTTTGCGGTCCCTTCGTGTTGTCTCTGTTCGCCATCACCGCTCCTGCCAGTGCGCCGTCTGTGTCTTGCAGATCGTCGCGGTTCGCGGCTTCAGCGTTCGGAGCCGCTTGAGCGAGGCGGGATGCTACTAGCTGGCGAGGCCCGCAGGACGCGCGGTTCCGGCAGCGTAGTCGTGCCGCTGCTGAGGGACCGGCGTCCGGTCAGAGCCAGGCGACAGCGCTGGCGTTGGTAGGTTCGCGGTCATGTTGGAGGTTGCGGTTGGCTTACTGGTCTTCAGCGCACTGCTGGTTGCAGGCGCTTGGGTGCTAGGCGATCTTGTCGCGCGCTACTTCATCCGCGCCACCGCCGACCTTTTGGACGCCGTTGCATCGGCGCGTCAGGGCTAGCTTCACTACGGCCGGATGCCGGCCAGAAGGCCGGCGCACCGACACTCGGCGGGTTGTGGCGGCGGGCGGCAGTCCTTCGGTCTGGACCGCGCGCAGCGGAGGCGCCAGCGCTGTGCCGGCGCAGCAGAGGATCAGCGCACCCGTGACTCGATCACCTCTCGCGGATCCCCCGCCTCCACCGAGAACGGATCGACGACGCGCACGCTGCCGAACTGCTGCCCGTCCTGAAGGTCCTCCGTCAGAAGCACGCCGCATCGGCTCGCCTGCGCCGCGGCGACGATCAGGGAGTCCCACCAGGAGAGCGAGTAGCGACTCTCCAGGTTCCATGCGCGCTCCATGACGGCCGGTTCGAGCGACAGGGGCTTCCACGAGCCGAGGTCCCGCACGATGGCACGAGCCAGCTCCAGTTCCAGGGGAGGTCGCACCTTGCGGGTCAGCACGGCGTAGAGCTCCTGGAGAACCTGCGTGCTCAGTCTGCCGGCACGGCGGCGCACCAGGAAATCGATCCATGTGTCGGCTCGTTCCCGCTTCGCCGGGTCGGAATCGGTGTGCAGGTACACGAAGACGTTCGTGTCAACGAAGACTGGCGCGGTCATGGAGTTCCTCTCGGGTCGGTTTGCGACCGTCGACCCAGTCGAAGGTCCGCGGCTGGCGCGCCCGCTCCAGGAACCGCTCCATGGCGACCTCGTACTCGTCTTCCCGCCTTCTCTGGTCCTCGATGATTCGGGCCAACCACCTGGAGACGCTCAACTCGTTCTGCGCCGCCCGGACCCGAACCCACCGGGCGACGTTCTCCGGCAACGCGATCGTGATGTTCTTCATGGCACGAAAATAGTGAAACACGAGATTTGTGTCAATTCTGTTGCCGTCGCGCCGCCGGCCCTCGCGTTCCGTCCGCGCCACCGCTTCAGGGCCGGAACTGCGTCGGCCGCGGCTTCAGCCGCGCCGGCTGCGAGACGATGTTCCACGCCATGTCGAGCCACTCGCAGATGAGGGAGCGGGTGTCGCGGGGGTCGATCATCTCTTCGACCTGGAAGCGCGATAGGGGGCCGACGGGACCGCGGGCGCTTTCGATCCGGGCCATCAGCTCTTCCCGGAAGGCCCTCGGGTCCTCGGCCTGGGCGAGCTGGCGCTTGTAGGCGGCTTCGATGCCGCCTTCGGGCGGGATGCCGCCGGTGTCGGCGGCGGGCCAGACGACGCGCATGGAGGGTTGGGCGCGCGGGGTCGCGTAGTTGTTGCCGGCGACGCCGAAGCTGCGGCGCATGATGACGGTGAAGACGGGGACGGTGGCTTGGGCGAAGGCGATCATCCACTGGCCGCCCCAGCGGATCGTGCCGGTGATCTCGTGTTCGAGACCGACGGCGAAGCCGGGGTTGTCGACCAGGTTGAGGACCGGCAGGTGGAAGAGGTCGCAGAGATCGAGGTGGCGGATCAGCTTGCGGCAGCCGTCGGCGGTGAGCGCGCCGCCGTTCGCGTGCTGGCTGTCCGAGGCGATGACGCCCATCGGGCGGCCGGCGAATCTCACGAATCCGGTGACCTGATCCGTGCCCCAGAGCGGACCGATCTCGAAGAACGAGTCCCGGTCGGCCATCAGGCGGATCGCACGGCGGACGTCGAAGGTCGCCGTGCGCTTGCGGGGGATCAGGCTGAACAGCTCTTCGTCGCGACGGTCGGGCGGATCGCTCGGATCCGGCGCGGCCTTCGGCGGCGTCTCGAAAACCGAGGAAGGCAGGTAGGAGAGGAAGCGCCGGGTGAGGACCATTGCCTCCTCCTCGGTTTCCGCCAGGTTGTCCACCGAGCCGTTGCGGCAGTGGATGTGCCAGCCGCCCAAATCCTCCTTCGTGATGTCGTAGCCCATCGCGGGGCGCACCACCGGCGGGCCGGCGACGAAGAGTTGCGCGATGTCGCGCACCATGACCGAGAAGTGGCCGAGCACGGCCTTGGCGGCGCCGATGCCGACGACGCTGCCGAGCAGGACGTTGACGACCGGCACCGTGCTCAGTTGCTCGGTGTACATCGTGCTGCCGAGGTGGCCGGGCAGGAAGGAGCCGCCGCCGCCCGCGACCCGGGGCCGTCCGGCCTTGATCGCGCCTCGGCTCTCCTTGGCCTTGCTCTCGCCCGTCTTCTGTTGCTGCGGCACCATCGCGGCGACGCTGCCGCCGCCCGACGAGCCGTCGAGCAGGCGGATCGAGGGCGAGCGCATCTCGAGGGCCAGGCGGTCGAGATAGCTGCTCTTTGCGCCGATCGCGCCGTCCGCGTGGCCGCCCCGGGAAGTGAAGTCGTCGGCGCAGACGACCGCGGTGCGGCCTTCGATCCGGCCCCATCCGCCCACGTGGTTGGCCGGCGTGAAGGCCGTGATCGCGCCGGCCTCGTCGTAGGACGCGAAGCCGGCGATGCTGCCGATCTCGTGGAAGGAGTCGTCGTCGAGCAGGAGGTCGATTCGTTCCCGGCAGGTCAGCTTGCCGCGGCTGCGCTGGCGCACGACCCCGGGATCGTCGGAGCCCGGGGCGAGGCGCTCCAGGGCCAGGGCCTGCATCGTGGCCACGTCGTCGAGCATTGGCGCCCAGGTTTCGTCCCGATGCTCGGCGACCGCTTCGGTCGCGTCTCCGGCGGGTGCGATGACCGCGACGACCTGGCCTGCTTCCACCGTGTCGCCCGGTTGCAGCGGTTGCAAAGCGGCCACCCGGCCCTCGCAGGGCGACGCGACGGCGGACTCCATCTTCATCGCGCTGACGACGAGCAGGGTCTCGCCGACGGCGACCTGTTCGCCGTCCGTCACGCGCACCTCCAGGACCGAGCCGGCCATCGGGCAGGCGACGGCCTGCTGGCCGGGTTCGACGTCGAGCTCCGCGGAGGTCGTCCTGGCCGCGGTCTGCGTGCCCGCGCCGCTTGCGACCGAGAGCCCCATCACCGTCGCCTGTTGCCGCAGAAGGGTCATGGCGCCGTTGGCGGCCGCGATGCCGGTGTCGGCCGAGAGCAGCTCCGGGTGCTCTTCCAGGAGCGTGGTCCGGGCGTCGCCGGCGCGGACCGAGGGGTGGGCGAGGATCGCCTTGAGCTGGTCGAGGTTGGTGGCGAGTCCGCCGACGTGGAACTCCGAAACCGCGCGCCGCACGCGCTCGACGGCGGCGGTAAAGGATGCGGCGCCGGGGCCGAACGACGAAGAGCTCGTGGCCGTCACCTTGGCGAGCAGGGGATCGAACTGGGGCGGCGGCGAGTAGCCGACGTAGCCGCAGCCGTCGACGCGCACGCCGGGGCCGGCGGGTTCCTTGTACGCGCTCAGGGTTCCGGCGCCGCGGGCGACCACCCGGGCCTGGACGGCGAAACCTCGCGGTTCTCCGACCGCCGCCTGGTCGCCGAGTCCCAGGGAATCGAGACTGGCGCCGGCGGCGAGCCGGAACTGCGCCTCCACGAGGTCGAAGCCGGTGACCTGCTCGGTCACCGTGTGTTCGACCTGGATGCGGGCGTTGCACTCGATGAAGAAGTGCTCGCCGGTCTCGGGGACGACGAGGAACTCGACGGTGCCTGCGTTGACGTAGCCGGCCGCCTCCATCAGCCTGACCGCGTCGGTCAGGAGGCGCGTGCGCAGATCGCCGTCCAGGCCGGGCGCGGGGGCCGTCTCGATCACCTTCTGGTTGCGCAACTGAACGGAGCAGTCCCGCTCGTGCAGGTGGACGGCATTGCCCTGCGCGTCGGCGAGGACCTGGACCTCGATGTGGCGCGGGCGCTCGATCAGTTTCTCGACGAACAGCGCGCCGTCGCCGAACGCGGCCCCCGCTTCGCTTCGGCACCGCTCGAAAGCCGCGGCCATCGCATCGCCGGATCGCACCGTGCGCATGCCCCGGCCACCCCCTCCGGCTGCCGCCTTGAGCATCACGGGGTAGCCGAGAAGATCCGCGAGCGCCGCCGCTTCGTTCGCGGATTCGACCGGTCCGTCGCTGCCGGGAACGACCGGGATGTCGAGGGAAGCGGCGAGCTGGCGCGCGCGCACCTTGTCGCCGAACAGGGAGAGGACGGCCGGCGGCGGACCGACGAAGACGAGGCCGGCCGCGGCGCATCGCTCGGCGAAGCCCGCGTTCTCCGCCAGGAATCCGTAGCCGGGGTGGACGCAGTCGCAGCCGCTGGCGAGGGCGGCGGAGACCAGATCCTCGGCGTCGAGATAGGCGGCGACGGGATCGTCGGGGACACCGTTGCCGATCTGCAGGGCCTCGGTCGTCAGCCGCGTGTGGAGCGACAGGGAGTCGGCGGCCGGGTAGACGCCGACCGACTCGAGGCCCAGAGCCTCCGCCGCCTTGGCGATGCGGATGGCGATCTCGCCGCGGTTGCTGATCAGGACCCGGTCCAGGTTGGGCATTTGAGCTGATCCCATGATGGTGAGGAGGGACAGGAGGATACAGGCGGCGGGCTAGCATCCCGCGCCATGGCTTTCACCTGGCGCTACGCCACGACCGCGGACGCCCCGGCGATCGTCACGCTCGTCAACGACGCCTTCGAAGTGGAGGCGGACGTGCTGACGGGGGAGCGGATCGCGTTGCCGGACGTGATGGACCGCCTCGGGCGCGGCTCGTTCCTGGTCTGCGACGCGAAGGCGGGGGCGCTGGCCGGCTGCGTCTACGTCGAGCTACGCGGCGAGACCGGTTACCTCGGCCTGGTGTCGGTCGCTTCGGCGCGGCAGAGCCTGGGGTTGGGCCGCGACCTGATGGCCGCGGCCGAGGGCTGGTTGCTCCAGGCGGGCTGTAGCGTTTGCCAGCTCTGGGTGCTCAGCAGCCGACCGGAACTGCTGGCCTGGTATGGCCGGCGCGGATACCGGGTGGTCCGGAAGGAGCCGTTCGAGGCCGTCAACCCGCCGCCGACGAGAAAGCCCCTTCGGCCCGTTCACTTCGAGATCATGGAGCGCGATCTGACGCGCCTGAAAGGGGCCGCTAGGGCTCCCTGAGCGCGTCGTAGAGATCGAGCAACTGGCGCCGGAAGCGCCGTTCCTGGATCTGGTCCTCGAGCAGCCGCCTGAAGTCGTCGCGCGAGGTCAGGTAGCGGCCCATCTGCGAGACGAGCGAGAACTTCTCGGTGTCGGCGAAACGGGCGTCGAGTTCGAGCAGGGCGTCGTAGTAGTCGAAGTCGTTCTTGATCAGGTCCGTTTCCCCGGCTTCGGCCATGACCAGGGCGACCCGGTGGTAGGGCGCGACCAGCGACCGCGTCGATCCGGGAGCTTCGTGGGCGACGATCTTCACTTCGTCGCCGACGGCGAAGCGGTCGCGCAGTTCTCGCGCGGTGAGCGGCCGCTTCGCGCAGGTCTCGTCCGTCGTTTCGACGGTTACCGCGTAGCGCGAACGGGGACGGGGCAGGTGAACCGCCTCTTCGACCTGGACCTCGAGCTGGAAGGCGCCGCCGTCCTCCTGCGGCAGCGCGGCAGCCTCGGTCACGTAGCCGCGGAAGACGTAGATGTCCTGGGGGAAGAGGCCGTGGAGCTCGGGGCCGGGGCAGCCCTGGGCGGTCGCGGCGCCGGCGGTCAGGGCCGCGCACAGCGTGGCGGTCCCGAGTACGGCCGGCTTCATGCGGGCTCAGGCGCCTCGGTGGCAGCATCCACCGACAGTTCGCCGCCGCCGGCGGGAGCGCCGAGCGGGGCTTCGCCACGGCCGATCCTGGCGATCGCTTCGCGCAGGCCGGCCGCGAGCCAGACCAGCGCGACCGAGGCCGAAATGACGGTGCCGATCAGGGATGAGTACCAGACCCACTGCACCGGCCCGCGCAGCCAGAACGTCGCCGCCCAGGCCAGGGGCGCGCTGATCAGGATGACCCGCAGCAGGGACAGCCAGAGTTCCGGGGAGCCGCGGCCCAGGCCCTGCAGGCTGCGGCCGGTGAGGATGGAGACGCCGATGAAGGGATAGGCGAAGACGACCACGCGGAGGTAGTCGACGCCCAGAGAGCGGATGCCGGGACTGTCGGTGAAGAAGGCGACGAGGCCGGGCGCCAGGACGTAGAACCCGGCGGCGATCGCGATGCTGAGCAGGATCGTCCGCACCATCGCGTAGCGGACGATCTCCCGCAGCAGGTCGCCGCGGCGGGCGCCGTAGAACATGCCGACCAGGGTCACCAGGCCGGAGGCGATCGCGACCTGGGGCAGGATGACGACGTGGTCGAGGCGGCTGCCGATCTGAAGCGCGGCCACCGCGTCCGGCGTGTGCTCGACCAGGATGCGGTTGAGCACGCCGCCGCCTAACGACATGACCAGGAACGACAGCGAGGCGGGCAGGCCGATGACGCAGATGCTGCGGGTGATCGCGCTGTCGTAGCGGAAGTTCCTGAGGTCGAAGCGGACGTAGGAGAGCTTGGCGACGAACAGCAGGTAGACGAAGACCAGGGCGGCCGCCGCCTGGCTGACGATCGTCGCCAGGGCGGCGCCGGCCACGCCCAGGCCGAAGGTGAAGATGAAGAGCGGGTCGAGAGCGATGTTCAGCACGGTGGCGGCGCCCTGGACCATCACCGGCGTCTTCACGTTGCCTTCGCCCGAGAGAATGGACCGGAAGAAGACGGCCAGGATCATGAACGGGTAGCCGCAGGCCAGCACGCGGAAGTAGCTCCAGGCCTGGGGCACGAGTTCGGCCGGCACGCCGAGCGCGTGGAGCAGGGGGATACCGAAGACGAGCGCCGAACCGGTCGTCAGCGCGGCGACCAGGGCGCCGATCAGCACCGAGTGCTCGGCGGCGCGGTCGGCGCGCACCCGGTCGCGGGCGCCGATCGCCTGCGCGATCACCGCGGTGATGCCGGTGCCCAGGCCGAAGGTCACGCCCATCGCCAGGAACACGAGCGGCATGTTGAAGGCGAGCGCGGTCAGCGCCTCCGGGCTCACCCGGCCGACGAAGAACATGTCGACGATCATGTAGAGCGTCTGGATCGACATGCCGATCAGGATCGGCATCGCCAGTAGCCACAGCGCCCGCCGCGGATTCTCGGCGAAGCGGTCGAGACGGTCGGCCCCCGGACGCTCCTGCATCGGCGGAGACTACATCGGGGCTTCCGGCCTTCGCGCTTCGGTGATCCGGATGGCGCTTCTTCTTGTATAGTGCGGCCCAACTGCACCCCAAGCCAGCCAAGAAGGCACAGGAGGTCCCATGTCCCGACCCGCTCCGTCCCTGGTCGTAATGACCAGCTTCGCAGTCCTCGCGCTCGTCGCGTCCGCGACCGTTGCGGCCGCTCCGAACGCGAACAACCTCGACGCTCCGCTCACCGTCTACACGGGCTCGGTCGTCGGCAACGACGGCTCGCCGATCCGCGGCGCCACCGTGTCGCTGTTCTCGACCGACGAGCAGCGCAGCATCTCGGTCTACAGCCAGCCGGACGGCACCTACAAGCTGCCCGCCGTTCCCGCCGGCAAGTACAAGCTCCGCGTCCGCCTGATGGGCTGGCTCGACGAGTGGAAGGACCTCAAGGAAACGACCGAGCCGACCCCGATCCAGGTCCGGCTGCGCCAGGCCGAGGGTTGGGCGTTGCAGTCGCAGCGCCCGGCGCACGACCTGATGAACATGCTGGAGTGGGAGGACGAGGCGGACGCTCTGAACTTCAAGATGATGTGCGCCTACTGCCATCAGGTCGGCACCGTCGGCTTCCGTTCGCCCGAGGAGCCGGTCGACTGGGAGGTCATGCTGACCCGGATGGACGGTTTCCAGGGCCTGTACAAGCACACCCAGGATGTCCTGGTCGACAAGATCGTGGACGTTTACGGCCGCGACGCGGAAGAGAACTGGACCAACTTCGAGCCGCCCGAGGCGCCGTCCGGCGAGTCGCTCAAGGGCGAGGTCCGCGAGTGGCTGATGGGCGACCAGGCCGGCGCCGTGATCCACGATCTCGAGCTGGGCGACGACGGTCTCGTCTACACCGTCGACATGGCCCAGGACGTGATCGAGACCCTCGACCCGGCCACCGGGGAGCGGGCCTTCTACACCGTCCCCGGCGGCAAGGACTACCTCTCGCCGTCCAGTCCGACCACCGGCATCCACTCGATCGAGAAGGCGGAGGACGGCAACATGTGGGTCACCCTCGCCTACTCGGGCCAGATGGGTGAGTTCGATGTCGAAACGAAGGAATGGCGGCTTGGCTCCGGCCGCACCGCTCCGCGCCCGCGCGGCGGGTACCCGCACACTCTGCGCTTCGCGCCGGACGGGATCCTCTGGTGGACCGATGCCGGCAGCCCGAACGGCGTCGGCGTCATGTCGCTCGATCCCGAGACCTGGGACGGCGAGCGGTGGGAAGTCACCGAGTACAAGCTGCCGACCAAGGACCAGGTCCGCGGCGGCGGCGCCCGCGGTGAGTCCCGCGGCGTGACCCCGTACGGCATCGACGTGGCGCCGAACGGCCATGTCTTCTACAGCAAGCTGAACGGCCAGCGCGTCGGCCGGATCCGTCCGCAGCTCGATGCCGGCGATCCGGAGCGGATCGTCGAGTGGCGGCCGCCTGTGCACGGCCCGCGCCGTCTGCACGTGGCCCCCGACGGCATCGTCTGGGTGCCGGGCTGGGCTTCGGGCGATGTCGCGTCGTTCAACGAGGAGACGGAAGAGTGGAAGGTCTACGACCTGCCGCATGGCCCGAACTCGCTGCCCTACGCGCTGAACATCAACCCGACGAACGGCGAGGTCTGGATCACCGGCACCGGCACCGACTCGATGCTCCGCTTCGATCCGAAGACGGAGAAGTTCGTCGAGTACCGGATGCCGATGATGGTCACCTACACCCGCGAGATCGAGTTCGACGAGGCCGGCAACGCATGGACCACGAACTCGAACGCTCCGTCCCGTCACGCCGAGCACCGTCAGGGCTCGGTCCTGATGATCTCGTCAGGCGGCGGCGAATAGGCGGCTCGGTCAGACGCAGTTGACGGCCGGTCCTTCGGGGCCGGCCGTCTTGCGTCTGGTGCCTCCCTGGCCGCCCGGCGCCGCGTTCCCCCTGGCTGGCTACGCTCGACCGCGCGCTCGTGCGGGCGGCGCGAAGGGTGGGTGTAGCGACACTGACCGCCTGAGGTCATCGTGCTCGAAGGCGCTGGCCATGCGATCGACTTCTCTGGGCGAAGCGCCGGTCTCTTCGGCGACCGTGCGCCACTGCTGGACGGCTTCGCCCACGCTCCGAACGATGCTGCGAGCCTTCGTGAGTGAGAGCCCGAAGTACTCGCAGGCACTGAGAACAAGGTCCAGGGAACAGGTTGCATCGTCGAGATCGATGCGAGTCGTCAGCACGCGCGCCCTTACGTCAACGGGCGTCGGATTCAGATCGTAAACCGGGGACAGTGACCAGCCCGCCCGGTCCAGGCGGAGGAAACCGTGATTGCGCAGGTGGTCGTCGACGTTGGAGATCAGGACGTTGAACGCGACGCGGCGGTACAGGGCCATCGAGTCGGCCTTTGCGCGGGCGCCGTAGCGGGTGATCTCATCGACGATCTCCGGATAGCTGCCGGGCTCGCCATCGACGAAGCCGGTGAGAGACATGGCGGAGAGGAACGGAATCCGGTCGGTGCCGTCCCGGTCGAAACGGCGGGACAGGAGGATCGCCCGGTCGCCGAACCGGACGAGTTCGTGATGCGGCGTGGTGATGCCGGCGCGCGCTGCCAACCGAAGAGCTATCGCTTCCCACGTTTCCAGGCTGTACTCGTCGGTTGGCCTGGGGAACTTGGCAATCGCCAGCCGGCCTTCCTTGTCGACGATCGCGGCCTTGGGCCGCGCACCGCCGAGTGAAGAACCGGGAGCGAGGATGAGTTCAAGATCTTCGTCCGACTCGTCGCCCTCTTCCAACCGGTCGACGATGCCCTGGAGGCGGCGCAGGGCGACGACGGTCGGGACACCGGTTGCTGGGTGGGCACGGAACCCGGTGCCGCCACTGGGCCGAAAACGGAGCGCGCCTGTCCTGACCTCGTCCGTCACGCCGAGCAGGTAGTCGAGTTCGTGCAGACTCCTGACCCGCCTGCCTTCGTTCCTGGCCCGGCGCTGCTCGGCGCGCCGCATCAGTTGACGCCCCCAGGTGTCCGGCGCCGCATCGCTGAGGGCACCGGTCAGTCGTCGCCTGCGTGTCGCTTCGAACAGGCCGGGTGTGAGCGGCAGTCCCGGGTCGAGTTCGAACGAGGCCTCGCTGTCAAGCCAATCGCGGTCGTACTCGAAGGTCAGGGTGTCGGCTGGCTGCCTGCTTGAATGCCGGCGCAGGAGTCCCACGCGGTGCGGACGGCCCTTCAGATCCAGATGGACCTCGACTTCTCGGGTTTCCTTCAGGCCAGACATGGGGCAGCGCTACCCGTGCCGGCGACCGCGCACCCGGCGGGGAAGCGAGGCGGTCAGCAGTGAATGCCCGAACTCGTCGCGCCGCCAGTCCGCGGTGTCGGCGAGCTCGTCCAGGAACCCGAGGGCGTGGACCACGGCTGCCAGAATCCCCAGGCTGACCCGATGGTCGCCTGCTTCGATCCGCTGCAGGGTCGCCCGGGTCGTGAACGCGCGATCGGCCACTACCTGCATCGACAGGCCTCGTCGCCGGCGCGCATCCCGAAGATCGGCACCGAGCTTCTGGAGCGCCCTTCGGACCGCGGCGGGTGGATGGTGTGGTGTGGGCATGAGTGGTATTCTTCCAAATACTCTGTTGAGAAGTATCGTACTACGAAGATGACACTCCAGTAGAACGAATGTCTGGACCGAGTTCGACAGCGCTCTCGGCCGGCCGTTGGCTGCTACCGTAGCTGTCGTGACTTGGGGGAACACCAGCGTCCCTTCGGAGGGCCAGGATCCGGGATTCACGCTACGAGTGACACGGAACGCGCTTCCCAGGCTGGCCTCATGGCGACGGGCCCGGCAGAGGTCACGCGAGATGTCGCCGGCCAAGCAGTGGGCGATGGTCGTCCTCATGCTCTCCGGGACGGCCGTGTGGACCGTGAACTCGGCGAGGTCGCTAGGTGACTGGCGCCCGCCGCTACTTGCCTTGGTCGGCGTCGGCATCCTGCTCGTCGCGGCTGCGGTCCTGGCCCGTGTGAACCGGCAGCCTGGACAACGGCGATCAAGCGGCCTCGCGCCGTGGCTCGACGGTTGCCCGGGCTGGTTCGAAGGAGTCGTTCTTGGCCTGATCGCCGTGGCCCTGGCGACCGGTCTTTACCGGTGGGGGAGTGTTGACGAGATAGCCGTAGCCGGGCGTGGCTGGGCCTTTGACCCGCTGTTGGTCTTCCTGTTCGGGGGCATTACTCTCGTGTTTCTGCTTCAGAGGCGGCGGTTGAGCCCGGCGGAAGACGAACAGTGACGGGGTCGGAGGGAGCAACGGGTCGAGGGGCTGGCGACGAGGCGAATCAACCCATGAAGGTCGTTCGACAGTCGAAAGCCGGACCTGCTCGCAAGAATGTACCGCCCGACATGAGGTGGGCGATGTTCTGGCTCTTCTGGCTCTTCTACGCTATCTCGGTGTTCGAGATGATCCTGTCGTTGCGAGGGGTGAGTGAAGGGTTGGGACTCTCGATAGCCACCTTTGCGACGCTGACCCTTCTCGCAGGTGGGCTCGCGACGGCTGGCTGGGGCGCGCGGCGGCAGGGCGTTGCCTTCTTGGTCTGGGTCGAGCGGCTTCCCGACAGGCTGATCCAGTCGGCGCAGTTCGTGGGGCTTTGTTTGGTGCTTGCCGCTCTCGCTTTGAGGTGGGGTATGGGCATAGAGAACCTGTATGAGCCTGTCCTTACCCTCGGAGTCGCTCTGACGGTTCTTGCGATCTTCTGCAACGTCAGACCTCTCTTCGGGGGTCGCTGGACCTGGAAGATCGGCGCAAGAAACAGCGAAGAACCTGCGGGCGGTTCAAACTGAGGGACGCACCTGCCTGGAGAGACGTGAACTCTCCCAGCTCAGTCATGCCGTGAGAGCCGGGGATAGCAGCGCGACTCCGGAGCGCGCCACTCCGTCGCAGACACAGGGGCGAGCCTGGATCAGCCTGTGGTGCGTCGCCGGGCCGGGTCTGCTTTGCGTCGAGTTCATCTGGGGCGGTTTCCCTGATCGTCCCGAGAGTGTGACCTGGCTGGAGGCCAGAGGTCCGCTGATCCCCGTCGGAGCCGCCGTGCTCGCGCTCTGGGTCGTGGCGGCCGTTCAGGCCAAATGGAGCAAGAGGAGAGCGTGGGAGGGTGCAGGGGTCGGGAGGCTTGGGCTCGGTCGCTGCCCGGCGTGGTTCGAGTACGCGGTGCTCGGCCTGTTGATCGTCGGCTCTGTCCTCTACGCATACGCCGGCTTCCGGTCCCTGGGCGGGGACGCGCCTCTCTTTGCCTTGCCGCGACGGGCTGCAGTCCTGCTGCTGCTCGGCGCCTACCTCTTCGTCGAACTGATTTCGTGGTTAGACCGAGGGCGCGAGGAGGATGCCCGGAAGGACGATGACGCGTTGGAGAGCCCAGGCGATCTCGAGCCTTTCAGACGCGGGCTCATCATTGCGTTCATGGTTCTGCCGTTGGGTGCGTTCATCGCCGTGGCGCTTGCTGGGGGAGCTGCCAGCGCTCTGGCCGTCGCGTTGGCAGGCCTGGCGGGCCTGTTCGCGGTCGCGCACCTCCTGGCATGGTGGAAAAGAGGTGTCGGTGCTGCTCCGTCAGGTGCCGTCCTGCCCTCTCTTCAGTCGTGTCCGCCATGGTTCGGCTATCTGGTGTTGGGCCTGACGATGGTCTTGACCATGTACTTTCTGTACGTCGGCTTCTGGACGGCGGACGAACACGTAGGAGACTCGCCACACCCGGTGGTCCGATTGGCGCCGCTGGTGGTCTTCCTGATCGGCTCCGTGTGCCTGCTGTTACTGCTGCCGATGCGGAGACGCGGGTAGTCGCCGAACGGCACAGCACGAGGTCGAGAGGGCAGATAGCGGTCTGGCTTGCTCGTCCCTACCATCGTGGCTCCTGCTCGCTAGAGCGACTCGGGGGCGAGTCCGAAGCCGCGCTGAGTTGATAGCTTGCCTCTATGCGGTTGACCCATCTGACTCTCCGCAACTGGCGCAATTTCAAGGAGGCTGACTTTCCCGTTGAGGATCGTCTGGTGGTGTTGGGCCCCAATGCGTCCGGGAAGTCCAATCTCCTGGACGCCTTGCGCTTTCTTCGGCAGGTCGCTTCAGCCGGAGGCGGCTTCCAGGAGGCGGTGCAAAGCCGGGGCGGCCTGCCTCGGGTTCGTTGTCTCGCGGCGAGGAACTTCAACCACGGCCACGTGACGATCGGCGTTCGACTCGGGGACAACGACAGGGAGGATCGATGGTGCTACGAGTTGACCTTTACCCGCGAGTCGAGGGGGCTGCACCGGCCGATTCTCTCGGGAGAACTTGTCAAGCGGGACGGGGAGGTTGTCCTGGACCGTCCCGACTCCCAGGATAGGGCCGATAGCGAGCGCCTGACCCAGACCTACCTGGAGCAGGTGAACGCGAACCAGCAGTTCCGGCCGATCGCGGACTTCCTTCGCACCATTCGATACCTCCACCTGGTTCCGCACTTGCTCCGGGAACCCGGACGCCAACTGGATCGTTCGGACGATCCGTATGGCAGCGACTTCCTGCTTCGCATCGCCAGGACTCCAGCGCGCACACGCGACCAGCGCCTCCGGCGAATCGGAAACGGCCTAAAGGCTGCTGTGCCGCAACTGAGTCAACTTGAGCTGGTACAGGACGACGCAGGCAGGCCGCACCTGGAGGCTCGCTACGGGCATTGGAGACCGAAAGGAGCCAAACAGAACGAGCACGACTTCTCCGACGGCACCTTGAGGCTCGTCGGGCTCCTGTGGTCCCTTCTGGAGGGGAAGAGAGATACGGGGCCCGTACTGCTGGAGGAGCCGGAGTTGTCGCTGCACTCTTCGGTAGTGCGGCAGATACCGTCGATCTTGAGTCGATTCCGCGGCACTGGGGGGCCGCAGGTTCTGCTCACGACCCATTCCGAGGAGATTCTGAAGGACCAGGGACTGGGGTTGGACGAAGTGGTCGTCCTGGAGCCCGGCACCGAGGGGAGCACGGCCTTGCTGGGAACTTCGGTTGAGGGTGCTTCACGCTTGCTTGAGAGCGGCCTGAGCCTGGCCGAGATACTGGGTTCTCGCACAAGGCCCAGGCGCGTCGACCAACTCTCTGGTCAGCTCTTTCTGCAGTGAAGTTCGTCAACCTCGCCGTCGAGGGAGATACCGACGTGCCGGTTGCCGAGCGCCTGATCGGTCTCGTGGGCCTGGAGCCTCATGCTGTGGTCACTGGACCAGGTGCACCAAACCTGGATCCTCGGATTCCCGAGTTCAATCGGTCGGGTGAGCATCTGAACTGGTTGATCCTGAGGGACCTCGACCACGATGCTTCCTGCCCTGCGGAGTTGGTCCCAAACCTCCTCGGCGGGCGGCCTATGGCTCGACGCGTAGTCCTTCGAGTTCCTGTGCGCGCGGTGGAAAGCTGGCTGCTCGCGGACCGGGACAGCTTCTCGCGAGAGTTTGGCGTGGCCCTGAGCCAGTTGCCGGAGGATCCTGATTCGCTGGACGACCCGAAGCGGCGTTTGATCGACGTTTGCAGAAGATCTCGCCGAGCCGACGTTCGCAGGGGAATGGCCCCAAGAGAGGGAAGCCGCAGAAGGGTTGGTGCCGAGTACGTGACTCGCATCGTGGACTTCGCTCGCTTTACATGGGACCCAGAGCGGGCCGCTGAAACTTCGGAGAGTCTTCGTAGATCGCTGGCCGCCTTGCGGCGGCGCGTGGACGACGGCTCTTGGGGCTGACGACGTCGAGTTCGGATTCAGCCCGGAGGCGTGCAGTTCTCCCTAGAACGAGTACCTGAGCGAGTTCGACAGCACCACGTCCGTCTCCTTGACGCCGGTGGGTGGCTCGCTGTCGTGGGCGACGTTCAGGCTGATCGCGAGGGCGAGGCGGCGGAAGAGCTGGATCTCGAACGAAGTCTCGGAGAGCACGCGGTAGTCCTCGACCCGGTCGAACCGGGTCTGGAAGTACAGGGTCTCGACCAGGCGGAGGCGTTCGTCCCTGCTGTTGTAGCGGACAGTCAGGTAGTTGGTGGAGCGGTGGTGTTCGCTGCGGCGGGCGTCGGAGAGTTCCGCGGGGAGGTCCAGGGTCTCCCGCTCGAGCATGTAGCCGGTGCCGAGGAAGACTTCGGCGCGGGGCGACTCCAGCACCTGGAAGCGGCCGCCGCCGCCGAACAGGAGCCGCTGTTCGAGCCGGGTGAACTCGTTGAACTGGTGCTGGCCGAACACCTCGTACGAGAAGCGGTCGCTGTGTTCGCGGATGAAGCGGAGGTGGCTGAGCGCGTTGTTGACGAAGCGATTCTCGTTCAGCCGGGTGAAGGAGTAGTTCGTCGTCAGGAAGACGACGTTGGTGGGACGTTGGACCTCCTCGCCGTCTGTCGACTCCGCCTCGGCCGGGTCGGAGTCTCCGTTCGCGTGCATCCAGGCGTACTGGACGCGGGCGCCGGCGCCGAGAATCTCGCGTTCCGTGTTGCCGCGCTGGAGGGAGGAACTGAGGTCGATCGTGCTGGCCCACCCCGGCTCCTCGGCGCCGACGCGCATGCTCTCCGTGTTCACCTGGGCCGCGGCGGGCAGCGTCAGTGCGGTCGCGGCTGCCAGGGCGGCGAGCAGGCGCACGGCAAGGGCGCATCGGCCTTCCAGTCTCATGCGGCGCGACGTTACTCTGGAAACGCCGAGGTGTCGGCGAGGCCGCAGAAGGCGCGGCTCGGGTTCGTGTAGGTGCGCGAGACGCCGGTGACCTTGTCCTTGACCGTCAGCCGGAAGTCGACGTCGGTGAGGCCGGCGGCGAAGGCCCAGAAGGCGTTGTTGTGCGCCCTGCCGTCCAGCACCTTCACCGCGAGTTCGATGTTGCCGGGCGAGAAGAAGGACATGTAGCCGGTGGCGTCGGTGCCCGGGAAGGGCGAGGCCGCGCCGGTCTCGCCGTCGGCGTTCGTCCAGACGGCGGTGATCTCGAACCGCCCGTCGAGCAGGCAGAGCGCACCGGGCGCGCACTCGCCCTCCGTCTCGCTCGCTCGAGCCGGGACCTCGGCGAGACCGCCCGCCAGCGAGGCGCCGGTCGCGCCCGCGGGTTCGGCAAACGCCATCGTGTCGCCTCGGCCGCACACCTCGCCGGGCGGATTCCGGTAGACCACGACCCGATCCTGCAACGTATCGGTCACGGTCAACCAGTACTCGACATCGGAAAGGGCGCCGTAGAACACCCAGCGGTGGCCGTTGATGCTGCTGCCGTCGAGGACCTTCAGGACCAGTTCCACGTTGTCGGGGGAGAAGAAGGTGGCGATGCCGCTCTCGTCGCTCAGCCGGCTCAGCGAGCCGGTGCCGCGCTCGCCGTTGTGCTGGGACTCCCACTCGACCTCGACCCGGAAGCGACCTTCGGCAAGGCAGAGCGCGCCCTCGTTCTCCGCGCAGCCCGCGGCCGCGGTCATGTCCTGGATGACGCCCACGGCGCGGGCCTCCGGCAGGTCGGCGCCACCGTCGATGCCGCTCAAGGTGAAGTCGAACAGCTCGCTACGCTCGACCTCGCCGTCCGCCATGAGTGGCACCGCGACCTCCCGGGGGCCCGCTTCGCCGTGCCGCCAGGTCAGCCGGCCGGAGACTGCGGCGTAGTCCGTTTCTTCGGCCGAACGGGGCGCCGTCCGGTAGTCGACCGCGACATCACCTTCCACGCCGCCGCGCCGCTCAACCGTCACCGTGGCCAGGCCGCCCTCCTGGCCGACGAAGGCCGGAGCGGTGAACTCGATCGAACCGGCGGGGTTCGCGGGCACGCCGCCGGGATCGATCCAGATTCTCATGCCTCGGGGCGCGTCGATGCCGGCGCTCAGCGCCTCGAACTCGAAGCGGAGGTCGCGCGGCTCGATGTTCGTGGCGTGCGGAAGGAGCGGCACGCGGACGGTGCGGGGTGACGCGTCACCATGCTCCCAGCGGATCTCGCCCTCGGTATGGCGGAAGTCGCGGCCGGCGCGGGCGCTGCCGTTGCGCGCGCGGTAGGCGAGAGTCGCCGCTCCGTCGCTGCCGCCCTGCCGACTGATCTCGATCGTGATTGCATCCGGGCCGCCCCCGGTCGACGACGAGGTGACGGCGGCCCACCGGCCTCGCCGTTCCGGCCTGATCGCTGCCCGGGCCAGGTCCTGCAGTTCCTCGAAGTAGCTGCGGAACGTCTCCTGGGGCCTGGGTGAGCGCTCCGAGAGGGTGATCATCGTCATCACGACGTCCGCCTCGGGATCGACGCCGATGTACTGCCCGTTGTAGCCGTGGGCGAGATAGCGCCCCCGTGGCCTGATCCACCACTGGTAGCCGTAGTTCGGCGCGCCGGCGACCGCGCCCGTCTGGTTGCGTGTGGACTCCGCGATCCACTCGCGGGAGACGAGGCGCCGGCCTTCCCAGAGCCCTTCCTGCAGGGCGAGCTGACCGATCTTCGCCATGTCGCGTGGCCGGATGCGGAGACCGGTGCCCCCCCAGTGGCGGCCGCTCAGGTCCGGGTCCCAGGTCGCGCTGTGGATGCCCAGCGGTCCGAACAGGTGCTTCCGAACGAAGGCGAGGTGGGTCTGGCCGGAAGCGCGGTTGTTCGCTTCGGCGATCACGTGAGACAGGCCGCTCGAATAGAGAAACTCGGCGCCGGGCTGGGCCACCACGTCCCGGGTCAGTACGTAGTCGACGCTGTCGGGGTTGTTCCAGAACGCCTGGTCGGTGTCGCTCCATGCAAGGCCCGCGGTCATCGTCAGGGCGTGACGCAGCGTCAGCCGGTCCTTCGGCGCCTCCGAGAGGCGGTGGGCGTAGTGCGGAATGAGGTCAGCCAGCCTGGCGTCGACGGAGGGGATGAGGCCGCGGTCCATCGCGATCCCGGTCGCCAGCGAGGTCACGCTCTTGCTGACGGAGTGGACGTTCTTGAGCGTCGTGTTCGTGAAGCCGCCGGAGTAGGTTTCGGCGACCAGCGTCCCGTGGCGGACGATGACGATCCCGCGCACGGTCTGGAACTCGGGGCGGGAGGCGACGCGGTCGAGGATGTCCTGGAGGGCTCCCTGGTCCAGACCCTGGTGCGCCGGGACAGAGCGAGGCCAGCCGTCGCCGATGTCCGGCGGCTGGGCCAGACCGGGCAGGGCCGCAGCGGCAAGCAGGACGACGAAAGCCGCGGCCGCTCCTCTACTTGGATCAAGGTTGGACATGGGGTTCGGAATGGGCGCTATTCTTGGGCACTGAGCTTAGCTACAGGTGGAGCCACAGTGTCCGTATCGCCGGCGTGCGCGGAACCGGCTGGAAGGAGTTCCATGATGAACCGAAGAGAGTCTCTTGTTGCAGCCCTCATCGTAGTTCCGGCGGTCTCGTTGGCGATCGCCGGGTGTGCCGCCAGCGTCGGTTCGGAGGCGGAAGCCGCGACCGACGTGTCGAACTTCGACGCCTCGGTCGATGTCGGATCGATCGACTTCCCGACATCGGCGGGCGAGGAGGCGCAGAAGCACTTCATCCGCGGCGTCGCGATCCTCCACAGCTTCGGCTATGAGCAGGCGAGGGAACAGTTCCATGCCGCGCAGGAGATCGAGCCCGACTTCGCTCTCGCGTACTGGGGCGAGACGCTGACCTACAACCACCCGCTGCTGCCGGAGCGGGATCTCGAGTCGCCCCGCGACGCCCTGGAACGACTGGGCGCCACGCGCGAGGAACGGGCGGCCAAGGCCGGTGACGAGCGCGAACTGGGCTTCCTGACGGCGGTCGAGGAACTGTTCGGCGAGGGCGAACTCGCCGAGCGCCGGATCGTCTACATGGAGGCGATGGAGCGGCTCCACGAGCAGTATCCGGATGACGACGAAGTGGCCGCGTTCTACGCCCTGTCCCTGTTGCAGGCGGTGGGCCCGCTCGGCGACGACTCCTTCCGGCTGAACGTCCTGGCCGGATCGATCGCGCTCGGTGTCTTCGAGCGCAACCCGTATCACCCCGGCGCGGCCCACTACATCATCCACGCCTTCGACGATCCGGTGCATGCGCCGCTGGCGCTGCCGGCAGCCTATCGGTTCGCCGACATCGCGGCCGCCGTCTCCCACGCCCGGCACATGCCATCGCACATCTTCATCCAGCGGGGCATGTGGGACCGGGTGTCGAAGTCGAACGACTCTGCGTACGAGGCCGCGGTGGCCCTGTGGGATCCGGGCGAGCGGGTCGGCGACATGGTTCACGCCCTGGACTGGGGGCAGTACGGTGACCTGCAGCGCGGCGACTACGCCAAGGCCCGCGAGTGGATCGCGGAGCTCGACGATCTGGTGGAGCGCACCGGCGACGAGGGCCGCGGCAAGAGCACGGTGCCCCTGGTGCGGGCCCGCTACATCGTGGAGACGGAGGAGTGGGAGACGCGCGAGATCACGGACGACACGTCCAGTTCCGAACTGCTGGCGACCGGGATCTCGGCGGTCCACACCGGCGAACTCGATTTGGCCCGTGAAGCCGCGGCGCGGCTCAGGAAGGCTGGCGAGCGGCAGAGCGGCGACAGCTCGACCTTCCAGCGCGGTCCCAAGCCCGCCCAGGTCATGCGCCACGAGGTCGCCGGCCTGATCCGGCTCGCCGAGGGCGACGCCGACGGTGCGGTCGAGCTGTTCGACAAGGGGCTGGAGATCGCTTCGACGATGGGGCCGCCGCGCGGCGCTGCGTCGCCGATCAAGCCGATCCGGGAGCTCTACGGGGAGGTGCTGCTGCAGCTCGACCGCCCGGAAGACGCGATCGCACAGTTCGAAGACCAGTTGCTCTACACCCCCAACCGGCCACGTACCTTGCTGGGGCTGGCCCGCGCCCAGTCCGCCGCGGGCGACGAGGCGGCCGCGTCCGCGTCGTACGAGAGCCTGCTCGAGATGTGGTCGGGCGCGACCGAGCCGAAGGAGCTTGCCGAGGCGCGGGAGTTCGTCGCCGCCTCGGGGTGAGGTCGGCAGCTTGACCTTCGAGACCGAGTTCGAGACCAGGCACAGCGACTGCTTCGCCGCCACCGGCTTCGTCCACGCCGGTGTACTGCTGGCGCTGACCGAGATGGCCTATGCGCGGTTCGAGCAGCATTGCGGCATCGATGCCGGACTGAAGCCCGAGCACGTCTACGCGGTGCAGCGGTCGACGACGGCGACGTACTACTCGCCGCTCCGCTGGCAGGAGGGGGCGCGGATCCGCGTCGTCACAACGGAGGCGACCGAGCGCGGGTTCGACCAGGACTTCGAGGTTCTGGCCGCTGCCGACGGCCGCGAGGTCGCCCGGTTCACCCATCGCTGGGTGCTGCTCGACACGCGGACCGGACGGCCGGTGCCTCTGTCCGAGGACCTTCGCCAGCGCCTGCTGGTCGTAGATTGATTTCGGCCTGGAAGGGAGTAGTCGATGAATCGCAGACCGCCTTTTCGTGTCATGACCGCGATCGTTGTCGCGGCAGCCGCCTGTGGCGGGTCGGAACCCGAGGGTCCGGACCTCGTCGTCGAGACGTCGTCAGGCCTGGTCGAGGGTGCGCCGGTCGACGACGGCCGTGGCCCCGCCGGCGATGTCCTCGCCTTCCGCGGTATTCCCTACGCCGCGCCGCCGGTGGGCGACCTGCGCTGGCGGCCGCCCGAGTCGCCCGAATCCTGGGACGGTGTACGGCCGGCCCAGGAGTCCGGCGCGCCGTGCTGGCAGCGGATCAGTCCCGACACGTCGATCTGGAGCCGCGGCGAACTCGACCGCAGTGAGGACTGCCTCTATCTCGATCTCTGGACTGCGGCCGCCGGCGACGCCGGTCCGCGGCCGGTCATGGTCTGGTTCCACGGCGGCAGCCACGAGGTGGGGCACGGGTCTTCGCTCATCTTCGACGGCGCGGCGCTTGCCCGCAAGGGCGTCGTCCTGGTGTCGATCAACTACCGGCTGGGCTCGTTCGGCTTCCTGGCCCACGCGGCGCTGACCGCCGAGTCGGAGCACGGCTCGTCCGGCAACTACGGCCTGCTCGACAAGATCGCGGCCCTCGAGTGGGTGCGGGACAACGCGGCGGCTTTCGGCGGCGACCCGGAGCGGGTGACGATCTTCGGCCAGTCGGCCGGTTCGATGAGCGTCTGCAGCCTGGTCGCGTCGCCGCTGGCGGCCGGTCTGTTCCACCGCGCGATCGGTCAGTCCGCAGGTTGCTTCACTCCGCTCGAGGGCCTGGAGCAGGCGGAGCAACGCGGCGTGCTGCTCGCCGACGAGCTGGGAGTCGCGGCGGATGGTGCCGCCGCCGAAGTCGCTGCCGCGATGCGGGCCGCGTCGGCCGAGGACGTGCTGGCCGGGGCCGGAAGTTCGGGGTGGTCCGACGGTTCGAAGACGGTGGTCGACGGCTGGTACCTGCCGGATCAGCCGTCGGCGATCTATGCACGTGGCGAGCACAACCGGGTGCCGATGATGGTGGGCTTCATGGGCGACGAGTCGCGCGCGCTGTTCGCTCCCGGTCCGGCGCTCAAGCGCCCGGAGCTCGAACGGCAGTTGGAGGAGCAGTACGGGGAGGCGGGCGCCGGGCTCCTGGCCGCCTACGCCGCTGAAGCTGAGGCGGCGCCCGGCGCGGTGCCGAGCCTGATCTTCTCCGACACGATCTTCGGCTGGGGCAGCCGGACCTGGGTCCGCCACGCCGCGGCCGCGGGCGGCGACGCCTGGCTCTACTACATCCCGCACGCGCCGCCGGTGTTCCGGCTCTACCTGCCGGACCGCCCGGACCTGGGCGGCGCAGGGGGTCCGCGCCGGATGGGCGCCTACCATTCCGGCGATCTGGCGTACGTCTTCGGCAACACGGACTTGGTGGGCATCAACTGGGAGGACTGGGACCACGAGATCGCCGACCTGCTGTCGAGCTACTGGACGAACTTCGCGAAGACCGGCGACCCGAACGGCGAGGGGCTGCCCGAGTGGCCGCGATACCAGCCCGACACCGACCTGACGCTCGTCGTCGGCGACACGATCGGCGCCGAATCGGGTGTGCTGAAGCAGAAGCTCGACGCCCTGGATGGGGCGCTGGGCGGCGGCTAGTTTCGCGCCATGACCGCCATCGCTGAGCCGCTGCCGCCGGAGGTCGACGACTTCCGGCGGCGTACGCTGGAGTTCGCCGAGCGCGAGGTGTTGCCGCGGCACGAGCGGCACAGCACACTGCTCGACGATCCGCGTGAGCGCTACGACACCGGCGGGCGGCTTCAACCCGCCGTCGTCGACCTGATCAGGGAAGTGCGCACGGCGTCCGCGCGCGAAGGGATCTTCACAGCCTGCGTTCCCGAGGAGCTCGGCGGCGGCGGCCACGGGCATCTCGCCTACTACGCCGGCTGGCAGTCGCTCTTTCACCGCCTGGGGCCGCGTCCGTGGCTCCTGCTGCACGTCATGGCGCACTGGGCTTTCGGTCCCAGCCGGCTCCTGTCGCAGCTCTCCGGGCGCGCGCGCGAACGCTTCCTGCCGGGGCTGATGGACGGGTCGAAGATCATGTGCTTCGGGCTCTCGGAGCCGGGCGCCGGTTCTGATCTCTCGGCGCTTGCGACCCGGGCCGAGCGCGACGGCGACGGCTGGCGGATCACCGGCCGCAAGATCTGGACCACGCACGGACCGATCGCCGACTACTGCGTGCTCTTCGCGCGTACCGGCGAACGGGGGATCACCGCCTTCATCGTGCCGACCGGAGCGGACGGCTTCCGGAGGATGCGCGTCGTCGAGCTGTTCGGCGACATCGGCGGCGACGAGGCCGAGATCGCTCTCGATGGCCTCTACGTCGAGCCGTGGCAGGTCATCGGGGAGGTCGACCGCGGTCTGGCCGCGGCGCTCTACGGTGTTTCGCTCGGCCGCGTCTACAACTCGGCGCGAGCGGTGGGGACCGGTCGTTGGGCGATCGAAACGGCCCTCGCTTACGCCCAGACGCGTGAAGCCTTCGGCTCCCCGATCGCCGAGTACCAGGGCGTGAGCTTTCCCCTGGCAGAGTCCGCAACGGAACTCCATGCCGCGCATCTCATGGGGAGAAACGCCGCCCGGTTGCTCGATGGCGGCAGCCGCGCGATCAAGGAACTGAGCATGACGAAGGCCTACTCGGTCCAGGTGGGGCTGCGGGCCGTCGATCGGGCCATGCAAACCCACGGCGCCCTGGGCTTCACGAACGACCTCGGCCTCACCGAGGCCTGGAAGGCCCTGCGGGTTGTCAACGTCGCCGACGGCTCGAACGAGATCATGAACCGGATGATCGCCCGCCAGCTACTCCGGGGCGACACCGATCTCTGAGGGGTGCCTCCTCAGTACTTGCCCATCTCCAGCGTCGCGGCCGCCAGTTCGTGGGTTTCGTCGCCCATGCGGTGGACCGCCTTGACCGTCAGGTAGTAGCTGTTGCCGCGGCCGCCGGAGCAGGGCGGCAGGTAGGCGCCGGCCTTGTCCCATGTCGGCGCCTTGTGCTCCTCGACGACGAAAAAGCCGGCCGGCAGGTCGCTCGTATGGCCGGGCACGGAACCGACATCGACGCTGCCCGCGCCGGCCTCGATCTCGAGGCCGAACTTGCCGTGGCCGCCGTCGTCCATCGGCGCGAAGTCGCGGTCGCTGAACTCGATGATCAGCGCGTTCGCCTGTTCGGGAATGCCGGCGACGTGGATGGCGGGAGACCCCGCTTCACCGCCGAACTTCTGGCACTGGCTGCCCTCGGGCACGGTTTCGCCGTTCCACGCCTCGTCGAGGAAGCGGATTTCGAGGTCTTCTGCCGAGAGGGCGGCGCCGGTGGTGGCGACAACGGTGATCACCAGAGTGGCGGCTGCGACGTGTACGGCGGCGGCTCGATGCGGCATAGACTGCTCCTGCTTTGTACGTTGAACCTGTCCCGATCCGGGAGTCGAGATGAGCCTACCCGCCGAAGCGACTTCGTTCGCCCCCTCCACGTCAGATCGCGACCATCAGTCCGTCCTGCATCCGACAACCGACCTGCCGGCGCTGCGGCGCGACGGCCCGCTGGTGATCGAGCGGGGGCAGGGCATCCGGGTCTGGGACGAGGCCGGCAACGAGTACATCGAGGGGTTGGCCGGCCTCTGGTGCACCGCCCTGGGCTATGGCGTGGAGGAACTCGCGGACGCGGCCGCCGAGCAGATTCGGAAGCTCTCCTTCGCCCATCTCTTCGCGGGTCGCAGCCACGAACCGGCGGTCGCGCTGGCCGAGAAGCTGCGCGAGATCGGGCCGGTCGCGAACGCGAAGGCCTTCTTCGGCACCTCCGGTTCGGACGCGAACGACACCCAGGTCAAGCTCGTCTGGTACTACAACAACGCGCTCGGCCGGCCGGAGAAGAAGAAGATCATCAGCCGCCGGCGGGGCTACCACGGGGTTTCCGTGGCCGCCGGCAGCATGACCGGGCTGCCGCCGTTCCACAAGAGCTTCGATCTGCCGCTGCCGCAGTTCCGCCACGTGACCTGCCCGCACCACTACCGCGAGGGCGAGCCGGGCGAGACGGAAGCGGAGTTCACGGCCCGGCTGGCGGCCGAACTCGACGAGCTGATCCGTGCCGAGGGGCCTGAGACCGTAGCGGCCTTCATCGCCGAGCCGGTGCTGGGCGCCGGTGGCGTCGTCGTGCCGCCCGAGGGCTACTACCCGGCGATCCAGGCGGTCCTGGACGAGCACGATGTGCTGCTGATCGACGACGAGGTGATCTGCGGTTTCGGGCGGCTCGGTACGCCGTTCGGCGCCGAGGCGATGGAGATGAGGCCGGATACCGCCTCGGTGGCGAAGGCTCTGTCGTCCGCCTATCTGCCGATCAGCGCGGTGCTGGTGCCCGACGAGATGGTCGACGTCTTCGTGGAGGCCGGGGAGCGCTGGGGCGTTTTCGGGCACGGCTTCACCTACACGGGCCATCCAGTCTGTGCGGCCGTGGCGCTCAAGGCGCTGGAGCTGATGGAGGAGCGGAACCTCTTCGCTCACGCCGCCCGGGTCGGGCGCTACTTCCAGATCGGGCTACGTCGCTTTGCCGATCATCCGCTGGTGGGGGAAGCACGGGGCAAGGGACTGCTTGGCGCCTGCGAGCTCGTGGCGGGCAAGGAGAGCCGCGAGGCCTTTCCGATCCAGCGCGGAGTGGGGGCGTACTGCATGGAACGTTGCCTGGACCACGGTCTGATCGTGCGGGCGCTGGGCGACACGGTGGCGTTCTGTCCGCCGTTGATCGTCACCGAGTCGGACGTCGACGAGATCCTGGAGCGCTTCGGCCGCGGCCTGAACGACACCCTTGCCTGGGTCGAGGCCGGTGGAGGAGCGTCCTGATGACGGGGCTGAGCACGTTGAGCCGGTCGGTCGAGGGCCTGACGGCGCTCATCACGGGCTGCGCCTCCGGCATGGGGCGGGCGACGGCCAAGCTGTTCGCGGCCGAGGGCGCGAACGTCGCCGCGACGGATATCAACTCGGACGGCGTCCGGGCGACGGTGGCCGAGATCGAGGCCGCCGGCCGGGAGGCCACTGCCTGGACGCTCGACGTGGGCGACGGCGATGCGATCCGTCGCGTGGTCGACGAGGTGGCGGCTCGCTACGGCGGTCTGGACATCCTCGTCAACAACGCAGGCATCTCGCGCGGCGGCCCGATCGACGCGGACGAGTACGAGGCGCGCTGGCAGGAGACGGTCAACGTGCTTCTCACCGCGCACCAGCGGACGATTCGGGCGGCGCTGCCCCATCTTCGCAAGTCGGACTCACCGCGGATCGTGAACATCGCTTCCACCGAGGGGCTGGGAGCGACGGCCATGAACAGCGCCTACTCGGCGGCGAAGACCGGGGTCATCGGGTTGACCCGGGGCCTGGCGGTGGAACTCGGCAAGGAGGGCATCACCGTGAACTGCATCTGCCCCGGCCCCATCCGCACCGCGATGACGGAGCGGATTCCCGAGGAGCACAAGCAGATCTACGCGCGCCGGCGCACAGCCCTCCGCCGCTACGGGGATCCGGAGGAGGTGGCCCACGGCACGCTGCACCTCTGCCTGCCCGCCTCGTCCTTCATCACCGGCGTCGCGCTGCCGGTCGACGGTGGACTGACGGTTCGCCGCGCCTGACTAGTCCAGGTAGCCGAGCGCTTCGAGCGCGCGGCGCTGCTCCGGCGGCATGTCCGGCTCCAGGCCGGGTTCGAGTTGCTGTCGCGAGCCACGGCGCATGAGCCTGCCGACCGCCCGCAGGTAGCCGGCCCAATGCGGCTCCCTCGCGCGCAGATTGCGCAGTTCGGCCGGGTCGTTGGTCGTGTCGAAGAGCTGGTGAGTCTGCCCGAACGAGGCGCTCCAGTAGTCGATCAGCTTGCGGCGGGGCTCGTCGTCCTCCTCGAGCAGTAGCGCGTCGACGGCCTCTCCGTCGTTGCGGAGGTCGGACATGGCGATCCGGTACTCCTCCCGGCTCCGTCGGGACTGCATCAGAGGCAGTAGCGATCGGCCGTCGGTTTCGATCAGACCGGGGCGCCCGATCGCCTCGAGAATCGTCGGCGCGATATCGATCTGCTGCACCTGTTCCTCGATCACCGAGCGTTCGACCGCCGCTCGCAGCCGGGCCGGAAGCTGAACGATCAGGGGTACGTGGATCTGCTCACGGTAGAGGTTCGAGCCGTGACCGTGGTTGCCGTGGTCCAGGAACTCCTCGCCGTGGTCGGAGACGAACACGACCAGGGTGTCGTCGAGGAAGCCGCGTTTGTCGAGTTCTTCGAGCAGGCGGCCGAACTGCTCGTCGACCGAGGCGATCTCGGCGTCGTAGACATCGCTCAGGTGAGGGATCTCGAACGGTTGCAGCTTGCCCATGTTCGTCCCCAGTGGGCCGGCGGGAGCGTCGGGAGCGAAGCGCGACCGGTGTGGCTCCGGGGGGTAGTAAGGCGCGTGCGGATCCATCGCGTGCATGTACACGAAGAAGGAGTCTTCGGGGCCTATGCGTTCCAGCCACTCCAGCGTCTCGTTGACCACCCGCCAGACTGGAATGTGGATGCCGGGGCTCGAGAGGTTCTCCGGCAGTTGCTTGAAGTGGCTGAAGCCGCGGCGGAACCCGAAGGTCGGTCCGGCGATGCTGTTGCTGGACACGCCGAGCGCCCGATAGCCGATCGTGCGGAGCATCTCGGGCAGGTACGGAACGTCGCTGGCCAGGACGTGGTTTCTGCTGCGGGCGCCGTGGTTGTGTGGATAGAGGCCGGTGAGGATGCTGGCCGTCGACGGCCGGGTCCAGGAGGACTGGGCCACCGCGTGCTCGAACCGAACGGCCCCGGCCGCGAACCGGTCGATGTTCGGCGAGGTCGGGCGCTCGTAGCCGTAGCAGCCGAGTCGATCGGCCCGGAGCGTATCGACGAGGAAGATGAGCACGTGAGGAGGCTTCACTCCGGAGCTGTTGGCGTCGCCTTCCGGTGCGGAAGCGGCGGCCGCCGGCGCCTCAGCGGCGGCTGAAGCCGCGTGCGGCCACGGGTTACCCGCGCCTTGCAGTACGCCGGAGAAACGGAACCCGGCCTCTGCCTGGGGCAGGCGCGCTCCGGCCACCGGCTCGATGCGGATCCGGATCGGAAGTTCGTGCGGTCGCAGGCGGACGCGCCGCCGCCCCTCGGTGATCGTCTCGCTGACCGCGGCCGGCGCCGCCGGGTAGCGATGGACGGAGACCAGGAGCGCGGGAGCGGGGTCGGCGTTCCTCCAGGCGCCCTGGGGACCGTAGAGCTCGATGTCGTCCAGCGCCAGTGAACCGCCGTCGGGCAGCATGACGTAGAAGTCGAGCCCCGTTCGGAAGGGCAGTTGCAAGCTGCCGTCCGCGGTCGCCGCCGGCCTGGCGCCGACACCGGCGCCCTCGACCCGGATGCGACTCCAGGCGACCTCCGGCGGTGTCGGGGAGGACGCGGCCACGCTGGAGTAGTCGAGGAGGATCGTGTTGGCTCCTGTCCGTTGCACGTTGAGCGGCACTTCCAGCCGGTGGTCCTGCATGCCGGCGCCTGGGGTCAGGTGGAGGTCCCCGAGCAGTTCACCGTTCCAGGAGACCGCCACCTTGGCCGGTGCTTCGTTCGCGGCCGTCATGGAACGACCGGTGAGCACGAGCTCGAGCGGTCGGGTCCAGGCGAGACGCCAGGCGATCTCCGAACGCGATCCCTCGTTCGCGGCGAAAGCGCCTTCAGCATCCTGCCGGGGCGGGGACCAGCCGGCCATCAGTTCCCGCCGCTGGTCGTAGTCGCCTGGAACGACCTCGCTCGACTCGGCCGTGAGGTCGGCGAGATCCAGGTGCGAGGCGAGATCGGTGACGACCGGCGGCGAGTCGTCGCCTCCGCAGGCGAGGAGCGCCAGGGCGACCACGCCGAGGGCGCGGCGGGGCTCGAACATCGCCATCGTCAACGGCTGCCGCCGTCGATTCGCAGGATCGCCCCCGTCGTGTAGCTCGAGGCGTCGGAGGCGAGGTAGAGCGCCGCGCCCACGATTTCGTCCGGCTCGCCGCCGCGGCCGAGCGCGATGGAGGTCTTCGCCCGCCGGTTGAACGCCTCCAGGTCCCACGCCTTCGAGATGTCGGTCAGGAACGGCCCGGGCATGATCGCGTTGACCCGGACCTTCGGGCCGTAGGCGTGAGCGAGCGACTCGGTCAGGGCGTTCAGTCCGGCCTTGGCCGCGCCGTAGGGTTCGGCATTGGCGCTCGGGTGGATCGCGGCCGTGCTGGTCACGTTGATGATGCTGCCGCCGTCGCCTTCGGCCATCCGCGAGCCGATCACCGCGGCGAGTCGAAATGGCCCCTTCAGGTTGACGCCGACGACCTTGTCGAACAGCTCTTCGCTGACCTTGGAGAGGCTCGGGTAGAGCGGCGACATGCCGGCGTTGTTGACCAGGACGTCGACCTTGCCGAAGCGTTCGTAGGCGGCATCGATCAGGGTGTCAACGTCGGCCCAGCGACCGACATGGCAGGCATGGGCGAGGCCGCTTCCGCCCATCGCCTCGATCTCCGAGACGACGGAGCGGCAGGAGTCGATCTTCCGGCTGGTGACGACGACGTTCGCCCCGGCGGCGGCGAAGGCGAGCGACATCTCGCGGCCGAGACCGCGGCTGCCGCCGGTGACGAGGGCGGTGCGTCCGGACAGATCGAAGATGCGTCGTGCGTCTTTGGCGGTCATGGCCGGCGAGATTACAACTCCGGCCGGGGCCGGGGTAGATTCCGCGGACGATGAGCGACGGCGAACCGCGCCTGATCCAGATCCAGGCCGGACCGATGGCGAACTTCGTCTACGTCCTGGCCGACCCGTCGACCCGCCGCGCCTGGGTCGTCGATCCGGCCTGGGAGCCGCTCGGCGTCGTCAGGATCGCGGAGGAGCAGGGCTACGAGGTGGTCGGCGTGCTGGCGACTCACTTTCACCAGGACCACATCGGCGGCGACATCTTCGGCCAGCACGTTCCGGGGGTGCGCGAACTGCGCGCCGAGTTCGACCTGCCGATGCTGATTCACGAGGCCGAAGCGGAGCGCGGTGCCGAGATCGCCGGTTGCCCGCCGCACCGCGTGGAATCGTTCCGGGACGGCGATGTCCTCGAACTGGGCGAGCTGGCGGTCGAGGTGCTGCACACCCCGGGCCACTCACCGGGCAGTTGCTGTTTCCGCGCCGGAAGCCATGTACTGACAGCGGACACGCTGTTCGTGCAGGGGATCGGCCGGATCGACCTTCCGCACAGCGATGTCGACGCGATGTACCGCTCCCTGCAGCGGCTGAAGGGCCTGCCGCCGGAGCTCGCGATCTACCCGGGCCACGACTACGGCCCCGAGTCCAGTTCGACGATCGGCCGGGAACTCATGTGGAACGCCTACCTCCGACCGGACAGCCTCGAGCAGTGGCGGGCGATGCTGGGCTACGTTTGAGTCCCGGGGATGCGCCCGGGGCGGTGACATCCGTGTCGCAGGGGGCCCCTGCCCGCCTCGAGACTCGCGGACTGCGTCGGGAACTGCGCTCAGGGGAACGCACCCTGGTCGTGGTCGACGACGTCGATCTCGAAGTGGCCGCTGGCGAGTGCGTGTCCGTGCGGGGCCCTTCCGGGGCCGGCAAGTCGACGTTGCTCGCGCTGCTTGCCGGACTCGACCGGCCTACCGCCGGGAGCGTTCTGATCGACGGTCAGCCGATCGAGCATCTCAGCGAGGACGAACTGGCCCTGCTGAGGCGCGAGAAGATCGGCCTCGTCTTCCAGGCGTTCCAGTTGCTTCCAAACCTGACCGCGCGCGAGAACGTCCAGTTTCCGCTCGACCTCCTTGGGCGCAGGCGCTCCGGCCGGCGGGCGGAGGAACTCCTGGCGGAGGTCGGCCTCGCGGAACGCGTCCACCACTATCCGTCGCAGCTCTCGGGCGGGGAGCAGCAGCGCGTGGCTCTGGCCAGGGCGTTCGCCGCCGAGCCCCGGATCCTCCTGGGGGACGAGCCGACCGGCAACCTGGACTCGGTGACCGGTGCGGCGGTTCTCGATGTGATGATGGCGCTGCGGGATCGATTCGGATCGACCCTGGTGCTGGTGACCCATGATCCTGCCGTGGCTGCGCGCGCCGACCGCGAGCTGGTCATGGTGGACGGCCGCGTGGCGGAAGCTAGCGCCCGGTGAGCCCGCGGGTCGCGCTCCGGTACTCGCTGCGGGAGATTCGGGGCTCCCTGGGACGGGTCTGGGTCTGGGTGGCGTGCCTCTCGGTCGGAGTGGGCGCCGTCGTTTCGGTGGCTGGTCTCGCCTCGAGCGTCGATGGCGCGATCCGGGGCGAGGCCCGGAAGCTGTTGGCGGCGGACCTGGTGGTTCGCTCACGGGGCCCGATTCCGGAGGACGTGCTGGAGACGATCGACGGCGTCCCCGGGGCCGTTCGCGCCGAAGTGCGCGAGATGGCGGCGATGGTGGGCCGCGCCTCGCCCCGGCCAGCGTCTCCGGGAGCAGCGTCGCCGGCAGAGGTGGGCGGCGACGGGCCGTCGAGTCTGCTGGCCGAACTGAAGGCGGTGTCGGGCGGCTACCCGTTCTATGGCGAGCTCGTGACGGAGCCGCCGCTACCGGCCGGAACGACACCGGCGGACATTCTGGGCGACCACTCCGCGCTGGTGTCGCCGGAGGCTCTGTCCCGGCTCGGTCTGGAGGTCGGCGAGGATCTGCGTCTCGGCGGGCGGACGCTGCGGATCGTCGGTTCGCTCGAAGCGGAACCGGACCGGCTGCCCACCGGTTTCGCGTTCGGGCCGCGGGTCATCGTCGGCATCGCGGCGCAGGAGGCGGCGCGGATCTTCCCCTTCGCCGGCTTCGGCGGTTACCGCGTGCTGGTGCGGCTGCAGGGAGAGCAGTCGCTCGAGGAGCTTGAACTTCGGGCGAGCGCCCTGCGCGACGCGATGGACGACAACGCCGCGGTGCGGGTCGAGACCTACGCCGATGCCCAGCCCGGCATTCGTGAGGACCTCGAACGCCTCTCGCGCTACCTCGGGCTGGTCGCGTTGCTGTCGCTCCTGGTCGGCGGCGTGGGCGTCGCCCAGGGCATTCGCGCCTGGCTGACCCAGCGTCTGGACGCGCTCGCGGTGCTCAAGTGCCTGGGCGCCCGGCCGCGCGATCTGATGCGCACGTACGTCGTTCAGGCGGTCCTGCTGGGCCTGGTGGCCGGGGTGATCGGCGGCGTGGTCGGGCTGCTCTCCATCCTCCTCGTGCCGGCGATCCTGGGCGGCGCGCTGCCGGTCGAGGCGGTGTCGATCTGGCAGCCCTGGGCCTTCGTCCGGGGAGTGGCCCTCGGCATCGGCGTATCGACCGCGTTCTCGGCGCCCGCGCTGCTCGTCGTGCTGCGGGCGCCGCCGGTGCGGGTGTTTCGCAGCGGCGCCGAACCGCTGCCGGGTTCACGGCTCGCCAGCGCCCTGTCCGTGTTCGCTGTAAGCGTCGGTGTGGCCGGTTCGACCGCGCTCCAGGCCGGGTCGCTGTGGCTGGCGCTCCGGTTCATGGGCGCGGTGGCGGCGGCTGTCGTCGCCCTGATCCTGGCGGCGCTGGCGTTGCGGAGGCTGGCCCGCTTCCTGGCGCCCAAGTGCCGCTCCTCGTGGCTCCGTTACGGCGTCGCGGCTCTGGCGCGACCCGAGTCGGGCACGCTGGCGGCCTCGGTCGCACTGGGAATGGGTCTGATGGTGTTGCTCGCCATGTTCGTGGTCCAGGGGCACCTTCACGACGAACTGGCCGCCGGGCTTCCGGACGAGGCGCCGAGCGCGTTCCTCCTGAACGTGCCGGCTACGGGCTGGGGTGACCTCGCCGGGCTTCTGGAGCGCCGGGGGGCGGAGAGGGTGCAGTCGGCGCCGGTGGTGATGGCCCGGGTCAGGGCGATCGACGGAGTTCCGGTGGCGGAGCGGCTGAACGACCGCAACCGCTGGGCCCTGAGGCGGCAACTGCGGATGACCTTTCTCGATGAGCTGCCCGCGGACAACGTGATCCTCGAGGCGGCCGGGCCGGCGACGGCGCCGCGGCCCTGGGTCGATCCGGAGCTCGGCGAGGTCAGTGTCGAGCAGGACTTCGCGGAGACGATTGGAGTGAACGTCGGCTCGACGATCGACCTCGAGGTCGGCGGCCGGGAGACCAGAATCACCGTGACCAGCCTGCGACGGGTGGACTGGGAGGGTTTCGGCATCAACTTCTTCCTCGTGGTCGAACCGTCCGTGCTGGAATGGGCGCCGCACACCCGGCTGGCGGCGGCCTGGTTGCCGCAGGAGCGGGAACAGCGGATCCAGGACGAGATCTACCTCGCCTATCCCGGTGTCGCCGTGGTCCGGATCCGGGAAGTGCTCCAGAAGGTGGTCGACCTCGTGGGCAACCTTCAGGTCGGAGTGCGGGTTCTCGGCAGCTTCACGGTGGCCGCGGCCCTGCTGACGCTGGCCGGGGCGGTCGCCGCGAGTTCGTCGCGGCGCGGTCGTGAGGCGGCCCTGCTCAAGACGATCGGTTCGACCCGCTTCGACGTACTGCGCGCCTTCGCGGCCGAGTACGCGCTGGTCGGCCTGTCGGCGGCGGTCGTGGCGGCCGTGCTCGGCTCGGCGGCAGGGTGGTGGCTGGTGACGCGGGAGCTCGAACTTGCCTGGTCGTTCAGGCCCTGGGCAGTGTTCGGGGCGCTCGCCGCGGGCAGCCTGCTGTCGCTCGCGACGGGGCTGCTTGCCAGCGCCGGCGCGCTGCAGAGGCCGCCGATCGACTCCCTGCGCGAGGCGCGTTGATGCCGCGCATCTCCACCCGCTGGCAGATGCAATGGTGGCGCTCAGCGCCGGTCGGATTTTTGCCATCCTTGCGCGAGGCGCGTTGATGCCGCGCATCTCCACCCGCTGGCAGATCGTCGGTGCGCTGTTCGCGATGATGATGTTCTCGTCCGGCCTCGGCTTCTACAACCAGTCGGTGTTGTTGGAAGCGCTGACGCGTGAACGCGGGCTGACCGTCTTCGCGGCCTCGCTTGCCCCGACCATCTTCTTCGCCGTGAGCGGTTTCGCCGGGCTCGCTGTGGCCAGCGTGATCGAACGGGTCGATGCCCGCTGGTCGGTCGCGGCGGGCGTCGCGATCTGCGCCGTATCTCTCGTCCTTATCGGTCGTGTCGAGACTGTCCTCCAGGTTTACGCGGCCTTCGCCCTCTTCGGTTTCGGATTCTCCGCCACGAACATGCTGACCGCGAGCACGGTCGTCACGCGCTGGTTCGCCCGCCGGCGGGCGCTTGCCCTGTCGGTGGTGTTCACGGGGCTCTCGGTTGGCGGCATCGCCGTCGCCCCATTGGCCGCCTGGGTGATGGGTGAGTACGGTCTGCGGCGCGGGACCGAGATCGTGGCCGCCTTGTACGTCGTGGGCATCCTGCCCCTGTCGCTGTGGCGGCTGATTCCGCGGCCGCGCGGAGAGATGGACCGGGTGGGGGAGTTCGAGGGCACCGAGGAGCCGGGTGTCGCCGCCCGGGAGGCGTTCCGCTCACGCTACTTCCTGGGCATTGCCGGCACGTTCTTCTTCGGCCTGATGGCGCAGGTTGGCGCCATTGCCCACCAGTTTCGCCTGGTCAGCGTCCACGAGCCCGGCGTGGCGGGCCTCGCGGTCTCGGTGCTGGCCGCCTCGAGCGTCGTGGGGCGGCTGGCTTCCGGCGCGTTGCTGGAGCGGATTCCCTACCGTGGGTTCGCGTTGGTCCTGCTGGTTCTCCAGGGATTCACGCTGGTCGTCCTGGGATCGAGCACCAGCGTGGCGGGCCTGCTGATCGCCTCGAGCGCCTTCGGGCTCACCATCGGTAGCTTCCTGATGATGCAACCACTTCTGCTCGCCGAGGCTTTCGGCACCAGGCGCTACGCGCGGATCTACTCGGTGAGCACGTTGCTGGCCTCGATCGGAGTCGCGCTGGGACCCTTCCTGCTGGGATGGGCTCACGACCTGGCAGGCGGCTACCGCAGCGCCTACGCGCTGGGAGCGGTCATGTCCTGGCTGGGCTGCGTGGCGCTGTGGGCGGCGGGGAGAGACTTCGTGCGCCGGCCTGTGTGAGGACGGGCGTCACGGGCCTCTGGGACGCCAACAAAGTTGGAAGATAGGGTTGGATCGACTGTAGACTGCCGTGGGTCGTACGGGCGGGCGGAGTCCCGGAAGGGGGGGTTCCTTGGCGGGTAGACGAGAACAGAACATGCGCCGGCGCAAGCGGCGGATCCTGGAGGCGGCGACGAAGCTGATCTCGAACGGGGGCATCGAGGCGTGCACCATGCGCGAACTGGCCCGGAGGTCCCGGCTCGACGTGACAACGCTCTACAACTACTACGGCTCCAAGGAGGAAATCCTCGAGGCCCTGCGGCGATCGGGCGCCAGGAAGCTCGAACGCCGGATTGCGCAACTCGAGGAGACGGATCCCGTCGATCGTATTCGCGCGATCGTCGACCTGATGCTGGGCGTGCGGGAGTCGCCGGCCGGTTTGGCGAGGCCCATCAACCTTCCGGGGCCGCGGCGCCGTCCGGGCACCGGGCCGATCGAGCTCGTCGCGAAGGCGCAGTTGGAACACGAACTCCGGCGGGCCAGCGCGGCGGGCGATCTGGCCGACTCTGTCGATCCGGAACAACTGGCGCTGATGATCCTCGGCCACTCGGTAGTGTGGCTACCGTTGTGGGCACGGCGCGTGATCGACGCCGAGGAGACGGCGGCTCGGGTCGGGCATCTCGTGAGCCTCTGCCTGCTGGCGGTCGCGACAGACCAGTCGAGACCGAGACTCGAGCGGGCGATGCTCGAAAGCCAGGGTCGGCTGGCCGTTCTGGACGCGGAGCTTGAAGCCGCGGCGGTCTGACGCGGCTCGCAGCCGACTCAGATCAGCCCACTGTAGGCGCCGCCGTCGAGCAGGATGCTCGTGCCGGTGATGAACTTCGCCGGCTCGGAACAGAGGAAGGCTACCGCCTTGCCGAAGTCGTCCGCGGTGCCCAGCGTGCCGGTCGGCACTCGCTGTGCCACGACGTCGGTGTTGCCGAGCCCTTTGATCCGGTCGGTGGCGTGAATGCCGGGTTGGGCCGAGTTGACCGTCACGCCGTCCCGAGCGACCTCCGCCGACAGGGTCTTGAGAAAGCTGCTGACGCCGGCGCGGGCGACCGAGGACGCCGCGAGATTGCCGATCGGCTGGCGGGCGCCGATCGATGTGATCGCCACGATCCGGCCCCAGCCACGCTCGCGCATGCCCGGGAGGGCCGCCTGGCACATGACGATCGTCGACAGCAGATTCAGGTCGAGCGCCTCGCGGTAGCCGTCGATCGACGTGGTGGCGGGCGAGCCGGGCGGCGGACCGCCCGCGTTGGCGACCAGGATGTCGACCTGGCCCAGCTTCGCGATCGCCTGTTCGACGAAGGAGCGCGCGCCGTCTTCCGTCGACATGTCGGCGACGATCGGCTGGGCGCCGGCGCCCAGCTCCGCGGCCGCGTCCTGGATCCGGTCCTCGCTGCGGCTGCAGATCGCGACTTCCACGCCGTCCTCGAGCAGCGCCCTGGCGCAGCCGAAGCCGAGTCCCGTCGATGCCGCGGCGACGGCGGCCTTCTTCCCCTGGATTCCGAGATCCATCCTTGTCCTCCCCCTTCGTTGTCGTTCCCTTCCTGGGTCAAGCGCCGGACGCCGGCGCGCTAGTGCCTGCGAGCCTGTGCCAGTTCGGCCATGCGGGTGAACAACTCCTGCATGTGGGTGCGCTCGCCTTCGCCGCCGCTGAACTCCCGGTACAACGAGTCGACGTTGATCGCGATTCGCTCGCTGTCGCCCCACGACTCGAAGTCGCCGAGAGCGATGTCGAAGGCCGCGTCGCGGGCACTGAGACCCGCGTCGTAGCGCTTCCTCGCCTCGTCGCGGATGTAGACGAGGTAGGCGCGCATGGCTTCAACGCCACGCTTGTCGGTGATGGGACCGTGGCCCGGCACGATCGTCTCCGGGTCCCAACTGAGCAGCAGGTCGCAGGCGTCGATCCAGTTCTGGACAGGTCCCGCCCAGATGATCGGCGCGCCCTCGATGAACAGGATGTCCCCGGTGAACACGGTCCGGTCGTCGGGGATGCGGACCATGATGTCGCCGCCGGTGTGGGCCGGGCCGACTTCGGTGAGCTCCACGCGCTTGTCTCCGACGGTGAGCGTCAGTTGATCGTCGAAGGTCCGGTTCGGCAACGTGTGGGTGATCCCCTCGAAGTCGAAGCTGCCGAAGCACTCGACGAGGAAGTCGCCGACCAGGCCGCCGTTCTCGCGGGCGCCGCGCATCAGCGCCGCGAGGCCCGCCGGCGTCGTTGCTTCCATCTCGGCGGCCGCGGTCGCCGACGCCACGATCTCGGCGTCGGCGACGAGTTCGTTGCCGTGCGTGTGGTCGCCGTTCGAGTGGGTGTTCACCAGCCGATCGATGTCGGCGGCGGCGTTGTGGGCCTTCTTCATCGCGGCGAGCATCTCGCGCGTGTTGGGGAGGTCGAACAGCGTGTCGACGAGCAGCGACTCATCGCCGCTGACGATCAGGCCGGCGTTGCTCCAGCCCCAGCCGCCGTCGGGCTGGAGCCAGGCGAACGAGTTGTTGCCGAGGTCGTGGAGGCCGCGTTCGAAGGCGAAGCGCGGACTGCCGAGCCCGGTCCAGGACGAGGCGTTGGCCATGGGCGCACTTTAGCCAAAACCCCTCCGGCGTAGATACGATTGCCCGATGACTGCCCCGACCGCGGTCGAGCGTTCCCGGGCCACGCTCGATCTCGACGCGTTCTGGAACTGGCTCGTCCTCCATCCAAACTGCGTCATCCGGGCCGGATCGGTCGACGCCCTGCTCTGCGACGACGAGGACTTCCACTGGCAGTTCGTGTCTGAGGAGAACAGCCTCCTGATCGCGCAGCTCGTCTACGGCAAGCGCCTGGTGGGAGAGATCCTGATCGACCGCGAGCGGGTCGCCTACGTCCAGTCGTTCCAGGGGGAGCAGGAGAACGAGTACGTGTTCGAGTTGATCGCGGAGACGGAGCGGGAGCGCACGGCGGCGTGGGTGTTCGTCATGTCCCACGGCCTGGACGACGAACCCCGGGAGTCGGCTCATACCACTCCTTCCCTGGTTCACTGACGGCCGAGCGGGCGGCCGGAGGCCCTGAGTTGACGCCGCGCGTCCTCGGCGTCGTCGACGTACTCCGGCGGCGGGGTGGAGTCCGACCTTGACTCTCCGAATACTCGGCGTCGTCGATCTGCACTGGTCCGGCAAGAGGCCGCCGCGCCTGCCGGACCCGTCCGGCTTCGACCTGGTGCTCCTGGCTGGAGACCTGACGAACTTCCTCGGCCCGGACCATGCCCGCAGGATCGTCGAACCGCTCCGGGACTCCGGCGTTCCGGTGCTGGCGGTCTGCGGCAACTGCGACCAGCCTCCGGTGGACGACTACTTCCGCGAGATCGACATCGACCTCGACCGCCGCGCTCGCGTGGTCGAAGGCGTCCGCTTCGTCGGCCTCTCCGGCGGTCTCCCCTTCGGTGACCTTCCCTACGAACGGACCGAGGCAGACTACGAGCGGGTGGCCGCCGAGGTCTTCGAGCGGGCCGCCGCGGTCGAGGGAAAGCCGACCATCCTCGTCTCCCACCAGCCCCCCTTCGGCACGGCCTGCGACCTCGCCCGCGGCCAGCACGTTGGCTCGAAGTCGCTCCGCGCCGCCGTCGAACACCACCAACCAGACCTCGTCTTCTCCGGCCACATCCACGAAGCGATCGGCCAGGACACGATCGGCTCAACCCGCCTCGTCAACCCCGGCCCCTGGTTCCAGGGCCGCTCCGTCGTCATCGAAGCCGACCCGGACGTTGGGACTTTCGACTTCGAGATCCGCGGACCAGAGCCGGGGGTCTGAACGATCGCCGTTCGACTTGGCCCGGCCAGGTGGAGCGGGCCTGACGGCCGGCGCGTACTCCTGGCCGCGTTCGGCGGCGAGTCGGTTTCCGCGGCGAGTTTCCGTCCTTGTCGGAAGAGGGGTGGGTGCGCCCCGCCGTCGTCGATGCCGCGGCGCCCATGCGCCCTCGGACCGGACCTATACTCGCACGAGGAGTCGGCCCATGAGCAGCGAGCAGACGCAACAGTCGCCAGCCACGCCGGAGGAGATCTGGGAGATTCTCCGCCAGGTGGCGGCGCGCCAGAAGGAAGGCGAGAGGCTCGCCCGAAGGGAATGGAAGGAACTTCGGGCGCGGATGCGGGAAACCGACCGCCAGATGCGGGAGACCGACCGCCGTCTCAAGAAGGCGGAGGACTTGTTCACGACACAGTGGGGCAAGTTGATGGAGAGCCTGGTCAAGGGCGATCTGGTCGAGTTGCTGGCCGGCCGGGATGTCGGCGTGGACGGTCTTGCGCGGGAGACGCTGAAGCGGCGAGGCGGCGAGAGCTACGAAGTGGACATCGTGGCGGTAAACGGCGAGGAGATCGTCGTGGTCGAGGTCAAGACGACGCTCCGCCCCAGGGACGTCCGGCGCTTCCGGTCCAAGCTGGTCCGCTTCAAGGAGTGGTGGCCCGAGTACCGGGATCGCAAGGTCTACGGCGCGATCGCCTTCCTTCAGGCGTCGGACGACGTGGCGCGTGAAGCGGAACGGCGGGGGTTCTTCGTCATCCGGGCCACCGGCGACAGCGCCTCCATCGTCAACGCCGAGGACTTCGAGCCGCGCGTGTTCGCTTGAGCAGGCCGTTCATCCGGTCGCCGGACCGCGGGGACAGAGCCTCTCCCAGCGGCTGCCCTGACCGTCGACATCCGCGCACAGGATGAGCGGTTCGGGCCGCCTGCCGGCGTGGCCGGAGGAGAGGGTCCCAGCGGACGCTCACGCTTGCCGGATGAATGGAGGGTGAGCGCTCGCTGCGGTCGGCTGCGCTCCGGTCGGGTGTCGGTGTATGGAAGGGCGCCGGGCATCGCTTGCCGACAGCCTCGCTGGGACCCTCTCCTCCGGCCCCGCCGGCAGGCTGGACGGCGCTGGGTCGCGGGGCGTCGATTGGTCGTGGTCAGTCAGTAGCCGTTCGCAGCGTCGAGGATCGCCGGTACGAGTCGGTGCTCTAGCGGAACCAGTAGCCGAAGTCCCTGCGGAAGAGTTCCTTGCGCAATTGGGGATTCTCTATGTCGGGGAACCAGTCGGGGTGTTTACGGCGTGATGCGACGTGAGCGTCCCAACCGCCCCGAGAGTCGGAGAAGACCTTGGAACAGCCTGGGATCGGGCACCGATATGTGACCTTCTCGCCGGCAGTATGTTTCCGTGGTTCTGGTGGGCGCGGTTCCTTCTTGGGAACGGCAGCGGGGGACAGTTGGAACTTTGCCTGAGCAGCCTTGTCGGGCCTGGAGATGGTTCTGGACCTGCGGGTCGGATCGACGGGACCGGCCAGGAGCATCGCGCCCTCGGCGACATGGCATATCCAGTCTGGGGTGGCCAGCGGGGTGTGCTCAAGGGCGCAGCGCAGAACGGCGGCGGCAGTCATCAGTGCGTCGAAGTCGTCTTCGTCGATTCGCGCGCTGCCGATGTCGTCGAGCTCCACGCCGTAGGTCGCCACCCATTTCGCGTTGGCCAGCAGGTTGCAAGCGTCGTTTCGCGGTTGGTGCTTCGTCTTGCTGACCGCGATCCGCCCGGTTGGCAGTTCCTCGGCAAGGGCGGCCGCATAGGCGAGGCCGGGATAGGTCTCCGCGAGCACGATCCTGTTCGTGCAGAGAAGCTCAGCGAGTTCGCCTTCGAAAGGCCAGACCGCGAACTTGCGGTTCGTTGTCAGGTTCGGTGCCAACTCTCGCCAAAAGTCACGGGTCCCGGAACCCACTGTTCCGGGGATGCCACTCACCGCGAACAGAGGCTTGGCTCCGGAGGATCGGTCAATCAGGCGGAGGAAGCCGTCGTCGGCCCTCTTCTTGAACGCGGTCAGAGCACCCTTGCCCTTTGGCACGTGAAACCAGGGCCGAGCGACGCGCCACCGCTCGTGGTTTCTGATCGTGTTGGCGGGGTCGAAGAAACGGTCGTGTTCGCTGAGGCGTCCGAGCCAGTCGACGAAGTTGCCGGGTTGGTCGTAGCGGTCGTCGGCTTGAACCAGCTTCCAGTAGCTCCGGGGCACTCCCAACGCCACGTCGACGCCGACCAGCACGGAGCCCGACTGGGCGAGCTGCGTCGCCAAGGCCATGAGGCTCCCCAGCGCCCAGTCCGGTCGCTCTTCGCGGTAGATGAGGCACTTGCTCAGATCGGCAACGTAGACCGAGCGCTTCCTTGGGTCCTTGCTCCAATCCGCGGAGACGAAGAAACGGGGATGCGCGTGCCTTTCTAACTGTGCGGGCATATCACGTGTCGCATTCTGGAGCATCGGCGCTCGATATCTGCACGGCCGATCAGCGTCCGCTTGGAACCTCCCCCCGTACTCGCCGACAGGCGGCCATCACCGAACCCGTCGCAGCCGCTCGACGAGCTCGTCGATCGCCGGCAGATCGACGTTGGCGAAGGCGAGGCGGAGGTAGCGGTCCTGGCCGGGGCCGAACATGGAGCCGGCGAGGCAGAGGATGCCGTGGTCCTCGGCGAGGCTGCGGCCGACGGAGGCGGAGGAGCGGTCGGTGAAGGGGTGGCGCAGGTAGACGAAGTAGCCGCCGGAGGAGACGACGTCGAAGCCGGTGTTCGCTTCGTGGAGGCGGCGGGCGGCGTAGGTGACGCGGTCGCGGACGGTGCGGCGGTACTCGCGTTTCCAGGCGTCCAGGTGTTCGAGGCAGTAGTTGGCCGCCAACTGGCCGATGTTGGACGGGCAGAGGGCGACGCAGTCGGCGATCTTGAGCGTTTCCCGCAGCAGGGCGGGATTCGTGGCCATGCAGCCGATCCGGTAGCCCGCCATGCAGTACGCCTTGGAGAAGCTGTAGAGATGGATCAGGGTGTCGCTCCAGTCGGAGCGGGCGAAGAGGCGGTGCGGCGGGTCGGAGTGCTCCCGGAACTCGCGGTACGTCTCGTCGATCACCAGGACGAGTCCGCGTTCGCGGGCGAGTTCGAAGAAGCTCTCGATCAGGGCCGGCGGGTAGACGGCGCCGGTCGGGTTGTTCGGCGTCACCAGGACGATGGCGCGCGTTCTGTCGGTGATGGCGGCCGCGGCCTCCGCCGGGTCCGGGCTCATGTCCGGGCCGGGTTCCAGGTAGACCGGCTCGACATCCTGGGAACGTAGCCACATGTCGTGGTTGAAGTAGGAGGGCAGGGGCAGCAGGACCTCGTCGCCTGGTTCGGTCAGCGCCATCATCGCCAGGCAGAAGGCCTGGTTGCAGCCGGCGGTGACGGCCATGTGTTCGACGGCGATCGGGGCGTCGTAGTCCACGGTTAGAGCACGGGCCAGGGCCACACGCAGTTCGGGGACTCCCTGCTGGTCGGTGTAGGTCGCGGTGGCCGGGCTCTGGGCCTGGGAAGCGATGTGGTCGCGCAGTTCCTGGGCGGGCGGGTAGGTCGGCGCGGCCTGGGAGACGTCGATGAGGGGCAGGTCCCGGGAGGCGTTGCTCTTCCACCGCCCGATCTGGGTGATCGGCGAGTCGATCACCCGATGCACTACCTCCCTGATCCGCATTGAGGGCGTAAGCTACCGGATCGATTCGGCGGCGCCCGCTGGGCTGGCCGGGAAGGGGGAAGGCGAAGGATGAAGTACCTGCACACGATGGTCCGGGTCGCCAGCCTGGAGGATGCACTCGACTTCTACTGCGGCAAGCTGGGAATGGTCGAACTGCGGCGGTTCGACAGCGAACAGGGGCGGTTCACCCTCGTCTTCCTGGCCGCCCCCGCCGACGTCGAACTCGCCCGCGAGCGGACGGCGCCCTTGCTCGAGCTGACGTACAACTGGGATCCGGAGGACTACACCGGCGGTCGCAACTTCGGGCACCTCGCCTTCGAAGTCGACGACATCTACGGCACCTGCCGCTCGCTGCAGGAGCAGGGGGTGACGATCAACCGGCCGCCGCGGGACGGTCGCATGGCCTTTATCCGTTCGCCGGACGGGATCTCGATCGAGCTCCTTCAGGCCGGCGGCTCCCTGCCGGTCGAGGAGCCGTGGGCCTCGATGCCGAACGAGGGCACCTGGTAGCGGCCGATCAGTAGTCGGCGTAGTCCTTCTCTTCGACGAGTTCGGAGCCCAACAGTTCGTTGATGCTCCGCTTCGCCGCGGCGCGCCGGTCGTTCGTGCGATAGACCGCCCGCGCGAGTTCGATGAAGCGCTCGCCGAAGTCGCCGTTCCGCTCGCAGTCGCGGATGTCGTCCTCGATCTCCCAGAGACGCTCGTTGATCCGGCGAAGCTCCGCGGTGAACCCGTCGAGTTCCGGCGAGGAGTCCAGCGCTTCCTCGCGGGTCGCGGTCAGGCTCTCCAGCTCGCGGTGGACATTGGCCAGTTTGTCCGGATCGGCGATCCGCTCGGCCTTGATCTCGAGGATCGTGATCTTGTCGATCAGTTCGCCCGGCGACACCTCGACCTGGAGCACGGTCCCCACAACGGCGGAGACCTTACAGCAGTCCCGATCCGTCCGAAGCGCGGTCAGGCGCGCTCGCGCCGCACGAGTTCGGTTCCGGTTTCGATGACCCGGTCAGCGACCTGTCGCCAGTCGTAGCCGGCAGCGCGCTCCAGTGCAGCGCGCGCGGCGGCGGTGGTATCCGTGGGTGCGCCGAGCAGCCGTTCGAGCAGTCGGGCCAGTTCGCCCACGTCGGCGGGGGAGGCCCATCCCTCCCTGCCGTCGCGCACGAGTTCGGACACGGCGCTGTTCGGGGACCTGCAGTGCACTACCGGCACGCCGGCGGCCATCGCTTCCAGCGGGAAGAGCCCGAAGCCCTCGCGGGCGGAGGGTTGTACCGCCAGGCGGGCGCCGGCTACGGCGCGCCATACGTCCTCGTTTTCGGGCAGCCGGCCGGCGAAGTCGACGATTCCAGAGAGGTTCTCGCGCTCGATGTGCGCGCGGATGTCGTCCTCCGCCGGGCCGCCGCCGATGATCCGGAGCAGGGCTCCGCGCTCGGCGACGAGCCTGCGGCCCGTCTCCGTTGCCGCCAGTCGAGCCGTGGCGTCGAGCAGCAGGTCGATCCGTTTCTCTGGAATCAACCGGCCGGCGTAGACCAGGGGCGGAGCGTTCGCGTCCGCTTCCGCCGCGAGGGCGCGGATTCGTTCGAACGGAATGCCGTTGGGGACGACGTCGACCGTCTGGCCGCGGACCCTGGAGACACGGTCCGCGGTGAGCCGACTGACCGCGACCGCCTGCGTGCCGAAACGCGCCGACCAGTGTTCGCAGAGGGCGTAGAAGCGCCACATGCCGGGGCTGAAGGGCCCTGGAGGCCGGTGTTTTCGCCAGTAGCGTCCCCAGTGCTCGTGCCAGGTGACGAGCAGTGGGATGCGCCGCTTCCGGCAGCGCCGGGCAAGCAGGGGCAGGTGCAGGTAGGGGATGTTCGCGGTCTCGACGATATCGATGCCGTCGAGCGGAATGCGGCGCACCTGGGAGGCGAGCGTCAGCGCTTCGATACCCGACCTGCGGCCGCGGGCGAGGTAGCGGCGGCTCGCCCGGGCGACCGGTTCGACGCGGACGTTCGGGTGCGGTGCGCCGGGACCATCCGCCCAACCCGAGAGCACGACCTCATGGCCGAGCCGGCCGAGCTCCCGCGCCAGCTCGTGATTCCGGTGCTCGACGCCGCCGAGCGACTCCGGGTAGATGCAGTCGTAGAAGAACAGCCATCGCAGCGGGCGTTCCGTCATCGCGGAAAGCGTACCCGTCGGCCCACCCGCCCGCAGGTCGCCCTGGATCAGAACAGCCGCCGAACGGGCACCGCCCGCAGCCGCGCTGCTAGCGTCGTTGCATATGGGATGGCTGGTACGGGACCTTCCTCCCCGCGAGCGGGCTCTTCGGATCGCCGGGCTTCTTGTGCTGGGCTGGGCGTTGGTCGCCACTGTTCTCGCCGTGGGCCCCGACCGAGTGGCCGGCTGGTTGTCGGGACGAGCGGCGCCGGCACCGCCCGATGCTGAGGCGATCGCCGTCTACGGTCCGCCACTCGAGGTCACGGCGCTGCCGGGCTGGACCGGTGACGATGTGTCGGAGGCCCTGCCGGCCCTGCTCAGGAGTTGCGGTCGGCTGCTGGCGCAGCCGGCCGACCGACCGCTCCAGCCGGTCGAACTGGGCGGCACGCCCGCCGGCTGGCGTCCGTTGTGCGATGCCCTGCGTGGCCTGGGCGATACGGCGGGGGAGGAGGAAGTACGCGCGGTCATCGAGCGCGAGGTGGTCGCCGTGCCGCTTTCCCGAGCGGACGCGGGCGACGCCGGCGGCCGGCCCGGGAACGCCTCCGGCTGGTTTTCGCGGATCGGACTCTTCACCGGCTACTTCGAGCCCCATCTCCATGGCAGCCGGCGACGCAGCGATCGCTACAACGTGCCGCTCTACACCCACCCCTCCGATCTCGTCATGGTCGACCTCGGCCGCTTCCGCGACGACCTGCGCGGCCGCCGCGTGGCCGGTCGCGTGCGCGGCGGAAGCCTCGACGTCTACGACGACCGCCAGGAGATCGCCGCGGGTTCGCTCGCGGGCCGGGGCCTGGAACTCGTCTGGGTCGACGACGCGGTTGACGCGTTCTTCCTCCACATCCAGGGTTCGGGCCGGATCGAACTCGACGACGGAACGGTCCTGCGGGTCGGCTACGCGGCCCAGAACGGTCACCCGTACCACGCGATCGGCCGCACTCTGGTCGATATGGGGGAGATGGAGCTCGCGGAGGTCTCGCTCCAGTCGATCGACGCCTGGCTTCGGGCGAACCCGGACCGCGCCGGCGAGGTCATGGCGACGAACGCGTCCTATGTCTTCTTTCGCGAGATCCGCGGCGAGGGACCGGTGGGGGCGCAGGGCGTCGCCCTGACGACGGAGCGTTCCCTGGCGGTCGACCGCCAATACGTCCCGCTCGGCGTTCCCGTCTGGCTCGACGCATTGATTCCGGCCGCTGACGTTGACGCGCCCGACGAGCGCCGCCAGTGGCTGCTCGTGGCCCAGGACACGGGCGGCGCGATTCGGGGCTCAGTGCGCGGCGATGTGTACTGGGGCTCAGGCGAACGTGCGAAGTCGATCGCCGGCCGCATGGCGCACCGGGGCCGCTACTGGGCGCTGGTGCCACGCAGTCTGGTGTCGCCGCCGTAACCGTCTGACTTACCGCCCCCTACGCTCACGGTCGGGTGGGGATAGTGTCGGCCCATGGAGACGGTTCGCAACCTGCAACCGACGGATGCCAGCGGCGGCATCGGCGTTGTCGAGACCCGGTTCGAGCACTTCGACGAACCGCTCGAACTCCGTTGCGGCGACACGCTGTCCGGGTTCACCCTGGCCTGGGAGCAGTACGGCGAACTGAACGCCGCGCGCGACAACGCCGTGCTCCTGTTCCACGCCTTGACCGGGAGCCATCACGCGGCGGGCACGAACCACGGCGTTCCGGGCCTGGAAGACGCGTGGACCGACGAGATGGTGGTCGGCTGGTGGCACGAGTTCATCGGGCCGGGGCGGGCGATCGACACGGACGACTTCTGCGTCATCTGCGTCAACTACATCGGCGGCTGCTACGGGTCGACCGGCCCGCTCTCGATCGACCCGGCCACGGGCGAGCGTTGGGGGCCGACTTTCCCCCGGGTGCGCTTCTCGGACTCGGTGCGGGCGGCGATGCGCCTGGTCGACCGGCTGGAAATCGACGTGCTGCACGCGGGGATCGGACCCTCGACCGGCGGCATGGCGGTGCTCGATCTCGCGGTCATGTTCCCGGAGCGGGTGCGCAACGTCGTCGTGGTCGCCGCCGGCATGGAGGTGACGCCGCTCCAGCGGATCCACAACTTCGAGCAGATCCAGGCGATCGCCAACGATCCGCGATTCGCCGCCGGCAACTACCCGCCGGGTATCGAACTCGAGGGGATGAAGATCGCGCGCCAGATCAACCACAAGACCTTCGTGTCGCTGCGCACCTTGCGGCGGCGGGCCAGGAACACCGTTGCCGAGGCGTCGGGCGTCCCCTGGTACGGCGTGAACCACCCGATCGAGTCCTACATGAGGCATCAGGGCCGGAAGTTCGCGGCCCGGTTCGACGCGAACTCCTACCTGCGGATTCTCGACGCCTGGAGTCAGTTCGATCTGGCCGCGGCCGCCGGCGCCGACTCTCTCCGGGAGGCCTTCGAGCGCTGCCGGGACCAGCGCTTCCTCATCTTCTCGATCAACTCGGACGTCTGCTACTACCCCGAGGAGCAGGGCGAACTGATGGCGACCCTCGAGGAAGCCGGCGTCAGTTGCATGAGGATCATCGTCCACTCCGACAAGGGGCACGACTCGTTCCTGCTGGAACCGGCGCTGTACCACCCGCACCTGACCTTCCTGCTGGAGGGGCGGGGTTCCTGGCCGGAGTCGTAGCCGCGGCACGTCATGGCGTGGGCGCCGCGCGTTCGTGCCATGATCCGGCGTTCCCTCCGAACCGACGCACCTGAAGGAGATTCGTCATGTGGTTGCGCCTGCGGCAGATCTGTCTGGTAGCCGAGAAACTCGCCCCGGTCGTCGACGACCTGGAGGCCGTGTTCGACATCGAGGTCTGCTACAACGATCCCGGCGTGGGCCGTTTCGGGCTGGAGAACGCCCTGCTGCCGATCGGCAACCAGTTGCTCGAGGTCGTGGCTCCGATCGAGGAGAACACGGCGGGCGGCCGCTACCTGGAGAAGCGCGGCGGCGACGGCGGCTACATGTTCATCACCCAGTGCGACGACCATGCCCCGCGCCGGCGGCGGGTCGAGGAACTGGGGATTCGCCTGGTCAACGAGTTCGAGCGCCACGGTTTCCAGAACATGCAGCTCCATCCCAAGGACACGGGCGGGACGTTCTTCGAGATCGACTGCCAGACGAACGGTCTGGAGCCGGACGGACCGTGGGAACCGGCGGGGGAGAACTGGCAGCGCTGCCGCCGGACCGACGTCGTCGACGCGATCGTGGCGGGAGAGATTCAGACCCCGGACCCGGGCCGGCTCGCGGCCCGCTGGAGCGAGATCGCGGAGATCCCGCTGCGCGATCTCGACGGCGTGCCGACGATCCCCTTCGAGAACGCCGACCTGCGCTTCGTGCTGCCGACCGACGGCCGGCCCGAGGGCCTGGGCGGCATCGATCTGCGCGCGGTCGACGCCGACCGCGCCCGTTCAGCCGCGCGCGACCGGGGTTGCCTGGGCGCCGACGGCGTGATCCACATCTGCGGCACCCGCATCCGTCTCGTCGACTGACGGCTTTGCGGCGGCGGGCTCGTCCGGTCCCGCACCGTTGCCGCCTTCCAGAGGGGGCGCTCCACCCAGAAAGACGGATGTCCGCCGGCTGCCGTCCCAGCGGATGTCGGGCAGCAGCACGTCGCGTTTGGCCGCGATCCGGTCGTTGTGCGGCAGGAGGTCCTCGAGCATCGCCCGGAGTTCCGAGTCCATGTCGCGGGTCGGCTCGTAACCCAGGGCGAGCAGGTGGTCGTGGTCCGGGTTGTAGTGGTGCTCTTCCATTTCCTTGCGCGGATTCTCGATCCGCCGGATGTGCGGATCGAGGCCCATCCCGGAAGCAACCGCGGCGACCTTGGCGGCGAGTTCGGAGATCGTGTACGTCTCCTCGAACTGGTTGAACACGCGGTAGTCGCCGGCTTCGGGCGGATTGTCGACCGCCAGAGTCAGGCACTGCATCGAGTCGCAGATCGGCAGGAAGCCGCGGCGCTGGTTGCCGAGGCCGAACAGGGTCAGCGGCTCGCCGATCACGGACTGGCAGCAGAAGCGGTTCAGCGCGGTGCCGAAGGCCTGGTCGAAGTCGAGCCGGGTGTGGAGCGCGGGGTCGGCCGGATGGTCGGCGGCGCTGCCGAAGAAGCGGGTGCCGTAGACGACGCCCTGCATCACGTCAGTGGCCCGGAGCCCGAAGATGCGGCAGGCGAACATCACGTTGTTGCTGTCGTGGACCTTGCTCCAGTGGTACCAGGAGCCGGCTTGCCGTGGGAAGGGCAGTCGGTCGCGGCGGCCGCGGTACTCGATTTCGAAGAAACCCTCGGGGATGTCGAGGTTCGGTGTGCCGTACTCGCCCATCGTGCCGAGCTTGACCAGGTGCGCCTCGGGCGCCAGATCGCGCATCGCGTAGAGCACGTTCATCGTGCCCTCGATGTTGTTGCGCTGCACCCAGATGGCGTGGTCCGCGTCGATCATCGAGTAGGGCGCCGAGGGGCACTCACCCAGGTGAACGATCGCCTCCGGCCGGACGTCCTCGAACAGCCGGTACACCACGTCCTTGTCGGTCAGGTCGCCCCGGACGACGTGAGGACGCCGGCCGTAGGCGGACTCGAAGGCGTTGAGCCGCGCCTCGATGGAAGCGACCGGCAAGGCGGAACGGCCGCCCATCTCGGCGACCCACTCGCGGCGGAAGCCGGCATCGATGCCGGAAACCTCGTGACCGCGGGCCGTCAGGTACTGCGCCAACGGCCAGCCGAGGTAGCCGTCGATGCCTGCTATGAGAACGCGCGTGATGTCACCCCCTGCTGGTTTCCGCCGCCGAGATCAGACCGCGCTCTCGAGTGTGAACCGGGAAGAATCCGCAAGGAAACGGAGAAGCCAGTCTAGCAACGTGGTGAGGGTCGCACGGCGTGCGGGCGAGTTCCTCTTGCGACGGTAGCTCGGCGGGTGCTACCTTCCGCCCGCGTGCTCTGGTCGGGAACAGGACCGCCCGCCACCCCGTGATGAGGATTCTCTACGGGGTGCAGGGCACGGGCCACGGTCACCTGGTGCGGTCGGCGGCGATGGTGGCCGGCCTGCGGAGTCGGGGCCACGATGTTCACTGCCTGTTGACCGGCCGGTCTTCGGCGGCGTTCGCCGACCCTGAGATCCGGGCCAGCCACACGCTGCTCGAGGGCTTCACCGGGCAGGCGGCCGGCGGACGAGTGCGGTTGCTCCAGACCATTCGGCAGTTGCGCGTGGTTCGCTTTCTGCGCGACGTGCGCAGCTTCGACGCGTCCGGCTTCGATCTCGTGCTGACCGACTACGAGCCGGTTTCCGCCTGGATCGCCCGTCGATGCCGGCGGCGCAGCATCGGCGTCGGCCATCTGTACGCGTTCCACCGGCGTCTTCGACTTCCCGGGCGGACCGGGCCGGCACGGTGGGCGCTCCGGCTGTTTGCGCCGCTCTACACCCCTGTCCGTACCGCGGTCGGCCTTCACTGGCATCGATTCGGCGGCACGAATCTGCCGCCGACGATCAGTCCCGACCTCGTCGCGGCGGCCGCGAACGGTTCCGCCCGTAGAGATGGCCAGCGGTTCCTCGTCTACCTGCCGGCAGAGAGCGAACAGAGCATCGTGGATCTTCTGGGGCGACTGCCGCGTCAGCGGTTTGTCGCCTACCGGCCCGTGCCCGAGCCGGTCGAGCGTGGCAACGTCTCGATTCGCCCCTACGATCGCAAGGCCTTCGTGGCCGACCTGGTCGACTGCGCGGGAGTGATCACGAATGCGGGTTTCTCGCTCGCCAGTGAGGCGCTGCACCTGGGCCGCCGTCTCCTGGTGCAGCCGATTCGCCGCCATCCGGAGCAGTTCCTCAACGGCCGGGCGCTCACGGCACTAGGGCTTGGCACCGTCGTCGAGCGGCTGACGGCGGAGGGGATCGAGTCCTGGATCGATACTCCGGAGCCCGCTCCCATGAACTACCCGGACGTGACGCGCCACCTGGTCGACTGGATCGACGGCGGCGCCGAGCGTCCGCTCGGCGACCTGGCAGCGCATGTGTGGAACGAAGTGTCCTGGCGGCCGGCATGACCAGACAACCGGCACGTCCGGCCGATCCGGACCTCGACTTCACGCTGGATCACTACCGGGAGATCCTCGCGCGGATCACCTCGACCCACCGGACCTTCTCGTTCGGCGAGGCGGCGCCGATGGGCGAGGCGCTGCTTGAGGTGGATCGCTTCGTCCTGATGCGGCACGATGTCGAGTTCAGTCTCGATGCCGCGTTGACCATGGCGCGGGCCGACCACGACGCCGGCGTCCGCTCGACCTTCTTCGTGCAGATCGGTTCCGACTACAACCTGTTCGAGGCCGACGGCGCCGAGGCGGTCGAACAGATCCTCGGCCTCGGGCACGACCTCGGCTTCCACTACGACCTGGGCCTGTTCGAGCGCTCGGGCGGCGATCCGGTCGCACTGGCGCGGCGTGCGATCGGCCTGATGGAGGGGTTCTTCGGTGTGGAGATCCGGGCCGCCAGCCCCCACATGCCGATGCGGTCGGGTCGGACGTTACGGATCCCCGGCATCGTCGACGCCTACGACCCGCTCTACTTCGAGCGGATCAAGTACCTCTCCGACAGCACCCAGGCCTGGCGCGAGGGCGTGGTGACGTCGCTGCTCGACCGCTACGACCAGATCCAGCTCCTCACCCACGAGTACCACTGGACGGAGGAAGGCCTGGACTGGGACGAGCTGCTGCTCCTCGAAGCCGAGTTCAAGTACCGCCGGCTCAGGCGCCGCGCCGAGGCGAATGTCGAGCGCTTCCGGGAGGGGCTGCGCCTGCGGGCGGAGCGCGACAAGGCGTTTCGGGCGGGGCGCGGCGGGTCGAAGTAGCCTTCGGGTCGATGGATCGGGTGCGTACGGTTCGGGACGTCCTGCTGCGCCCGACTGCCGAGAGCGAACTCCCTCGTCTCTCCGAACTGACCGAGGTCGTCTACGGCGTGCGGCGCGAGCCGGAGGTGCTGCGCTGGCTTCTCTTCCATCCCGGTCCGGGGCCGGAGGTCGAGTCTTCCGTCGCCGAACGGCATGACCGAATCGTCGGCCACGTGGCTTCGTTGCACTGCCGCTACCGGGTCCATGGCGAGACGGTGACGGGTGCTCACCGGATGCTGTGGATGGTCGAGCACGGGGCGAGGGGCAGAGCCGGCGTTCCCTTGGCCGGCCGTACGCCCGACACGGACTTCGAGGTCGTGCTCGGCGGCACCGCCGCCACCAAGGCGATGCTGGTCATGCGCGGCTTTCGCGAGGTCGGCGAGGCGCTGGAACTGCGTCTGAGCACCGCGGCGGCCGGCGCGGCCGCGGCCAGGCAGTCAGTCGTGAAGCTGGCCGACTTCGATCCCGCGGCGGCCGGTCCGGCGTCTCCCCGAGACACGCTGGTCAACCTCGCCGAGCCGGATCACCTGGCGTGGCTGGCCGCCTGTCCGGAGCATGACGGCCTGCTGTTCACGCTGGAACGGTCGGGGGAGCCGCTGGGTCCGGTCCTGCTCTACGTCAACCGGGCGAACGATCCGCCCACCGGCCGGATCGTCCACATGCCTTGTCTCGAAGAAGATGCGGATCTGGCGCTGCTCGCCATCCTCGACCGGCTCCGCCGGGAAGGCTGCGCCGAGGCGACCGTCCTGGCCACGGAAGAGGGCCTGTTGCGGGCCACGGAGTCGCTGGGCGGCGAGGTCTTCTACCGGCGTCCGCTTTGGTTCCGCAACCCGAACCGCGCCGTCGAGCCGGCCCGCTTCTATCTCACCTACATGGAGGGGGACCTCGCTTACCGCCGGGTGTGAGGCGTCCCTCTACCCGTGTGGTGTCACGAGGTACTTCTCGCCGGTCGCCTGCTTCGCGTAGACCGCGATGGACGCCGGATCGAGAGCCTGCCGCAGGGTGACCGTCTTCGCGTAGCTCGACGCGAAGGTCGTCCTGATCTCGGCGGCGACCCGCTGGCGGAGGCGTTCCGAGGCCTCGTAGCCGATGCGGCGCAGGAAGTGGGGCAGCAGCCAGCCGCCCAGGCCCCAGGCCATGCCGAAGTTGCGGGTCAGGACGGTCTGGCTGCGGTCGAGTCCGCCGTAGATGTAGACCTGCTTGAGGGTCGCCGAGCCGTAGCGGCTGTACTCGGGGGCGTTGGCGGAGAGCGCCGCCTCCATCGCGGTCAGGATCTGGCCGGCCAACTTGCCGCCGCCGGTGGCGTCGAAGCCGAGCGTTGCGCCGGTGTCGGTGAGCGCGGCGACGAGGTCGGCCATGAAGGTCTCGGTACTCAAGTTGACGACGTGGCTGGCGCCGATGCCGCGCAGGAGTTCCTCGTGTTCCGGCCGGCGGACGACGTTGACCAGCGGCACGCCGTCCGCGGTGCAGATCTTCTGGAGCATCTGGCCGAGGTTGGAAGCGGCGGCGGTGTGGACCAGGGCGGCGTGGCCCTCGAGCCGCATCGTCTCGACCATGCCCAGGGCGGTCAGCGGATTGACGAAGCAGGAGGCGCCTTCCGCGGGCGTCGTGCCTTCGAGCAGTGCAAGGCACTGCCGGGCCTCGGCCAGCCGGTACTCCGCGTACATCGAGCCGCCGAGGACGGCGACCGTGCGGCCGATCAGGGCCTGGGCGGCCGGCGACGAACCGGCGGCGACGACCACGCCGGCGCCCTCGTTGCCGGTCGGTATTGCCTGGCCGACACGGCCGGCGACCAGCCGCGCCAGGCCCTTGGGGAGGTCGGCGACCACCACGGGGCCGTGTTCTCCGTCCGACGCGCGGACCGTGGAGACGTCGGCCGGCCCGAACAGCACGCCCAGGTCGGACGGGTTGATCGGCGACGCCTCGACCCGGATGACGACCTGGTCCGGTCCGGGTTCCGGCACCGGGACCCTGACCAGCGCCAGTTCGACGGTGCCGCCTCCCTGGTCGTCGGAGCGAATGGTGGAGTGGAGGGCCAGGCCGTCGGCGGGGAGTTCGGTCATCGTCGGTTTCCGGTTGGTTGAGGTGTGAGCGGCGGCGAAGGCTATCGCGGCTCGGGCTTCCGCCGGACGACTATGCTCCACCATGGATGCCGCACGCCGTCTGCTCGCTTGAAGCGTCCTGCCGGCGGCCGTTCGACGTCCGGGGCCTGCTCGAGTTCTTCGCCGCCCGCGCGTTGCCGGGCGTTGAGGTCGTCGACGCGGAGCGCCTGCTCTACTGCCGGACGATCGACCTCGCGCGACTGGCGCCGGGGGCGCCGGAAAGCGGTTCACGGCCCGGCGTCCTGCGGGTCGACTTCGGAGGCTCCCGCCTGAGCGCGGAAGTACATGCCACTGCGAGTGGACGGCTCGAATCGCATCTTGAGGAAGAGGTCGAGCGCCGACTGCGGCGACTCTTCGACCTCGACGCGAACCCGGACGCCATTCGCTCCGCCTTGAGCGGTGCCCCCGAACTGGCTTCGGGTGGCCGCATCCCGGCGGGCGTACGGGTTCCCGGCGCCTGGTGCCGCTTCGAGACCGCGGTGCGGGCTGTGCTGGGTCAGCAGATCTCGGTGGCCGGCGCGCGGACCCTGGCCGGCCGCCTTGTCGCGGCCCTGGGCCCGGAGCTTCCCTCGGGGTTGGCGGAGCCCGGGCTCGAGCGGACGTTCCCAGGTCCGGAGCAGGTCGCGTCCCTCGATCTCCGGAAGATCGGTCTGCCCGGGTCCCGCGCCCGGGCGCTTGGTGACCTGGCTTCGGAAGTTGCGAGCGGCGGGTTGAGGCTGGACGCCGACCCGCAAGAGGTCTGCCGCCGGCTGCTCGACATCAAGGGCATCGGCCCCTGGACGGTCGAGTACGTCGCGATGCGCGCCCTGGGCGACCGCGACGCGTTTCCCGCCAGCGACCTGGGCCTGCGCAAGGCGATCGACCGCGACCAGCCGCCCAGCGCCGCCGAGCTGGACGCGATGGCGGAGGCCTGGCGCCCGCTGCGCGCCTACGCGGCGATCCTGTTGTGGCGCCGGGGCGGCGGCGGCTGACATGGACAGCCGGGAGTTGCGCTGCTGAACGAGTTTGTTCAAATGGTGTGATCCACGCCTTGGCTAGGGCGTAGCGCTGACTGGTCAGGCAACCGACGGCCGGGCGTCGCTGACCTTGCGGTCGCCGACCGTCTGGTTGGTGTGTGCTCAGGGCTTGCTGACGTCGATGACTCGAACCGCGATCTTGCGTCGTTGTTCGTGCGGCAGTTGTCTGGTGAGGCAGGCTTCAAGCCGCTCGCGAAGTTCTTCCGGGCTGCCGGGCCGAGTCCCCGTCTCGTCCAGCGGCGCCTTGTCGGCGCCGCCGAACCAGAGCGCCAGGAAGATCCCGTGGCCGCCGGTTGCCGGATCCTGGGCGTACTTGGCGACAAGCTGATCGCGCGCCGCGCGATACAGGGCGGGGTGGTAGTGCTTCTTGATTTCAATGGCCAGGTGGAAGCCGGAGCAGGACAGACGAATGTCGGCGCGCCGATTCGCGGCGTACTGGCCTTCGGGTTGCGCGTCGACATCGTCTGGCAGGCGGGTCCGCAGATCGCGGAGCAAGGCGTTTCGGCAGTCGTTCTCGGCTTTGGGTCGGGTCGGTCTGCCGTGCCCGTCCTGGTTCCAGTACTGACTCCAGTCGTTCGTGTTCGTGGTGCGGACGGATCGGGCAAGTTCGTCCAGGCGGTCGAGCGCGAGGGCGGCGAGGTCGGCGGCGTTGGCGGGAGCGAGATCGTCGAGCGTTGCGCGAATCTCTCGAAGTTCGGGGCGGCGGTAGGAGCTGTCGCGGAAGATGACCGCCTGCCGGTCGCAGGCATGGCGAAGTTGGTAGCGCCAGCGATGAAGCGTTTCGTCGTTTGCCAGTCGGTTCAGGGCGGCGCCGGCCTCGGGTTCCGGTGAAGCAGCAAGGGACTCGATCAGGTCGGGGATGCGCCAGAGCACCGATTCAGGCTGTGCGTTGTACTGTCCTTTCCCCGGTCTTCCGGCAGTTTGTGGCCTGTCCCTCAGCTCGGAGACGCCGTAGGCGGCGCCCGACTGCCGGATCAGGATCTCCAATGCGTGGGGCGGCAGTGCGGCAGGGCGAAACGGCTCGGGGTGTTCCAACCACAGGAACCTGGCGAGTTGCCGCGCACGCAGTTCCTTGCCGCCGATGAAGTTGTCCAGCCGCTCGGCGAACGCGTCGGGCGCCGCGACAGTAGCCGCCGCCAGCCAATGGACGCGCTGGTTGACAGTCATGCTCCCGGCCGCGAGCTTGTTCTCGACGAGATGGAGCAGCGCTTCGCGGTCCGCATGGTGCAGCGCCGTCCACAGCAGACGCGTCAGGTTGTGCAACTGCCGGGCGTGGCAACGCACCGGAACGGCGCGCAGGAGGGGCAGACAGACGAGGCGAGCAAGGTCGGCGTGGTCGTCGTCGTGCGCCAGGTCCCACAGGCACGGCACGTTCTCCGTGCCGCGTCGCAGTTCCTGGCGAGCCAGCGGGAGCAGCACATCCGCGACCAACTCGACACTCCGCTCAAGCAAACGCCGGTACCAGTTCGGATGAACGCTGCGGCTGATCAGTACGGTGAAGTAGAAGGCACAGGCTTGGCGCTTCTGCCGCTTGCTCAGCCCGTCGACGAATCGCGAGTCGGCGAGGTCCCGTTCGTCGAGCGAAACGAGGAACGGCGTGGCGAGTTGGTGCATCCGGTTCTCGCCATGGAGCCGCAGGACCTCGCTCCAGTCCGGCACGTCCTCACGATCAATGACGCCGCGCAGACCGGCGACAACCGCCTTGGCTAGGTCAGCCTGGTTGCCTAGCTCTCCCGTGAGCCAGTCGCAGAGGGAATGCGGCTGTTGGTCGTACCGTTGAAGCCACCCGGTCGCCAGGCGATACAGAAGCCACGGTGCGCCTCGGTTGTGCTCCAGGGCCGGCGCCTCGGCGCGAACAGTGTCCAGCCACTCCTGTTCTTCTCGCCTGCGTTGATCCTGGAGGGCCCTGACCCTTGCGTGGTTCCTGTGCGACAGTTCCCGTAGCTTCCTGGCGACTTGGGGATCGAGTGGCCGCGGCCGCAGCGAAGGCTGTTCGTTTGCCGCGTCGTCGATGAGCTTTTGCGACAAGCCCTCTTCGCCCTCGTTGAGGCGTTCGCGCGCTCGACCGAAGAGCCAGCGCGCCAGTTCCGGCTGGGCCCCGGCGGCCTTGCGAGCCTGCGTCAGGCACCAGAGTCCGAAGTCGGTCGGGGGCTGTGCCCCCCGCAGCCGCTGGTCAACGAGATGCACCTTGCCTTGCAGGTCCGCCTCGTCGGCGTAGTGGCGAATGCCCTCCAGGAAAACGGCCTTGTAGGCATCCGGGTGAGCCTCCAGCCAGGAACGCACGGTCCTTGATGGGGATTCGGACGATTCCGCTTCGGCTGCGCCGGGCTCCGGGTCCATCTGGAGGAGCTCGAATGCCGCCTGCCTCGCCTGTTCGGCACTCCGCAGTTCGTGGAACTCCTCGTCTGTCCGGGCGGGTCCGTTGAGCCACTCGGAGAGTCGTTGCGGCGTCAGCGTTTCGCCGTGAACGGCGAGTGCGCGCGCCAGGAGGCTCTCCGCTGAGGCCCGGCCTTCGCCGAAACCGTTGTCGACCAGACCGAGGTCGGGCCTTTGCGCGGCGAGTGCGTCGACGAGTTTGCCGATGTCCTCGTCCGTCGTCTTCTCTTCGAGCGTGCGCGTCCAGAAAAGGCGGTGGCGTCCATGCACGCTCGTCGGTCGACATCGATCGAGGTGTCTCCAGATTTCCGCCGGTCCGATGGCATCGGGATAGAGCTCCTCGAGCACCGTGGCGGTCAGCTCGTTGTGCACATCCCGCAAACCGCCGCCTTGAACTCCGGAGAGAATCCGTCTCAACCTGCAGGTTCGCTCCTTCGCGTCCGCGCACTGGCGGATGAAGGCATCGAGCGCTGCCCAGACGACCTCTGGCGGCCATCCGTCGTCGTAGAGGATGTTGAGGATCGAAGCTGCGAGCCCAGGCATCGGCGTGCCGCGGCTCAGCACTCTGAGCACGAACTTGAGCGCGAACTGGTCGTCCTCGCTTCGCCCCGGCGCAGTCAGCAACGCGGTGAAAGGAGTTTCGAGCGCCGGAACGGCAAGGGACGCGAAGGCTGCCGTGTTCGAGTAGCCCATGTCGTCGAGTCTCCGGCCTTCGCGGATCAGCGCTTCGAGCAGCAACCGCTTCTCGTCGCCCGAGTAGCCGGCGATGTCGCCATAGAGGCCGACGCCAATCGGGTCGCGGTCGATCAGTTCTGCCCTGGCTGGCTTGGAATGCGCCGCCAGCCAGGCCGAGAGTCCGCGATGGGCGGTGACTACGCCGCCATCGCCCGTGGTGGTCAGCGCGATGACCCGAGCCGGCGGGAGACCTGCGTCGATGCGCTCCGCCAGGTAGCGCCCGCCGAGAAACTCGGCGATGTGCCGGTGTATCGGCTCGAAGCGCCGCGCGTCCTTGGAGTCCGGCATCGCCGAGGTAAAGAGCCGGCTTGCCAGAACGAGTCGCTGTCGGCGTGCCAAGACCTGCCCTTGGCGTGGCGAGAGGCCGGCGAACGGCGGGCCGAGATCGCCGAGCACCGGATAGTCCGCGCCGTTGCTCTCCGCCGCCGAGTGGACGCCTGCGCACCCCGAGAGCAGGAGGAGGGCGCACAACTGGCCCGCAGTCTCCAGGAGCAGCGTGTCGGTCGGCCGGTTCCGGTCGGCGCCTCGGTGCTCCGGGTTCACTTCCTGAACCAATCGCCGGCACGCGTCTTCGAACAGCTCGCGACGGTTGCTGGGCCATCTGCCGTCGGCGACCGCCTCAACCAGCAGGGTCAGGTTCTGGGGGTTCTGCAGGAAGCTGCCGAGTCCTCTCTCGTGAGCCTGGTGGAGGAACGCGATGGCATTGCCGGCCTCGCTGTCACCGAGGATCGTCTCCGCGTCCGCCTCGGTGAGCGGGTCAAGCCGAAGAACGGCGAGTCGACCTCCCGGGGCGACGGCCTCCAGCCTGGTCCGATCGTTGCCTCCAAGCCAGTCGGCTTCCCTGCAGGACAACCGGAAAGTGGGTTTTCCCAGCCGGTCCAGTTGCGTGCGAACCCGGTCCAGAGCGGGGCGCGGGTCGCCGTCGCCGGCACGGATCTCGTCCAGGCCGTCGATGAAGAGGGTTCGGTCGCGCCACTCCGGGTGGCGTTCCGTGTCGAACGTGACGAATTCGCGAGCCGGGACGAGGATCGCGGACTCTCCCGGCACCGCGCACTCCTGCTTGAAGCACGTCGTCTTGCCGGCACCGGGGTCGCCCAGGAGCACGAATGCGGTCTCGGATCGGTACTCCGACAATGGTCTGGAGACGGGCGGCTGCTCGCGCCCGGCGACGGGCTTCGGAAGCTCCGTGCAACTGCGGTCGACGAAGGTCATTCGGCGTCCTCGAACCAATCGGTGGCAGGCCGGGAGAGGAATTCGACGAGAGGAATGGTGTGGGGCCCCGAGTCGTGCGTGGCCACAAGGATGACGCGTTCGGGTCGCACCTTGCGCTCGAATGCGGCCATCCCGCGGGTTCTCCCGTGCTGAGCACCGCTCTTAACTTCGATGCCGACAACTCGCTGGTACCAAGTGAGGACGAAGTCCACTTCGTCGTTGCCCTGTCGCCAGTAGTGGACATGCATGCCTGACTGGGCGGTGTTCAGTAGATGGGCGCCTACCGCCGTCTCGACGAGTCGGCCCCAGTAAGTCCGGTCCTCCCGCGCGGCTCGGAAGTCGTAGTCCGAGTTCGCGGTCATCACCGCGGTGTTCATTGCCAGGAGCTTGGGTGGCGACTTGCGGCGCCGTATCGCGCTCCCGTCGTACTTGGACAGCCCCGCGAACAGGCCGACTGTCCGAAGGAGTTCAAGGTAGCGTGCAAGAGTCGTCGTGTTGCCGGCGTCCTGCAGTTGCCCCAGGAGCTTGGCGAGCGCGACGATCTGGCCCGAGTAGGAGGCGCCGGTCTCGACGAGCTGTCGTAGCAGAGCAGGCTTGTCGATTCGGGTCATTGCCAGCACATCCTTGGTGATACTCGGCTCGATCAGGGAATCCAGGATGTACCGTCGCCAAAGGGACTCGTCCCCTGGTTGATCCAATGGGAGAGATGGAATCAAGTGGGCAGCGCCGGGGTAGCCGCCGAAGTAGAGGTAGCCAGGAAGGTCGACGCCGAAGGCCTCGGTCATCTCGGCGAGAGACCAATGGGTGCAGCGGATCAGCTCAAAGCGCCCGGTCAGGCCCTCGGTGAGGCCAGCCTGAATGGCCAGCGGGGCCGACCCCAGGATGACCGCATGGAGGGGGCGCCGGCGCCGTCTGTCGGCATCCCAGAGCCCCTTGACGACGCTGGTCCAGCGGTCGATGTTCTGAATCTCGTCCAGGACCAGGACGCAGCTACCGTGTCGGTCCGCCACGTCCCGGGCCTCGCGCCAGACGTCGACGAGCCAACCCCGATCCCGGTCCACGCCGGTCATGCCGTCCGGCTCCACGAGGGGCGTTGCGGGGGCAAGCGTGCTCCAGTCACCGGTTCCGGCTTGGTCGATATCCTTGTAGATTCGAGGCCCGGCGACTGCGCGCAGCGCTTGCGTTACAAGGGTCGTCTTGCCGCTTTGCCTGGGGCCGCTGACGACCGTGATCGTCCTCGGAGGCTCGGCGAGCCGCTGGCGTAGAGCTGTGACCTGAGGGCGTTCGTACTCGGCCATGTACGGCAGATTACTCTAATGAGTTGATTTACTCAATAGCGTCACGAGACCGCCGCGGCCACGGGTACCTGACCCCTCCACCTCGGTGGAGCCGTTTCGTCCCGGTCCCGCACGCTAGAGCTAGACTGAGCCCCGACGGGGCGCACTACGCAAGGAAGGAGTCCGGCCGATGACTGCGATCTACCACGCCTTCGACACGCCAATCGGCACCCTCCGCCTGGTGGGTGGAGAGGACTCCATCGACTGCATCGACTTGCCGAATCGGGCGGTGGAACCACCTAGTCCGACCTGGAAGCCTTCGAGTGAGGTGCTTCCGGCGGCGCTGGCGGAAGCGAAACGGCAGCTCGAGGAGTACTTCGCCGGTGAGCGGCAGGACTTCGACCTGCCGCTTTCTCCCCACGGCACCGCGTTCCAGCGCCGCGTATGGACCGAACTGCGGCGCATCCCGTTCGGCGAGACGATCTCCTATGGCGAGCTGGCGGCGCGAATCGGCAAGCCGACGGCCTCGAGGGCCGTGGGCGCCGCCAACGGCCGCAACCCGCTGCCGGTCGTCGTGCCCTGCCATCGAGTGATCGGCAGCGACGGCCGGCTGACCGGCTTCGGCGGCGGTCTGCCGACGAAGCAGGCGTTGCTGGACCTGGAACAGCGCGTGGCCGGAAGGCAGCTGCGGCTCTCGCCGGTGCTAAGCTCGCGCGCGACTTCGCAGGCAGTTTCCCAGCCAGAATGACCTCCACCTGGAGATTCCGGATGCGCACACCTAGACTCGTGTTCACCGCGGCCACGGCCGCCCTCCTTTTCGCCGTCGCCGTCCTCGCCGCTCCGCCGGCCACTGAGAACTGGCCGGCCTTCCGCGGCCCGGACGCCATGAGCGTCGCCGACGACGACCCGCGCCTGCCGGAGACCTGGAGCACGACGGAGAACGTGGCCTGGGTCGTCGATGTGGCGGGCCTGGGTTGGTCTTCGCCCATCGTGCAGGGCGACCGCGTGTACCTGACCACGGTGTGGAGCGAGGGAGAGGTCGAGGAGCCGAAGAAGGGCCTCTACCTCGGCGGAAACCGGATGCAGCCGTCCGCCGACGAGCACCACTGGTCGGTCGTCTGCTTCGAGGTGGAGACCGGCGAGAAGTGCTGGGAGCGCGAGGTGCTGGTCGGGGCGCCGGACTTCCCGCGCCACCTGAAGAACACCTACGCCTCGGAGACTCCCGTCACGGACGGCGAGCGGATCTACGCGTACTTCGGCAACGTCGGCGTCTTCGCCTTCACGCTGGACGGCGAGCCGGTCTGGGAGCAGCGCTTCGAGGTGGTCCGGACGCGCTTCGGTTGGGGGACGGCGGCGTCGCCGGTCGTACACAACGGGCAGCTCTACGTCGTGAACGACAACGAGGACCAGTCCTTCCTGATGGCCCTCGACGCAGCGACCGGCGAGGAGCTGTGGCGCGACGCCCGCGAAGAGGGGAGCAACTGGGCGACCCCCTTCGTGTGGGAGAACGAACTTCGCACGGAGGTGATCACGCCGGGTACCGACCAGGTGCGTTCGTACGACGAGCAGGGAAACCTCCTGTGGCACTTCGGCGGCATGTCGTCCATCGCGATTCCGCAGCCGTTCTCGAAGTACGGCCTGCTGTACGTGTCGTCGGGCTACATCGGCGACCAGGTCCGCCCGGTCTACGCGATCAAGCCGGGCGCCGAAGGCGACATCACGCTGGAGAAGGATCAGCAGAGCAACCGCTGGGTGGTCTGGTACCAGCCTCAGGCCGGCGCCTACAACCCGACGCCGCTGATCTACCGCGACCGCTTCTACACCCTGCTCGACCGGGGCTTCTTCACCGCGCACGATCCGAAGACGGGCGCCGAGGTCTACGGCAAGCAGCGGATCGAACGCGGGTCGGGCGCCTTCACGGCGTCGCCCTGGGCCTACAACGGCAAGGTCTTCGTGCTCAGCGAGGACGGCGACACGTTCGTGATCGAGGCCGGCGACGAGTTCAAGGTCGTCGGCAAGAACTCGCTCGACGAGATGGCCATGTCGACGCCGGCGATCGCCGACGGCAGCCTCTACATCCGCACCCGGAGCAAGCTGTACCGGATCACGAATCAGGCGGGCGGCGCGAGCGGACCCTGAACGCCGGGCCGGCGGCGGCCGCGCTCTGGTTCGGCCTGACGGCGCTGGTCCAGCCGGCGGCCGCGGTCGACTTCGACGCGGTAGCGGAGGTGTTGCGGAGCCGCTGCTCCGGTTGTCACACGGAGGGCGGTCCTGCGCCGTTCGCGCTGCGGACCTTCGAGCAGGCGCGCGCCTGGTCGTCCTCGATCCGCCGGGCGGTGGCCTCGGGAGCGATGCCTCCATGGCACGCCGACCCGCGCTACGGCGACTTCGTGAACGACCGGCGTCTGACGGCGTCCGAGAAGGCGAAGCTGCTGGCGTGGATCGACGGCGGCAGCCAGCCTGGGTCTGCGTCGCGGGAGGCGATGGCGGCGGAACGGTCCGCATCTGCCGGGAGAGTCGACTGGAGCATCGGCGTTCCCGACCTCGTCTTCGAGCTGCCGGAAGTGGTGACGGTGCCGGCGACCGGTGACGTTCCGTACCACGGTTACCGGGTGGAAACGGGTCTGGCCGAGGACGTGTGGATCCAGGCGGCGGAGACGCGGCCCGGCAACCCGGCCGTTGTTCATCACATCATCGTGCAGGCGTTCCCGGGCGCCGGCGCGGTCCGCGAAAGCCCCGGCGGCGATCCGCGCACGGCGGGGGATCTCGGTGGTTACGCGCCGGGAACCGGCCCCCTCGTCATGCCGCCCGGGGTCGGCCGCCGGCTTCCCGCGGGCGCCGTGCTCGACTTCCAGATGCACTACACGCCGACTGGAAAGGAGGAGACGGACCGGAGCCGGATCGGCCTGATCCTGGCGGCAGAGCCGCCTCGCCACGAGTCCCTCACCGGGCTCTGCTCGACGCCCTTCCTGTGGATTCCGGCGGGCGAGCGGGACGTCCGGTTCGAGGCCGAGCTGACTTTTCCGCGCGCCACCCGCCTGCTGTCGCTCAGGCCGCACATGCACCTGCGCGGCGACACGTTCGAGTTCCGGGCGGAGTATCCGGACGGACGTTCCGAGATGCTGCTCCTGGTCACCGGCTACGACTTCAACTGGCAGACGACCTACCGGTTCGCCGAGCCCAGGCTGCTTCCCGCCGGCACGCGGCTTCGCTGCACGGCGACTTACGACAACAGCAGTGACAATCCGCTGAACCCCGATCCGGCCCGGGACGTCTCCTGGGGACGCGAGACGACGGACGAGATGATGATCGGCTTCGTCGACTACTACGAAGTGGACGAGTAGGGCCGCTTACGCGGGGTTCCACTCGCCGCGGGCGACGGCGGGCACGAACTCGTCGAGGCCTTCCGGCGGGTAGTCGACAGCGCGGCCGAGTTCGGCGCTCATGTAGGCGGCCATCAGCAGCCGGGTGACTTCCAGGCCGTCCTCGAAGGTCTCGCGCGGGCGTTCGCCACGCCGGAAGCTCTCCACCATGTGCCGGTTCTCGGCGTCGTAACCGTAGGCGGCCGGCTCGTTCGGGAGCACCGGCATGAGGCCCATCTCGGCGTTCTGCTTCTCGACCAGATCCTCGCCGGTGTGCTGCTCCAAATCGCGGCTGAAGAAGAGTTCGAGTTCCGTGTCGAGACTGTTCGCCCGCATCGAGTACTCCGGCCCAAGCAGCTCCATCGACAGACGCAGGCCGGCGCCCACGTAGCTCCACGACGTCGTCGCTTCGACCACCAGGGGTGTGCCGTTCTCGTCCTCGTACTCGACCATCGCCCGGGCGAAGTCCTCGGCCGGGCGCCGCGCGTAGTCGACTGCGTCTCCATACTGGTCGCGCAGCTTGCGGGCGTACTCCGGACGCTGCCACTTGAGGCAGTGGATCTGCGCGTGAACGCGCTTCGGGGTCAGGCTGCTGCGCGGCTTGCCGGGCTCGGTGAGAAGAAAGCGCGCCGCCTCGACGGAGTGGCACATCATGTCGTTCAGGACCCCGCCGCCCTGGAGTTCGCCCTGCCAGAACCAGGCGTTGTGCGGGCCGGAGTGTTCCTCGGCGGCACGCGCCAGATACGGGCGGCCGGCTGCGCGGGCGCCGCGCTCCCAGGCCAGCTCGCGGCCGCGGACGACTGAGGGACTGAACACCTGGTTCTCGAGGTAGCCGTCGAGGACGCCGATCTCGGTCGCGAGCTCGACCATTCGCAGCGCTTCACCCGCGTTGCGGGCTAGCGGCTTCTCGCAGGCGATCCCGACCAGGCGGCCGCGGCCGCCGCCGACCGCTTCGGCGATCTCCTCCATGTTGGCGATCCGGTGGTCGTTGCGGCCGCAGATCCAGATCGCGTCGATGGCATCGTCCGCGACCATCGCCGCGATCGACTCGTAGGCCCGGGCGTCTCCGACATCGAGCTCGGCGGCCAGCGCCGCCGCGGACTCGGCGCTCTCGCCGTTCGGGCTCCACACCCCCCGTACATCGGCGCCCCGAACGGCGGTCCAGGAACGGATGTGGAAGCGGGCGATGAAGCCGCTGCCGACGAAACCGATGCCGAGTGGTCGCTGGGCAGGCACCGTGTCCGCGGCCTCAGCGGGCCGTCTCCTTCAACTCCTGCGCCTTCGTGATCCAGCGTTCCACCATCGACGCCGACGGCGCGCGGCGGCTCAGCTTCTTCTCCGCGTTCACGGCGCTCACCTTGAGCGCGAGGTTCAGGGGCCGGCGGCGGCTCAACTCGCGCACGGTGCGGACGCCCGAGGCGACGAGCAGTTCCGCGAAGTCGGCGCCGACGCCGCGAATGCGCATCAGATCGGCCCGGTTGACGAACCTCTGGATCTGGCGCTCGGGCAGTCCGGTGCGTTCCGACAGGAGCCGGCGCTCGCGGCGGTCGCGGCAGGCGGCGAGGAGACCGTCCGTGGTTCGAATTCCGGCCTTCGCCAGCTTGGCGGCAACTGCGGGACCGACGCCTCCGATCTTCCGGACGCCGTAGGGCATCAACCTACGGAGTGGAAGGTCGGCGTCACCTACTCGCTGCCTTCGAAGGTGAGGTTCAGACCCTCGACGTTCGCGGTGACTTCGACTTCAACGATCTGTTCGCCGAGCTTCTCGTGCCAGAACACGAGTTCGTAGGAGCCGGCGGGAAGCGCGTCGATCCGGTACTTGCCGTCCCTGCCGGTGGTGGAGTGGAACGAGTGTTCCAGGACGAAGACATAGGCGGACATCCAGGGATGGACGTCGCACTTCACCTGAATCGGCTTCTCGGGCGCCCTGAAGGACTTGATCCTCGTGCCACGCGCGGGCTGGCCGATGTTGAAGGGGCGGTTCGCCTTGGCCAGGGCGCGGACGTTGTGGAGAGTGGGATCGTCGTTGACGATCTCGATGTCCTGCTCCACGCGAACGCCGATGATCCGCGGCGTGTAGAGGCAGCCCCGCTGCTCCAGCCGGACGGCCTCCTCGGGCTTGTCGGCGGCGGCGCCTTCGGGCGCCTCCCGGAGATAAACGAAGACGTTCTCGACCGCGCCGTCGTCGCCGACCAGGCTGTCGCGCGAGAGGACGCGCTTGCCGTCGTACATCGCGGCGCAGTTCGGGTCGGCGTCCATGCGCAGCGGGAATCGCTTGAGCGGTTCGCCCTCGTAGGTGACCGTGCCGCTGATGCTGAACTCGGCGGCAGCGGCACTTCCGGAGATCAGGATGGCGCCGGCCAGCGCCCAGGCGGCGATGACAGGGCCTGAGCGGTGGGCGCGCAGGTGAAGCATCGATCTTCGTCTCCTCGCCGTCAGCGGGAGTAGAACTCGATGACCAGCGGCACTTCGCAGACGATCGGGACTTCGTCCCGAACCGGTGTGCTGCGCAGGGTCGCCTGATAGCCGGTTTCATCCGTCTCCACGTAGGTGGGGACCGTCACGCCGCGCGGCTCGTTGAAGCAGCGGAGTTTCCGGCTCTTCTCCCGCACCTCGACGACGTCGCCTTCCTTCACTCCGTAGGACGGAATGTTGACGCGCCGGCCGTTGACCAGGATGTGGCCGTGGCCGACGAACTGACGCGCGGCAAACACGCTGGGCGCGAAGGCCCGATGGACGACCGAGTCGAGTCGGGTCTCGAGCAGACCGACCAGATTGTCGCCGGTCACGCCCTTCATCCGCGTCGCCCGCTTGTAGTAGTTGCGGAGCTGGCGCTCACTGACGTTGTACTGGTAACGCAGCCGCTGCTTCTCGAGCAACTGCCGCCCGTAGTTGCTCTGGCGGCGGCGCCGCTTGAGGCCATGCATGCCCGGGGGATGGCCCTTCTTTTCCATGTACCGCGAGGCCTTGGGCGTCAGTGGTATGCCCAGCTTGCGGGAGAGCTTGACCTTGGGCCCGTTGAACTTCACGTGGTGTATCTCCGAATGTCCTGTGCCGAGTGTCCTGGGGTTCTTGCGCCGCTCGATCCGCGCGCGGGCACCGGGCCGATCTCTTGTCCCGATAGGTCGGTTCGACCGGCGTCGTGCCCCTGGTCGCCTGGCCGGGGCTGGCTGGCGCCTGCAGCGGAGCGCGGATTGTAGCAGCGAGTCGCCGCCGGCCCAAGCCCTGATTCGGTCCGGTTTGTTTCAGGGATGGGCTTCCGGGGCGGCCGCTTCGTCGAAGAGACTCCGCTGGTCCGTGCGGCGCCGGAACGCCGCCGTGGAAGGACTGCCGGTGCGCCCGTTCCCGCCGCCGTCGAGCCCGACGCGACGCCGCACCGTCTCGAACAGTCTGCCGATCTGTTCCGCGTACTCCCCGCCGCCTTTCATGCGGTGGTGGAAGCGGGGGTCGTTCAGGTTGCCGTCGCGCGCTTCCCGCAGCCGGTTCAGCACCCGGTCACGGCGATCCGGGAAGTGGGTCGCAAGCCAGTCGGAGAAGAGCTCCCGAAGGCCGTGGGGCAGGCGGACCAGGATGTAACCCGCTCGCCTCGCCCCTGCTTCGGCCGCTGCCTCCAGGATCGCGGGGATCTGGTCGTCGTTCAGACCGGGGATGATCGGCGCGGCCATCACGCCGCAGGGGATGCCGGCGGCGCTCAGTTCACGCAGCGCCTCGAAGCGACGCCGAGGCGTTGAGGCCCGTGGTTCCATCCGCGCCGACAGCGAGGCGGAGGCCGACGTGATCGAGAGGTAGACGCCGCAGGCCTGGAAGCGATTGAGTTCCACGAGCAGGTCGAGGTCGCGGGTCACGAGGTGGTTCTTCGTGATGATCGCCACCGGGTTGCGGAACTCGGCAAGCACCTCCAGACAGCGCCGCGTGATCCGGAGCTTTCGTTCGATCGGCTGGTACGGGTCGGTGACGCCGGAGAGCACGATGACCCGGGGTTTCCAGCGCGGGCTCAGGAGTGCCTTCCGAAGCAGGTCCGGCGCACGCTCCTTGACGAGTATCCGGCTCTCGAAGTCGAGCCCGGCGGAGAAGCCGAGGTACTCGTGGGTGGGACGGGCGTAGCAGTAGATGCAGCCGTGCTCGCAGCCGCGGTAGGGGTTCAGGCTGTACTCGAAGCCGAGGTCCGGCGAGTCGTTGCGAGACAGGATGGTTCTGGACTCGTCGCGGAACAACTCGGTCGGCGGCGCGTCGCCGCGTTCGGCGACGCTCTCTCCCGGTTCGAAGTCGATCTCGATCCGCTCGAAGCGGTTGCGGGGGTTGGCGGCGGCGCCGCGGCCGCGTACGGCTCCGGAGGGAGCCTTGCGAGGTCTGGAGGGGCGGTCGGAGGCGCTGTCGCGGACGTTCACGAGGGAGGCAGCCTAGCACGACTTACGCCCTGTTTGCGGTCGGTACGCGGGTGCTGACCCGCTGCCGCCGAAGGCGGCCTGGAAACGTCCGGCGAAGCCCGCCGACTTGCGCCGTCAGGTCAGAGTCAGGCGCGGGTTCCCGGAACGGGCCGCTCGCGCGCGCGCGATGACCGCGGCCGCGTGGAGGCCTTGGGCCTTCAGGTCGCTCAAGAGGACATCGGCCTGTTTCGAATCGACCGCCAGTACGAGTCCACCGGCCGTCTGGGGATCGAAGGCCAGCTCCAGCCGCACTCCCGGGGCCGCCAGCTCGACCTCGATCGGCAGCCGGGTGTTCTGATCGTGGCTCGTGCTGCGCTCGCCTCGGTCCAGCAGTTCCAGTGCGCCTGGTAGTGCGGGCAGGGCGCTGAGGAAGACATCGACGTTCACGCCGCTCGCCTGCGCCATCTCGCCCAGGTGGCCGGCCAGGCCGAAGCCGCTGACGTCGGTCGCGGCGGTCACGCCAGCCCGCCTCGCCGCCTCCATTGCGCCCCGATTGCTCGTCTGCATCGAGGCGAGGCAGGCCCGCAGCCAGCGACCGGAACAGAGCCCCATCCGGTCGGCGGCGAGCAGTACGCCGGAGCCGAGTGGCTTGGTCAGGACCAGCGCGTCGCCGGGCCGGACCCGGCTCTTGAGCAGCAGCTCACGGCCGTCTTCCGGCACACCCTCGACGTGGAAGCCGACGACCAGTTCAGGCCCGGTGTTCGTGTGGCCGCCCAGGAGCTGAACACCCTCCGGGTCGAGCGCCGCACGGGCGCCCGCCAGGACCTGGATCAGGAGTTCTTCGGCGGTCTCGCCGTCTGCCGTCTGGGGCAGTGTGACCAGAGCCTGGGCGAACCGGGGCGTTACCCCGGTGGCGTGGAGATCGGAGCAGGCGTTGACGGCGGCTACCTTGCCCACGAGCCAGGGGTCGTCGGTGAAGGCGGGGAAGGCGTCCAGCGAGGCGACGATGCGATCTCCGGCCGGCGTCCGGTAAGCCACCGCATCGTCCGGCGTCCCGGTGTCCAGAATGACCTGGTCGCCTTCTGCGTCCGGCCGAGCCTCCAGACCCGCCCGCGCCAGGGCTCTGCCCAGCCGATCGGGTCCTACTTTCGCCGCGCAACCGCCGCAGAACATGGGGGTCGACGGAGGATCGCCGTTCGCCGTGTGCGCTTCGGGAGTTGCGCTCATGACGCCGAACGCTGGCAGCGTCGCGCCGTCCGGGCCGAGCGCCTGGAAACGTTCCATGAACCGGCGGTCGATCCGGTCCTTGAGCCGCATGACCCATCGACCGTCGAAAGCGGCGCCCCACTTGGCGCCGGCGGCGCGCCCGTCGCCCAGGTTGAGCAGGGCCAGAAAGTCGCCCTGCGGCTTGTAGCGGCGGAGTCGCTGCCCCGTGTTCAGGCGCTCCAGGTTCTCGATCAGGTAGGGCCCCATGCGCACCGCGTAGACGCCTGCCCGAGGACGGTTCGGCTGGTCGATCAAAGTCGCGCAGTCGCCGACGGCGAAGATGTGGTCGTGGCCCTCCACCTGCAAGGTGGAACGTGTGCGGGCGAAGCCGCGATCGCAGAGGGGCAGGTCGGTGCCCCGGAAGATCGGCAACGCGGCGGCGCCGGTTACCCAGAAGGTCAGGTCGGAGTCGAGCGTTCGACCGTCTGCGAGGCGTACGCCGTGCTCCTCGACCGCGGCGACGGTCGTGTCGACCAGGGTCCGAAGGCCGCGCTCGCGTGCCGCCGCCTCGATGCGCCGCGCCAGCGCCGGGTGGTAGCCGGGCAGGATGCGGTCGCCCGCCTCGACGATCGTGACCCTGGGTTCCAGGTCCAGACCGCGCAGCCGGGCGTCGATGCAGAACGCGAGTTCGATGCCGCCCGCGCCGCTGCCGACGACGACCACGTTCGGCTGCTGGCTGGTCAGGGCCTCGAGGCGGCCGGAGATGGCCGCGGCCAGCCGGTTGATCGGCCGCGTGGGAACCGCGTGCTCGCGCACGCCGGGCAGCTCGAGTCCGGCTACGGTCGATCCAACGTCGAAAGAGGCGACGCCGAACGGGAGCGGCTCCCGGCCTTCGACCAGAACGCGCCGGTTCGCCGCTTCGACGCCGGTGCAGGGTGCGAGAACCACCCGAACGCCGGCCCTCCGAGCCAGCGGCACGGCGTCGATCTCCAGTTCATGCCGTTCGTACTGTCCGGCGACCAGTCCGGGCGCCATGCCGGAGTAGACGGCGATGGGCGTGTCGACGACGAGGGTCGCCTCGACCGCGGGATCCGGGTGCATCATCCAGTGCCGGAGCACCTGGATGTGGGTGTGCCCGGCGCCGACCAGGACGACCTGAGGCATCAGTGCGCGTCTGCTGTGTCCGCCGCCCGCACCGCGCCGGACGCTTCGAGACCGGCGATCCGCTCCGCGCCGTAGCCCAACTCCGCGAGCACTTCGCCCGTGTGCTCGCCGAGACGCGGCGCGGGCCTCCGGATCGTCCCCGGCGTCTGCGAGAAACGCCAGGGCACGCCGGCCATGCGCAGGTTGCCGAGTTGCGGGTGCCGGACGACCTGGCTCATCGCCATCGCCTCGACCTGCGGATCGTCGAAGAACTCCTCGGCCGAACGGACGGCGGCGCAGGGAACGCCGACCGCGACCAGCTCCGCCTCCAGCTCCCGCGCCGGCCTCGAGGCGACGATCGGGTCGATCTCGGCGCTCAGTTCGACGGCGCTGCCGACCCGCTGCGGGTTCGTCTGGTAGCGGGAGTCCTGGGCCAGGTCGTCCCGGCCGATCGCTTCGCAGAACAGCTTCCAGAACTTGTCCGTGCCGGCGGCGATGAAGATCGGGCCGTCGGCGGCGGCGAACATCCGGTAGGGAAAGATGCCGGGAGGTCCGGTGATCTCGGCATCCAGCGGCTGGAGGTAGGACTGCGCCTGGGCGGTCATGATCGCCTGCAGCAGAGAGGTCTCGATGTACTGGCCAACGCCGGTGCGCTCGCGGTGGAGGAGGGCGGCGTTGATCGAGCAGACCGTGAGCACGGCGGCCATGTAGTCGGAAACCGCTACCGGGCAGATGGCGGCGACGCCGTTCATCAGTTGCTGCAGGTGGGCGGCGCCGGCCATCGACTGCAGCACCGGGTCGTAGCCGGGCCGCTGCGCGTACGGCCCGCTGCCGCCGAAGGCGCTGGACGAGGCGTAGACCAGCCCCGGGTTGTGGCGGCTCAGCGTGTCGTAGTCGATACGGAGTCTGGCGGCGACGCCCGGACGGAAGTTCTCCATCGCGACGTCGGCATCCCGGGCGAGGTCGTAGATCACCTGCCGGCCCTGCTCGGTCTTCAGGTTGACCGCGATGCCGCGCTTGTTCCGGTTCCAGGCCTGGAACATCCGGCTCTCGCCTTCGATGAAGGGTCCCCAGTGGCGGGCGTTGTCGCCGCCGGGTGATTCGATCTTCAGGACATCGGCGCCCATGTCGCCGAGCAGCATGGCGCCGTAGGAACCGGCGATGAAGCTCGTGAAGTCGAGGACCCGGATGCCGTCAAGCGGGCCGCCCGAACCGGAGTCGGGCGAAGGCGTCTCAGACATTCGGCGATTGTAGCTCCGCCGAACCTCCCCGCGCCTACTCCACCAGCTCGACGTTGTCGATCTCGAGCCAGAAAGCGCCGAGGGGCGTGGGTCCGCCGATGAAGAAGGCCCAGGCGCCCGAGGGGTCCAGACCGTTGAACGAGGACAGCGGGATCTCGACCCGGCCCCAGTCCTCTCCGGCCTCGAAGGAGACGGCTGCCGGCTGCATTCCCAGGCTCTCGGCGAACGCCATCGCCTGGTAGGTGGCGCCCTCGCCGCGGGCGTCGAAGGCCAGGGCGCGGATAGCGCCGGCGTCGACCGGGTCGTTGAACCGGGCACCGAGCAGGAACATGACCCCTGACCACGGGAAGGCGAAGCCCTCCTTGATCTCGCCTTCGATCCGCAGAGCGTTGCCGGCCTCGCCGCGTGGCGCCGCGGCGGTCGTCACCGTCGACTTGCCGCCGGCGAAAGCGTCGGTCGAGTGCGACCACTTGGGGGGCAGGGTGTTTCCGCCCAGATCCTCGAAGTCGCTCAGCAGGGTGGGTTCGAGGCGCGGCCGGCCGGTCGTGGGTTCGGCGATCCGGCGTTCGAAGCGGATCCCGTCCTTCCAGATCGCCGCGATGTCTCGCGTGGCGCCCACGTCCGCGGTCGCGTCGCCGCGCACCAGGATCAGATCGGCCTTGAGGCCCGCCGCGATCCGGCCGCGGTCGCGCAGGTCGAAGGCGTCGACGGCCGCGGCGGTGGCCGCCCGCAGGGCCTGGACCGGCGTCAGACCGGCGCGGACCAGCAGTTCGAGTTCCCGGTGGACGCTCGCGCCATGAGTCGTTCCGGGATTCGGCGCGTCCGAGCCGGCCAGGATCGGCACTCCGGCGGCGTGCAGCGCGCCGACGTCGGCCAGGATGTTCGCCATCAACTCGGGGTTCGGTTCCCGGCCGAAGTTCCGACCCAGGCCGCCTCGCTGCTCGGGCGTGAGGAAGGGAGCGATCAGGGGGTCCGCTGCCAGCTCCGCACCCCCTCCGGTGGCCGCGATCGTCTCGAGCACGGCGAGCGTGGGGACGAGGAAGATCGCCGCCTCGCGGGCCGCTTCGACGATCTCGCCATCTCCGGCGCGGTCGAAGTGCATGTGGACCAGGCCATCGGCGCCCGCGGCGATGACTTCCCCGGCCGCTTCCGCCGTGCTGATGTGGAAGACGGCCAGCAGATCGCGACTGTGCGCGGCGGCCACGATCCGGGACAGGGTCGAGACCGCGAACGTGGGAAGCGGGCGCCCGGCGGAACCCGCTTCGTAGATCACCTTGATGAAGTCGGCGCCCGCGGCCGCCCGGTCGGCGATGAAGGCCTCGGTCTGTTCCGGGTCGTCCAGGGTAGGCAACGCGACGCCGAACTGCGTGCCGTGGCCGTCCGCGACGGTTACGGGACCGCCGGCGAAGACGTCGGCCCGGCCCGGAACCGCTCCGGCCGCCTGCTGCCGTCGCCACTGCGCCGCCATGGCCTCCGCGGTGAGCATGTCCAGAACGGTCGTGACGCCGAAGTTCAGCGCCTGCTCGAGCGCCGGCCCGAAGTTGTGGGTATGGCTGTCGATCAGCCCCGGCAGCAGGGTCATGCCGGCGCCGTCGACGATCGTCGCGTCGTCGCCGGCGCCTTCCGGAACGCCGGTTCCGGGTGTGACGGACTCGATCGTGCCGGCGCGGAACACCACGGTGGCGGCGTCGAGCACCTCGTCGCCGGTGAACACACGGGCGCCCTGAACGACAGTGGCGGTCGATTGAGCGAGAAGTCCGCCGGCGAACGCGGGAAAGCAGCAGATCGCGACCGCGACGACGCGGAGCAAGCGGAGCGGAAGTGGCGGCATGGTTCACCTTTCCCGGAGGTCGAACCTCCGATGATGAGCGCCCCGATCCACGTATGCTAGTGAAGACCGTCGACGACCGCGACCAAGGGAGAACCCGTGAAGATCAAACTCGATATCGACTGTACGCCCGAAGAGGCGCGCGCCTTTCTCGGCCTCCCCGACGTCGCCGGAATCCAGAACGAGATGCTCGAGAAGGTTCGCGACCGCATGGTCGCCAACCTGAAGTACGCGGACCCGCAGGAGATGTTCCGGTTCTGGTTCCCGGGCGCCGCGGCTCGCCTTGGCGGCCGGCCCGGTGCCCCGAAGGTCTCCGGGGACCGCGAAGGCAGCGCGGGCTCCGGTGGAAGCTGACCGGGCACAAGAAGCCCGGAGTACCGGGCGCGGCCGATTGACGCGCGACTCCCGCTGCTTGTAGCCTGTCGGGGCTTGGCCAGAGAGCCGGTCTCGATTGGGCTGACGATGCAGGCTCTCCTGATGATGGAGTACTGATGCTGATTCTGGACAGTGCTGATTCTGGACAGCTCGACAGGGCTTTGCGTGGGTGCAGGAGCCGGGCCAGGGTGTCGGGAAGAGGCTGGGATGAAGAATCGTAGGGCAAGACGGGGCGCGATCCTGATTGCCTGCGCAAGCGTGGCATGTTTGCCTGCGAGTCGTGCGGCCGCGCAGAGCCTCTCGGGCAATTCTCCGGCGGCTCGGCAGGAGGTCCCCCCGAGTCCCGACTCCAGCGAAGGCCGCATCGCCTACACGTGGCGAGACGGCGACCGGCTTCGCACGGCCTACCTGGACACCGAATTGGTTCTGGCGGGAAGAGAGGTCGCCCTGGACGGCGAGGAAGTCGTGGAGACGAGCTTCGGGTCGATCGTGCGGCTAGCCCCTGAAAGTGAACGCGCGCGAGAGATTCAGGCGTCCTTCAGCGCGAGTCGTTCTGGTGACGGCAGCTCCCTGGACGACGGTATCGGGCCGGTGTTCCGGAGCCGGTCCGGGGCGATCATGGCGCTTCCCGGCGGTGTTCTCCTGGTGGTCGAGGGGGGCTGGTCGCGTAGCCGGGTCAACACGTTTCTGGCGGAGAACGGCATCGAGGCCGGCCGCGTCTCGCCGCTCGGCGAGATCCCGAACGGATTCGTCATCTCGACCGATCCGGGGTTTGCATCTCTCGACCTTGCCAACGAGTTGGCGGAGGCGAACGGCGTGATCCTGTCCAGCCCGAACTGGTGGAGGCAACTCGAAGCCAAGTAGGCTCGCCAGCGCTGTCTTAGGCGCCGGCCCCCGCTTCCAGGCCCGTCACGTCGTACGACATCAGGATCAGGTCGTGCGTGGCGTCGTTCGGGTCGATGACCCAATCGGCGAGCAGGGCTTCCACTGAGAAGCCCAGGTTCTGGAACATCTGACGGGCGCCGCGCTGCTCGCGGGCCATCTGGGCGATGATCTTGGTCAGCCCGATCTGCTGGGCCAGGTGGAACACGTCATGCGCCAGTTGGCCGCCGAGGCCGGCCTGGCGGACCTCGGGCAGGACCATGATCCTGATCTCGCCCAGGTGCCTCATCCAGGACGACTCGCGCCGGTTCAGGCTGCCGTAGCCGACGACCCGGTCGCCGGAATGAGCGAGCACGGCGACGCGGGTTCCGGCCATCGCGCCTTCGACCCAATTGTCGACGACCTTCGGATCGGTCATGTCGACGCGCAGGAACCGGAGGTCCTCTTCCGGCAGCGCCCGCGCGAAGGAGAGCACGTCGTCGCGATCTTCCTGCCTCAGAAGGCTGAACTGAAAGGACTGGTTCTTGAGGCGGACCGTCCGCGGGTACTGGGTCGCCATGTCGTTCACTCGGCTGTCTCCTCTTGCGCTTGGGGCTTGGGTGGGGCTGGGTCGGTTGCCTCGTCGCCGGCAGCGCCGTCGGCGAGCCGGTCGAGGTAGGTGGTGACGGCATCGAAGGATCCGTCGATCGTGTTCTTGAACTGGCGCTGACCTTCCTGGGCGGCGCCCCGCCAAGTCTGGATCAGATCACGCGCCTCGTCGGGGAGGTTCGGGACCTGGTTCATCATCCGGTCGGCGAGTTCGAGCTGGCGTTCCTGGAGGGCGACGATCGCGTCGTAGCCGTTCTCGAACGCGGCTCTCTGGAACTCGAGGACCTGCCTCTGGAAGGCAAGCACCTGTCTTGGGATGTTGCTCGGGATGTTGGTTCGGGTCATGGTGTCTCCAGGTTGTGGAACTGCCGCGGTTCGGACGGGGGCGGAGCGCTCCGCCGCCGTCGTCGGGGAGCTCGACCTGCCGCTTCGCGGAGTTCGTCGAACGACTCCGCGAGCAGGTCGGGCAGCACGTCGGCGTCGGGACAGGCTCGTTCGTCCACCGTGACGCCGACGTGCAGCGCCTGGTTGTAGGCGAAGAACGCGCAGGAGAGGCCCTGGCTGTAACCGATCGGCCAGGAGGGCGTGTAGCCGGAAAGCGGCCGGCCGGCCAGGAACTGGGGGATCTGGGGGCCGTTCGCGTTGGCGACGGTCAGATGGAACGGCGGCCGCACCGAAGAGGTCATCGCGGTCGCGGCGGCCGCCAGCGGGCCTGCGACGCCCTGTACGCCGGCGAAGCGCGACAGTACGTCTGCCACGCGCGCCGTTCGCATCAAGCGCGCGAACTGATGCACTGTACGGAGCCGGTCCGCGGCGCCGACGCTCAGGGGAACTTCGATGGGCAGCAGGCTTCGTCGTTTCCGATCTCGTTCGGGGAGGTCGGTGGCCAGAGCCACGCGCAGGCTTCGGCCTCTGGTCGAGACGCCTCTCAGGTCCAGATAGCGCTCGAGCGCGCCGCCGGCCAGGGCGACGACCACATCCGAGAGCGCGCCGCCCAGCCGGGCCCGGATCAGCCGGATGTCGCGGTAGGAGAAGGCGCACCGAATCAGGCGCCGCCGTCCCCCGAGCTTTCGGTTGAACGGCGTGGGCACCGGCGGCAGTGCGAGATCGGGCATCGTTTCGTTCAGGGTCAGGAGCGCGGTCCGCGTGTCTTCCGAGGTGAGCTCCTGGAGGCCCGCCGCCAGGTGCTGGCCAATCAGTGCCCAATTTTGGAGCCACTCGGCCCCGCGAGCGCCACATCGGGCGCCGTTCGATGCCGGTTCGCCGGCCTTCTTCTCCTCGACTGTCGAGCCGCTTGCAAACAGCGCATGAAAGAGGTCGCCGGTGGCCATGCCGTCGGCGGCGACCAGGTGGGTCTTGACCAGCAGGGCGTCGCCCTCTTCGTGGTAGCCGGGCGCCAGGTGGAACTCCCACAGCGGCCGGTGGGGATCGAGCGGCTTGCCCAGGGCTTCGTCGAACGCGGAATCAGGGTCGCCGTTCGAGATCACGTGGAGGTGCTCCTCGAGTTTGAACGGCGCCGATCGCCAGCGCGGCGGTCCCCAGGGCGGCCCGTCGACGCGGAGGCTGAACCGGGGGAGTCTGCGCAGCCGGGTCATCCAGTGGAGGAGTTCCCGCCGGTCGATCTCGCCGTCGACGAGCGCGAGACCGGCGACGTGCAGTCCGGGGCCGCGGCGCTCCAGGTTCCACAGGACCGCCTGGTCGGGGGTCAGGAGGGCGTTGGGAGCGGTCACGTCGCGATCTCCGCGGTGAGTGCGAGGCTCGGGTGGCGCTTCAGGAACCGAGCGAGATGGCAGTAAGCGAGGGCGTTGGCGGCCAGGCCGGAATGGGTGCCGAGAACCTCCCGATTCAGCGACGGGTCGTGGAGCCGCGTGTAGCGCCAGGCGACGACGCCGTCCCGCCGGGTGAAGATGGCGAGCTGCGGCACCTCTTCGGGGAACGGACTCTGCACCGAGCGCACCAGGTCGCAGCGGCAGTCACCCGAGAAACAGGCGGGTTCCCGCGCGTCGTCCCGTTCGACGACGCGGCGGCGTACCGCCTCCGCCAGCCGCATCACCATAGGATGGGAGCGGACGCCCCGGATGGGTGAGCCCATCGTCGTGACGGACGCGACCAGATCGGGACGCAGGCTCGTCACACCGCGCGAGAGCATGCCGCCCAGGCTGTGGCCGACCAGGTGAGCGCGCCGGCCGGTGTCGTCCGCCGCCTTCTGGAGGGTTCCGATCAGCCGGTTGCCCAGCCGGTCGAGACAGTCGGCGTTCTGCCCGATGGCCGAACGGTAGGGACGGTAGCCGATGCGGCCGAGCCAGCCGCGCATCGGCGCCAGGTAGCCGTCGGTGCCGGTGAAGCCGGGAACGACGATCACCGCGGCGCCGTCGCCGCGCGGAACGCCGATGCCGTGGTAGGTCGGTGTGAACGGCAGGAAGGCGAACTCGGCGGCCGCGAACGGTTCACGCCACAGCGGCAGCGCCGCCGGCACCGAGTCCCGCAGGAGGCGCGGGTTCGCGCTCCAGATCGGATTGGCCTGGCGCCGCCGGGCCGCCGCGGTCACTAGGCGACTCCTCGCAGAGACGCGTCGGAGTGGGAGTCGGCGTCCGAGTCGGTCGCGGCGGCGACCTCTTCGGCCTCCTGCAACTCGATCTGGGGTGGCGCGGCCGCAAAGCAGCGCGCGCCGCTCGGCTCCTCGCTCTCCACACCGGCCGCCTCCCGCAGTTCGGCGTAGGACTCTTCCAGGCACTGGGCGAGGAACCACGCGTCGGGGATGAGTTTGGCGTCCACCGTCATCCCGACGGTGATGCGCTGGTTGTAGCTCAGGATGGCGACGAACAGGCCGATGTTGTTCGAAACGATGCCGAGCGGCAGCCAGTCGACGAGCTTGTGGGGTCCGAAGTACAGCGGAATCATCGGCCCGGGCACGTTGGTCGAGACCGTGTTGAACAGGGTCTGGGAGAAGGGCATCGTCGCCGCGACCGCGGCCATGAGCGGCGGCACCCGGTCGCCGAACTGGGTCAGTTGGTAGAAGGCCTTCGCCTGCCCGGCCTCCTTCAGCTTGTTCATGGCGTCCCGTTCCCTGCCGAGGCGTTCGACCGGGTCGTCGACCCCGACGAAGAGTGGAGCGATCATGTTCGAGACGAGATTCCCGAGCTGCCCCCGTTCGTCCTGCTGGCGCATGCTGACCGGGCACATGGCGCGCAGCTCGACTCCCTTCGTGTCCTGGCCGCGCTCGCGCAGGTAGCGGCCGATACCGCCGGCGAGCACGGTGAGCACGACGTCGTTCACGGTGCCGCTCAGGGCGGACTTGACGGCGCGCAGCTCGGGGAAGGAGAACTGGGCCCATGCGAACCCCCGCTCCTTGCTGACCGGCCGATTGAAGACGGTGCGCGGCGCCGGAGCGGCGGAGACCGGCAGGGTCGCGGCGCTGGCCGCCACCATCTCGCGTAGGCGGTCGGCCATCAGGCGAGGGCGGGCGGCGTCGAAGGCGGCGTTCGTCCAGGACTCGTTCAGTTGTCCGAGGCGATGCTGCATCGCTTCCTGCAGGAGGCTCAGAGAGTCCGGCAGCGGCTTCGGCGCCCAGGGCTCGGCCGGTGCGTCCGGCAGCTCTTCGGTAGGTGAGAAGTCGCTCAGCACCATCGACAGATCGACGCCGGAGACGCCGTCGACCATCGCGTGATGGATCTTCCAGACGACCGCCGTGTGTCCGGGGATGCCGCGGAGCAGAATCCCCTTCCAGAGCGGCCGGTTGCGGTCGAGCATGCCGCCGTACGCCTCGGCGGCGGCGCGGGCGAGTACCTGGTGGTCGCTGTCCTCCGGGATCCAGACCTCTTCGACGTGGTTGTCCAGGTTGAAGGACGGGTCATCGACCCATACCGGGTGGGAGACGAGGAAGGGCGGGAACAGCACGCGCTGGCGGTAGCGGGGCAGGAGGTGCATGCGGGCGGCAAGCTGCTCGACCATGTACTCGCGCGAGAACTCGCCTTCGTAGACCATGCAACCGCCGATGTGCATCGTCTCGTTGGGGCGTTCGACATAGAGGAAGGCGGCGTCGAGCGGGGTCAGGAATCGGTTCAGTTCCGTGGCCATTTTGGGGTCTCCAGAACGGGCGGATCGCGTATGGGTAGGGGTCTATGCTGCGCTGCTTGCTGCAACGCAGCAGAAGGTTCGCACAGAAACCTGCGATTGGCAAGGGTCGGCCTCTAGGAAGGTCTTCGCCAGTGGAACGCGGTGACGTCGATGACCTCTCGCGCCGGCTCGACCAGGATCCGGATCGGCGACTGCGGCGCTTCGAACCGCGGGGTCAGGCAGCGTCGCCGTTCCCTGCCCTTCTGGGTGTGCCGGCAGGGCAGGCGCTGGCCTTCGACCTCGACGGAGATCCCCACCACGTCGCGTGAGGGAGTGCGTACCGCGATCTCCAGCGATACGAGGGTTGGGACTGCATCGGGTGCGTCGGTTCCTGGGTGGAGCGCCGCCGGATCGACTTCGTAGAGTCCCTCGCCCGCACGGGAGAAGGCGGTGGGCGCGGGTGGTCCCAGCGCCTCGTAGGGTCGGCGGACGAGGACGACGGGATCTCCGCGCAGCCGGAACAGCTTCGGATCGAAACGCTGGACGGTCACATCCGGCTGAGCCGCCAGCTCCCGGTAGGCGGAGTCCTGGTCGGGTTCAAGCCGCGCGGCCGGGAAGAGCAGAACGTCGGCCGCCTCCCGCTCCGCCCTGGACTCGGCGGCGATGCTGTCCGTACGGATCAGCGTGGACACGTAGTTCCCGTTCCAGATTCGCGGGTCGAAGTCCTGGTTCCCAAGCGGCAGTTCGGTGATGAATGTCCGTCCCCTGAGCGGCTTCGGCCTCCCGGCCGTTCGGGCGGCGGCCGCCGAAGTCAGCGGTATGTTCACGTCGTACACTGCGGTGTGGACGAAGCGGACCTTGTCGAGTCCGGCCAGTCCGGCGCCGGCAGCCAGGATGGCGAACGCGACGATCGTCAAGCGACGTTCCGGCAGGGAGCGGGCAGCGCTCGCCAGCTTGCCGAGGCACCAGGCGCCGGCCAAGGCGACGACCGGAGCGACGATCAGCCAGTTGGGCGGTTTCGGATAGCGGGTGACGACCCAAAGGGAGGCGACGTAGCCGCCGAAGAAGACGGCGAGGACGAGTGCGTCGGCAACCGTGGCGTCGCCCCGTCCGCCCGGCAGCGGCCCCCGGACCTCGCGCCGGGCGCGCAGCGAGAGAAGGAGCAGCCAGCCCAGGCCGAGGAGCCCGCAGGCGCCCAGCACGGGGCTGAAGTAGACGCTTCCGGCAAGGCTGGTCACGGCGTTCAGCGGCTGGTCGAACAGCCCGGCGCCCACCTCGGCGAGCCGCTCCCGGTAGTGGTTCACGGTCGATCCGAGGTGGCGCCGGTACAACTCGGGCGCGAGCACCAGCCAGGGATTGAGCAGGAGCAGCACCCCGGCGCCGCCGGCGGCCGCGGCCGCGGTACGGCGGACCAGCAGACCGATGTCGCGGACGCCGCCCAGGGCGATCGCGAAGAGGAGCGGCAACGCCAGCGCCGCGCCGTTCCACTTGGCGGCGGCGGTTGCTCCGACCATCGCGCCGGCAAGCGCGTAGCCTCGGAGGCTCTCGCTTCGCCGCGCGCTGAGGATCGCGTAGAGGGTCAGGACGGCAGTCAGGACCAGCATGACGTCGGGTTTGAACACCCCCGATTGGCGCATATGCCAGGGGGCCACGGCGAGCAGGAAGGCCGCGCCCAGCCCGACCCAGGGGCCGAACAGCCGCCGGCCGATCAGGAACAGGACGAACAGCGAGGCGGTGCCGAGTAGGGCCTGGATGATCCGGGAGACGCGCACGGCGATCCGCGTGAGATAGGGCCGTCCATCCGGTGCGATCCCGAACGTCGTCGGCAGGGAGGAGAGCCATGGCAGCGAGCGCGCCGTCTCGTACACCTTGAGAGTCGCCGCGTGGGGCAGGTAGGAGAGCGTCGGGTAGTGCGTGCGCACCGGGCGCCACTGGTCGTGGGCCAGGACCGCGGCGACGTTGCCGGCGTTGTAGCGCTCGTCCCAGAGCCGGTTCATCGTCGGGTCCGGCCAACTGAAGAGAACGCGGACGGCAAGCGCCCACAGGAGCAGCAGCCCGAGCAGCCATTTCTGCGGGCCCGTCGTCCGGAGCGGGGACCCTTCCGGGTCCAGGCGGCTCGCCGGCTCTACCGCGCTCATCCGTGGCCCCTAGTCCAGGATGGGATAGCCGCTCACGGCGGTCAGCTCGCGGAACAGGCCCTGCAGCCGCTCGAGCACGGGCCGGACGGCGCCGCCGATCGGACGGCCGTCGACCTCCGCGACCGCCACCAGTTCGCCCATCGTGCCGGTACAGAAGGCCTCGTCGGCGCGGTAGAGCTCAGCCTGGGTGAAGTCGGCGACTTCATGGGGGATGCCGTGGTTCCGGCAGAGTTCGAGCACGGTCGAGCGGGTGACACCCTCGGGACAGGCGTGGCAATGGCTGGTCACCACGACCGCGTCGCGCACCAGGAAGACGTGGGTCGCGTTCGTTTCCGCCACGAAGCCCTGGCGGTCGAGCATCAGGGCGTCGTCGGCGCCGGCGGCGTTCGCCTCGATCTTGGCCAGGATGGACTGGATCAGGTTGTTGTGGTGGATCTTCGGGTCCATGCAGTCGGGCGGGAAGCGGCGGATCGAGGAGGTCATCAGCCGGATGGGCTGTGAGCCGTAGACCGGCGCCTTGTGTTCGGCGAGGACGATCAGGGTGGGGCCGGACGTGTTGAGCCGCGGGTCCATGCCGGACGTGACCTTGACTCCCCTGGTCAGGGTCAGGCGAATGTGGACGTCGTCCCGCATCCCGTTCGCCTCCACGGTGCGGCGGATCTCGTCGATGATCTCCTCTTGCTGCGGGATTTCCGCGAAGGCCAGAGCCAGCGCCGAGTGGCGGAGGCGGTCCAGGTGCTGCTCGAGCTTGAAGATGCGGCCGTCGTACAGGCGCAGCCCCTCCCAGACGGCGTCGCCACCCTGGACGGCGGAATCGAAGGGGCTGATGCCCGCCTGGTCGCGGTGGATCAGGTCGCCGTTGATGTTGATCAGCAGGTCCCGGTTCCTGGGGTCGGCGTTCTGGAGCATGACGGGTTCGCTGGCGGTTGGGGGCGGCTCAGAAGAGCAGGCGGTGCGCGGCCAGGTGATCGTAGTGCTCCTGGCACTCCTCGAGCACACCGGCAAGGAACTCCGGAACCGGCTCGTTCTTGGGACGGTACGGCGCGAAGCCGGTGCTCTTCTCGACCGCACCGTACCAGTGCGGCGCCCAGATGCCGTCCGTCTCGCGGCGGCCGGGCGGCCAGTTCAGCATCGCTTCGTCGAAGTCGGCGCCGACCGCGCGGCAAAGACAGTCGAGACCCGCGCGGGGGTTCCGCAGCACGTCGGCCGAGTCGATGACCGCCGGGGCCCGGCCCAGCCGCTCGCGTTCCAGGTCGAAGAGCTCCCGCTGCTGGGGAAGGCCGGTATCGGGCAGCTTCGGTTCCGGGAGGATGTGGATCAGCGACGTCAGCATCTCCGCCGGATCGCGAATCAGGAAGACGTTGGTGAGCTTCGCCACCCAGGACCGGTCCGTTTCCGGCAACAGGTGGTGCGCCATGTGCTTCTGGTAGAAGACCGCCCGGTCGAAGGAGGTGTCCTCGGTCAACCAGTGGACGACTCGCTCCAGATCACTGTCATGGTGGGCGAGGATCTCGTCCCGGCCAGGGTGGTCGAGCCCGTGCTCGAGCAGGTAGTTGGCGTAGAGCGGCTCGTCGCACACGAAGGTGTCGTCGCGGTTCCCCCAGGCCCGCAGCATCGCGGTCGAGATGTTCCGGGGGCCGGACCACATCGCGATCCTCAGCACCTGTCGCTCACCGGACACTTCGCCGCTCAGGAAGTTGCCGCCGCGACCGCCTCGCCGGCCGTTCCATACCCGGCCCGCATCCGGGCGAACAGGGCGGCCATGTCGTCGTGGGTGGCCTCGGTCAGGAAGCGCTGGGTCCACATGATCCTCGGCGTTGCGGACACGTTCGGAGCGGGCGCGTGCAGCAGGCGCATGTCGATCAGGTAGACGTCGCCGCGCCGGCCGGTCAGCTCGACGACCTGAAGGTCGGCGTCGCCGCAGCGCACGCTGTCGCGCAGGAACCGGCCGCGGTCCTTCACCTGCTTCGACATGAGTTCCCGGAAGTAGCTCTCCCGGCGAAGGCGGTGGTTGATCTGCCTCGAACCGAGCCAGGGAATGTCGTAGAGGAGCCGGTGACCGCCCTGGACGACGACCGTGCCGCCGCCGCCCGGCTCGACCGTGTCGAGCATCGCGAACACCTGGACGCCGGGGACGGTCCGCCGGTTGGGCAGCTTCGGCAGGTCGACGTGCCAGACGGTCTCGGGCAGGGACCAGGCGCCGGGTTGCGGGAACGAGAAGAGGAGCTGCGGCCACTTCATCAACGGCCTGACCGGCCCGCCCGCGGCCCCCTCGACCGTTGCTTCGAGTTCCGGCGTGACCATATCGGCGAGCACCGGGGCGTGTCGGATTCCCTCGAGCAGCCGCTTGTTGTGACGCTGGACAGGCTCGTCGGTCAGTTGGTCCAGGAGCCAGACGCCGTTGCGGCGGACCCCCGCCTGCTCCGACTTCTCGTGGACGAGGTTCCGCGCGCGGCTGGTCAGCTCGTCCGGGAGAAGTCCGGGCAACTTGACCAGTCCGGTGGCCTCGAATCGTTCGCGGTCGGTGCGGTTCATGGCGTCCTCAGGGCAAGCATATGGCGGTCCGACATCCGACCGTCCGAGGACGGGCGCTCGGACGGTGACGCGGGTCGCGCGAGGACGCGGCACCCGGGTGCCCGGTGATAGCTTGCGCCGATGAGCCGGCGGGCCGAGTTCGAGGCTGAGCACCCGGAAGTTCACGTCCTGTCGGCGGACCAGGCGGGTCGAGTGGACCTGGTGATGGGGGCGGTCGGCTGGTTGGGCGACGAGGAGCAGGTCACGACCTGCGCCTCCCTGGGCGGCGAGTCGAGCACCGTGATGCGGGTCGAACTCCAGGAACTCCGCGGAGGGTGGCGCACCGCGGTTCTGAAGCAGTCGCTGCCGTGGCTGCGGAGCGACGAGTCGGTCGCCATGCCGGCCGATCGCTGGCGCGGCGAGCGCACGTTCTACGCGGAGGTAGCTCGGGTGCCCGCGGCCGCGGCCCACATGCCGCGCCTGATGGCCGTCAACGAAGCGAGGTCCCTGTTGCTGCTCGAGGACTTCCGCGGCGCCTCGAATCTCGCGTCGCTCTACCAGGGCGGTTCGCTGGCTGAGGAGGCCGCCCAGGCTTTGGGCGCGTTCCTTCGGGCGCTTCGCCACGGGACGCGCGGCATGGAGGAGCCGGACCTTGCGAGCACGGACATGAAGGCCTTGAACCACCGCATGCTGTTCGAGGCGCCGTTCGTTTCGGCGATGGCGGGCGGAGATGCCTTCGGGCCTGACGGTTCGGCGCCGGACGATGCCGCCCTCGACGCGACCGAACCGGGACTTGGCGAGGCGGCGTCGGCACTGCGGTCGGATCGCGCGTTCAGAGAGTCCGTAGCGGAGCTGGGCATCCGCTTTCTAGCCGCCGGCGCCTGCCTGGTGCACGGCGCGTTCCATCCCGCCAACTGGCTGCTCGTGCCGGGCGGCGGCGTTCGGGTCGTGGACCCGCAGTACGGCGGCTGGGGCGATCCCGAGTTCGACATCGGCACCGGGCTTGCCCATCTGCTGCTTGCTCGGCAACCGGAGGAGGTCGTCGCGGCGTTTCTGTCGGCGGCCGTCGGCTCGGAAGAAGCCGAAGATGTCGAATCCGGCGTCGACCGGCCACTCGTGGCCCGGTACGCCGGAGTCGAGATCGTCCGCCGGCTGATCGGCGGCGGCCAACTGCCGCTTGAGGCGGAGGCCGGTTTTCGCTGCGGTCTGCTGGAGACGGCCCGGAAGGCCGTTCTGTCGGGCCGCCTGGAGGTACTGGAAACATGAAGCGCTCTCCCGTGCGCCGGCTGGTCGTTGCCCTCGGTCTGGTCACGCTCGCCGCGGCGCCCGCTACTGCCCAGGGCACTGACTTCGAGCAGGGACGGGTACTCCACGGACCCGGCCATGTGCTGCCGCACCGGGACCGGGTGGAGCCCTTCAACCGCATGCTCGAGGAGCGGCTGAACGATCTCCTGCCGCGGCTGATGCGCGAGACCGGGATCGACATGTGGCTCGTCATCAACCGGGAGTACAACGAGGATCCGGTGTTCTTCAGCCTGGTGCCGCGGCCGGTGTTCGCGGCCCGGCGGACGACGATGCTCGTGTTCTTCGACCGCGGACCGGACAACGGCGGGGTCGAACTTCTGACGGTCAACCGCTACCCGTACGGCGCGCTGTACGAGTCGGCCTGGGAGGGCGGCGACCTGGAGGAACAGTGGCAGGGACTGGGCGAGGTGATCGCCGCCCGCGATCCGAAGCGAATCGGCGTCAACGTCTCGCGCCACTGGCCCGTCGCGGACGGGTTGTCGGCGGCGCTCCACGAGCGGCTCCTCGAGGTGCTGACGCCGGAACTCAAGGAACGCGTGACCAGCGCCGAGGAGCTGGTCGTGCGCTGGATCGAGACCCGAAGTCCGCTGCAGATGGAGGCCTATCCGCAGATCGTCTCCCTGGCGCGCGGCGTGATCGCGGAGGCCTTCTCGGAACGGGTGATCACCGCGGGCGCAACGACCACGGACGATGTCGTCTGGTACATCGCCGAGCGGTTCGAGGACCTGGGGCTCGACATCTGGTTCCTGCCCTCCGTCAACGCCCAGCGGCGGGCGTCGGACGAGGACGAGGCCTGCGACCCGGGCGAGCCCTTCTGCGGTGGCAGCGGCGAGTTCGTCATCCAGCGCGGCGACGTCCTGCACACGGACGTCGGCATCTGCTACATCGGCCTGTGTACCGACACCCAGGAGATGGGCTACGTGCTGCGTCTGGGCGAGAGTGAAGCCCCGGCGGAGCTACGGGCGGCTCTCGCCGCCGGCAACCGCTGGCAGGACATCCTCACCGGCGAGTTCCGGACCGGCCGCACCGGCAACGAGATCCTGGCGGCGACGATCTCGGTTGCCACCGACGAGGGTCTGCGTTCCAGCACCTACACCCACCCGCTCGGCGTGTTCGGCCATGCGCCGGGACCAACGATCGGCATGTGGGACAACCAGGGGGCGACGCCGATCCGGGGCGACTGGCCGCTGTACCCGGACACCGCCTACGCGATCGAGGGCAACGTCAAGGTCGAGCTCGAGATGTGGGGCGGCCAGGACGTCCAGATCAAGCTGGAGCAGAGCGCCGTCTACGACGGCGAGCAGGTGCTGTACCTGGCGGGCCGCCAGACCGAGTGGCACCTGGTCCATTGACTGGGTGCGCGGGTCCTCTGACCCGCTGCCGCCGGAGGCAGGCGCCGGCCGGAGGCCGGCACCGCTTAGAAGATCGCGCTCAGCAGACCGAATCCGGCGCAGACCACCGCCACCAGTCCACCGACGACGAGCAGCACGACGCCGACGGCGATCGTCACCGGTAGCGCGATGATCGCGATCGGAATCAGGACCGCGGCCAGCAGGGTCGCGGCGATGAAGCCGATGATCTTGAACGGCAGAAGCACGAGCTTGAAGGCGATCTTCGCGACGAAGGCCACGACGGCGAAGACGGCAAGCAGCCCGAGGGCGATCGCACCGAGGGTCAGGATGGTCAGGACTTCCATTTCGAGTTGCACTCCTCCTGCCTCAGGACTACGAAGATGAAGCGTAGAGGTTTCGGGGCGCGCTAGACTGCCTCGATTCCCGGCTGGAGGTGAGCGCGATGAAGATGGATCGCAGACGTTTCCTGCAAACCGGCGCCGTGCTGGGCGCCGCGGCCGCTGCCGGCTGCGTGGAGGGCGGCGCCGGTTCCGGAGAAGAAGCGGCGCCGGTCGCCGAGACCGCTGTCGAGCCGCTCTACCGCATCTCGCTGGCCGAGTGGTCCTACTTCCGCGAGCTGTTCGGCCCGGGTCTGAGCGCGTTGGCCGACGGCTCCTTCCGGGACGACCCGGGCGTCCTCTACCAGGGCGAACTCGACCACCTGGACTTCCCGGCACGGGCCCGCAGCCACGGGATCGAGGCGGTCGAGTACGTCAACACGTTCTTCTTCGACCGCGCCCGCGACGGGGACTACCTGGCGGACCTCAAGTCGCGCTGCGACGGGGAGGGCGTGACCAGTCTGCTCATCATGTGCGACGCGGAGGGCGACATCGGAGCGCCGGACGCGGCAGAGCGTGCGCAGTCCGTCGAGAACCACCACAAGTGGGTCGAGGCGGCGGCCTTCCTGGGTTGCCACTCGGTGCGGGTGAACGCAGCGAGCGCCGGTTCCTTCGAGGAGCAGCAGAAGCTGGCCGCGGACGGGCTGCGCCAGTTGTGTGAGTACGCCGACGGGCACAACGTGGACGTGCTCGTGGAGAACCACGGCTACCTCTCCAGCAACGGCCAATGGCTGGCCGGTACGATCGCGATGGTCGACCATCCGCGGGTCGGCACCCTGCCCGACTTCGGCAACTTCCGGACATCGTACGAGCCCGAAGAGTGGTACGACCGCTACCAGGGCGTCACCGAACTGATGCCCTTCGCCCGCGCGGTCAGCGCCAAGAGCTACGACTTCGACGAGAACGGCGACGAGACGATGATCGACTACGAACGGATGATGCGGATCGTCCTCGACGCGGGCTACCGCGGCTGGGTCGGCATCGAGTTCGAGGGGCCGATGGCCGCCGACGATGGCATCGTGAAGACGAAGGAACTGCTCGAACGGCTGCGGGACGATCTGGCGCCCGAGTACGCCTGACGTTCCGCCCACTGGCTGCGCCGGCGTCCCCGCCGGCTGTGACGCGGGTCTTCTGACCCGCGAGAAGAGCGTCGCGAAGCGGCGAGCGCGAATCCCCTACGCCGGCAGACGCACGCTCGCGTCCGCGTGCGAGCCAGTCTCCGGGGCGCCTTCCGTCTCGAACACCCGCCCGGGGTTGAGGATGCCCTTCGGGTCCAGCGTCCTCTTCAGCGTTTTCATCAGCCGGATCTCCGCGGGCGTTCGGCTGCGCCCCAGGTGAGCCCGCTTCTCGAAGCCGATGCCGTGTTCCGCCGACACCGAGCCGCCGATCGGCTCGAGGTGCCCGTAGACGATCTCCTCGACCGCGCTACGGGCTTCGTCCGACCGGTCGCCGACGGCGACGACGACATGGAGGTTGCCGTCACCCAGGTGGCCGAAAACGACGCAGCGACTCTCCGGCCAACGCTCGGTCAGCGCGGCCTTGATCCCGGCGACGTAGCTCTCCATGTCGGCGATCCGCAGGCTGACGTCGAACGTGAAGATCGGCGCCAGGTGGTTGAGCTGTTCGACATCGTCGCGCAGCGCCCAGATCTCGTCGCGCTCCGCCTTCGACCGGCCGAGCACCGCGTCTCCGATCAGGCCGGCTTCCATGCAGCCTCCGAGCGTCTCCTCGAACTGCGCCGCGTCCTCCTCGGGCCGCGCTCCGAGCGACTCGACGAGCACGTAGTAGGGGTCGCCGTGGGGAATCGGGGGCGCCGTCCTCGCCTGCGGTCCGGTCACCAGCTCGTAGAACTCGCGCCACATGACCTCGAAGGCGCTCATCGAGCCGCCGATCTCCTCTTCCAGCCGGCGCAACAGCTCGACCACCTCGGCGAAGCCCGGAACTGCCAGCAGGGCGCAGTCGTGGCTGCGGGGCCGCCGTTCCAGGCGCAGGACGACGCGGGTGACGATTCCCAGGGTGCCTTCGGAACCGACGAAGAGGTGCTTCAGGTCGTAGCCCGCGTTGTTCTTGACCATCTTGTTCAGGCTCGAGAGCACGGTGCCGTCGGCAAGCACCGCCTCCAGGCCGAGCACCGAGTCGCGGGTCATGCCGTAGCGGATCGTCCGGTTGCCACCGGCGTTCGTCGCCACGTTGCCGCCGATCGTGCAGGAGCCGCGGGCGCCGAGGTCGAGCGGGAAGAGCAGACCCTCCGCTTCGGCGGCTTCCTGGATGCTCTGCAGCGCGGCACCGGCCTGAACCGTCATCGTCCTGCCCACCGGGTCGATCTCCTCGATCGCGGTCATCCGCTCCAGGGTGATGGCGACCTCGAGATCACCGGCGACGCCGCCGCCGACGAGACCGGTCAGCCCGCCCTGCGGCACCACCGGCTGGTTTGCGCCGTGGCAGGCCGCGAGAGCCGCCGAGAGCTGCTGCGTGGTCCGTGGCCGAAGCACTGCTCGGGCCGCGCAGGGAACGGTGCCCGAGCCATCGCCGGCCCTCGCCGTCACCTCGTCGCCGACGAGGACGCCGTCATCCCCGAGAGCGTCGCGGAGTTCAGCGAGGAGGGCGTCGCTGGAGCGACGTGGGTGATCGGTCATGGCAGTCCGGGGAAGCGCGTGGAGCGCGGATCATAGCGAGCCCGGTTCGGAGAGTTGAGACGAAGAGACTCACCCCGCGACGCTGTGCTCCCGCTCGCGCAACCGGATCAGGCACTCCTGGCTTGCCGAGGCGACGAGTTCGCCGTCCCGGTTGAACACGTGGCCGCGGACGAAGCCGCGGGCGCGGGCGGCGGTCGGGCTCTCCTTGCTGAAGAGGAGCCACTCGTCGGCGCGGAAGGGGCGATGGAACCAGAGCGCGTGGTCGAGGCTGGCTCCCTGGATTCGGTAGCCCTTCATCGACGGGCCGTGCGGCTGCATCGAGACGGCCATGAAGTCCAGGTCCGACATGTAGGCGAGGAATGACAGGTGGACGGTGCGGTCGTCGGGCAGGTCTTCGCGGCAGCGAAGCCAGGTGTTCTTTCGCGGCTCCCTGGCCTGACGGCCCTCGCGCGGCAGCATCTGGATCCCCTCGACCTGGCGGCTGTCGATCACCTCGAAGCGATGGGCGAAACGCCGGTAGGACGGGTCGTCTTTCGCCATCTTCCGGTAGATGTCCCCGTCTGAGGCCAGGTCGCCGGGCGGCGGCACTTCCGGCATGTCGGACTGATGCTCCAGACCGCCTTCCTCGACCTGGAAGGACGAGGACATGTTGAAGATGGCTCGGCCGTGCTGGATGCCGACGACGCGGCGGGTGGTGAAGCTCCTCCCATCGCGGATGCGGTCGACGTCGAAGAGGATCGGCCGGTCCGGGTCGCCGCGGCGCAGGAAGTAGGCGTGGATGGAATGCAGGTGACGGTCTTCGACCGTTTTCGAGGCGGCGACGATGGCCTGGCCCAGCACCTGGCCGCCGAAGACATGGTTGCCCGGACCGTTCTGCGCCCGGAACAGGTTCTCCTCGATCTGCTCCATCTGCAGCAGGTCGATCATCTCCTGGACCGCGCCGTTCATCGGGGCGGGATGGTACCCGTTACGCGCTGTCGACGGCGGGCGGCGTCAGACCGTCCGGCGGAGCCAGTCGACGAGCTGGTCGAGCTCGGTGAACACGCGCGCGCCGGCCGCGGCCGCGGAGGTCGACTGGTCGCTGTCGCCGGGCGGCCGGTCGAAGAGAGCCAGGGGCCTTTCGTAGCGGAGCGAAAGTTCGATCTCGCTCCAGGTGCCGGCGCTGCCCGGCAGCGCGACCACGGCGTCGGCGGAAAGGACGTTGATGTGGTTGCGCGAGAAGGGACCGGTGCCGGCGGCGCCGGACAGCGGCAGGTGAGTCCGGATCACCACTTCGACCCACGGGTTCGGGTAGCCGTCGGGCGAGCCGTCGCCTTCCTCCTGGCTCGGAACGACTCCCAGGCACAGTCCGTCCCGGTGCTCGGTCTCGGCGAAGGCGCGGCTCGTGGCCGTCATCGTGCCGCGGCCGGCGCCGGTCAGCAGATGCCAGCCGTTCCCGGCGATCGCCCGGCCCAGCGGCGCGGCCAGGTCCTCGTGGCTTTCGGCGCCCGAACCCATCACGCCGACGATGGGGCGCCGCATGACGGCCCGCGGCGGAAGTGCGCGTTGCACCGAGAACGATCAGGCGCCCGTCCAGCAAGGCGCGACGAGGGAGCATATCGGGGAATCTTCGACCGAGGAGCAACGATGCTGGGCGGGATGCATGGTCGTTCGAATGCAGCGCTACTTTCGCTGCGGGCCGTCAGACTACTGGGACTTGCCCCGGGCGCTGATCGGCCACAGTTCCTCCACCCGGCCGTCCCGTACCGGGTAGTACACGTCGTAGAGGTTGACCGTCGGGTCGCAGTGGGGGGTGATGCAGCGGAGCCGGTCGCCGAGTTGCACGGGCCTGGACGCCTCGGCGATCCGGAGAATGCCGTGCTCGTCGCCGCCCCAGCCGTAGACCACGCCGCCGATGTCGGCGAGCTGGGGCCGGTCGGCGTCCGAGGCGAACGCCTTGTAGCCGCCGTCGGTCGTGATGAGTTCGGACACCGGCTGGCTGATCGCCGTCACCTGCACGAAGAGCGAGGTCTCGAAGTCGTCGAAGACGTCTCCGTTGCGACCGCCGATCCGCAGGTACTGCTCGTCCATGAACAGGTAGGAACCGACCTGCAGGTCGGTCATGCCGTCGACCTCCGAGTCGATGTCCCAGGTGCCCGTGCCGCCGCCGCTCAGCACGCTGACGGAGATGCCGTCGGCTTCGATCAGCCGCCTCGTCTCGACCGCGGCCTCGAGTGCCTCGAGCGAGCGGGTCTGCCGCTCGGCGTGGCCGTGGACGTGCATCAGGTGGCCGGCGTAGGCCTGAAGGCCGCGCAGGTCGAGATGGGGCAGAGCGTCGATCGTCCGCGCCAGTTCGAGCGCCGGTTCACCGGTGGCGACGCCGGTACGCCGGGTGCCGACATCGAGATCGACCAGGACGCGCTGCGTGACGCCCCCGGCGACCGCGGCCTCGTGCAGCCGTTCGGCCGCGGCCCGGTTGTCGACCACCAGGGTGACCTCCGGACTCTGCTTCGAGAGGGCGACGACCCGCCCGATCTTGTCGTCGGTGACGACCGGCGAGGTGATCAGGACCTCGCCGATGCCCGCCTCGACCATGACCTCCGCCTCGCTGACCTTGGCGCAGCAGATGCCGACCGCGCCCAGTTCCATCTGGCGTTTCGCCAGCAGCGGGCACTTGTGGGTCTTCGTGTGCGGGCGCAGCGAGATGCCCCGTTCCTCGGCGTGGGCGGCCATCTTCGCCAGGTTCAGCTCCAGCCGGGAGACGTCGATGAGCAGTGCCGGCGTCGGCACGTCCTCGACCGGGAGCGGCGTGTCGAGGGGAATCGGTTCGTGGCTCAACGCGGTCTCCGCGGAACGGACGTTGACACCGGAACTGCAGGCGACGGTCGCGCCGCCGGCCGCTCCGACCGCGCCCAGGAACGCGCGTCGCGTGGTGTGGTGCGCCATTCGAAGCTGCGACTATAGCTTTCTACTCTCGGTATTCTGGTCCGGCTCATGAAGATCGTCGCCGGTTCCCTGGTCCTGTTTGCCACGGCTCTGCCTGCCCAGCCGCCGCCCGACCGGACCTTCACCGACGCGGTCGAGGTGGCGGAGTCGTCGGTCGTCATCGAATTGCCGCGGCTGCGCGGTGTGAAGCCGTCGGACTTCGAGCCGGGCGACTTCGTGGTGGAGGTCGCCGGCGAGCGGCGCCGCGCGACCGGTGTGTCCGCGCTCGATCTGAAGGCGAACCCGCGGCCGGTGCTGGTCTATGTGGACGCCGTGCTGGCCAGGGCGGAGACGGTCCGTCTCGGTGCGGAGGCGCTGGCGCGGCAGGCGAGACGGCTGGTGGCGCTCGGGCCGGTAGAAGTCGCGCTGGACGACGGTGCGCCCGGAGGCGCGGAGCAGCGGCTCGCCGCGACCACGGAGCCGCGAGCCGTCGAGGCGGCGCTGGAGCAGATTGCCGGGGAAGGCCTGGGCCGCGACGCCTACTTCGAGGCCGGGAACCGTCCGCTGGACCTGCCGACCTACGCCGACGTGGTGCGTGAATCGGCGGCGCTCCTCCTGGAAGAGACCGCTTCGCGCTGCGGCGACCCGCCTTGCTTCCTGTTCTGGCTGAGCGACGGGTTTCCCGCCCTGGACGATGTCGGCGTGCGCACCGCCGGCGAGCTGGAGGCGGGGCTGGCCGCGAATGGCTGGATCGTCGTTGCCATGGCGCTACACGTGCCGACGCCGGATCCTGACGTCGGCGAGCCGCGGCCGGTCAGCTACGAGCAGTGGAAGGCGATGACGCCGGGCGTCAAGATGGCGCCGTCGCCGGGCGAGATCAGCCGTCTGCAGGGGCTCTCCGCCAGTAGCTTCGACTTCTACGTCGAGCCGCGGTACGAACCGCTGCGGCGGGCGGCGATCGCCTCCTGTGGAGCGGCGCTGCGAGTCGAGCACCAGCTCGAGGCGGAGTTCGAGCGGCTTGAGCGGAGGCTTCTGCTGCGTTTCGCCGCCGAGGCCGGAGGGACGGACCAGGAGGCGCTGGCGGCCATGCGATTCCTGCCGGTCGAGGTCCGCCTGGCGGAGGTGTCGCGGTTCGCGGAGCGCCGCAGGTTCAAGCGCTGGCTGGGACTGGTGCCGCGGGAGGAGCGGCTGCGCCATGGGCAGTGGATCCGGTTCCGCCCCTAGGTTCAGAAGCTCAGCAGCGACGCCAGATCACCGGCGACGAAGAACAGGGCCAGGGACAGCAGCGCCGTCAGCACCAGCGGGGCGACGCAGAGAAACGGCGCTTCGGCGATCGGCTTCCGGTCGCCGCCGGCGCTGCCGCTGGGACCGGCGGTGGGCGAGGTCGCGAAGAAGCCGCGAACGACCACCGGCATCAGGTAGAAGACGGCGAGCAGGGAGCTCACCATCAGCACCCCCAGGAACGCGGCTTGCCATGCGAATCCGGTCTCGAGCGCGCCGACCATCAGGTACCACTTGGCCCAGGATCCGCCCAGCGGTGGGATGCCGATGATCGACAGCGAGGCCAGGAAGAAGGCGGCGAAGGTCCAGGGCATGGTCCGGCCGAGCCCGTCGAGTTCGCTCACCTTCTTCTTGTGGGTGGCGACCAGGATGGCGCCGGCGCAGAAGAAGAGGGTGATCTTGCCCGCGGCATGCATGGCGATCTGCAGGCCGCCGGCGAGGACGCCCGTGGCCGTGGCCATTGCCGCGCCGAGGACGATGTAGGCGAGCTGGCTGATCGTCGAGTAGGCGAGCCGCGCCTTCAGGTTGTCCTGGCGGATGGCGATGACGGCCGCCATCAGCATCGTGAACGAGGCGATCGTCATCAGCGCCAGCGACGCGTTGCTGCCGGCGAGGAGGTCGAGGCCGAAGACGTAGACGACGACCTTGAGGATCGCGAACACGCCCGCCTTGACCACCGCGACCGCGTGCAGCAGCGCGCTGACCGGGGTCGGCGCCACCATCGCGTTCGGCAGCCAGCGGTGGAAGGGCATGAGCGCCGCCTTGCCGGCGCCGAAGGCGTAGAGCAGCAGCAGCACCGTGACCATCCCGGAACTCGTCTCGGCGCCCAGGATGCCGCCCGGCGTGAACTCGATCGTGCCGGTCAGCCGCCAGGTGAAGAGGATGGCGAACAGCAGGAAGGAGATCGAGGTGAAGAGGAGGATGCCGAGATAGACGCGCCCCGCGCGCCGTGCCTCGTCCGTGCCGTGGTGGGTGACGAGCGGGAAGGTGAGAAGCGTCAGCGCTTCGTAGAAGAGGAACAGCGTGAACAGGTTGCGGGCGAAGGCGATGCCGAGCGCGGCGAAGATCGAGAGGGCGAAGAAGGTGAAGAACCGGGTCTGGTTGTGCTCGTGGTGGCCGCGCATGTAGCCGACGGCGTAGATCGAGGTCACGATCCACAGGCCGCTCGCCACCAGGCCGTAGACCAGCCCCAGAGGCTCGACCTGGAACGCGAGTTCCACCCCCGGCAGCACCTCGAACAGGACGAGTTCCGGCCGGCCGCCTCGTAGAACGTCGTCGCCGAGTTGCCAGACGGCGGCGAACGTGCCGGCGCCGATCAGCGGCGTGGCGACGTCACGCAGGTTCGGATGCCCAAGGCGGCCGAAGACCTGGCAGGAGACCGCCGCCAGCACCGGCAGCAGCAGAGCGACCAAGATCGTCGTTTCGGAACTCATCGTCGACTCAGATTCCGCCAGCTAGCAGGAGTTCGGCCGCCTCCCTGGCGACGCCGTAGGTCCAGTTCGTGGTCAGCCCGAAGAAGACCGCAGCCACCGCGAGCACCCAGGCCGGCGCGAGCATCCCGAAGGGAGCCTCCCGTACATGGTCGATCGGCTGCGTCTCGGCCGGCTTGCGGAAGTAGATGACTTCGACCACCTTGCCTACGTAGACCAGGGCCAGCAGTGAGCTCAGCAGGATGAGCACCGCGGCCGCGGTCCAGCCCCGCTCCAGCACGCCGGACACCAGGTACCACTTGCTGACGAAGCCGACCGTGCCCGGAACGCCGATCAGGCTCAGGCCGCCGATGACCAGCGCGGCCGAAGTGAGCGGCATGCGCCGGCCGATGCCGGCAAGAGCATCGATGTGGACCGAGCCGACCCGGTAGAGCAGGCAGGCGACGACGAGGAAGAGCCCGCCCTTCATCACCGCGTGATTGAACAGGTGGACCAGGCCGCCGGCCAGACCGGTCGCGTTCGCGGTCGAGAGGCCGAGGGTCATGTAGCCGATCTGGGCGACGCTCGAGTAGGCCAGCAGCCGGCGCAGGTCGGTCTGGAAGATCGCGGCGCCGGAGGCCAGGAACATCGCGAGGATGGACAGCGGCAGCAGTACGGCCTGCAGGCGCAGTTCCTCGAACACGAAGGGCGCGCCGAAGATCGTGAACAGGATCATCGCGAGCAGATAGAACGAGACCTTGGTCGCCGTCGCGGCCAGGAAGGCACTGACCTTGGGCGGCGCGAACGAGTAGGCGTTGGGCAGCCAGTGGTGGAGCGGGAAGACCGCCAGCTTGATCGAGATGCCGACGACCAGAAGCGCCAGCGCGAGCACGGTGCCGCGATCGTCGAGCGACGGCTCGAGGCGAGCCGCGATGTCGCGCAGGTTCAGGGTGCCCGTCACCTGGTAGAGCAGGCCGACGCCCAGCATGAAGAAGACGCCGCCGATCGTGCCCATGACCAGGTAGTAGAAGGCGGACATCACGGCGCGCCGGTGGCCGCCGAGACTGACCAGGATGTAAGACGACAACGACGAAATCTCGAGGAACACGAAGATGTTGAAGGCGTCGCCGGTGATCGCGATGCCGAGCAGACCGGAGATGCAGAGCAGGAACACCGCGTAGTAGAGGTGCCGGCGCTGCTCCGGCACGCGCGGCGGGCCGCCCCGGGAGTCGAAGCTGAAGACCACCAGGGCGATCGCGGTGACCAGGGCGAGCAGGTAGGCGTTGACGGTCGAGACCCGGTACTCGATCCCCAGCGGCGGCGGCCAGCCGCCGAGCTGGTAGGAGATCACGCCGCCGCCCCGCACCTCGAGCAGCACGGCTACCGCGATCGCCAGGCAGGCCGCGACGACGCCGAGACTCAGGAGGCGGCATAGGCGCGGGTGGCGCACCAGCACGCAAACCGGCGCGGCGAGCAACGGCAGCACGACCTCGAGGACGACGATCTTCTCGATCACGACGATCTTCTCGATTCCGGAGGGGGCCTCAACCGTGGTCCAGGTCGTAGGCCAGGGCTTCGTCCTCTTCGGCGGTGCCGTAGTCGCCGTGAATGCGCACGGCCAGCGCCAGCGCCAGAGCGGTGGTGGCGACGCCGACCACGATCGCGGTCAGCATCAGCACATGGGGCAGCGGGTTCGAGTAGAGGATCTCGTGTTCTCCGTGGCCGCCGGGATGGGCCGGGTCGTGCGGCACGATCGGCGCGGTGCCGCCGTCCACCTTGGCGATCGACACGTAAAAGAGGATCGCCGCCGCCTGGAAGATGTTGAGCCCCATCACCTTCTTGATCAGGTTGTCGCGGGCGATGACGATGTAGAGCCCGACCATCATCAGCGCGATGATCAGCCAGTAGGCCCAGAGCCCGGAGAACGACTGGGCCAGACTCATGATGTCCCTTCACCCGGTTCGGCGCCCAGGGCCGGCTCACGGGCTTCGCCGTCAGCGTCCGGGCGGCGGCCCACGAAGGCGTAGTAGACGCGCATGATGGTCGCCGCCACGGCGATGCCGACGCCCAGTTCGATGACGATGATGCCGAGGTGCTGGCCGTGATGGCCGGTGGTCAGCGGATCGAGCGCCGAGTAGTTGAGGAACTCTCCGCCCAGGAACATCGCCACGACGCCGACCGCGCCGTAGAGCAGCACGCCCGCGGCCATCAGGCGCTCCGTCAGCACGACGGAAACGACCTGCCGCAGCGCCTCCACCCCGAAAGTCAGGGCGAAGATGATGAGCCCCGCGGCGAAGATGACGCCGGCCTGGAAGCCGCCGCCAGGGCCGAAGTCTCCGTGGAACTGCACGTAGAGACCGAAGAGGAGGATGACCGGCACCAGCGCCCGGGCGACGACCCGGAGAATCGGCATCTCGCGGACTCTGGACGGAGGCCTCACGACTCCTCCTCGGTGCCGGCATCGCGGCGTCGCAGACCGAGTCCGCCCAGGAGCAGTGCGACCCCGACGCCGGCCGTGAAGATCACGACGACTTCACCGAACGTGTCGTAGCCGCGAAAGCTGGCGAGGATCGCGGTGACGATGTTCGGGATGTGGATCTTCCTCTCCGTCTCGGCGATCAGATCCGGCGCCAGGTGGTGGTGGATGACGGCGTCGGGATCGCCGTAAGCCGGCATGTCCCAGGTGCCGTAGATCAGGGCCGCACCGGTGGCGACGACGATCACGATCGGCAGGATCCGCAGGAACCGCGTCCGTTCCTGCTGCTTCTCGCGCCGCGAAGTCAGGCTGAGCGCCCCGAGGAAGAGCACCGTGCTGACGCCGGCGCCGACCGCGGCCTCGGTGAAGGCGACGTCCACGGCGTCCATCAGGACGAACAGCCCTGCCGCGAGCAGGCTCGCGATCCCGGTCAGCATGGCGGCGGCGAACAGGTCCTTGAGTCTCGCCACGACGATGACGGTGGCGAGCAGCAGCAGCATGAGGAGGAGTTCAACCGGCGGCATCGCCGTCCTTTCCCGGGTCGTCCAGTTCGAGCGCCAGTCCGTGGCCGTGAGCCGCCTTGACCAGTGCGTGCGCGATGGCCGGGCTGCTGAACATCAGAAAGGCGAGCACCAGGACCAGCTTCAGCGTGACCATGGACAGGCCGCCCTGGAACATCAGGCCCAGGAGCATCAGGCCGGCGCCCGCGGTGTCCGTGACGCTCGCGGCATGAGTGCGCTGGTAGAACTCGGAGAATCGATGCAGGCCGATGCCGCCGACGACGCAGAAGAAGCCGCCGGCGACCAGCAGCACCGCGGTCACGATGTCCAGCGCGCCGTTCATGACCGGTCCGCTTTCCGGTCGTCCCTCGCCAGGTTCCCGAAGCGCGCGAAGCGCAGCACCGCCAGCGTGCCGGTGAAGTTGACCAGGGTGTAGACGATCGCGAGATCGAGCCACTCGGGCCGTCCGGTGAGGAAGCCGGCCACCGCGATGAGCAGCACCGTCTTCGTCCCGAACATGTTGACGGCCAGGATGCGGTCGAACACGGTGGGGCCGATCGCGGCGCGTGCGAGCGCCAGGAACATGGTCACCACGATCGCCGCCATCCCCGCCACGTACATCAGTCGGGGCCTCCTTCGAGCCGCCGCACGTCACGGTCCATCGCGCCGCTCACCACGTCCGCCTCGCTCTCCGCGTCGAGGGCGTAGACGAGCAGTTCGTCGTCCCTGAGGTCCAGGGTGATCGTTCCGGGCGTCAGCGTGATGAAGTTCGCGTACAGGACCTGGCCGAAGGACGTCTTCTGGCTCCCGGGCACGCGCCGGAGGCGCGGGTGGAGGTCGATCTCCGGCGACAGGATGAGCTTCGTCGTGTGGAGGTTGGCGGCCGCGACCTTGAGCGCGAAGGCGACCAGGAACCGGGGCAGCCGCAGCCAGGCGGAGGCGCGGAAGAACTCGGAGCCGCCGCCCGCCGCCCGGTCGAGGGCGACGTAGAGACGCCACACGAACACGACGGAGACGACGCCGAAGGCGAGGATGAGCCACTCGTACACGGTGTACGGCCCGGACAGGGAGAGCCACACCGCCGCCAGCAGCGCGAGGACGCCCAGCCTCACGGCAGCGTCCCGTGGCCGGTGCGCGGGTCCTCTGACCCGGCGCCGCCGAAGGCGGCCCGAAGACGAGCCGGCCGGCAGGCCGGTTCCCCCTTGGCCTTGCTAGCCGTCCGCATACGACTGCTTCCCCTTCAGGATGGTCAGGCTCCACTTGCCGGTGGCCCGGACTCGGAGCGTATGGACACCCGCTTCCGGTACGAAGAAGGTCGTGATCCCCGACCACTCCTCCGCGTTCTGCGAGATGTCGACGGGCGGGCCCACGGAGAACACTCCCCGGTTGCCTGCGACCGTGGCGGTGGCGGTGTGGTCGCCGCCGGCCATCTGGAACCGTACCGTGGCGTTGCCTTCGCCCTCGATGCAGCCGACGCCGCAGGGCTTCGGCGGTGGCGGCGGTGCCGGCGGCTTCCAGGCCGGGCGTTCAGCAGCGACCGGCGGGGCGGTTTCGACTGCGTCCTCGGCGCATCCGAGGACGCCCAGCGTTAGAAGGCCGGCGAGCACGCGGATGCCCGCCCCGGCTGGCGGGAAAGGTCGTTTCACTCTCCGCCGCCCGTCGACTCGGCGTCCGGGGTCGCGGGCTCCTCGCCGGCGTCGTCGCCGTTCCCGGCCCAGGGCAGGTAGGCGGCGTAGTCGATCTCTTGCGGCGGCGGGTCGCCGCCGGGGCCCTTGAGGTAGTGCTCCATCCAGCGCAGGGTGCGGAGCATGTAGTCGAGACGGGCCGCCGAGCGCCGGTTGCCGTGGCCCTCACCAGGGTAGAGAACCAGTCGCACGGGCGCCTGGCCGAGGGTCTTCAGGTGCCGGTGCAGTTCGAGCGACTGGCTGGGATGGACCCGGGGGTCCTCCTTGCCGTGCAGGATCAGGGTCGGCGTGCGGTTGCGCTCGACGTAGTAGATGGGACTGCTCTTCTCGAAGTAGTCCCAGTCGTCCCAGAGCGTCGTGCGGTGATGAACCAGCTCCATCTCCAGCGGAATGTCGGTCGTCCCCAGCTTGGAGATGTTGTTCGAGATGCCGACGAAGGGAATCGCCGCGGCGAAACGGTCGGAGTAGTAGGTCGCGCCCCAGGCCGAAGCGTAACCGCCGTAGGAGCCGCCGGTGATGCCGACCCGGTCGCGGTCGACGAGGCCGATCTCGATCAGGCGGTCGACCGCGACGATCAGGTCGTCGAACTCCGGGCCGGCGGCGGCGTGCTGGCCGAGCTTCGAGAACTCGACGCCGCGCCCCGTGCTGCCCCGGTAGTTCGGGTAGAAGGAGGCGAAGCCGCGGGCGGCGGCGAGCTGCGCGAAGTTCGAGTAGGACGTCAGCCAGCCGTTGCTGTGGTGGCTTTCCGGGCCGCCGTGGACGAACAGGATCAGCGGATAGCGCCGGCCCTCCTCGTAGCCGAGCGGGTAGATCAGCAGCCCCTCGAGCTCGAGCCCGTCCGGCGCCGTGTGCCGGACGACCTCCTGGCGGGCCAGGTCGATGTCGTCGAGCCAGGGGTTCGAGTTCGTCATCCGCACCGGCGGCGCCCGCGGTTCCGCCGGGTCGTAGCGGTAGATCTCCCTTGGGTGATCGGGGCTGTCCGCGGCCAGCGCCGCCGCGCCGCCGTCGCGCGGCCGGCTGAAGCTGAGGCCGATCGGGCCGCCCGGTTCGATCAGCGTTTCCGCTTCGCCGTCCGTGGACACTCTGCCGAGGGTGCTCCAGACGCCGACGGAGGCGGCGTACAGGAGGTGTTCGTCGTCCTCCCAGGCGAACGAGGCGACATGCCCCTCGAGCTCCGGCAGGAGGTCGCTGAATGTGTCGGCGCCAGCCACGAGCATCAGTCTTCCGGCCGCCGGGTCGTGCTGGTCGGCCGCCGATACGGCGGCGACCTGCTCGCCGTTCGGGCTGAACTCGACCTGGCCGAGCTTGCCGATCGCCTTGACGTTTGAGAGCACGGGGAAGTCGGCCGTCGACGCGTCCACGATCACGACGGACTTGCTCGTGTACGAGTCGTCGATCAGGGCGGTCGGCGTGGTCACCGCGGCGAGACGTTCGCCGCCAGGGCTCCAGACGGCGGAGATGACGTGCCCGTCGACCGACTCGACCAGGACGGGCTTCGACTCGTCGTCGCTCCGGTCCGCATCGAGCGCGGGAACGTCCGCGATCCAGAGCCGCGTCAGAGGTCGATCCTCTTCGTAGATCTCCTGGTTGAAGCCCTTCTCGCGGAGTGTCTTCAGTTCCTTCGCGGTCTCCTCGCGGGCCAGGAAGGCGACCCGGCTGCCGTCCGGCGACAGGACGTAGGAGCCGACGCCGTTCGCGTGTTCGACCAGTTTGCGGCTCTCGCCGCCGCTGACCGGGATGCCGTAGAGGGCGGAGGCCTTGTCCGAGCCGCGGCGGGAGGTGAAGAGGATCTCGTCGTTGCCGCGGAAGCTGGGCCGGCCGACATTCACCTGGCCGGCGATGAAGGGCCGCGAGGACCCCGGCTCGGCCATGTCCAGCACGTGCAGCTCGGTCCACGAGCCGCCGCTGTCCTCGTCCAGCGGCCGCCGCGGGACGCTCAACAGGTAGGCCGCGAGACTGCCGTCGGGCGACACCTCGACCGTGCCGACGCTGCGCAGTGTGGCGATGTGGTGCGGCTCGATCGGGTTCGTCTCCTGGGCGGTTGCGGCGGATGACGCCGTGAGCGCGACGACGACGGCGGCCGCCAGTCCAGGGGCGCTGGGTACGCGGGTCTTCTGACCCGCTGCCGCCGAAGGCGGCCAGGAAACGCGCCGGCCGGAGGCCGGCTCCGCTCTGACGATGTTCCGGTTCATGGGCTCTCTCCTGTCATTGGACCGCCGCAGCCTGCCGCTCTCCGATCGCCGCCAGCCGTTCCCGGATGTCGGGCGACAGCTTGACGCCCAAGTGCGTGATCGTATCCGCCGCCATGGCGATGCCGAGTTCGCAGCAGAGACGGATCGGCAGGTCCCGCAACAGGCCGTAGAGGAAACCGGCGGCGAAGCAGTCGCCGGCGCCGGTCGTGTCGACGACCTCGACCCGGTGCGCGGGAACGCGGTGGACTTCGTCGCCCCGGCGCACCCAGGCGCCGCGGACACCGTCCTTGACCGCGACGACCTCGATCGTCTCCGCCAGCTCACGCGCCGCGGCCTCCGGCTCGAGACCGGTCATCATCCGCGCCTCCTCGGCGTTGGCGAACAGGATGTCGAAACCGTGCTCCTTGTGCCGCATGAGGTGGTCGCGCGAGCGGCGGACCGCGAACGGATCGGCGACGTCGATGGCGAGTTTGGCGCCGGCGGCGCGGGCGACCTCGATGGCGTGCTCGATCGCGTCGATCTGGTTCGGGGTGTCCCAGATGTAGCCCGTCGTGAAGAAGATTCGGGACCTCCGGATGTCGTCCTCGGGCACATGTTCCGGGCGGTACTGCCGGCAGACGCCCAGGTGCGTGTTCATCGTCCGCTCGCCGTCGGGCGTCACCAGCACGACCGAGGTGCCGGTGACGCCGTCGATCCGCGCCAGCCGGTTCCGGACCCGGCTGGCGTTCAGGCCGCGCTCGAACAGGCGGCCGGTGTCGTCGCCGGCGACCGCCGAGCTGTAGCTTGCGTCCACGCCGAGCAGGGACGCGGCGCGCAGCACGTTGGCGCAGGAACCGCCGGCCTCGATCTCGGGTTGCAGGGTTTCGCCGTCGCGGTTCAGCACGTGATCGAGGATCGCCTCCTGCTCCTCCGCGCTGACGAGCTTCATGATCCCCTTGTCGAGGCCCATCTCGTCGAGGTGCCGGTCCTCTACGCGGACCAGCAGGTCGAGGATCGCGTTCTCGATCCCGACCAGTTCCGGGTCAGTGTCCCGCGGCGGTCCCGCCACGGCGGCCTACTGATCTCCCCAGCGGTCCTTGACCGCTACGCGGTCGACGTGGTCGCCGCTCCGCGGCAATTCGCTGGTGAAGATGACGTCGCGCGGCCGCTTGAAGCGGGCGATCCGGGAGCCGACGTGTTCACGGACGGCTTCCTGGTCCAGACCTGCCTCCGGGTCCGCCTCCGGAGCGACTTCGACGACGGCGCGAATCGCCTCGCCCCAGCGGTTGTCGCTGACTCCGAAGACGCATGCCGCGCGCACGGCGTCGAGTTCGAGGATCGCCGCTTCGACCTCGGCGGGATACACATTCTCGCCGCCCGGCTTGATCAGTTCCTTCTCCGGCTTGCGGGCGACGTAGAACAGGTTGCCTTCCTCGTCGAAGCGGCCGATGTCGCCGGTGTGGTGCCAGCCGCCGCGGAACGTGTGGGCGGTCACGTCCGGCTGGCCGTCGTAGCCGAGGAACACCAGCGGTCCGCGGACGACGATCTCGCCGTCCTCGCCGGCCGGCACCTCACGATCGTCGTCGTCCACCAGGCGGACGCTGCAGAGTTCGGCCGCCTTGCCGGCGCAGCCGAGACGCTCGCGGGCGTTCTGGATCGTGACGAAACCGCTCGTCTCGCACTGCCCGAAGCCGGCCCAGAAGGTGGCGTCCGTCTCGTCGTGCAGCCGCTGCATCGTGTCGGGCGAGTCGAGGCCGGTGACGTGGCGGAGGCTGGCGAGGCGGCTGCCAGCTTCGGCTGCCGCGTCCAGCAGGGTGGTCAGCACCGGCGGGAAGTCGCTGATCATCGTGACCGCATGGCGGTCGATCAGTTCGACTGCCTGGGCCGGGTCGTACTTCGCGGTGACCACGTTGGCGCCGCCCGCGTGGAAGACGCTCAGCAGGTGGCCGAGCGCCGCGATGTGGAAGAGCGGCAGCGCGACGAGGTTCCGGTCCGAGCCGTCGAGCCCGAGCGACGCGATCTCCTGCAGGTTGGCCCAGACCAGGTTCGAGTGGCTGAGCAGGGCGCCGCGGGGGATCACGTCGACGGCGGCGGTCGCGATGACCGCGAAGGGCTCGTCCGCGGCGACGTCGGGCCGCGGCAGGTCGTTCGTTGCGCCGGCGCCTGCGTAGAGCGAGTCGAGTGAGCCGTAGCCGGCCGCCGGATCGTCGCCGAACTGGAACCAGTGGGGGATCGCGTCATCGCCGGGGCCGCCCGGTACGGCGTCGAGGAAATCCGCGCCGACGACGAACGCCCGCGGCTTCGCCCGCTCGCGGACGAGCATCTCGATTTCCCCGGGCTGCAGCCGCCAGTTGATGGGATACACGATGATCCCCTGGCGGGCGCAGGCGAGATAGAGCTCCACGTAAGCCGCCGAGTTCTGGGCCAGCACCGCGAGACGGTCGGAGACCTCGAGCCCCAGGCCGTCGAGCCCCGCCGCCAGCGCGTCGACGCGCTCGCGGAGTTCCGCGAAGCTCCGTTCCTCGCCGTCCTCCGTGACCAGCGCGAGCCGGTCGCCGAACGCCGTCGCGTTGCGGACGAGAACGTCGTAGAGCGTGAAGTTCTGAACGCTGGACACAGTGCGTGCGCTTCGACGGGAGATCGGACGGGCGCGGACTCTATCAACGGCTATGCGGTGCCGGCGTTGGCCCGCCCACGTGAGGCCGGGGGAGGGTCCCGGACGGCCGCTCGCGCTCTCTCGGTGGATGAGGGTTGTGCGCTCGCTTCGGTCGCCTGCGCTCCGTGTGGTCGCGGTTCATGAACGTCATCGGCAGTCGCTTGGCTCCAGCCCGCCGGGACCCTCCCCCGGCCCCACGCGGGCTAGAGGCTCCGGCGCTGGGCTACGATGAATGCGTTACCGAGAGGAGGGCGTGTGAGGAATTGCGGCCGTGGACTAGTCGTGGCTTGCGTGGGTTTGGCGATGGCCGGGGCCATGCCTGCTTACGCCTGGAACGATTTCGGCCATGAAGTCGTGGCCCGGATCGCCTGGCAGGAACTCGAGCCGGAGGTGCGCGAACGCGTCCTGGCGCTGTTCCGGCAGGCGCCTCGGGACAGCCGGATGCACTGCCTCGACCTGAACCAGGATCGCCGCCGGGGCTGCGGCAGGTTCGCGTATCGGCTGGGGGATGCCGAGAGCGCCGGAGACGGGGACCGCATCCTGTTCGAGCGGGCCGCCTACTGGCCCGATCTGGCGCGGCAGCTCGACAAGTACAACCGGCCGACCTGGCACTACATCGGCTGGACCTGGCGTCAGGGCGCCGACGGATCGGCCCACGACACGGATCTGCCGGTGCCCGAGCCGAATGCCGTGAGCCAGTTGGTCGAACTTGCACGCTCCGTCGCCGATACCTCCGGCCGGCCGGGCGAGCGCGCCATCCATCTGGCCTGGATCTTCCATCTCGTCGGTGACATTCACCAGCCCCTTCACGCCGCGTCCCGGGTCACGGAGCGGCGCGACGAACGGGAAGGGGACCGCGGCGGCAACGGTTTCGGTCTCGACGAGTGGAACCGCAACCTCCACGCCTTCTGGGACGGCGCTCTCGACGGCCGGTTCCGCGCTCAACACAGGAGGCGGGCAGAGGCTCGCTTCGACGCCCCATCCGACTGGCCACCGCCGCCCGACCAGTTCTGGGCAGCGTTTGAACGGGCCCGCGACCGACAGTACGAGGCCCACAAGGACCAGGTCGCCGCCGAGGCTCGCGCGCGCCACCCGCTCGACGACACGGTCCGCGCCAACCTCAAGTCCGGCGACTTCGAAGCCTGGGCAAGAGAGTCCAACCAGATCGTCCGTGAATCGCTCTATCCTCCCGACCTTGAACGGGGCGAAGCACCGTCCGGCGCCTACGCTGACACGGCCTACGACATCTCCCTGCAGCGAGCGGCCCTCGCCGGCTATCGCCTGGCCGACCTGCTCACCAACCTGCTGGCGCCGTAGGCGCTGCTCACGATTGCCTCCGTGCGCGGCCGCGCGACCACGGGCTGCGGGGAGTAGACACGCGTTGCCCCGCCTTTTCGTCGCTCTCGACCTGCCTCCGGAGTTGAAGGCGGCTGCGCGCAGCCTGCAGTCCGGCCTACGCAACGCTCGCTGGCTGGACGATGACGGCCTGCATCTCACGCTGGCGTTCATCGGCGAGGTCGACGGCCCGGCCGTGGAGCGGGTCGAAGATGCTCTGGCCGAGGTCGAAGCCGAGCCGATCCAGGTCGAACTTCACGGCCTCGGTTGCTTTCCCGGGCGGGGCGCCCCGCGGGTGCTGTGGACGGGCGCGGCGCCGAAGGCCGAGCTTTCAGCCCTTGCCGACGCCATGACCCGGGCCCTGCGCCGGGCCGGCGTGGTGCTGAAGCGCCGGAGATTCACTCCCCACGTCAGCCTGGTTCGATTCCGCCGGCCGCCGCCGCGCGTTGACCTGGAGAGATACCTGGCCGCCCACTCGCTGTTCCGGAGCCCGGCCAGCGAGGTCGCTTCGTTTCACCTGTACTCGAGCATCCTGCACTCGTCGGGGGCGCGTTACACGATCGAGGCGAGCTTTCCTCTCGGGCTAAACGAACGGTGAACGGCGCTACGCCGCCGGCAGTCGATTCAGGAACCGGCGGATGGTGGAGACGAGCCGCTCCGGGACGTCGTAGTGGACCATGTGGCCGGCGCCTTCGATCTCTTCGTGCCGGCCGCGGCGAAACAGGGCGACGCGGCGGGCGATCTCTTCGGGTTCAGGGGTGGCGTGCTGTTCGTCGACGCCGCGGCGGCTGCTCCAGAACTCGTTGGCGAGGGCGGCGGTGAGGATGAGCGTGGGGCAGGTGACCCAGCTCCAACGCTCCTCGGAGGCTTCCGGCACGTTCGACATCCAGGTCGTGACCACCTGGGGATCCCACTTCCACTCCAGGCCGCCGGAGGCCAGGGGGCGAGTGCCCAGGTCGACGAACTCGCGGGCGCGGGCCGGGTCGAGACGGGGGTGGACCCGCTTCAGGAGGTCCCAGGCGTGGTCCCTGGACGCGACCATCCGGTGCTGGCGCGGGTGGGTCAGCGCCTCGACCGCGTTCCTGGCCCGTTTCTGCTTGACCTCTTCGGGAAAGCGGTTCAGGGCGTAGGGCGGACCGAGACCCTCGATCAGCACGATGGCCCTTGGCAGCTCGGCGAAGATGCCCGCCCACTGGGCGACGACCTGGCCACCAAGGCTGTGGCCGATGACAAGCGGCTGCTCGAGCTCGCAGTCGAGGAACACGGCGTGCAGGTCGGCGATGTGGTGGGCCATCGTGTAGATGCCGGGATGCGCGCTCTCACCGTGGCCGCGCAGGTCGTAGGCGATGACCCGGTGGTCGGCGGCGAACGCCTCGGCGATCGGCGCGAGCGTGAGCGCGAAGTCCTGGATGCCGTGCGCCAGCAGGATCGGAGCGCCGTCGGCGGGACCCCACTCGTAGATCTCGAGCTCGGTGCCGCTGGCCTCGATGCGTCGCTGCCGGGGTGTCGCCGGCTCGAAGCGCGGCGCGGGTTCTGATGCGGTCAGGGTCAAGGAGGGTCCACCAGCAGGAAGCCGCTGTCGGCGAGCGTCCGGTTCAGGTCCGCCAGCGGGCCGGCAAGAGTAGCGTCGAAACGGTCTTCCTGCGCGGCGAGTTCGGCGCTGAGCATCCGCCAGACCGCGGTCTGCTGATCCGTGGGCCGGACGTCGGCCTGGCCGACCGACCGCGCCAGGTAGGTGAGCCGGGCGTAGAGCCGGCGCGGCCAGCGCAGGGAGTCCTGGCCGGTGCCGGTCATCCGCAGGTCGAAGAACTCTCCCTCGATCGCGCGAAGTTCCTCGCGCAGCGAGCCGGCCTGGTTGGTGGCTCTGAAGACATCGAGGTCGCCCCCGCTCTCCGACAGGCGGCCCTCGAGCTGCCGCAGGTCGCGACGGAGGCGCTCGACCTCGTTGATGAGGTAGGCGGCGCGTTCGATGCCGTCGCGGATCTGGACGAGCAGGGTCTGCTGCGCCGCCAGGTCGCTGGCCGACGCGGTGGAGTCCGGGTCGAGCAGGAGGTCCATGTCGACCGTTGACACCGGCTCGCCTTCGTCCGCCCCGTCGCCGCCGGTCGGTAGGACCAGTTCGAGCAGGTAGCTGTCCGGAGCGGCCAGCATCGAGAAGCGGCCGCCGTCGGGCAGCGGACGCCAGCCCCGCTCGGGCATCTCCCAGTCGGGCCGCTCGTCCGGCTTCGAGCGCAGTCTGACCTCGGTCGTGGCGTCATGACGCAGGTCCCAGGTCACGCGATGGAGACCCGGTGCCGAGGGGAGGTCGTCGAGCGTGCGGACGAGGTCGCCTTCGGCGTCGCGGATGCGGATCGTGGCGGCCACGTCGTCGCCGGCGGTCGAGGCCGGAATCCAGTAGTGGAGCAGGGCGCCGTACGGTGGATTCGTTCCGGTCGCCGGCACGTCGGGTTGGGCCATCGGCGCGCCGCGGGAGCGGAAGCGGTAGGTGACCCGGGGCGCCAGCAGTGTCGGAGCGCGGCTCGTCAGGCCGCGCGCGATCTCGCGCAGCGGTGTCAGGTCGTCGAGGACCCAGATGCCGCGGCCGTAGGTGGCGACGACCAGGTCGTCGAAGTGCTCCTGGACCTCGATCCAGTGAACGGGCGCCGGAGGCAGGTTCGCCGCGCCGTCGCTGCGGCGGGAGAGGCTTCGCCAGTTCGCGCCGTCGTCGAAGGAGACATGGAGCGAGCTCTCGGTGCCGAGGAAGAGGAGTCCGGGTTGCTCCGGGTCCTCGCGGACCGTGTGGACGTTCGCGAGCGGTCCGCGCGGCAGGCCGGCGCCGAGGTCGGTCCAGGTTTCGCCGTAGTCGTTCGTCCGGAACAGGTAGGGCGTCGTGTCGCCCTCCTGGTGACGGTCGACGGCGACGTAGGCCGCCCCGGCGTCGACGTCCGACGGGTCGATGTTCCTCACGGTGCCGCGGGGCGGCAGGCCGGGGAGGTTCGAGGTCACGTTCGTCCAGGATGCGCCGTCGTCCCGGGTCAACTGGACCTGGCCGTCGTTCGTGCCGGCCCAGATGAGCCCGGGCTCGAGCGGGCTCTCGGCGATCGCGAAGACGACGGGCGCGATCGTCGGGCCGGCGTCGTCGAGGGTCAGGCCGCCGGTGCGGCGCATGAGCGCCGGGTCGGCGGTGGTGAGATCGGGCGAGATCCGCTCCCAGCTCTGGCCGCGGTCGCGGCTCCGGTGGACGTACTGGCTGCCGGCGTAGACGGCCTCCGGATCGTGCGGCGAGGTGGCGAAGGGGGCGGTCCACTGGAAGCGGTACTCGAGATCCGACGCCGGCGAGCTCTCGATGGCCAGCGGCCAGACGCTGACGTCGCGTGACTGGCCGGAGCGCAGGTCGTAGAGCTCGAGCTGTCCGTCGTAGCAGCCGGTCCAGACCAGGTTCCGGTCGGCGCGGTGGACCATGGAGAAACCGACCTCGCAGCCGCCGACGGAGTGCCACTCGCCGACCGGGATGCCCTGGGTGCGTCCTCCGTAGAGGACGCGGCTCGGTCCGCGCATCGAGGGTCCGTCCTGGCGGTTGCTGTAGACGAAGTAGGGCACCCGGTCGTCGGTGGAGACGTGGTACATCTGCGCGATCGGCAGTTGCGGCCGGTACCAGGAGCGGCCGCGGTCGTTCGTGATGCTGACGCCGCCGTCGTGGCCGACGATCCGACGGTCGGGGTCGAGCGGATCGATCCAGATGTCGTGGTGGTCCCAGCCCGGCTGCTCGTAGCCCTCGCTCTCGACCGTCTGGCCGCCATCGAGCGAGACCGATTGGCGGGTGGCGGCGAACGTGACCTCGTCCGCGCGGTCGGGCGCGGCGGCCATCCGCGTGTAGTAGAGCGGCCGGGTGATCAGGTTGAGGTCGCGGCTGATCAGCCGCCACGAATCGCCCCGGTCGTCCGAGCGCCAGAGGACGCCGGCGAAGGGATCGGAGGGGGCGAAGTCCCGGTTGGAACTCGTCTCGATCAGCGCGTAGATGCGGCCCGGATCGTCGGCCGACACGGCGAGCCCAATCTTGCCCAGGGGCGGGTTCGGCAGGCCCGCGCCCTCGAGACGCACCCAGGTGTCGCCGCCGTCCCTCGAACGATAGAGCCCGCTGCCGGGGCCGCCGCTGGTACGGCCGGACGTGCGGATCTCGATCTGCCAGGCCGCGGCGTAGACGAACCGCGGATTATCGGGCGCGAAGGCGAGATCGACGACGCCGGTGTCCGCGTCGACGAACAGGACGTGTTCCCAGGTCGCGCCGCCGTCGGTCGTGCGGAAGACGCCGCGGGCCGCTTCGTCCCGCTCCTGCGGGCCGTAGGCGTGTCCGAGTGCGGCGACCAGTGCGGTTTCGGGGTCTTCGGGATGGACGATGATGCGCCCGATGCGGCCGGTCCGGTCGAGGCCCAGGTGTTCGAAGCTGTCGCCGCGGTCCGTGGAGCGGTAGACGCCGTCGCCGATCGAGATGTTGCTGCGGATGAAACTCTCGCCGGTGCCGACCCAGACCACGTTCGGGTCGGAGGGGGCGACCGCTATCGAGCCGATCGAAGCCGCTTCCTGCCGGTCGAAGATCGGCTCCCAGCCGACACCGCCGTCGGTGCTGCGCCAGAGCCCGCCCGAAGCGGCGCCGGCGTACCAGGTCCGTGGATCGCCGGGGACGCCGGCGACGGCGGAAACCCGGTTGCCGATCGGTCCGATGTGGCGGAACGCGAACGCGTCGAGAAGCTCCGGCGGCGCCTCCGCGGCCGGTTGGGCGGCAGCGGAGGCGGCGCAGAGCAGGAGGGCGAGGAACGCTCTGTGACGCAACCTCCTAGTAGCCGACCTGCTTGTCGACCACGTTGCGGAGCGGCCTGCCGGTTGCGAAGCGCGTGATGTTGTCGCGCAGAAGCCGCGTCCGCCGCTCCTCGAGCCGGTCGGAGATCGTCGCCAGGTGCGGCGTGATCGTCACGTTCGACATCGTCCACAACGGGTGGCCGGTCGGCAGCGGTTCGGGATCGGTGACGTCGAGGCCGGCGGCGCGGACCTTGCCGCTCTCGAGCGCCGCGACCAGGGCGTCCGTGTCGACGATCTTCCCGCGCGAGATGTTGATGAAGTACACGTCCTGCTTCATCAGCTCGAACTGGCGGGCGCCGATCAGGCCCTCCGTGGCCGGCGTGTGCGGAACGGACGAGAAGACGACATCGGCCCGGGGCAGCAGGTCGTCGAGTTCGTCCGGCTTGCCGACGTAGGCCACGTCGCGGTGGATCGGGATGTCCTTCGGGTCGACGCCGAGCACGGTCATGCCGAAGGCCGCGGCCCGCTGCGCGATCTGGGTGCCGATGCCGCCGAGGCCGATGACCAGCGCCGTCTTGCCGCGGAGTTCGATCATGGGCAGCGCGCGGTCCGTGTTCCAGCCCTCCGGCATCTGGGCGTTGAACGCCTTGATGTTGCGAGTGAAGTTGAGCAGGAGGGCGAAGGCGTGGTCGGCGATCTCGGGCCCCTGGATGATCTTCGCGTTGGTCAGGACGATGTCGCTGTCGCGGAGGTCCGGGATCTCGAGGAAACCCTCGACGCCGGCTGAGTTGCTCTGGATCCAGCGCAGCCTGCTGTCGGCCGTCAGGTACTGCTCGACTCCCCGGTAGCCGGCGATCAGCCCGTCGCAGACGTTGGAGTCGAGGTCGTCGTCGATGGCGACCAAGCGGAGATCTTCGTGCTGGTCCTCGAGGTCCGAAAGCCCGTCGACGAAGAACGACGGCATGCACACCGTGACGGACTGGGCGATGGCGCCGGAGGCCGCGAAGGCGAGGAGAAGAACGGTGAGCAGAACCGGTCGAAGATCCAGCGCTGGACGGTGGAGCATGGGCGTGCCTCCCTGGTGCGATGAACGATGGCGATGAGGGAAGGATGGAGCGTACCAGCGCTCACTGCCGGCGCCCGATCCAGGTGCTACGATGCCGCCGCTTTCGGCCCCCGAGATTCACCGCAGGAACCCACAGGAAGCGAACCAGATGACCACCGACGCCCTTCGCGAACGCGGCGACTCACTGGAGGATGCCTTCTTCCGCGACATGGACAGGAAACTGATCGACGACCTCCGCGCGAAGAAGGAGCGCGAGGAGCAGCTCGACGAGCTGGCCGCGGCTTCGGGCATCGCGCACCGTGAGGTTCTCGGCGCCCTGCTCGACGCAGGCATGCACGGCGAAGCGCTGGTGGCGGCGGGTCTGGTGCCGTTGATCGAGGTCGCGTGGTCGGACCACGCGATGGACGCCGCGGAGCGGGACGCCATCATGCAAGCCGCGAGGGATGCCGGGGTGACCCGTGGGTCGACCGCGGCCGAACTGCTCTCCGCCTGGCTGGAGCGGCGTCCGGGAGCGGAACTGCTCGAGGCCTGGAAGGGCTATGCCGCCGCGCTGGTCGCGGAACTCGACGAAGCGGACGCCGCGGCGGTGCGTGACGACATCATGAGCCGGGCGCAGGCCGTCGCTGAGGCCGCCGGCGGCTTCCTCGGCCTCGGCAGCGTGTCCCGCGAGGAGCGGCGGATGCTCGCAGAGCTGTCCGCGGCGCTCGGCGGCTGAAGCGCTACCAGCTCGCGGCTGAAGCGCTACCAGCTCGCCTTGATCACGCCGGGGAGCTCGCCGCGCAGCGCGAGGTCCCGCAGGGCGATCCGCGAGAGACCGAACTTCCGGTAGTAGCCGCGGGGCCGGCCGGTCACGGCGCACCGGTTACGCACGCGCACCGGGCTGGAGTCGCGGGGGAGCTTGTTCAGCAGGCGCTGGGCCTCGAAGCGCTGGTCGGGCGGCAGACGCTCGTCCTTCGCCAGCGCCCGCAACTCGTCGCGGCGCTCCTTGTATCTCTCGACGAACTTCTTGCGGCGATCGTTCTTCGCGACTGATGCCTTGGTGGCCATCTGTTCCGTGTTCCCCTCAGATGATTCCGGTGCCGGTTCAGGCTGTCCCGCGCCTCCGCCGTCGCGGCGCGCAGGAAGCGCGTACCTTAGCAGGTTTCGCCGGCAGTGTTCCCGGTGTCGAAATGGATGCGGCTCAACCTCCACGCTCCGCGCAAACATTCGCTCAGGTTCGCTAACAAAAGCCCCTTGACCCTCACGGCGGACTCCGACAACGTGGCAAAGAGAATCTACAGACCCCTGCGGGAACTGCGACGGGAGGTGTATGTCATGGGTGGAGCATGCGAATCGGGACGTCTCGCGGCGAAGCGGACGCCGGCTCCAGGGATCATCAGATGGGCGGCGGCGATGCTCGTACTCGTCGGCTTGACCCTCGCTTCAACTGCCCAGGGCTCGGACTGGCCGCAGTGGCGCGGCCCGAATCGCGATGGCCGGGCCGTCGGTGCCGCACTTCCCGCGGAACTGCCCGCAGCACTCCACCAGCTCTGGAAGGTTCCTGTCGGCGGCGGTCAGTCTTCGCCGATCGTGGTCGGGGACCGCGTCTTCATCCACGCGCGGCAGGGCGAGGAGGAGGTCGTGCTCGCCCTCTCGGCTTTGACCGGCGAGGAACTCTGGCGGCACAGCTACGCTGTCTCGTACACGCCCAGAAACGCGGCCATCCAGTACGGCCCGGGTCCGAAATCGACCATGCTCGCTGAAGGCGATTCCGTCTACAGCTTCGGCATCCGGGAGCGTCTGCTGGCCCTGGACGCCGCTTCGGGCAAAGTGCGCTGGGAAAAGACCTTCGAGGACCTCTACGAGGAGCCGTATCCGGTCTGGGGAACCGCCTCCTCGCCTCTGATCGAAGGCAACCTGCTGATCGTCCCGATCGGCACCACGGGCAACGAGGAGCAGGGAGATGAAGGCGCCCTGGTTGCCTACGACAAGACGACCGGCGACGAAGTGTGGCGCGTCGACGGACCGCCGGCGTACGCCTCGCCCGTGGCGTTCGACCACGGCGGTGTGCGCCAGATCGTGACGATGGACGACGTGTCCTTCTTCGGAGTCGGCGCTACCGATGGCGATCCGCTCTGGTCGGTCGACTTCACGACGGCCTTCCAGCAGAACACGCCGACCACGATCCGCTACGACGGCAACTTCATTCTCTCGGGGTACCAGTGGGGGACTGCCGCGATCAAGGTCGAACCGCCGGCCAAGGCGAACGGGACCTGGTCGGTTAGCGAGGTCTGGAAGACCACGGACGCCGAGCTCTACATGGACTCCCCCGTGCTCGTCGGCGACCATCTGTACTTTCGCTCGAACAAGAGAGCCGGCACCTTCGTCTGTCTCGATCCCGCGACCGGAGAGGTCGTTTGGCAGGGGCCCGGCCGCTGGGCTTCGTACGCCTCGGTGATCGCGGTGGACGACCGTCTGCTCGTGCTCACGGACGAGGCAGAACTCAAGGTGATCGCCGCGGACCCGTCGGGCTACCAGGAACTGGCCTCCTGGGACGTGGCCGACAGCACGACCTGGGCGCATGTGGCGCTGTCCGGCTCCCGGGTCTACGTGAAGGACGAGGAGCACCTGGCGGCTTTCGACCTGGCTTCCACCCGGGTCACGGAGGCAGGGGACCAGCCGACCGGAACGACCCCGGCATCAGCTGACATTGCGGCCGGATCGAAGGAGGACACGGAGGCCGTGAAGGTCGCCGTGCGGGCGATGCTGAAGGCCATGGCGGCGGGCGACATGGACCTCATGTGGACCTATCTGGGCGAGGACTTCAGGTCCTACAGCGGCGCCGACAAGGATGTCTTCCGTGACTACCTCGGGTCGACCGCAGGTAGCGAGACGAAGAGCGGCGAGATGGTGGTGGAGTGGGAGGACGGCACGGCCAAGGTCACCGGCACACGGTGGATCACCACCACCGGGCTGGACTTCGGTCTGGAGATGCTGGTGAACAAGCGCGACGGCAAGTGGCTCGTCACCTGGATGGACTTCGATTCCAGGCGTATCCACGGTCAGGAGTAGCGGTGGGCGGAACTCGTCGCCCATCGTCCACCGGCCGTCTACGGGCGCCGACGGACGACCATCGCTACTTCGGAAAGCTCGTCGAGAGAGCGTCCCTGGTCGCGGAGGTCGCGCAACGCCGTTGCGACGCTGTCACCGTGCTCTCCGGCGAGAACGTTGGGGAGCCGATCCCGGAGGTCGCGGTCGCACCAACGGTCGGCGACCTCGAACCCGAGGTGCTCATAGACCGAGGCCGGGTGGCCACCCATGAGGACGCCCAGGGGACGGAAGGGTGGCAGGGCCTTGGCGACGGTCGCCTCGACGCCGCTGGCGTCGGCCCAGCGCAGGAACTCCTCGAGGAGCGCCACGCCGATACCACGCCCCTGGTACCCGGGATCACGGGCGCTGCCGCTCGCCAGTTGGCCCACGTGGTAGCAGAACAGGTTCAGCGTCCCCGGTGGCAGGGACGGGGCGTTCGCCTGACCGAAGTCGCCCCAGTACAACGGGTCCATGATGCCGGCGGGAGACCGTAGTGCCCGGTCGTAGCGCCGGAACTGGAGTTGGCCCACGTGTTGTTCGTCGTCGAAGGCGAGGATCGCGCTCGCTCCGAACTCGGCAATTCGGCTCCGGACTGTGGCCTCCGCCCCCTGGCAGTCGATGGGGACGTTGCCGATGTCGGATGTCGTCATCGGGCGGTAGTGAATCACCGCGACCGAAGTTATCGCGTCGGCAGAGTTCCGTGCAGTTGCCGGCATCACCACCAAACGAGACCTGACAATCAGGGAAGGGAGCGCAGCGATGGACATCATGCAGGCAACCGAGGCTCATGCCCGGAAGTGGGCGGACGAAGTCGCCGACCTCGTGTATGAGACCGGTCCGTCGACCTACGAGTACCAGTTCGGCGGCCGGGAGTACTACGACGAGATCGTCAAGGCCTCCTGGCCTGTGGCCGGCACCCTGTTCGGCTACGACTGCACGACGATCGCGGTCGAAGGCGACGAACTCCTGGCGATCGAGATCGGTTTCCCCGGCCCGGAGTTCGCCACCCGCAAGAAGACGCTGGGGCCCCTGTGGGCGCCGCTGATCGAGTCGGGCCGGGTCAAGAGGGAGCAACTCGGCGAGATCGGACGGGCGGCCTATCTCGCCAGTTACCTGAATGTCGCGATTCCGTCGGCGGTCTACTACGTTCACGCCCTCGCCGTCGTGGAGTCGCGCCGAGGGGAGGGGATCGGCAAGCAGTTGATGCACAGGGCGATCGACGATTCGAAGAGCGCCGGGCTGCGCGGTCTGCACCTCGACGTGCTCTCGGGTACGCCCGCGGTCCACTTCTACAACTCCCTGGGCATGGAGTGCCTGACTGAGACGATTGCTCCCATCCCGCATCAGAACGGCATCCCGATGGAGATGCGGATGGCGCTCGACTTCTAGGAGCCTGCGCCGCAGAACGCAGCGAAGCGAGTTCGGGGCGCAGGCGCCGCCGTGCGGACGGGATGGGCCGAAACACCGAGCCTGCGAGGCGTTTCGGGGCGCTAGAGGCTCGTTCCGGGTCCTCTACGGCTGGTTCGGCCTGCTGCCTGGCGGGAAGAAGAGGGTTCCCAGCCCCTTCTCCAGTTCCGCGCAGGCCGCGGCTTCGCCCATGTTGCAGGCGGTGGAGAGGAGGTCCTGCGCCAGGGGGATGTCCTTCGGCACGCCGTGCCCGTGCAGATGGGCGTAGCCGAGCAGGAAGCAGCTCATGCTCTCGCCGTCCTCGCAGCCGGCCGGGAGGCGTTTGATCGCGTCGGACACGCCGGCGGAGGTCATCGTCACGTTGCCGTCGAAAACTGCCTGGATGACGACGTTCTGGCAGCCCTTGTGGAAGCCGCCGCGACACGCCTGGTCGAAGTAGGAGACGCCTTCCAGCGGATCGAGCGGCACCACCTCTCCCCGATTGAACAGCACTCCGAGCATGTTGCACTCCTCGCCGCCGCCATTGTTGCAGGCGAGTTCGAGCTTCGTGACCAGGTTCTCGCAGGCGAACCGCCTGCCTTCGTCGCAGGCGGTCTGCCAGTACTTGAAGTCGTCGCCCTCGTGGGTGCGGCCGACGAAGTTCGACGCCAGCATCCAGCCGAAAAGCCCGATCCAGACGGCCATGAAGGCGTAGTTCACGCGGCGTGGCTTCGTCGCCTGAAGCAGCACGGAAAGGCGGAGACCCTCCACCCGGCGCGACTTCCCGAGCCGGTCGAGTAGCGGCACGCACAGGTTGAGAACCGGTACGAACAGCAGCTTGTCGTAGAACAGGGGGACATCCACCTGGCGGAGGAACTCGAAGAGGCCAAAGACGCTCAAGCCGTACAGGGCCCCGAACACCGCGCTTCCCAGCCTGCTGCGGGGCGACGTCGAAGGATCGGTGACCAGGAGGTGCAGTCCCAGGAAGACTGCGATGGGGATGCTGGCGTCGACGAAGAAGTGAACGCCGGTGACGCTGGAGTAGATGAGGTTGGCCGCCACCAGGGCCGCCGCCGCGAACAGCGTCACGATCGTCACGGAGAAAAAGAACTGGACGACCAGGCCGGCCATGAAGATCGCGACGTACATGTGGGGCGCGTTCGCCAGCGTCGTCGCGATCTCGGCGCCCCAGGTGAGGTCCGTCGTTCCTGAAAGGATCAGTCCGAGCGAGAAGACGGACAGGGCGAATCCCGACGGGTTGAAGATGTGCCGCTTGCGACCGTCCCGGTTCCAGCGGAAGAACTCCTTGCCGAGGATGCCGACGCCGATCATCGTGAACTGCAGGTAGAACCACTCTTCCTTGAAGCACAGGAAGAAGTTCGTGCTCAGAATGATCGGAAACTGCCCGAAACCCAGGTGCCAGGTCTTTCGCCTGGACCAGCCAACGAGCATGTCGAAGGCGTAGGCGAAGAGGATCTGCGCGAGGATGAGCGCCGCCTGGTGGCGCATCTGCTCCCAGTAGAGGCCCCAGTAGACGTAGATGCAGGTCTGAACGAAGGCCTGCACGTAGTGCGAGGGGATGAGCGAGACCTGCAACTTCAGCTCGCGGCCGTCCTGGCCGGACATGGCCAGCAGACGCCCCTGCAGGAGAGCGAGGACGGCGCAGGCGCCCCAGAGGGACCAGGTCAGCTCGGCGCTCGCACGGAACTGCGGAAGCAGCGAGAAGGCAAGCAGCAGGGCTGTGAAGGACGCGGGCAGCCACCAGACCGGCGGCAGCCTCCGGGCTTCCGAGATGTCGGTCATGCCGGTGCTCTTTCGTTCACACTATAGCCATGGTGCGGCGCCGGGCCAGTCCCCGCTCCGGGCTATAGTCGCACGGAGTCCTCTGGCCTGTCTTCCAGCAAGGAGAGCGATGCGAGCAGGGGCGGGAACGCGACGCCGTCGGGTCGGCAGCGCTCTGGCGGTAGTGGTGGTGCTTGTCGCAGCGGGAGTGCTCGTCGGCAGCGCCGTTCGTGACGGTCGTGCCCAGCAGGCGCTCATCGACGCTCTCGTGACGAGCCGGGTGCCGGGCCGGGAGCAGGAAGCGAAGCGACGCTTCGAACGTCTGATCCAGGACTACGCCGGCAGTTCGGCCGCGTGGGCGGCCCACGACCATCTGGCGGTCCTGGAGGCGGCGGACGGCGGGTTTGATGAGGCGCGTTCTCTCTGGCAAAGGCTGGCGGAGGGCGGACCGGACGAACTCGCGGCGGAGGCGGAGATGAACCTGATCTACCTGGACCGCGAGGAGGGGCGACTCGATGAGTTGGCTGACAGGTTGGAGGGCCTGGTGGAAAGTGGAGAGAGCCATCTTCCGGAGGCGGTGCTCCTGTTCGAGCTGGCCGAGACGCTCGAGCGACTGGGGCGTGGTGAAGAGGCCCGAAGGATCAGGCGCTTCGAAGAAGTCGTGCCGGAGAAACCCAGGGTTCAGCGGTGACGGGTTCGGTCGTTTCGTCCGTGTGACAACGGGACCGTACCGGAGGTCGCGACGCGGGGGTCGTTCACGCCCATGCCATCCAGCAGCTCGAGATAGCGGGGCTCGGAGCGCAGCTTGTCAAAGGCGGGATGCACCTTGACCCACATCGCCAGACCGCGGCGCGCCTTGAGCGCTTCTTCGAGCCAGCGCAGGGCGGGTTCCTTCTCATCGAGCCAGGCGTGAAGGACCGACAGGGAGGCGTAGTGAGCGTCCTGACTGCCGACGCGCTTCTGTAGCTGCTTAACGCTCCAACGCAGGACGCCGGTCTCCCCTTCCTTTTTGAAGATGCCACCGATCGTGTCGGCGTCATGCGGCCGTCCGGCGTTTCGCATGTAGATCTGCCGTTCGCGGACCGCGTCTTCCGGGCGGCCCAGAGCGCTGTAGCACGCCGCTGCCAGCGACCTCGTCGCGGGGTACTCGCCGTCGAGAGCCAGGGTGCGGCGAGCCTCCGCGAGCGCCTGCTCGTAGTTGCGGGACAGGTAGTGGATGAAGCACAGGCTGCGCCCCAGCGCCGGTGCGAGGGGATCCAGGTCCGTGGCTGTTCTCAGTTCCAGCTCCGCTTCCTTCAGCCGGCCGACCGGCGCGAGAAAGTAGTGGCCGTAGGAAAACCGGGCGTTCGGGTTTCCGGGGTCTAGCCGGATTGCTCGCAGGTAGGCGCGCTGCGCTGCCGGCCAGTCCCACTGGAGCGCGGCGCGTAGAAGGCCGCATGCCCGGTACGCGATGGCGATCGTGTCGTTGAGTTCGAGCGCCCGCTCCACCGCTTCCTCGGCCTTGGGCACCGCTTTCTCCACGCTCAGAAAACCGTCGACGGCGAGCACGCCGTGGCACAGCGCCAGCAGGGCGTGGCCGTGAGCGAAGTCCGGCTGCATTGCGAGAGCACGGTCCAGGAGCGCGATGGCCTGCTTCAGTCGATCGCCCTTCTGAGTGCCCAGGTGGTGTCGGGCTTCCAGGTAGAGACGGTACACCTCCTGGTTTCGCGTCGGGCGCGGTACAACGAAGCCGCGATGCGGCGCCAGGAGTTTCCTCTGCACGCGATTGACGATCGCGCGCGCGATGTCCTCCTGGATCTCGAAGACGTCCCCGAGTTCCCGGTCGTAGTGCTCGGACCAGAGCTGGGTGCCGTCCGACGTACGGATCAGGTACGCGGAGATCCGGAGGCGTTCGCCCGCCTTCCGCACGCTGCCTTCCAGGATGGCCGAAACGCGTAGCTTTTCTCCGGCTTCCGGGCTGCTGAGGTCCCTCAAGCGGCGGTCGAAGGACGACGTTCTGCCGACGACCCGCAATCCGTCGACGCTCGCCAGCGCGTCGATGAGTTCCTCCGCAACTCCGGCGCAGAAGAAGTCCTGTTCCGGATCGGGGCTCAGGTTGGAGAAAGGCCGGACCGCCACGGACCCCTCCAGAGGAGCTTCTACCGGCGCGATGAAGCGGTAGCCGCGACCCGGAAGGGTGACGATGTACCGCGCCTTGTCGTTCTGGCCGAGGCTCTTGCGCAGTACGGAGAGGTTGTGCGTGAGGTTGCTCTCGTCGACCGCCGTGTCCGGCCACACCATCGCCATCAGCTCCTCCTTGTGGAGAAGGCGGCCGTGGTTTTCGACCAGTGCTCTCAGGGTGTCGAAGATCTTCGGCCGGAGGGGCACCAGCTTTCCCTCGCGGGTTAGCCGGCGCTGCCCGAGATCGAGCAGGTACGGGCCGAAGAGGTACGTGCGGCGATCGGGTGGAAGAGACACGGCCGGTGACTCGAAGAGGCAGAGCCTAGCAGCAGCGCCGGCGACTCTGGCCGTCGGCGACGTCCCGGCGAACCGGCCGCTGGATGGCCTCAGTCGTTCTGAGGCGGCCGCGGAAGATCGGCGACGATGCGCCGGCGCACTTCGGTCGGGTTGGTGACCGGCTGACGGCGTAGCCGTCCCACTTCGGCCGCTTCGTAGGGCTTCAGGTCCTTCGCGTTGTCGGGATCGAAGTTCCTGACGATCCAGTTCATCAATCGCGCCAGCGCCTCGTCGTCGATCAGAGCCTGGGAGGCGCCAGGCACCTGGACGAGATAGTCCCGCCACTCAGGGCTGTAGATGTACTTGCCCACCTCCCCGGGTAGCGGGGGAACGGTGCCCTCCACGCCCGAGCCGTCGGCCATGTGGCAGCCCTGGCAGTGCAGCATGTAGTCGAGGCGCGCCAGACGTTCGGTCTCGGCCTGCTCGGCCGCCGCCGGCCCGGTCCACAGAAGACCGGCTGCGACCAGCGTCGCCGCTCTCGGCATTCTCGGTCGCTTGAGCATGGAGGCGCTACTCGGCGACGGCGAGAATCCGGGACATCGTGCAGTGGTAGCCGAACGGGGCGCCGCCGTTGCCGCACCACAGGACGGAATTCGAGCGCTGGGGGTGGTAGCGCATGGTGTCGCCCTCGTTCGTGTTGCAGTAGCAGCGCTGGCATGGGAAGGCGCCGCAGCAGTCGTGGTAGGCGACGACGTAGCTCTTGCCGTCGGCCGGATTCTGGCAGGTGCCGGTCCAGGTGATCGGCGCGGCCTTCGACCCCGGCGGACAGGAGTTCGTCGAGCCGCCGCAGCAACCGCACAGCCAGCCGTCCACCGAGCAGTATGCCCAGTAGTCGCACTGCATCGGATCCTGCATCGGCTCGGCCGCGTCTTCCGCGGCTTCCTGCGCGAATGTCCGGTCCACCGGCAGCAGCGGCAGCAAGACGCCGCCGGCGATGGCGCTGCCGATGGAACCCAGCACCGATCGCCGCGAGGTCCTGTCGGCCAGACGGGTCGCCGCGCGAATCGAGATGTTGTCGAACCAGTTCATGGCAAACCTCACGATGGTTGTTGTGAACCCCCTGCGATCAGCACCCGGCCTTCTTCCCGGTGCTCGAGAAACTCCTGTATCGAACTGACGCCCAGTCGCTTCGCCTCGAACAGGCTCTCCACGTGCTCCCTGCTGTTCGTGAGCCCCTGCGCGGCGACGAAGCCGTTCTCGTCCAGCAGCACGCCGTACGGGAGCTTGCCGATCTCGTAGGTCATGCCGAGCTCCGGCGAGAGTACGTAGGCGAAGTCCTCGAGCTGGCTCTTGCTTCGAAACTCCGCGTGCTGCGCCGGGTCACCGTCGCTCGCGAAGACGAGTCGCAGCCAGTCCGACTCGTCGCGCGCGATGGATCGAAGCGCCGGTAGAAGCTGCGCGCAAACCGGGCATTTGGGCGTCAGGAAGGTGATCAGCGTGCTCTTGCCGTCCGGATCGGGAGCACCCAGGACGACCGCTTCTCCGTCCAGGGTGTCGAGCTGGAACTCCGGCGACTTCTCGCCGACGCGCACCGTCTTGCTCAGGGCCAGCGCGCCGACCGGGCCGATCCGCTGGTGGATCACGCCGACCTGGCGGGCGAGCGCGAACGTCACCACCGCCAGGCAGAGAATCGCGAAACCCATGATCGCGAGCAGGATGGCGACGGAGGCCGTCAAGACGTTCCCTCCCGGAGCAACCCGTGGTTCGCGATGAGCACGTCCGCCGTAGCGTACATGGCGATGGCGAACAGACCGAGCGAGAAGGCGCCGACATGGTCGGCGAACTCGAGCGGCCGCGCGGCGGCCTCGGGCGCCAGCAGCAGGGCCACGGCGATCAGCACGATGTTCCTCAGCACCAGAGCCCATCCCGCCGGCTGTCCGGCCGTTCCGGCCCACGAGCAGCCGCAGTCCTCGGGGGCGATGCCGCGCGCGATGCTGACGGCCATGCCGAGCGCGTACACGCCGAGCAGCCCGGCAATCAGGCCCGCGGCCGCCACTCCCGAGGGGTAGAGGGCGCACAGCCCCGCTGCGGTCAGCTCGGCGGCAACCAGGACGGCCGTCGCGACGGCGGCGAGCACTGGCGAACGCGGCAGGCCGAAGCTCCTCAGATAGCTGGACGTGATCTCCGCGGTCGTCCGCAGGTCGCGCATCTTGTGCACGGCGGTGCCGAGAAACAGCAGCGTGAGCAGAACTCGCGCGGCGATCTGGACGACCGGGTCGATGCCTAGGCTCATGGACGAGTCAGTCCCAGGGTTGCATCAGCACGAGGACGCCTCGGACCTCCACATCGGGGTTCAGCGTGCGCGTCAGCTCGCCGGTGCTCGCGTCGTAGATGTCCACGTGGCTGTAGGTCGAGACATAGAGGAGCGGCGCGTCGTCCTGGCTCACCGCGATCGCGGCCGCGGCCTTGTCCATCTTGTAGCGCGCCAGCCGTTCACGGCTCTCGATGTCGAACACCCAGGTCTCGAAACCGAAGCCGCGGTGGAAGTCGTAACCGCCGGGCTTGCGCTCGAGATCCGGCACGGAGGACATCAGCAGGAAGAGACGGCCGGACGCTTCGTGGATCGCCATGTGCTGGTTCGGCGCGGCGGGCACCCAGATCCCTGCGTCGTCCTCGTCACGGAACGTCCAGGGCTCCTGGAAGCTGATCCCGCCGCCGCTCGTGTCGACGGCGTGCATCACGCCGCGCACCGAGGCGAAGTACCACACGTCCCCCGACCTGGCGCCCGTGGGGTGGAGGGGGTCCCCCTCGGCGTCGAAGAAGCCCGGGTGGGTTTCTCTCCCGCTCTCGGCGCCGTTCTCATCCAGATCGACGGTCAGCACGGAACCGTCGCCGCACAGCGACAGGAACCGTCGGGGTCCGGCCGCCATCGTGTGCGCGCAGCCGCCGGTCTCGATCTCACCTACGTACTTCCGTTCCTCGAGGTCGACGACGCCGAAGCTCAGGGCGGGCGTGAAGAACGACTGGACGAGGAAGCGATCGTTGTCCGTCAGAGTCGTCAGGTTGCTGCTCGCCAGCCCCCGCATCGCTTTCGGCGGGTCGATCGGGATCTCGCCCTTGATCTCGAGCGTCTTCGCATCGAAGATCTCGACCACCTCGACGAGATCGCCGTGGTAACCGCGGGTCATGTAGACGGCATGGTTGTAGAACTCGTCGCCCGCACTGGGGAGCTGGGGCAGGAGGCCCTGGTAGCCGAGTTCGATCGAACCGAGAAGCGTGCCGGAGTCGGCATCGATGAGGTCTGCGTGCGCGTAGTTCGCGAAGGACGCAATCCAGACCCAGTGAGCGCCGTCCGGTTTGTCCGGCAGGGTCGCAGTGATCAGCGGCTCCGGCAGGGAGGCCGGATCGATCTGTGCCGAAGCGGGAACTCCGGCGAACCCCATCGAGGCGGCGAGCGCCAGTACGAAGAACGTCCTCGTCATGCCTACTCCTTTCGGGTCCAGAACAGCTCGTACTCGGTTTCCCACGTCTCGCCGCCGTCGGTAGAGAGCACGGAGAGTTCGCGCAGCCGGCCGTCGGGCAGCGTGAAGAAGCTGAAGCGGCCGATGGTCCCGTCGTCCAGGTCGGCCGTCTCGAACCGGAACTCGTTCTCCACCATGTTCCCGTTCTCGAAGCGCATCCGCTGGCCGCCGGGCTTCGCCGAGGCCGAGAGGTAGCTCCAGTTGTCCCGCGTGTCGCTGTAGACGAGAACGCAGAAGAAGTCCCGTATGCCCTCCATGCGGGTCATCCACTCTTCGACGAGGTAGCAGCCCTCGGGTCCCAGTTCCCAGACGACTTCGGCCATCAGCGTGCCGTCGCCCGTGTGGACCTCCCATTCGCCGACCAGGTGGTGCGCGGCCTTGCAGGCGGCATTGGCCGGCTCGCTGGAGTCGGCGGCGGCCGCAACCGGGGCAAGGAGCGTGACCGTTACGGATCCGCAGGCGAGAAGTCGTGCCAAACCCATGTCTTCCTCCTTCGGAAGGCGGCTCGCGACCACGAGGAACCGCCTCCACGACTCTGTCTTGTCGATTCACTGTGCCGGACGAAAGCGGGGGAAGTCAAGGCAACTGGGGTCCTTTTCAGGTTCGCTCAGATTCACTAAGAAAAGTTCCTTGACTACGGATGGGGCCGGCGCAAAGCTGACGGTGCCACGTGCCAGAGCTAAGGAGGTTGAGATGGTGCCTTCCCCTAGTTTCGCTCCGAGAATCTTCGTCGCCCTCGGTGTGCTTCTGCTCTTCGCGTCGACCGCGGCTTACGCCCAGAACGTCGGTTCGGTCCGCGGTACGGTCCGCTCGGCGGACGGCGAGCCGCTGCCCGGAGTTCTGGTGCAGGCTGTGGGCGACATCGTACGCGGCGAGCGGACTTCCGTATCCGGAGTCAACGGCGACTGGCTGATCCCCGGACTTCCGCCCGGCGTCGTCACCCTGACCGCGACGCTCGAGGGAATGGAAACCGAGACGGTGGAAGGCGTCCGCGTCTCGATCTCCGGCGTCGCCGTCGTGGACTTCTCGATGCGGGTCGCAGGAGTGGAGGAGGCGATCACCGTGACCTCCGAGGCGCCGATCCTGGACGTCACGAGTTCCTCGGCCAGCAGCAGCTTCCAGGCCGACTTGATCGACGCCAAGCCGACGACCCAACGCAACTTCCAGGAACTCGCCCTGATGGCCCCCGGCGTGTCGGCGAACGGCAACGTCGGGTCGGTCGGCGTCTACTCGGGGTTCGTTTCCGCCTACGGCCGGGACGAGGGGTCCGTGGCCTGGAACGTCGACGGCCTGGACATCAGCTTCCCGGATACCGGCAACATCTTTGGAGCCTGGGCGGACCCGGACACGATCGCCGAGGTGCAGGTGCTCGGCGTCGGAGCGCCCGCCGAGTACGGGAACATGACCGGCGCCGCGGTCAACGTGGTTACGAAGTCGGGGACCAACACACTCCAGGGGCGCGTGGCCTACACCGGCGAGTTCGATGAGCTGACCTCCTCGGGGCCCCAGGTGGAGGACGCAACGGGAGTTGAACGCGGTTTCGTCAGGGACACCTACAACAGTTGGACTCTGTCGGCGGGCGGCCCGGTCAAGAAGGACAAGCTGTTCTTCTTCGCCGCGGTCGGACTCAAGGAGGAGCTGTTGCTCGAGCCGGGAGCGACGCCGAGCATCGACATCCCGGTCAGCACCTTCGACCACTACAACCTGAAGCTCGACTGGTCGGTCAATCCGTCGCATACGCTGACGGGGGCCTTCCAGTTCGAGGACTACGCGCGCTCCTACGGCAGCAGCAGCCGCGTGATCACGAATCCGGCCGCGGTGGGCACGGAGTACCTCCTGGTCCCCTACACTCGCCTCGGCTACCAGGGGATACTCGGCGGCAACACGATCCTCGAAGTGAACTGGAACGACATCCACAACAAGGACCGCAACGTCTCGGCGACCGGCAGCCTGGAGTCGCCCTTCATCGACTTCAACACGAGTCCGCAGACCCTGAGCGGCGGCAAGACGTATCCCTACATGTACCCCGTGTGGTGGAACCGCGGCCATGCCAAGGTGACCCACTTCGCCGAGGATCTCGCAGGCAGCCACGAGTTCAAATTCGGATTCCAGTACAGCAGCAGCGGCGAGAAGGCGGCGGCCGTCTATCCCGGCTTCGGTGGCAAGTACTACTACAAGTACGGAGCGAACTACTACGTGTACTCGCGCAAGGAGCACTACTACGGCGCGGACACCGAGGCGTTGGGGTTCTACGTGGACGACTCCTGGCGCGTCAACGATCGCCTGACCCTGAACCTCGGCGTCCGGACCGACTCGGACAAAGGCGAGATTCCGCCCTATCCGATCCTGGAGTCCTACCTCTGCGACAAGCTGAACTGCGGCGTGACGACAGGGGAGTTCTCGCCGAAGTACTCGGACGTCGTCGACTACTCGAGCGTGGATCCAAGACTCGGACTGGCCTACCGGATCGGCGACGGTGACCGGCAGGCCGTGCTTCGGCTGTCCGCCGGCCGCTACCACGAGATGAACGTCGTCTCGAACTGGCAACAGCCCCATCCGGACCGGCCCGTCGCGCGGTTCGGCTACAGCGCGAACCGGCATGGTCCCTTCGTCTACTTCTCTGAGGTAGGCAATGGCACCTTCAGACTGCCGAGGAAGGACCTGAAACGGCCCCAGACCGATCAGTACGCGGTGGGGTACGAGAAGCAGCTCGGCGAGTACGTCGTCGGTCTCCAGCTCATCACGCACGAGACGACGGACATGATCGGCTGGCAGATCGGGGACGACGGCGAGTACGAGGACATGCCCTACGTCAACCCGCTGACGGGGGAGACGATCATGCTGAAGAACATGATCGTTCAGCCGACACTTCAGAAGGGCAACCGCCCCGGGAACGCGGCGAACGCCCCGCCGGGGACCAAGTACCACCAGAAGTACAAGGGCGCCTTCCTCACCTTCGCCAAGCGGCACACCGGCCGCTGGTCGCTGGACGGGTCGCTCGGCTGGGCGGAATCGAAGGGGTTCCAGCCCGACGCGCTCCAGGAGAGCCAGAACAACGCCTTCTACATCGGCAACCAGGGATCGGACCCGAACCATCACCTGTTCGGAGGCGAGTTGGGTCAGAGCGATCGGCCGTGGACGTTCCGGACCCAGGCGACCTTCGATCTGCCCTGGGACCTGCGGCTGGTGACCATCCTGAACTACGAGGACGGCCGCCCGTACCGGCACATGGCGCGCGTGCGTCTGAACCAGGGGAACGTCACGGTTCCGCTGGAGGCGATGACCGGCGACCGCCGGATGCCTGCTCGCAAGCAGATCGACATCGGTCTGGCGCGCCGGTTCACGCTGGGCAACGACGTTGGCCTGAAGGTCGACCTGCAGGCGCTGAACCTCCTGGACGACGACGGTCACTACTACTGGGGCAGCTACGGCCGCTATCCGGCTGAACTCGTGCCGTCGAGGTACTTCCTGCCGCGACGGGTGGCGATACGCGTGGGCATCGACTTCTAGGAGGTTCTGACATGAAGATCAAGGCTGAAACGCCGTCCCCTTTGGATCGCCGCGCTCTTCTGGCCGCGGCTCCGCTCGGTATCCTCGCGGCGGCCTGCGCTCCGGCGGAGGAAGCCGGGGCCTCGGAGGAGGAAGCCGCTGCCGCGGCGGATCAGACCGCTTCAGCGGATGAGGATGCCGGTCTGACGGTGGAGGAAATCTCCCACCGGCAGACCGCGCGCGACTTCGTCAAGGCGCTCGAGACGAGTGACTGGGAGTGGTTCGCCAGCGTCATGGCCGACGACGCCCGGTTCATCACCCACGCGGCCGAAGGGCCGTGGGCGCGGTCGATGACGGAGGGCGGCGATGTAATCCTCGAGAACATGAAGCAGTTGATGGGCGGCCTGAAGGATCCCAACCTGATGATCACCAGGGAGCGGGTGCTCGGGCACCTCGTGATCCACGAGCGGGAGGAGAGCTTCACGACCGAGAACGGCCCGACGACCTCGAACATCACGGCCATGTACCTCGTCCACGACGGCAAGGTGCAGGTCTGGTTCGAGCTGGTGGGTGACCTGCCGGCGTAGGAGCTTGCGCCGTAGGACGCAGCGAAGCAAGTCCGCGGCGAAAGCTCCTACGCGAGGACGGGATGGGCCGAAACACCGAGCCTGCGAGGGGTTTCGGGGCGCTAACCCCGGGCCTGCAGGCGTCTGCCGTTCTCGACCGCCTCCCTGGCCTCGGGCAGGCGTCCCTTGCGGTTGAGGATGTCGGCCAGCACGAAGTAGCCGAAGGGCCCGAAGACGCCCTCCGGATCGCGGCGCAACCCCTCGCGGACCAGTAGCTCGGCGCGGTCCAGGTCGTCGCCGCGATCCATGTGCAGCTTGGCCAAGTGGTAGTAGCCGAGAACGAACTCCGGGTTCGAGCGGATCGCCGTGCGCCACATCTCCAGGTGATCCTCCGGCCGGCCGAGCCGGCCGTACAGGTGTCCCAGGTTGAACTGGGCGCGGAAGTGGTAGGGCGCGTGCAGGATCGCCTGTTCGTAAGCCGCCGCTGCCTCCTGGGGGCGGCCGGCCTCCTCGTGAGTCAGCGCCAGGTTGAAGTAGGGCTGGCCGATCTCCGGGTTCTTGGCGATCGCCTTCTCGAAGTGAACTGCCGATTCCCGGCTCCGGCCCAGGAGGGCCAGGAGCTCGCCGTGCTGGTTGTGGATCCACGCCGGCGCCACCTCTTCGGCGGCTGCCGCTTCAACGACGCGTAGCGCGTCGGGTAGGCGGTCCAGATCGGCGTAGATGTCGCTCATCGCGATCGCCGCGTTCGATTCGTAGGGCGCGAGTTCCACCAGCCGGTGAAAACCCACCAGCGCCTCCTCGAGGCGGCCGAGCCGCCAGTAGCTCGTGGCGAGTCCGAGCAGGGAGGCCTGGTGTTCCGGGTTCAACGCGAGCGCCTGCTGGTAGAGCGCCAGCGCCTGACCGTTGAGTTCGGCTGAAGCTGCTGCGTCTCCGCGTCGCGACGCCTCGTCGGCGCGCCGCCCGATGATCCCGCCCAGCATCTGGTTCGCGTCGACGATGCTGGCGTCCAGTTCCAGGGCGGCACGCAGGTACTCTTCGGCTCCCTCTTCATCGCCGCGCCCGATGAAGCTCTGCGCCTCCATGATCGCCCGGTGGACCGCGATCCTCTCCTTCGGATCCGTTCGCTCGACTCCGTCGTCCTCGTCGACACCGCTGTTTGCGCGGCCGGCCAGGTAGCCCAGGGCGCGTAGCTGCGCCAGCGTCTCGGTATCGAGGTCGGGGCGCCCGCCGGGCCGGTCGCCTGACGACTTGAGGTAGTCGGAGTAGGCGAGCAGGCGTTCGCGCAGGGACCGCGCCAGGTCCCGTTCCTGAAGCAGGACGTTGTTCGCTTCGTCGGCGTCCTCTCGCAGCAGGTAGAGCTCCGGGTTCGTCGTTTCGATGAACTTCTCGGACTCGGTGCGGATCGAGCGCAGGGGCGCCCAGTTGTAGTGGTAGAGGGAGTAGTAAGACTCCGTGTAGACCTCCCGCGGCGATGCCGGTTGCCGGCCCAGGATCAGCGGCCGCAGATCGACGCCCTGCACCTCCGGTGGCACGTCCTGGCCGACGATCGAGAGGACGGTCGGCAGGATGTCGACGTGGCTGACCGCTTCGTTGACGACCCGGCCTTCGAAGTCTCCGAAGGGCAGCCGCAGGATGAGCGGAACGTGGACGGTCGAGTCATAGATGAAGTAGCCATGGAATCCCTCGCCGTGCTGCCCCAGTCCCTCGCCGTGGTCGGAGGTGAGAACGAACACCGAGTCGTCGAGCACGCCGCGGCTCTCCAGCCCTTCGCGCAGCAGGCCGACGAGCGAGTCGGTGTAGGCCACCTCCGCGTCGTAGGGATGGTCGGGATACTGCGACCGGTAGGGCTCGGGTGGGGTGTAGGGGTCGTGCGGTTCGAACAGATGGACCCAGAGGAAGAAGGGGGCGTCCCGAGGCTCGTCGAGCCAGGCGAGGGCCTTCTCGATCGTGTCCGTCCCCTCGTGCTGCACCTGTCCGACGTTGACGGAGGGCTTGTTCGGGTCGAGCTGGAAGTCGTCGCGGTAGCGGTCGAAGCCGCGGCCGATGCCCCAGCGGGAATCGAGGACGAAGGCGCTGATGAACCCCGCCGTGTCCCATCCGGCCACAGAAAGCACCTCGGCGAGAGTAGGGAGCGTTTCGTCCAGGGAGTAGCCGACGTTCTCCCGGACGCCGTGGAACGGCGGGTAGGTGCCGGTCATGATCGAGCAGTGGGCCGGCAGCGTGAACGGCACCGCGGTGGCTGCGTTCGAGAAGCGCACTCCTTCGCGGGCGAGCCTGTCCATGTGGGGCGTGGAGACGAGTTCCGAGCCGTAGCTGGAGAGACGGTCGGCTCGCAGCGTGTCGATCGTCACCAGAATGACGTTCAGCCGGTCGGCGGCGACCTCTCCGGCCAGTTCCGTCCAGGTCGGCAGCGGTTCCCGTTCGGCTTCCGGGACGGGCTCCGGGGCATCCCCGGGATCGCCGCCAGGGCCGCAGCCGACCGCCACACCCAGGGTGAGGACGAGGAAGCGCGCGCCGACCGCCCAGGGAAGTGAGCGCAAGTCCGGGAGCCTCCCGTTCGAGATGAACATCTGGGGATACCTGCCACTTTCCATCGTACTAAGCTGCCGTGCTGGGGGCCCGCAGGATCGGACTTCCGGGGAAGGAGATGACGCGATGGAGATCGTTCAAGCAGCGGAGGAACATCTGGACCGATACGTGGATCAGTTCACCGACCTGGTCTGGGAAACCGGCCCCGCGTCCTACGGATACCAGTTCGACGGCCGGGAGCTGTTCGACCTGATGATCAAGGCCGCATGGCGTGTGCCGGGCACGCTGTACTCGTACGACCGCACCACGCTGGCGCTGGACGGCGACGAACTGCTGGGTCTCGAACTCGGCTACGCCGGCCCGGAGTTCTCGCCGCGCAAGAAGGCGCTGGGCGGCCTCTGGGGCCCGATGATCGAGTCGGGTGAGGTCACGATGGAACGGTTGAACCTGCTCGCCGAGCGGGCCTACCAGTGCAAGTACCTGAACGCGGTGATCCCGTCGAGCGTCTACTACGTCTGCGCCCTGGCCGTAGAGGAGCCGTTACGGGGGAAGGGCATCGGCAAGAAGCTCGTCGACCATGCGATCGAGCGGAGCAAGCGCGCCGGCCTGCGAGGCCTCCATCTCGACGTCCTGTCGGACGCGGATGCGGTCGGCTTCTACCGATATCTGGGGATGCACTGCCTCGCCCAGGTCGTCGCGCCGATCCCGCACGAGCACGGCGTGCCGATGGAGATGCGGATGGCGCTGAACTTCAGCTAGGCGCCGGTCACGGACTGATCAGGTCGTCCAGCTCGCGGACGCCGCTGTCGAAGCGTTCGAACGCGCGCTGGGCCCGCGCCCGGTCAGCGAGGTCGCCGCTGCGGTCGAGTTCCGCCGCGCTCTGCATCACCCGGCCGATCGCCTGTCGCGCCTGGCCCCGCTCCCGAGCGCTGAGGCCGTCCAGTCGATCCAGCAACGCTTCAGCGAGGTCCCGCGCGTCGAAGGCGGGCACGTAGAGCGTCAGCCACTCGCCGTTCTCGATCTGGGACCGGACCCGGTCGCGCTTGAGCGCCATCAGCGCGGTGATCGCGGCCGGGTACTCGGGGATCGTCATCGGCGGCCGCTCGTGGCTGTGCGGTCCGGCGCGGATCGCTCCGCCGCCGCGGGAAGCGCCGGCGGGCGGCTCTACCGTCGTCTCCTCGAAGTAGAAGTCGTAGCGCTGCTGCTCGCCGGCGAGCCAGACGTGGGCGAAGAACTCGCTGGGAAGCTCCTCGGGGATCTCCGAGATCAGGTAGTCGCTGCCGATCGCCGGCGCCATCGGAAAGCGGGTCTCGTCCCAGTCCTCGGTCTCTTCGTTCCAGGCCTCGAAGACGACGTCGCCGCCGAAGTTCCGCGGATCGACGGGCTGCTTGAAGTCGTCGTAGATGTAGAGGCGGAACTCGCCGGCGTTCGGCAGCGCTCCCTCCAGGTGGTGGTAGTTGTTCGCCGCCATGAAGAACTGGCCGCCGTGGAGCGGATTGTGGTCCATGTGGGCGGCGGCATTCGGATCGGCCGGGTTGGGCGCGAAGCCGGGCCCTGCGCCGCCCTCGCCCGCGGGCAGGTCGGTGCCGCCGAGGCCGGCAGCGAGCATGCCGCCGCGGGACTGGGGCTCGTCGCGCGGCACGAAGATCTCCGGCAGGACGAGGTGGTCGTCGAGTTCGTAGTCGACCTGGAGCGCGAAGGGCTGGACGATCGTCTCTCGTGCCCTGCCGACATCGAAGGCCCCGATCAGCTCGACCCGCGTGCCCGGCGGCGCGTGAATCGCTTCCTCGAACAGATAGCTGGCCGGAAACTCGGGATCGTACGCCGGGACGTAGAGCACCGTCTGCACGCGCTGATCGGGGAAGTGGACGCGGACCTCCATGCTGGCGAGCCGGTCACCGACGTGCGGATGCAGGCCGATCAGGCGGGCGCGTTCGGTGAGCGTGAGGCTTGCGGTCTGCGGCCGCCCCGCGCGCCGGCCTTTGAGCGCGACCTCGCCGCCGGCCCGCGCGCTCTCGACCCAGAGCTCGACCTCATCCTCGGTCTGGTTGAGGAACAGGCCCAGGCTGGACCGGTCGCGGATTTCGATCCGCGAGTCGTCGTTCGGGCGTCGCCGGTACTCGACGACGAGTTCGACCTTCGAACCGGTCCGGAGCCGCTTGCCGGCGCCGTCCGGGAGCAGCACCGGGTCGTCGCCGCGCAGCCACTGGCCGAGGAAGTGCGGGCCGGGCCGGCCGGTGCGCATCCGGGTCGGTTCGGGTTCGTCTTCGTCGCGGAAGGGGTCGTAGGGGACCTGGACCTCGACCTCGAGCTGCTCCGGCTCGACGTCCTCGGGCTCGTGGACCCAGGCCGCCATCCGGTAGACCACGCCGGGGTGCTGGGGCCGGAACTCGTAGCCGGTGATCCAGGCGTCCTCCTCGAGTTCGACGGCCAGCACCTCGCGGTGTGAGGCCGTCTGCCGTCCCGGTTCGACGACCGTCTCGGCGGAGGGCTCGAGCACTAGGTCGGGGTAGCCGAGCTCCCACTCTTCTTCCGTGAACTCCAGCGGCGGCGGCAGGTTGCGCCGGGGCCCCTGGGGTCCGCCGCCCTGCACCCAGGCGACGACGATGTCGATCTCCTGCTGGCTCATCCGCCGTGAGTTCCGGAAGTGGTCGTAGCGCGCGTCGGCGGTCCACGGCGGCATGCGCCCGGTCATCAGTTCTTCTTCGATCGCCACCGCCCAGGCGCGGGCGCCGGGCTTCGCGTCGTTGCCGTATGTGGTCAGGTCGATGTAGTCCGGCGCCGAACCCTTCGGGTTGTGGCAGGGCATGCAGTAGCGGCGGAGGATCGGCCGCACGTCCTCAGCGAAGTTGATGTCGGTCGTGATTCGCACGTGGGCCGGGGCCGGGTCGGTGGCGATGCCGGTCATCGTCAGCGCGGCGAGCGCGACCGTGGCGGTCGCGGCGGCGACCAGGCGTCGGCCGTCCTGCGTTGATCGCTTCCGCCTCATCGTCCGTCTCCGGAGTAGAGCGTCAGATCGCCCTCGTTGTCGGCCACGAACAGCGGCCTGAAGTCGTAGCCGAGGCTGCGCAGGCGATCGCCGCCGCCCTCCTGCCGGTCGACGACCGCCGACACGGCAGCGACTTCACAGCCTTCGGCTTCCACCGCCTCGATGGCGCGCAGGATCGAGCCCGCGGAGGTGACGACGTCGTCGACCACGGCCACCCGGCGGCCGGCGACGATCAGTTTGCGGCCGTCCGGGTGGTACGAGGCGTCGATCCGGGCGCTGGTGCCGTGGCCCTTCGCCTTGTTGCGCACCAGGAAGCCGAAGAGCGGCGTACCGTCCAGGTCGCTTGCGACGGACGCCGCCGTCGCCAGGTAGGCGCCGCCCACTTCGGGCCCGCCGACCGCGTCGACGGCGAAGGGCCGCAACTGCTCGCAGAGCGCTTCGCCGATCAGCCGCGAGCCCCGTGGAGACAGCACCGTCGCCTTCGTGTCGCAGTAGTAGTGCGAGCGCGCACCGGAGGTCAGGACGAAGTCTCCCTTGGCGATGCTCCGCTCCTGGAGCAGGGCCTTCAGTTCGTGCAATCGCGAGTCGTTCTTCGGATCCGGCACGGCCGCAGAGGGTATCAACGACGGGTGGACGTTCGGCCTTTGCGGAACCGGTCCAGTGGTACTCTTGAGACCCTTGCCCCGGGGCACCTTGGGCACCCCTTGCCGGAAACAAGCAAGGGGCGGATCAATGGTCAGCAGAATAGACACACTTGCCACACACAGGACGTTCAGGGAGGCCGGCATCGAACCGGCGCACGCAGAGGTGATCATCGAAGCGATCAACCGCGCCGACGATCGCCTGGCTACGAAGGACGATCTGGCGCTCGTTCGTTCCGAACTCGGGGGCGAGATTCGAGCGTTGAACTCGCAGTTGACGGCGATGAAGTGGTTCATGGGAATCAACATGGCCATGACCACGGGGCTCGTGGTCCGTCTCTTCAGCATCCTCTGACGTGACGGGCGCTTCGGGCGCTACTGCCCGTATCGGCATCGTCACGGTCTCGGACCGCGCGTCCCGCGGCGTGTACGAGGACCGTGGCGGTCCGGCGATCCGCGACTACCTGGCGGAGGTCCTGACCTCGGCGTGGGAGCCGTGTGCGCGGGTCGTCGAGGACGAGGTCGAGCAGATCGCGGCGGCCTTGCGTGAGCTTTGCGACGACGACTGTTGCCTCGTGGTCACGACCGGCGGCACCGGCCCTGCGCTGCGAGACGTGACGCCGGAGGCCACTCTGGCCGTGTGCGAGAAGGAGATGCCGGGCTTCGGCGAACTTATGCGGCAGGTGTCACTCCTGGCCGTGCCGACCGCGATCCTGTCGCGGCAGACGGCAGGGATCCGCGGCTCGTCGCTGATCGTCAATCTGCCGGGGCAGCCGAAGGCGATCGGCGAGTGTCTGGACGCCGTGTTCCCGGCGATTCCGTACTGCGTCGACCTGATCGGCGGGCCGTATCTGACGACGAACGAGGAGCGGATCAAGGCGTTCCGGCCGAAGTCGGCGAAGAAGCCGGGCAATTGAAAGGAAGAGAGGCATGGTGAATGAAGCGAGGCCCGGGGCGGTCTGCCGTGCGCTTCTCGCGGTAGCGCTGCTGACGTTGACCGCCGCCTGTGCACCGCCCGGCGGAGGCGGCGAGGAGGCGACCGTCTACCGGGACACCTGGGGCGTTCCTCACATCTACGCCGAGTCCGCCGAGGCCGGTCTCTACGCCTCCGGCTGGGCGATGGCGGAAGACCGCCTGTCGCAACTGCTCGAGAACTACCTCTTCGGCCTCGGCGAGTACGCCGCCGCCTTCGGACCCGGCAACAACGACTCCTGGGTGCGGTCCGATCTCGAGTCGCGGATGTGGGACCACTACGGCACGGCGAAGCGCCACTACGAGGCGAAGCTGAACCCGGAACTCCGCAGGCACCTTGCGGCGTTCATCGCGGGCATCAACGACTATCTCGAGGCGCATCCCGACGAGGTGCCCGACTGGTGGGGCGACCGCCCGGTCGACGTCTACATGCCGGTCGCCTTCAGCCGCCAGTTCATCTGGAGCTGGCCGGCGGGACAGGCGCGCTCCGACCTGCGGGCCGTCGGCATCGAGCCGAGCTTCGACGTCGACCTGAGGGCGTCCAACGAGATTGCGCTGGCGCCCGATCAGACGACCTTCGGCGCGGCGGCGCTGATCATCGATCCGCACCTCTCCTGGCTCGGCCGCCACCGCTACTGGGAACTGCGGCTTCACGCCGGCGACATCCACATCAGCGGCTTCGCTACTTCCGGCTTCCCCTACGTCAACCTGGGCCACAACGAGCACGTCGCCTGGGCCCACACGACCGGCGGCCCGGACACCGCCGACGTCTACGAGCTGACGCTCGACCCGGAGGACCCGAGCCGCTATCTCTACGACGACGAGTGGCGGCAACTGGAGAGCCGGACCGTCGAGGTCGCGGTCGCCGGCGAGGCCGAGCCGCGCGAGGCGACGTTCTGGTTTTCCCACCACGGCCCGATCGTGGCGCGTCGCGGCGACCGCGCCTACGCCGCGGCCCTCGCCTACGAGGAGGAGATCGGCTACCTGGAGTCCAAGTACTGGTTCATGGTCGCGGAGGACTACAAGGGCGCCGCCGCGGCACTGGACGTGCGCCAGATCATGCCGCAGAACGTGATGATCGCGGACACCGGCGGCAACATCTACTACCAGCGCACGGGCCGGGTCCCGATCCGTCCGGACGGCTATGACTGGCGCCGTCCCGTCGACGGATCGACCTCGGCGACGGAGTGGCTGGGTATCCACCCGGCGTCCGAACTGATGTCCTTGCTCAACCCCGAGCGCGGCTACATGCAGAACAACAACATCGGCCCGGACACGATGCTGGTCGGGTCGCCGCTGGTGCCCGAGCGCTACCCCGCCTACCTCTACAACCAGCCCGCCCTCTACACCCATCAGCGGGGCGCCGCCGCCGTTTCCCTGCTGGAAGCGAAACGGGAAGCCGGGTCCAGGTGGAGCGAGGAGGAGATCGTCGAGCTGGCGCTCAACCGCTCGGTCTACCAGTTCGAGCGGTGGGTTGCGGAACTGCGACGCGCCGAGGCCGCCGTCCCCGGCAAGCGCTCGAAGGAGCACGCCGAGGTCGTCCGCCGGATCGAGGAGTGGAACGGCGTCGCCGAGCCGGACTCCCAGGGCGCACTCGCCTACTTCCGCTGGCGCGAGGCGCTGCGGGACCTGGTCGGCCGCGACCGGATGAACGAGATGACGGCGCGAGTCAACGACTACCTGGAGCTGATCCGCGAGGCGCCCAAGCCGTCCGGTCTAAGCAACGACGAGCTGCCGGCCTTGGTCGACGCCATCGACGCCGCGGCCAAGGCGCTCCGTTCGGGCCCGGGAGGCTTCGACGCGGCTTTCGGCGACGTGTTCCGGGTCGGCCGCCAGGACTCGAACGACGAAGTGTCCTGGCCGGTTGGCGGCGGCTCGCTCAACGACGCGGGGATGGCGACCATGCGTTCCGTCGGATTCAGCCAGCCGCGCGCCGACGGCCGCCGCTGGGGAAACCGCGGCCAGACCTCGACCGAAGTCGTCATCCTCAGCAACCCGATCCGCAGCTACACCCAGCCCCCGATCGGCCAGAGCGACCGGCCCGACTCGCCGCACTACCGCGACCAGGCCGAGAAGCTGTTCTCGGTCGGCGCCATGAAGCCGAGCTGGTTCGCCCGCGAGGAACTGCTCGCCGACGGCGGCAAGAACGTCGTGTCCGAGATGCGATTGGTCTACGAGCCGGAGTAGAGGAGTCCCGATGCGTCACCGTCGAAGTCCCTGCTTCGCAGCCGGAATCGTGGCTGTGGCCTTCTTGGCGCCTGTAGCCGCTGCCGCCCAGTCAGGCCACAACCTGGAGCGTCCCGAACACTGGAAGGTCCGCCATGACGGCACCGACGAAGCCGCCGAGCGCAACTTCGTCGTCATGCGCCCCGGCTGGCACGTCTACGCCGGCCCCGGCAGCCTGCTCTGGGACCCGGGCCGCTTCGCCTCGGGCAACTACGCCGTCAAGAGCACGATCTACCTGTTCCCGAAGGGCGACCCGGAGCAGTCCGGCTCGACGCGGACCGACAGCCCGTATGGCCTCTTCCTCGGCGGCCGCTATCTCGAAGGCGACGGACCAACCCACGTCTCCTTCCAGATCGACAACGCCGGCCGGTTCCGCATAGCCCGCTACGCTGGCGACGACGTTGAAGAACTTGTGCCGTGGACAACTCATGACGGTGTGTCCGTCCTCGACGACCCGGCCACTTCACCCGCGGAGAACGTCCTGGAAGTCGACGTCCGAGGCGAACAGACGATCTTCTATGTGAATGACGAGGCGGTGGCCGATCTCCCAGTCGAAGACCTGCGCCTGGACGGCCTGATCGGCCTAACCGCCGGCGAAGGCCTCAGCCTCCACATCACCGAAATCGCGATCGGCCCGAACCGCCGCGACCAGTAGCCCGCGGACCTCGGACCGGCGGGTGCACGCCGCCTACCGGCCGCTACTCGCCGCTGCTACTCGCCGCCGGTGCTGGCGGCCTTGCCGGCGCGCCAGTCGTCCTCGAGGATGCGCGCGCCGCGGAGCGTGCCGCCCATGGAGTAGTTGCCTTCGTGGCAGGCGTACTCGTAGACGCGTTCCTGGTCGCGCTTCCAGATGTACTCGCCGGACCAGGGGGCTTCCCAGGTGGCCGGATCGTTCATCGTGAAGTGGTAGAGGATGTTGCCGTCCGGCTGCAGCGTCAGGCGCTCCGTGACGTGGAGGTCCTTCGTCGCGCCGCGCAGGAAGCCGTCGGGCCGGAAGTGCACCGAGTCGATGACCAGCGTGTCGCCTTCCCACCAGCCGATCGAGTCGCCCAGCCACCGCCTCTCCTCGGGGCTCGGGTGCTCGTCGTTCAGCCGGATGATCCGGGCGTCGTGGACCATCTCGATCAGGATCATGATGTGGTCCTCGGTCTGCACCACCCGCTTGTAGTTGTTGTAGCCGCTCGGGAACGTCGGCGTGGCGCCGGTGAAGCCGAGGATGCAGCGCTCGCTGATCGGCAGCGACTCGGGACCGTCGTAGGGGCCCGGGCCGTCGAGTTCGAGCCACCAGGCGACGCCCTCGTTCGGTCGTCGCAGCTTGGCGCGCTCAGCGAATCTCGCCTTTGCCGCCTCCGTCGTTTCCGGCATGCGGCCGTTCGGCGGATCGACGATGATCGAGGTCCGGAACTTGCCGTCCACCGCGAACGTGTCCGTGCCGCGGTCCAGCCAGAAGCTGTTGTAGCCGCCGACGTTTCCGGCCGCGCCGGGTGAGCCGTCTCCGCCCTCCGGCGGCGCCTCACGGTTCGGGTCACTGACCTGGTGGCGGTCGGCGCGAGCCTTGGCCGCGTCGGCCGCGATCTTCTCGGCCTCTTCGGGCGTCAGGTACAGGTTCTCGCCGTACTCCTCGGGCCGCTGGAGCGGAGTCAGCGTGGCGGCGTCATACGTGCCGGTCAGGTCGGGCTTGCCGTTGGCGGCGCGCTTGATCTCGCCTTCGGCTGCCAGCGTGGGTGCCGCGAGCAGCAGCACGAGGATGGCGATCGAAGCCGCGGGGAATCGGACTCTCATTTACTACGTCCTCCTCTTGTCGACTGGAAGCCGAGAGTCTAGCGCGGCGGAAGGCCGGAAGCCGGCGGGCACGCCGGCGCACCCAGTCAGTCGCCGCTGCCGCCACCCGTACTACCGGCCTCCACAGCCGCCGCGTCGGCCTCGAGCACCCGCGCGCCGCGCAGCGTGTTGCCCATCGCGTAGTTGCCCTCGTGGCAGGCGTACTCGTAGACGAGTTCGGGGCGGTTTCTCCAGATGTACTCGCCGGACCAGGGCGTCTCCCAGGTGGCCGGATCGTCCATCGTGAACTGGTAGAGGATGTCGCCGTTCGGCTGCAGGGTCAGGCGTTCCGTGACGTGAAGCTCCTGGGTCGATCCGCGCAGGAACGTCCGGGGGTGGAAGTTGACCGAGTCGATGACCAGGGTGTCGCCCTCCCACCAGCCGACCGAGTCGCCGAGCCACTTGCGCTCTTCGGGGCTGGGGTGCTCGTCGTTCAGGCGCACGATGCGGGCGTCGTGGTTCATCTCGATCAGGATCATGATGTGGTCTTCGGTCTGGACCACACGCTTGTAGTTGTTGTAGGCGCTCGGAAGCGTCGGCGTGGCGCCGGTGAAGCCGACGATGCAGCGTTCGGTGATCGGCAGCGACTCGGGGCCGTCGTAGGGGCCGGGGCCGTCGATGTCGAGCCACCAGGCGGAGCCGTCGTTCGGCCGGCGGAGCTTGTCGCGTTCGGCCCTTCTCGCCTTGGCCGCGGGAGTCGTCTCGGGCATGCGGCCGTTCGGCGGGTCGACGATGATCGACGTGCGGAACTTGCCGTCCACCGAGAAGGCTTCGGTGCCGATGTCGAGCCAGAAGAAGTTGTAGCCGCCGACGTTGCCGGCGCCGCCTCCCGAGCCGTCGCCGCCGACCGGCGGGGGCTCGCGGTCGGGGTCGCTGACCTGGTGGCGGTCGGCCCGGCGCTGGGCCGCGGCGGTCTCGATCTTCTCGGCATCTTCCCTGCTCAGGAACAGGTTCTCGCCGTACTCCTCGGGCCGCTGGAGCGGCGTCAGCGTGGCCGCGTCGTAGTTGCCGTGCAGGTCGGGCCGGCCGTTGGGCATGCGCTTGATGTCGTCCTGGGCTCCGGCCACGGGCGCCGTGAGCAGCAGCAGGACGATGGCAGATGAGGCTGCGAGGAATCTCATTCTTGGTCCTCCAGGGTTTCGATCAGTCGCCGCTGCCGGCGCCGGTACTCGCCGCTTTGGCGGCCAGAGCGTCGGCCTCAAGCACCCGCGCGCCTCGCAGCGTGCCGCCCATCGAGTAGTTGCCTTCGTGGCAGGCGTACTCGTAGACGTCCACGGGGCTGCGCTTCCAGATGTACTCGCCGGACCAGGGGACGTCCCAGGTCGCCGGATCGTCGATCGTGAACCGGTAGAGGATGTTGCCGTCCGGCTGCAGCGTGAGGCGCTCCGTGACGTGGGACTCCTGGGTGGCGCCGCGCAGGACGGCCTTCGGGTGGAAGTTCCGCGAGTCGATGACCAGGGTGTCGCCTTCCCACCATCCGATGGAGTGACCGAGCCACTTCCGTTCCTCGGGACTCGGGTGCTCGGCGTTCAGGCGCACGATGCGGGCGTCGTGGACCATCTCGATCAGGATCATGATGTGGTCCTCGGTCTGCACCACGCGCTTGAAGTTGTTGTAGAGGCTCGGAAAGGTCGGCGTGGCGCCGGTGAACCCGACGATGCAGCGCTCGGTCACCGGCAGGGTCTCCGGCCCGTCGTACGGGCCGTGGCCCTCGATGTCGAGCCACCAGGCCGAGCCGTCGTTCGGCCGGCGCAGCCGGCGGCGCTCGGCGGACCTCGCCTTGCCGGCCTCGGTCATCTCCGGAATGCGGCCGTTCGGAGGATCGAAGATGATCGAGGTGCGGAACTTGCCGTCGACCGCGAACGCCTCGGTCCCGGTCTCGACCCAGAACCGGTTGTAGCCGCCGACGTTGCCGGCGCCGCCCGTCGTCCCGTCGCCGCCGACGGGCGGCGGCTTGCGGTTCGGATCGGAAACCTGGTGCCGGTCGGCGGCGTACTGGGCCGCGTCCGCCTCGATCTTCGCCGCGTCCTCGGGGCTCAGGAAGAGGTTGTCGCCGTACTTCTCGGGCCGCTGAAGCGGCGTCAGGGTGCCGGCGTCGAACGTGCCGGTCAGGTCGGGCTTGCCGTTGGCGGCGCGCTTGATCTCGCCCTGGGCGGTCAGCGCAGGGGCCGCGATCAGCAGCGCGAGGATGGCGATCAGCGCCGCGGGGACTCGGACTCTCATGTTGGGTCCTCCGGTTTCGATTGGATGGGCGGAGTGTAGCGGAGTCAGGAGCCTTCGATCCGTCGCCGCGGCAGCGGCCGCTCCGGCACGTCCTCCAGCAAACCGCCGTGGCCGAGCGAGGTGATGTCGCGCCGCGTCAGCCGGTCGCCGACGAGCAGGCGCGGCAGCACCAGGTCGACGATGTTCCGCTTCGGGCTGCGGGCGCAGCCGGGAGCGCCGAGGACCGGAGTGCCGTCGAGTTCGGCGAGCAGCAGCAGGTTGCCGGGGTCGACCGGGGCGCCGTAGCAGATGACGGTGCCGCCGGCGATCTCGATGGCGCTCGGAGCCAGGTCGTGGCGGTCCTGGATCGCCGTTTCGCCGGCGAGGATCAGGAGGTCGACGTCCGGGGCGAGTTCGGCTGCGGCCGCCGCGAGGTCCTCGGTCTCCTGTTCCCGGTCGATCGGTACGAAGCGCACCTGGGTGAGGTCGGCGCCGAGGGCGCCGAGCCGCTGCCGGAAGGCCTTCTCGAAGCCGGCGACCAGCCGCTCGCGGCCGGCGGAGCGGCCGGCGGCGACGGTCCCGGAGACGATCAGGCCCGCGGTGCCCTGCGGCAGCGGGTCGAGCCGGATCAGGGGGCTCGGGGCGACGCCCTCGGCCGCGGCCACCGTCTCTTCGGGGAGGGCGTAGGGGAGGATCTTCGTCGTCCCGACCATCTTGCCGGCGCGGGCCACGCTGTGGTTGGGCAGGGTGGCGAGGGTGACGCCGTCGCAGTCGTTGATGCGGTCCAGGCCTGCCGCGTCGACGCGCAGCACGCCCAGCGTCCGCGCGTGCAGGTTGACGCGCCCGGTCGTCGGTCCGCGCAGGTCGAGACCCGTTCCGGCAACTGCTTTGCTGACTCGCTGGGCGGCCTCGTTCTCGTCGACGTCGCCGGGTTCCAGCCGGGCCGCGAAGACCCGGTCGCGGCCGAGGCCGGCCAGCACGTCCAGCTCCTCGTCGCCGAGCGCGCGGCCCTTCCGGAGCACGCGGCGGCCATCGTCGTCGTAGACGTTGTGGCCGAGGATCGCGCCGATGGCTTCGCTTAGCGGAGTCGCTTCGAACTTCATCGTTGGCGGAGAAACTACACCGGGACCTGCGGCGGTAGACTTCGTCGCCCATGGCCTCCGACGACTACGACCGGATCGACGGCTGGCGCGACGAGCTGACCGAGTGGCGGCGGGACTTCCACCGTCACCCGGAACTCGCCTTCGAGGAGGAACGGACCTCGCAGATCGTGACGGAACGGTTGCGGTCGTTCGGCATCGAAGCGGTCCACCACGGGATCGCGAAGACCGGGGTCGTCGCGACGATCCGGGCCGGCAGTTCGGATCGCGCGGTGGCGCTGCGGGCCGACATGGACGCGCTGCCGATCCATGAGCAGAACCACTTCGGGCACTGCTCGACCGCTCCCGGAAAGATGCATGCCTGCGGCCACGACGGCCACACCGCGATGCTGCTGGGCGCCGCCCGCTACCTCGCGGAGACCCGCAACTTCGACGGCAGGGTGCAACTCATCTTCCAGCCGGCGGAGGAGAAGGACGGCGGCGCCGGGGTCATGGTGCGGGAAGGGCTGTTCGAGCGCTTCCCCGCGGACAAGGTCTTCGGTCTGCACAACTTCCCGGGCGTGCCGACTGGCGCCTTCGCGACCAACAGCGGTCCCTTCATGGCCGCCATCGACCAGTTCGAGATCGAGATTCGTGGCCGTGGAACGCACGGCGCCTGGCCGCACAGCGGCATCGACCCGATCGTCGCCGCGTCGCAGGTCGTGCTGGGGCTCCAGACCCTGGTGTCGCGCAACGTCGACCCCCGGCGCCGGGCCGTGGTGTCGGTGACGATGAGCCATGCCGGCGAGGCCTTCAACGTGATCCCCGAGACGGCGTACCTCGCCGGCGGTGTGCGCTCCTTCCTGCGCGAGGTGCAGGACACCCTCGAGCTGGGGCTGGAACGGGTCGTCCACGGCGTCTGCGCCGCCCACGGCGCCTCGGCCAAGGTCGACTACGAGCGCTACTACCCGGCAACGGTCAACGCGGCGCGCGAGACGGAGGAGATGACCGCCGCGGCGCTCAGCATGGGCTGGGATGTCGACACGGAGATGGAGCCGCTGATGGGCTCCGACGACTTCGCGTTCCTGGCCGACGAGCGTCCCGGATCCTTCATGATGATCGGCAACGGCGACAGCGAGATGCTGCACACGCCGAGGTACGACTTCAACGACGAGCTGCTGACGATCGGCGCCAAGTACTGGGCGCGGCTGGCCGAAAGCCAGCTTTCCTAGAGACTTCGGGAAACAAAGCCGGCGGCCGCGGCGTATTCCCTGATGACGCGGGCGGTCGGCCGAGTGAACAAGCCCCGGTTTCTCAATACTCTCTCCAAGGAGCTGGCCGCCGCCCGCTCTGCCCCCAAAGAAACCCTGAAAGAAAGCCATGAAACTCGCCCAACGCTTCAGGATCTCGACCGTTCAGGCCCTCGCGGCGATGATCCTCGTTTCCCTCCCCTTCGTGGCCGGCTGCGCGGTCGGCAGCGGCGTCGCCGGCGAGCCGCCGGCGATCGACTCCGCGACCGCGGACGCCGACGACGCGGTGCCCGTCGCCGCACTGCCACTGTTCCGCGGCCGGATCGAGTCCGTGCTCCGCTTCTCGACCAACCTCGAGGCGGAGAACCGGGTCGATGTGCTGGCCGAGGCCGAACGGCACGTGACTGACCTCCTGGTCGAGGAGGGCGACAGCGTGCGCGCCGGCCAGACCATGCTGCTGCTCGAGGACGAGGCGCAGCGCACGGCGCTCAAGCGGGTCGAGAGCCAACTCGAGCGTTCCCGCCTGGAGTACGAGCGCCAGAAGCGTCTCTTCGAGCAGGACCTGATCAGCGAGCAGGCCTACAACCAGGCGCGCTACGACCTGGAGCAGCTCGAGCTCGCACTCGAGGACGCCGAGCGGGAGTTGGGCTATGCGACGGTCACGGCGCCCATCTCGGGCGTCGTCACCGAGCGGATCATCAACGTGGGCGACCACGTCGAGACCCACGCCAAGCTGTTCGAGATCGTCGATTTCGACTCGATCGTCGCTCGCGTGTTCGTGCCCGAGCGGCAGTTGGCGGGCCTCTTCGTCGGCCAGCCCGCTCGCGTGATGGCCCAGTCTCTCGCGGGTTCGCGGGAGGCCGCGATCGAGCGCGTCTCGCCCGTGGTCGATCCCCAGAGCGGCACGGTCAAGGTCACGCTCGGCATCCCGGGCAACCAGGGCCTGCTGCCCGGCATGTACGTCGAGGTCGACCTCGTGGCCGCGGTCGAGGAGGACGCGGTGCTGGCGCCGAAGCGGGCGCTCGTCTACGACCAGGAGCAGGTGTTCGTGTTCCGGGTCGAGCAGGGAGCCGAGGGCCCGCGTGCCGAACGTCTGCTGGTGAGCATCCTGATCGAGAGCGAGGATGTCGTTCAACTGGCCGGCGACCTGGCCGAGGGCGAGCGTCTGATCGTGGCCGGGCAGGCGGGACTGAAGGACGGCGCCCGGATCCGGCTGCTCGATCCGGCCGAGGCGCTCGGCTCGGCGGCTGAACTGGGCGCGGCTTCGGTGCCGGCGTACCAGCCCGCGAGCTGATCGGTCAACCCACAGAACGATAGGAGCGGCGCATGAAAGGCGGCCGGCCAGCACGGGCTGCGAGATCCTTCCTCACTCACCGCCCGGTTGCGGTGTCCATGGTCTTCCTGGCGGCGGTCGTGTTCGGCCTGCTGTCGTACCAGCGGCTCCCGGTGACCCTGATGCCGGAGCTCTCGTATCCGACGCTCACCGTGCGCACGGAGTATCCGGGCGCCGCCCCGGAGGAGGTCGAGAACGACATCTCGCGCCGCATCGAGGAGCAGCTGGGCGTCGTCGGCGGTCTGCGGCGCATGAGCAGCATCAGCCGCGCCGGCGTTTCCGACGTGGTGCTCGAGTTTTCCTGGGACACGCCGATGTCCGAGGCGGTCCAGGAGACCCTGGAGAAGCTCGACCTCGTCCTCCTGCCCGATGCGGCGGAACGCCCCCTGATCCTGCGCTTCGACCCCGGTCTCGACCCGGTGCTGGAACTCTCGCTCTCGGGCGAGGGCGAGCGCTTCGAGGGCGAGGAGGGACTGCGGCGGCTGCGCCGGCTGGCGGAACTCCAGGTCAAGCGGGCGCTCGAGCCGATCGACGGCGTCGCCGCGGTGCGGGTGCGGGGCGGTCTCGAGGAGGAGATCCACGTCCTGCTTGACGCCCAGGATCTGCAGCGGTCGCGGCTCAGCGTGCAGCAGGTGATCGACCGGCTGGGCCAGGAGAACATCAACGTCGCCGGCGGCACACTCAAGGAAGGGCGCACCGAGTACATGGTGCGCACCGTGAACGAGTACGTGAACCTGGAGCAGATCCGCGACACGGTCGTCGCGTCGGTGGACGGACGGGAGGTCCGCGTCGGCGATCTGGGCGAAGTCCGGCGCTCGAACAGGGACCGCGAGATCCAGACGCGGACCGACGGCGGGGAGAGCGTCCAGCTCGACGTCTACAAGGAGGCGGACGCCAACATGGTCGCCCTGGCGGACCGGGTGCGGTCGCGGGTCGGCGAACTCGACCTCGAGCGGGAACGCGCCGCCGCCCGCGGCGAGACGGTCGAACGGCCGAGGACCCTCCTGCAGCGGCTCACGGGCGGATCGGCGAGTGCCGGCCGGGGCAGGCCGGCGCGGCTGGGCGATCCGGAACTCGCGGTCGAGCTCTACCGGTCCGAGGGCGCCGTGCTGACGGTCGTCTCCGATCGCTCGGAGTTCATCGAAGGCAGTATCTCGGAGGTTCGCAACACGGCGATTCTGGGCGGTCTGCTCGCCGTGATCGTCCTCTACCTGTTTCTGCGCAACCTGCTGACCACGCTGATCGTCGCGGTCTCCATCCCGATCTCGCTGCTGATCACGTTCGCGCCGCTCTCGGTCGCTTCCGTGTCGCTCAACATCATGTCGCTGGGCGGTCTGGCACTGGGCATCGGCATGCTGGTCGACTCCTCGATCGTTGTGCTGGAGTCCATCTTCAGGTGCCGCGAGGAGGGCGACGACCTGGTCGCGTCCGCGATCCGCGGCACGGCGGAGGTTCGCTCGGCCGTCGTCGCATCCGTCATGACCTCGATTGCGGTCTTCCTGCCGATGGTGTTCGTGGAGGGGATCGCCGGCCAGGCCTTCGGCGACCTCGGTCTGGCGGTGGTCATCTCGCTCCTGGCTTCGCTGGCGGTGGCCCTGGGGTTCATCCCGATGCTGGCCAGCCGCCGTGGCTGGAAGCTGCCCGAGCGTGGCGGAGTGGCTTCCCGGTTGCTTCGGTACGCGGCGCTGGGGGTGTTTCTGCGGGACGCGGCGTCGCTGCGCGAGTGGTCTCGGTCGCGAAGCGCCGTGGTCGCGTGGCCGTCCCTGGCGCTGGCGTTCCTGTTCATCGGCCTCCGGCTGGTGGTGGGGTCGGTGCTCGAACTCGTCGCCAAGCTGGTGTTGCTGGTTTTCGGGGGCGTGGTGACCGTTGTCGCCCGCTTCATCGCGCCGGTGCTGGTCGTCGTGTTCGGCTGGCTCAGCCGCGGCCCGCTGATCGTCGTGCGCCGTTTCCTCGATTGGCTGAACCGCGTCTATCCGGTGGTCCTCCAGGGCGCCGTCCGCTTCCCGGTCGCGGTGGTGGCGCTGGTCGCGGTCACGCTGTGGAGTTCCTGGTGGTTGCTCGGTCGCCTGGACAGCGAGCTGCTGCCGGAGGTTCGACAGGGCGAGTTCACGATCGAGGTTTCGCTCCCCGTGGGAACGCCTCTGGCCGAGACGGAACGCACGCTGGCCGCCGTTGAGGCCGCGATCCTCGAGGAGGAGCGCAACATCCAGCGGCTTCTCGTGACCTACGGCTACGACGTGACGAACACGCAGCGCTCCGACGAGGGTGAGCACACCGCGCGCTTCAAGGTGCTGCTCGGTCCCGTGCCGGCGACGGTCGAGGACCAGGTGGTGGAACGGTTGCGGCGTCGCTTCGCGGAGGTGCCGGACGCCGCCTCCCGCGTGACCCGGCCGGTCCTATTCAGTTTCAAGACGCCGATCGAGGTGGAAGTCCACGGCGAGGATCTCGGACGCCTGCAGGAGTACGGCGACCGGGTGCGGGAACTGATGGCGGCGATGCCCGAACTCGCGGACGTCGAGACGACGCTCAAGAGGGGCGCTCCCGAGGTCCAGATCGTCTACGACCGCGCGCTGCTGAACCGCTACGACCTCCAGACCTCGGTGGTCGCACAGATGGTGCGCAACCAGATCGAGGGCTTCGAGGCGACGCTCTACAACCTGAAGGACCGGAGGATCCCGATCATCGTGCGGCTCGCCGAAGAGGATCGGCGCACCACGGACCAGTTGAACGGCCTCGTGGTCAACCCGGGCGGCGAGCGGCCGATCCCGCTCCACGCGGTGGCGTCCGTGGCGGTGGGCGAGGGGCCCTCGGAGGTGCGGCGGATCGACGGCAAGCGGGTGGCGGTGGTCCAGGCGAATCTGGGGGAGGCGTCGCTCGGCGGCGCTGTGGAACGGATCGAGGAGGTTCTGGCGAGAGAGATCGAGTGGCCCGCGGACATGAGCTTCCTGGTCGGCGGCCAGAGCCAGGAGTGGCAGCGCTCGAGCACGAGCCTGTGGCTGGCGCTGGGGCTCTCCGTGTTCCTGGTCTACGTGATCATGGCGGCCCAGTTCGAGTCCCTGCTGCACCCCCTGGTCATCATGTTCTCGATCCCGCTGGCGTTCTTCGGCACCCTGCTCACGCTGTACCTGCTGGACGTCAACCTGTCGATCGTCGTCTTCCTGGGGATGATCATGCTGGCGGGGATCGTGGTGAATAACGCGATCGTCCTCGTCGACTACATCAACACCCTGCGCGGCCGCGGCTACCCCCGCCAGCGGGCGATCGTCGGCGCCGGCCTGGTCCGGTTGCGGCCGATCCTGATGACGACCGCGACGACCACCCTGGGACTCCTGCCGATGGCCCTGGGACTCGGTCAGGGCGCCGAGATCCGCACGCCGATGGCACTGGCGGTGATCGGCGGTCTGGCCGCGTCGACCGTCCTGACCCTGATCGTTGTGCCGACCATCTATGAACTGATCGAACGGCTGCGCGATGCGCTGTCGTTCTCGCGCGGGCGCGCCGCGCACAAGGCGCCGGCGAGCGGCGGAGCGCCGGCTCCGGCCGCGGCGGTGCCGGAGGGGACTGGACGGTGAACGACTCGCGGCACACCGGCGGCGGAGACCAGGAGCCGGCTCGCGGTCTCGCTTCGTTGGGCGTCTCGTTGCCCCGGCTGTCGCTCCGCCGTCCGATCGGCGTCGTCGTCCTGGTCGGGGCGCTCCTGGTCGTGGGCCTGGTCGCCGCCCTGTCCCTGCCGATCGAACTCATCCCGTCCGGCTACAGCGAGCCGTTCCTGCGCGTGACCGTGCCGTGGCGGGACGCGCCGCCCCAGGAACTCCAGGACAAGATCACGATTCCGCTCGAAGAGGAGCTGGCCACCGTCCGCGGCCTGGAGAACCAGTACTCGTACTGCAGCGTCGGTTTCACCCAGGTGTTCCTGAGCTTCGCGCACGGCACGGACATGGACGTCGCCTACCGCGAGGTCCGCGACCGGATCGAACGCGCCCGGGCCCGGATGCCCGACGACGTCGAGCAGGTCTTCATCCGCAAGGACGACGACGCGATGATGCCCGTGGCCATGGTCGGCGTGATCGCCGAGGAGGACACGGCGGACCTCTACAACCTGATCCAGAACGAGATCATCCTGAAGCTGGAGCGGGTTCCGGGGGTGGCCTCGGTCGACGCCCAGGGCCTGCTGGAGAGGGAGGTCCTGATCGAACTCGACCGGCAGCGGGTCGAGGCGGCGGGACTCAACATCTTCGAGATCGCCCAGGATCTGCAGTCCGACTACTTCACGCTGGCTTCGGGCAGCGTCCGGGCCGGCGACCGGAAACTGTTGCTCCGGTCGGTGGCGAGGTATCCGGCGCCGCAGAACGTCCGTGATCTGTGGGTCACCGACACGGTGCGTCTCGGCGACATCGCGTCGGTGCGGTACGACGTGCCGGACGACGAGTTCCGCGTGCGCGTGAACGGCTTGCCGGCGTACGCGATCCGGGTCCAGAAGGAGGGCGAGGCGAACGCGCTGGAGGTGGCCGGGGAGGTTGAACGCCTGATCGGGGAGTTGGCCGCCAGTCCGCGGCTGGCCGCGGTCGAGGTGGACGTGATCATGAGTTCGGGCGAGATCATCCGCGACTCGATGGGCGTCCTGCTCTCGAGCGGCCGAATCGGCGCCATGTTCGCGATGATCGTCCTCTTCTTCTTCCTCCGCCGGCTGCGGATGTCGCTGATCATCGCGTTCTCGATCCCGCTTTCGATGGTCGCGGCGGTCGTGGCGATGTACTTCTTCGGCGAGACCTTCAACGTGATCTCGCTCCTGGGCCTGATGATCTCGGTCGGGCTCCTCGTCGACAACTCGGTGGTCGTGGCCGAGAACATCCACCGGTTGCACCAGAGCGGCATGGGCCGGCGCCAGGCGGCGCTCCAGGGCGCCGGGGAGATCGCGCTGGCGATCACCACGGCGACCCTGACCACGGTGATCGTCTTCCTTCCCGTTTCCCTGGTCGACGGTCAGGGTCAGTTCATGCTGCTGCGGCTGGTCATCCCGATCACGGTCTCGCTGCTGGCGTCGCTGGTCGTGGCGCTGGTCGTCGTGCCGCTCATGGTCTACGTCACGCTGCCGTCGCGGGGGGCGTCTGCCAGCGGCGCCGTGCGCCGCGTGCGGGACGCGTCGAACGCCGTCCTGCGCCGCGGCTACGAGGCGACCTTCGGCCTGCTGAACCGCGTCTACCGCGGCATGCTCGCCTACGGCCTGCGGCGCCGGCTCGACGTGGTGCTGGCGCTGGTGGCGGCGATGGCGTTGACCCAGGTCGCCGCCCAGGGACGCCTGGAAGTCGTGCCCATGTCGGAGGACGACCAGGCGTTCTTCAACATCGAGGTCCGGTTGCCGCGCAACCTGTCGTTCGACGAGACGATCGAGTACTTCGCCCGCGCCGAGGCGAAGATCGACGGCCTGCGTGACGAGCTCGGCCTCGAGTACCTCGTGTTCTTCCACGAGCGCACCTGGGGCCAGATTCAGGGGATCATGGCCACCGACGCCGACACCGGGCTGAAGCCGCGCGAAGTCACCCAGCGGGTGATGGACCTGATGCCCGAGATGCCGGGCGTGCGTTTCCATACGGGGTTCGCCTCGGAGCAGGAGACAACCGACAAGGCGCTCGAGTCGCTGACCCTGTTCGGCGAGGACGCCGATGTCCTGGAGGAAGTGGCGAGCGGCATCGAGGATCGCCTGGCGAGCCTTCCGGGCGTGCTCGCGGTGAAGAAGACGGCCGACGAGGCGCCGAACGAACTCGCCCTGGTGCTCGACCGGGATCTCGCCATGCGCCAGCAGGTGAACCCGCGGACGCTGGCGGTGATGGTCGGCTACGCCCTGCGCGGCCAGGCGTTGCCGCGGATCTACTTCGGCGGCCGGGACATTCCGGTCCGCATCCGCTTCGAGGAGCAGGACCGGCAGAGCCTGGCCGAGTTGCGCGATTTCTCGGTGCCGGCCGGGACCGGCGAGACGCTGGCCATCGGCAGCCTGGTCGACGTCCGTCAACAGCCGGCGCCGACCCGGATCTCCCGCCGCGACAAGCAGACCGCGCGCCGGATCACGGTGGAGCTCGAAGAGGGCCGGGAGAGCGAGGCGCGCCGGGCCGTGCGCGCGGTGGCGGCGCAGACGGAACTGCCGGAGGGCGTCGCCTGGGCGCGGCTGGTGCGCAACGTCGCCGCGGAGGAAATCCGGAACATGATGCTCGCCGCGCTCATGTCGATCGCCTTCGTCTACCTGCTGATGGGCTTCCTGTTCGAGAGCTTCCTCCGGCCGCTGGCCATCCTGGTCACGATTCCGCTGGCGAGCATGGGGGTGACCTGGATCCACATCCTCGCCGGCCGCGACCTGGACTTCCTGGGCCTGGTGGGCCTGATCATCCTGATCGGAGTGGTCGTGAACAACGGCATCGTGCTCCTGGACGCGGTGAACCGCCTCCGCGCGGAAGGCATGGAGCGGGCCGAGGCGCTGCTCGAGGCAGCCAACCGGCGCTTCCGGCCGATCATGATGACCGCGCTGACCACGATCGGCGGCATGGTGCCGCTGCTCTTCGGTCAGCCGACGCAGATGGGCCTGAGCTACAAGAGCTTCGCCTTGACCCTGATCGGCGGCATGGCCGCAGCGACATTGCTGACCCTGCTCGCGGTGCCCGTGTTCTACACGCTGATCGAGGACGGCCGGGCCTGGGTGGGCCGGACTCTGGCGGGCGCGCTCGCGCCGAGGCGGAAGGTGCCCGTCGGTTCCCCCGGCGCGTAGACCGGATCCAAGCGATTGGACGATTCGGCGGCAACCGGGCTTCTCGGCGCCCGAATCTGCAACGCTGTTATAGTCCCTTTCCAGAACAGCGACAGGTAGCTCTCTCCGGTCAGGACAGCCGGGGTTCGGGTCGTCCTTGGAGCCGTCCGAAGCTCTTTGTTCATTCCGATTCCTCCGGCCTGGCCGCCCCGGGGAGTCGGATGAACCCTCACCCTTAGTGGCTGGCCAGCCACTAAGGAAAGGAGGATCGGCTCATGAAACGTACCCTGGCTCTGATCGCAACTCTCGTTCTCTTCGGCCTGGCGCCGCCTCTTGTCGCGGACAGTCCCGAAACCGGGATCGTCCTTGGACGGGCGGTGGACACGAATGGAGCCCCCATGCCAGGGGTCACGGTGACGATCGCCGGTGACCGCGGCGAGAAGGTCGCGATTACCGGTGCCGAGGGCGGCTATCGGTTCGCTCTACTGACTCCGGGGTCGTACACGGTCAGGGGGAGCCTGGACAGCTATCGCGATGCGGAGGCGGCGGTCAACGTGACGCCTGGCGCTCGTTCGGAGATCAACCTCATCATGGGTCTGGAGGCAGCCGGAGAGATCACCGTTACGGCGGAAGCCCCCGTGATCAATCGCTTCGAGTCGACGTCGGCGGGCACCGTGACATCCGACGTCGCGACAAACGTCATGTCCGTCAACACGAACTACTACAGCTCCTTGGCCCTGTTGCCTGGCGTGACCTCGGACGGCGACCTGGCCGACGAGTATCCTGGGTCAAACGGCGCGCGCTGGATGGAAGGGGCCGTCTTCGTGGACGGAGTGGACACTACGTACACTCGTCGCGGCGGCTCTCGAATGTACCTGCCGCACATCGCCGTCTCTTCGACCACGCTGCAATCGACGACGGGCGGCGCCGAGTACGGTCGTGCGGTCGGCGGCATCACCAACGTCGTCACCAAGTCGGGCACGAATCGTTTCCACGGTGAGTACTTCGTGCATCGACAGCAGGGCGACTGGGTCTCCGAGTACAAGTCCCACCCGGAGCTGGCCGAGCGATGGAATTGCAGGCGACGCGCGGTCGTGCAGCCCCAGAACGACTGGCTCCGGCCGTCCTGCCAGCCAGACTTCTTCCATCGGAACGAACGGGAGAAAGACTACTCGGACCTCACCTTGCAGGGCTCGATCGGCGGTCCAATTGCCCGCAACAAGGCGTGGTTCTTCGCCGCGGCGGCCGACACGAACACGTTCAGCAGCCAGGAGACCTTCAGCGGCGACATCGTGGACAACAGCGCCTACGTGGGCAGCAGGATCGCGAAGCTGAACTTCCAACCCAGTCCGTCTCACGCACTGGCTGCCTACTACACGACGTCGCCGCTCGATGTCACGTTCGTGCTGGGCGACGTCCCGTCCGACCGTTACACGGCGACGCCGCACGAGTTCGGTGGGGAACTGGTGACGGGAAGCTGGAACTGGAGCGCCCGCTCGGACCTCTTCCTCGAGTTCAAGCTTGCCTTACACGACTCCAGCGAGCACAAGGCTCTCAACGCGGGTGAGGGCTACGATCTGGAATCCGCGCTCGCGGAGAAACAGCAGGATCCGCGCTACCCGGCCAACGACCAGGGGCCCCACAGCCCCGGCAACAACTTCCACGGATACGTCGGATTTCGGGGCGGTGAGAGCCACTGGTGGAACGGATGGATCCTGGACAACGGTTTCGGGCGCAACGACTATCCTCGCGATCAGGCGAACACGCGTGTGACCTGGTTCGCCAGCGATGCGCACGAGGCTCTCTTCGGCTTCGACTGGCAGGATGTCGCGTGGGAACAGAACCTGCAGCGAAACAACCTCTACGTGGGGAACGTGTTCGACGCCTCGAGCCCGTCCGGTTTCGACAGTTGCAGCATCATCCGAATCGGCTACCGGCTCTGCTACCTGGAGGACTACACGCCGGCCGACCTCGAAGGGGAGCCGATACTCCACGGCACGAAGTCGTCGAACACAGCGTTCTTCGCTCAGGACCGCTTTTCCGCCGGAGATCATTGGACCTTCAACCTTGGGCTCCGGTACGAAGACCAGGTTCACTTGAACGATGTCAGGCGCACCGTCATCGATTCCCAGGATGTCTCGCCGAGGATCTTCGCTGCCTACGACTTCCGGGCCGACGGCCGGACTCTGCTAAGCCTGAGTCTTGGCCGGGCATACCAGCACCTGCCACAGGATCTCTCCAACAACCACTTGCTGGAGGGTTGGAACGGTACGAATGCATTTGACCGGTTCATCTATTGCGACGATCTCGCGGCGTTCTTCCTCAGGCATGTGTGCAGAGGAGTCGGCTACACCGGGCTGATCGGCAAGCTGCGTCCCGGTACGATGTGGCGTCAGATTGACGCGGGCGTCATTCCCCAAGTGGACATTGACCCCTACTTCAAGGATGAGATCGACCTGAGTCTCCGGTGGGCCTTGAACCCCAGATGGTACTTCCAGGCCAGCGCAATCTACTGGACCTTCGAGAACTCCATCGGCACCACCGAGCAGAGGCTGCCCGACGGAAACTACTTCCGGTTCACGGAGAACTACAAGGACTACGAGAAGGTTCTCGGCCCACTGGGCGTTGTCGACCCGGAGGTCTTGGCGAACTTCGATGAAGGAAGGCGCACCTACCGGTCGCTGCAGCTTCAGTTGAACCGGAACTTCAGGAACAACTGGGCACTCTTCAACAACCTGACGTACGCCGACGCCAGGGGCCACTTCTGGGGCGGGCTGTTCAACAACACGAACTCGGACTACGGGCGGAACCTGGACGTGGTTCTGACCCAAGGACATATCGATGGTTGCGCGGCGGACCAGCTCGTGCTGGAGGGTGGCCAGCCCGTCATCGACGCGAACGGCAACCGGATCGTCAAGCCGTATCCTGTGGATTGTCAAGCCATTCTGCAGCCGTTCCTAGGCCAGCCGGTATCTACGATCTACCGGTACGGCACGGCACGCGAGAACAACGAGTACGTGTGGAACAGCTTCGGCTGGAAGACTTGGAACGTTGGCAACACGGGGCACTCGTTCACCTTGGGCGGTTCCTTCTCCTGGCGCTCCGGCAAACCCTGGCAACGGCAGAGCGGTGCGTTCCTGGGAGGGTGCAACAGCACGTTTGAAGGCTGCGACCCGGAGCAGGCGATCGTGGGGCGAGGCACAGCACTCTTTCTGGAGCCGCGTGGCACCCGAGACCCGTTCAACCCGATATGGAATCTCAACCTCACCGGAATCTGGAGCTTCCGCATTCGAGGCGACTTCATCGGAAACCTCCGTCTCGATGCTACGAACGTGACCAACAACCAGGACGGCCAGCGAGTGAACGCTCAAGGTGAGTTCGGTTCGTCGCGTTACATCGACTGGCAGCGTCCACGACGGTTCTCGTTGTCTGCGACGTTTAGCTTCTAGAGAGAAGTCGCCGATTAGAGACTGTCACAGAAAGGAAGAGACAAGATAGGCGTTTCGTGGTTCTCTCTGCGGTAGTGCCGCCGATCTTGTTCGCGGCGATCGCGGTCTTTGCCCGGCAGGGGTTTTGATCCCGGCTCACACCTCGGAGAAGAGGCCCGGCAGCGGGCTTTCCTACGCGGCGAGGAGCAGCGCGGCTAGTGGAGTACGAGCGAGTCTCAACGGCGTCTCCTTCCAGACCCTGTTGACTCTACTTCGGACCGACCGTTCCCTGGGCTGACACGATGGCGCCGGTCAGCGGGTCGTAGACGGAGGCGACGTAGCGATGCTCGTGGGAGCGGAGCAGCAGCGTCGTCTCGTAGACGAAGATGGCCTCCGGCGGTGGCTCGTTCGGGCCGGCAATCCGGATCCTCTCGATCGGGGTCTCGGACCGTTCGCCGCCCGTGTTGATCAGGGCGACCCGGAACTCCAGTTCGTTCACCCACTGGCCGCCCACGGGGAGCATCTCCACGTCGTCGAGCGGTATCGCGATTTCCATCGGCACCAGGATCTTCCGGCCTCTGGCGGGCCGCGGAGCGCCGAATCGCACCCCCAGCGCTTCCTTCCCCGGTGCGCCGCCGAACAGCACGGAGCCCTCCACCATCATCGTCACTTCGGTGCTCTTCGACAGGTCGAAGTAACTCCGCCGCGCCCTGACCCGGAGGTCCGGGCGCCCGGCCAGCCGCACCTCGATGGCGTGTAGCGCGTCGTCCTGGTTTCGGGGCGGCGAGAAGCCAAGCCAGTAGTACGAGCGGGTGTCGGTCGCGGTCTCGGCGAGTGCGCTGTCCCGAAGTGCGTTGATCATCGGCAGCCCGCCGGTCTCGTGCGCGAGGTAACAGAGAGCGGCCTCCTGGTACCACTCGAGGTTGAAGCCCGCGGAACGGCTGAATGGGGGCGGTTCAGTTGCACCGCTGGAACCCCTGCCGGGGTCGTAGTGACCGACGGACGCGTCGCCTACTCGTGTCGCGCCGGCCTCGAAGACCGGGCGAAAGCCGGCAAGGTCGACGGGATACAACGTGTAGCCCACCAGGTTCGCGGCGTGTACGAGAGGTCCGTAGAGATCCTCCACGCTTGGGGGCGAGCGAAGGAGTTCGAACTGGCCGGTGTTCCAGGACGGTGTGCTCCAGCCGTCAACGAGAACGAGCATGACCTTTCGGCCCGGTGCGTCGGTAAAACTGCGTATCGTGGCGACGGCCGCCAGTACGGATCGTTGAATTCGTTGCTCCCGTCGGCTCAGGGGCCAGGTCGAGGCCGCGTTGACGGCGCCCTCGAGCGGATCCTGGTCGGCTCTCCTCATCAGGCCGAGGGCCCTGCGTTTCCGGGCCGCGGTCAGGGCGTCGCGCATCCGGTCCTCGGAGCTCGTCCAGTCGGTCAGTTGGGAGACGTTCTGACCATCGAACGCGACGACGGCGACGCGGTCGTGCGGACTGAGCCGGGCCAGGTCCCTTTCGAGCCGTTTGAGCACCCGGTCGCGGTCCCGCCTGATCGCGAAGTACTCGTCGATGAAGACGAGGTAGTTCGTGCCGACCGGTTTGTCAGGCTGGAGCAGCGAAGGGACGGCCCGGACGCGGGCTTTCCTCGCGCTCGCCGCTTCGCTCGAACGGGCGATCCCGTCGTCGATCTCGGCAAAGTAGGCGATCGATGCGTGCTCGTCGTCGACGCGGAGCTCGAAGTCGGACGCCTGAAGCCCGCGAACTCGTTCTCCCTTCCTGTTTGTGACGACCACTTCGACGTTGACGACGCGGACGTCGATCACGTCCGAGAACAGGTCGGGCACGGGTTCTTCCTGCGCCGTGGCAGGGAACGCGACCACGGCCAGTGCGAGCAGGGAGACGGCAGGAAGTCTCAGGCGGGCTTCTCCTTCGTGATGGCCGGCGCTACCTCGGCCCGACGGTGCCTCTCGTCGACAGCAGGTCGCCGGTGAGCGGGTCGTAGACCGCCGCGACGAAACGGTGCTCGCGCGTACGGATCTTGAGGTCCATCTCGAAGATGAAGAAGTCGCCGCGCGTGGGTTCCTTCGGGATGACCACCGGGACCTTCACCGCGGGCGGCGTCGCCTGGTCGCCCCACTTGTTCATCAGGCGGATCCTGAACTCCAGTTCGTTCATCCACTGGCCGTTCACGGGCAGCAGTTCCACG